>NZ_CP017326.1:600000-1200000 GCF_001761545.1 Weissella soli | reverse complement strand
AATTTTTACCAACCAAACTCTTACATGCTGCCAAGATTGGTGCGATTAATGTGCACGCTTCGTTACTTCCAAAGTATCGGGGCGGTGCTCCTATTCATTACGCAGTGATGAATGGTGACGCTGAAACTGGAGTATCTATTATGTATATGGTTAAGGAAATGGATGCGGGTGATGTTCTATCAGTCGCTAAGCTACCTATTTTGGATACCGATAATACAGGGACGTTATTTGATAAGCTATCAATACTTGGCCGCGATTTGTTGATGGCTACTTTGCCAAGTCTCATTGATGGCACCAATGTAGCGACACCGCAAGATCCAAATGAAGTGACCTTCTCACCAACGATTAAACCAGAAGAAGAAGTGCTTGATTGGTCAAAGTCAGCACGCCAAGTTTGGAATCACATTCGGGGTCTTTATCCGATGCCAATCGCCCATACGACGATCAATGGGATCCGGACAAAAATTCAACAGGCGCACCTCGTAGAAGATGTAACTTTTAAAGTTTTACCAGGTACGGTCGTCAAGAAAGATAAACATGCACTTTGGATTGCAGCGGGGGATGGCCATGCCGTGGCGATTGATGAAATTCAACCAGCTGGAAAACCAAAGATGGCAATCACAGCCTATTTAAATGGACACGCGCAGTTTGTAGAGGGAGATCAGGTAATTACACATGAGTAAAGGTAAGAGTAACGTCATCGCAGGCTGGGAACAAAAGAATCCGCGTGCCTTAGCCGTACGCGCACTTGAAAAAATTCAAAATGGTGCCTATTCAAATCTGCAATTAAATCAAATTATTAAACAATCACAATTAGAAGAACGTGATATTCATTTGATGACAACGATGACTTATGGTGTGATTCAGCATCGGTTAACCTTAGAATACTGGTTGCACCCTTTTGTGGCTGATTGGAAAAAATTGGATGCTTGGGTCAAAGAATTACTTTACATCTCACTTTTTCAGATGGAATACTTGGATAAAGTGCCCAATCATGCCATTTTTGATGAAGCGATTGCCATTGCTAAACGGCGAGGACATGACGGCACACGTAAGTTTGTGACGGGTGTTCTTCATGCGATTGATCGTCAAGGTGTCCGGGCGATTGATGATATCACTGATCCTGTCCAACGCTTATCGATTGCAGCTTCTTTACCTGTCTGGTTAATCGAAGAGTTGACCGCCGAGTTAGGGGTCGAAAAAGCTACTGCGATTGCAGGGGCGATTAATGAAGCACCAGCTCAATCAGCTCGGGTGAATTTGGCAGTGACAACGGTCGCTGCAGCAACAACCGCATTAGAGGCGGAGGGCTTCACGGTGACGCCTTCAAAGGTTGTACCTGAGGCACTGTTATTGCATGGTGGTCATGTAGCCTCATCACAGGCTTTTCAGGATGGTTTGGTGACTCTTCAAGATGAATCTGCTATGTTGATGGCGCCTAGCCTACAAATCGAACCGGGGCATCACGTATTAGATGCGGCGGCTGCTCCTGGTGGGAAAACGACGCAAATTGCGACCTATCTTGATGCAACAGTGGGTGGGCGTGTCGAAGCACTTGATATCCATGATCACAAGATCCAGTTAATTAATCAAAATGCGGAACGTTTGCACGTAGCTGACCGAATTTCAGCACGTAATTTAGATGCACGTCAAGTTGATGAAGCTTTCGCCGACGAATTTTTTGATCGCATTCTAGTGGATGCACCATGTTCAGGGTTTGGCTTGCTGCGACGTAAGCCTGAAATTCGCTATGATAAGACCATGGCAGACAGTCTCAGTCTACAAAAAATTCAATTAGGCATCTTAGATTCAGTAGCTGACAAGTTGAAAGTTGGCGGTCGTCTAGTTTACGGGACATGCACGATTCTCAGTGCAGAAAATGAGGATGTTGTCCATCAATTTGTCACGACACATCCTGAATTTGAACTTGTACCGACTGAAACAGCCTATGAGCTGAATGCGCTTGATGAAGAGGGAATGTTGCATATGTATCCAGATGATTACGATTCTGATGGTTTTTTCATTGCAACATTGGTGAAAAAAGCAACGAAATAAGGCATAATAGAAATAATTGAAAAAATTCTCTTTGAAAGGACTTTCTATGAAACTCGCTTTTTCCACAGATAAAGGCACCCGACGAGCCGATAATCAAGACTACGTCGATGTTTTTGTAAATAAAAACGGTCTACAACTTGCGATTGTAGCAGATGGTGTCGGTGGCCAAAATGCTGGGGATGTCGCTGCGACAATGGCGGTTTCACACATTGGAAATGACTGGGAGACCTCAACGCTGCAAGGTGTAGCTGAGGTCAAGGAATGGATTTATGCTCATACGCAACGTGAGAATGAATTGATTTTAACCGCGGCTAAGCGTTATAAAACCCTCCAAGGTATGGCGACAACACTAGTGATAGCTGTTGTTTTGCCAAACCAAGTTGTCGTCGCCAATTTGGGTGATTCACGAGCGTATATGTTACGTAATGCGCAGATTGTGCAACTGACGCAAGATCATAATCTTGCTAGTGAATTGCTCCGTCGTGGGGCGATTACGCCGACGGAAGCGGCCGAACATCCAGGCCGGAATCTAGTGACACGTCAACTAGGTGTGAATGAAGAAGCTGACCCTGAGATACATGATTTTAAGGTTGAAACGGGTGACCTATTGATGCTAACCACTGACGGGCTTGGTAAAGTGCTGTCAGATGCTGAGATTATTAATACGATTCATGAGGCTGATAGTATTTCTGATGCTGTTGCCGGCTTAATTTCAAAAGCAAATGCAAAAGGTAGTCCCGATAATATTACGGTATTGCTTGGCTATCAAGACGGAAAGGAGCTCTAATAGATGCGTATTAACGAAATTATTGGAGATCGCTATAAGATCATAGAACCCCTTGGTGAAGGTGGCATGGCGAATGTCTACCGCGCGCATGATTTGATTTTAGGTCGAGATGTGACGATCAAAATGTTACGGCTCGATTTGCGTGATAATCCCACGGTGCGACACCGATTTGAAAATGAAATTGCAGCAACGGCTGAATTAAATCATGCCAATATCATTCAAGTCTATGATTATGGTGAAGACGAAGCGATGCAATACTTAGTTACTGAGTATATTGAAGGTACCGATCTTAAGCGCTACATCGCGATGCGTAAACCAATTCCAGTCACCCGTGTCGTGGATATTTATGATGGTATTTTAGCGGGCGTGGAAGAAGCCCACGCGCATGATATTATCCATCGCGATTTGAAACCACAAAATGTGTTGATCGACGTCCAGGGGAATCCCAAAATTACTGATTTCGGGATTGCGACTGGCCAAAGTGAAGCAGGTATGACGGCCACCAACACCGCGATTGGCTCAGTGCACTACATGTCACCTGAACAAGTTAAGGGTGAGGGGGCGACCAATCGCAGCGATATCTATGCCTTAGGGGTCATGTTATATGAAATGTTGACCGGGGTGGTGCCATTTGATGCTGATGATGCGGTCGCCATTGCGGTGAAGCATGCACGCGCACCGATTCCTTATGTACGCGACTTTGACCCACGGATCCCACAGGCATTGGAAAACGTGATTTTACGGGCAATGCAGAAGAATCCGATGGATCGTTATGCAAATGTGACCGAAATGCGGCGTGATTTGAGTACTGTTTTGGCACCAGAGCGAATTAATGAAACACGGTTTGGCGTCGAAAAAATCAAAACCATTGTCGATAATAGTGCCACCCGTGTCTTGCCAATTACTGACCAAAATGACAGTGTCGCTCCTGAAGTAGCAAAACAACGCCAAACGTATTTGGTGGCCGTGACTGGGAAAGAGACTAACGGGCGTAAGGCAGCTGGCTTGCGTGAGGATTATATCAATGTTTTGATGCCCGATACTAAAGAGCGTCAGCGGTTTATCTTAAAACAGGATTTATGGTCGACCGTCAAGAAGGCTAAAGAAGCCAAAATCACAGTTGAAGATGGTGTGGTTGTGGCCTTTGAAATGGTGAAACCAGCCAAGTCTAAGTGGCGCTTCTTGGTATATGCCATTGGCTTATTGGTGACGCTAGCGGTTGTCTTGGCCGCGATGAATTATATTATTCCAGATAAAGTGACCATTGCCGAGTTGAATGGTAAAAGCTTGGCACAAGTTAAAACTACTTTGAAGGAAAATGATTTAAAAGTTGGTAACGTCAAATATGTCTACTCAAAGAAGGTAGATAAAGGCAAGGTTATTACAACTAATCCAAAGAAGGGTGCGCAAGTCAATGAAGGCACTGCGGTCAACATCGAAGTGTCTAAGGGGGCTAAGCATGTCCGTTTTGGTGAATATGAGAACGAAAAGTACTCACTAGTGGCGGCCACCCTGCGTGCAAAGGGTTACACTGTTCAACAAGAGAAGGTTAATAGTGATTTGGTGCCGGTTGGCTACATCGTTTCACAAGATATTGATGCTGAGAAAAAGGTTGTACCAAGTGATACAACGGTAACTTTCAAGGTCTCAAAGGGTGAAAAGCAAATTACGGTACCTGACTTTAGTGATATGACTAAGGCCGAGGCACAGGCCAAGGCCGATGCACTTGATTTGACGGTTTACTTTAATGAGATCACTTCGGATTCAGTAGACTACGGTAAGGTCATTAACCAAAGTGTGGTGCCTGGTCAAAAGATTAGTCAAAGTGAAACGGTCAATATCAATATTTCAGATTCAGTGGCAACAAAAAACTTTGTTGGTTCTACATACAAGAGCGTCTTGGCCTGGGCTAAGAAGTATGGCATTACCGTGCAACAAACTTCAGATCTTGATTCCCTGCAACCAAAGGGGACAGTTACGGATCAAAGTCCAACTGCAGGTGAGCGAGTTTCAAAGGGCGGTACCATTACGGTATCTGTCTCAACGGGCACAAAAACGTCATCTTCTTCAAGCAGTTCCAGTTCATCTTCAGCAGAATCTTCGACTAGTTCTAATTAAGGAGTGTACATGGCAGAATATCATGGACAAATCCACTTGGCTTTAGCTGGCTTTTATGATGTGTTAGCTGAGGACGGTGTATTGTATCGGACACGTGCTCGTGGGAATTTTCGTAAGCGCGATATGAAACCATTAGTTGGTGATTGGGTGATTTTTAGTGCTGAAACACAACACGAAGGTTACATCCTCGATATCGATGAGCGTAAAAATAGTTTGGTCCGTCCACCGGTAGCTAATGTCGACCAAGCAATCTTGGTGACTGCGGTTAAGATGCCTGATTTTTCAGATAACTTGCTGGATCGTCAATTAGTGACGCTTGAAGAGGATCAGATTGAACCAGTCATCTACTTTACTAAAACAGATTTACTTTCGCCTAGTGAGTTAGCACACTTAGAAGAAGTTGCTGCTGGCTACCGGGCCGCCGGCTATGATGTGATTGTGCCTGAAAAGGCTTTTGATGATGCGAGTTTGGCCGAAGTTGCGGCCACTTTTGCGGGTAAACTATCGGTCTTCATGGGGCAAACCGGGGCTGGGAAATCAACTTTGTTGAATCATATTGCGCCAGAATTGAATCTTAAAACAGGTGAAGTGTCACAAGCTTTGAGTCGGGGCCGGCATACAACACGTCAAGTTGGCTTGTTAGCACTGGCAGATGGTCTGGTGGCTGATACACCAGGGTTTTCATCCTTTGAGGTGTTTAACATGGGGGCCCGTGATTTGACCCACTACTTCCGTGATTTTAATCAATTCTCGCCAAAATGTCGTTTCCGCGGTTGTGTTCATTTGAACGAGCCCGGGTGCGCGGTGAAAGAAGCCGTTGAAAATGGTGATATCATGGCCTCACGTTATACCAACTATCAATTATTTTATGATTTGATAGAGGGTCGGCGTCCGGTATATAATAAACATGACAAGAAACACTAATCGTGCTTTCTGTGTTATGAAAGCTCGCTGGGTTTTCTCAGCGGGCTTTTTATTTAAGAGCGTTGTCTAATATGATAGGAGAAGTTAACATGGCAATTAAAGTTGCACCATCAATTTTGTCAGCAGATTATATCAACTTGCAAAGTGATATTGAACTAATTGAAAAGGCCGGTGCCGAATTTGTCCACATCGATGTGATGGATGGCATGTTTGTGCCAGCTATCTCATACGGTCCAGCATGGGTTAAGGCTTTACGGCCGGTAACCGACATGGTATTGGACGTACACTTGATGGTCGAGCAACCAGAACGTTATATCGACGTCTTTGCGGATGCTGGTTCAGACATTATCGGTGTACACTATGAGGCAACCCCACATATTCATCGGGCCTTACAAATGATTAAAAACAAGGGTGTCAAGGCCGAAGTGGTAATCAACCCAGGCACTGCAGTGGCGTTGATTGAGCCAGTTTTGCATATGGTTGATCAGGTATTAGTGATGACGGTTAATCCTGGCTTTGGGGGGCAAAAGTTTTTGCCTGAAACGCTTGCAAAAATTACCCGGCTAGCAGAAATCAAACGTGAAAAAGGCTACACTTATGATATCGAAATTGACGGGGGCGCCAATGATGAAACGACTGCATTGGCATATCAAGCCGGTGCAACAGTGGCGGTTGCTGGTTCATATGTCTTTGATAAAGTTGATCCAGCTGCCAAGATTGCCCGGTTGAAGGAAGTGACGGCAGACTAATGGAGCGCTTGCGTTTGTTGGTCGGTGGTCCCAAATCAGAATGGCCAGAAAGTTTGAAAAACGGGCAGCTGGCGGGGCCTTGGGCAGCTGCGGATCGTGGCGCACTTGATTTGGTAAAAATGGGTTTCGATCCTATTTTGGTGGTTGGTGATTTTGATTCAATTGCTCAAAATGATCGGGAGATGCTCCAAGACCGCCTGCCAAATGTGGTGATTAAAACCGATGAAATTGATACTGATACCAAATGGATTCTTAATTTAATTCAAACTGATATTAAACCGGAAACGCTTGAAATTTATGGCGCTACCGGTGGTCGCATGGATCAACTTCTGACTAATTTATTTATGTTTACGGAACCACGTTTCCGAGAGATGGCCACCCGCACCAAGTTAGTTGATCGGAATAATGTGATTTCATTTTACTTGCCAGGTGACTATACAATTGTGCAAGAACCAGCCATGAAATATCTAGGGTTTGTGGCTCTTGAACCAGTTGAAGAATTAAATTTAATTGATGAAAAGTACCCGTTGTTACACTGGACAGGTGGACCTAAATCTTTTGAATCTAATGAATTTAACGGCAAAGTTAATCATTTTTCATTTGAAAGTGGTATGATAGCAGTTGTGCAAAGTAAAGATAGTTCTGTAAAGTAAAAATACTTGTCACAAAACACTTGCATAGTCGCCCGTGTTTTGGTAATATAATTCAAGTAAATAAAAGCACTGAAATAAAAAGAGCTTAGGATTGGAGGGATACACCCATGGCAGTTGATGCAGTCAATGGAAAGCGTACTCGCTTTGGTAACCAACGTTCACACGCCTTGAACTCAAGCCGTCGTTCATGGAAGCCAAACTTGCAAAAGGTTACTGTTAAAATTAACGGTTCAGCACCTAAGAAGGTTTACTTGTCAGCCCGTACTTTGAAGGCTGGTTTGAAGAACGGTTCAATCGAACGCGTTTAATTAGGTTGCTGATTAGTTAATAGACTAATTAGTTACAAATAAAGACGTTACCTGAAAGGGTAGCGTTTTTTGTTTAATTAGGGGTGAAGGATTGTCGACGAACCGTCTGTTAGTAAGACATTCATGTTTTGTGGTAAAATGTTAGTTAGTCATGTTTTGTGTGGGTAAACCACATGATTCAACAAAGATGGAGGTCATACAAATGGCAGTGAAAATGCAAACTCAACACGGGGTTATTGAAATTGATAACGATGTGATTGCAACAATCGTTGGTGGTGCCGCAACAGATAATTACGGTGTTGTTGGTATGGCAAGTCAAAATCCTTTGCGCGACGGGATAAACCAAGTTTTAAATGGTGACAATTTTTCTAAGGGTGTCGTCGTACGTCAAACGGAAACTGGTATTTCAGTTGAGGTGCACGTGATCGTTGGATATGGTATGAAAATTTCAGAAATTTCAAAGAGTGTGCAATCACGTGTCAAGAATGATTTGAATGTGATGCTCGGAATTGTAGCTAACGAAGTTAATGTTACAGTTCAAGGTGTGCGCTTGCTAGGATAAGCAGGACTCAGGACACTTTTTTAAGGAGAAAAACAGTGGAAGTTGTTAAAGAAATTACCAATGTTGAATTTGGTAAAATGATCAACGCTGCAGCGAATGCCTTGAAGGACAATGCTGACAAGATTAATAAATTGAATGTGTTTCCAGTGCCTGATGGCGATACTGGCACAAATATGACTTTGTCAATGGCCTCAGGTGCTGAATATGAGCGTAATGAGACAGACACCAAGCTTGGTGTCTTAGCACAAGCCACAGCTAAAGGTTTGTTGATGGGAGCTCGCGGTAATTCAGGCGTTATCTTGTCACAAATTTTCCGGGGCTTCGCGGCAGCTGTCAAAGATAAAGAAATTTTGACGGCCCGTGATTTTGCTGATGGTTTGATGGGCGGGGCTGAAACAGCCTATAAAGCAGTTATGAAGCCTACCGAAGGAACCATTTTGACAGTTATCCGTGAAGCTGCTGCAGCTGCTAATAAGGCAGCTAAGGCATCGGATAACGTCGTTGTCGTTGCTGAAGCGGCTTATAATGCTGCTGAGAAGGCCCTGGCGACAACCCCAGACTTATTACCTGTGTTAAAGGAAGTTGGTGTTGTTGATTCTGGTGGTCAAGGATTAGTGATCGTCCTTGAAGGTTTTTATGCCGTTTTATCAGGTCAAGAAATTCAACATGAAGCCATTGATAATGCTGGCCTTGAAGCCATGGTACAACAATTGCATAACGCCGGTGTGCAAGGTGCGCTAAATCCTGCTGACATCGAATTTGGCTATTGCACGGAAATGATGGTTGATTTGTCAAACGGGACCACTTGGACTGAAGACTTTGATTATGATACGTTCTATAATCACTTAGTTGGTATGGGTGATTCATTGCTGGTGATCAATGATGATGAAGTAGTTAAGGTTCACGTCCACACTGAACATCCTGGTGAAGTCTTTGAATGGGGCTTGAAGTTTGGTTCATTGCGTAAGACTAAGGTTGATAACATGCGTAATCAACAAGCTGAAGCGGCTGCGGCTGCTAGTGCGATCCGCGCACAAGAAAATATCGCAGAAACGATGATGGATGTTGATACTGCAGTCATTACAGTAGCAACAGGTGAAGGGGTTAAGAAGCTCTTCAAGTCTGCTGGTGCAACGATCGTTATTGATGGGGAGCAAGCCCCTTCAACGGCTGACTTAGTCGCTGCCATTGAACAGTCTGGTGCCAAGAAGGCGATCTTGTTGCCAAATGATTCAAATATCTTTATGGCTGCTGAACAAGCACAAGGAGTGGCTGAAGTACCGGTTGAATTGGTAAAGTCACGGACAATTTCACAAGGATTGACGGCTTTAATTGTTGGCTTCAATCCTGAAGGTGACCTGACCGAAAACGTGACGGCAATGACAGAAGCCCTGGGTGATGTTAAGTCTGGTTCTGTGACGACATCAGTTCGTGATACAACCCTTAATGGACTTGAGATCCATTCTGGCGATGCAATTGGCTTGCTTGATGGCGACATCGTTGTCGCTGAACCTGATGCCAACATTCAACAAGCGGCCGTCGCATTGATGCACAAGATGTTAGATGCTGATTCAGAGTTGGTCACGATTATCTATGGTGCTGATTTGACAAACGAGGCAGCTGAACTGCTTGAAGCGGCTGTACTTGAAATTGATGAAGATTTGGAAGTTGAAATTCATGATGGTGGGCAACCATTGTATCCATTCTTGATTTCAGTTGAATAATTATTAAAAAGTCGTCAGAAATGGCGGCTTTTTGTGTTGTTAGGTTATAATTAATGTAAGAAACTAAAAAGGAGCGTGGTGAGATGGCGAGTTTAACGGACTCAATCGCTGTGCTATCGGGTGTTGGACCGAAGCGTGAACAGGCATTGAATAAATTGGGTATCTACACCATTGCTGACCTCTTAATGTATTATCCAACACGTTACGATGATTTAGCGATGAAGTTGCCATCGTTGGCTCTCGATGGTGAAAAAATCACTTTCAAAGGCATTGTTTCGTCTGCACCAGTTGTCGCACGGTTTGGTTATAAGAAGACGCGGGTTAATTTTCGTTTGCTCGTTGAAAATGATAACGTCATGGTATCGTTCTTTAACCAACCTTGGATTGTTAACCAACTAGAGTTAGGTCAAGAAGTCGCAGTTTACGGGACATACGATAAAGCCAGACAAGCTTTGACGGGGATGAAAGTTTTACCTAAAATGGCTGAAGATGAACTGCAAGCGATTTATCCGTCTTCAAAAGAAGTCCAACAACGCACGATTAAAGCTTTAATTGAGCAGGCACTCGGTAAGTATCAGGATCAAATGGTCGATCTGGTGCCAACATCAATTCAGACCCGTTATCGTTTGATGAATAAACATGATACGGTCTTTGGGATGCACGCACCAAAGGATGGACAAGAAGCGCAGTCAGCACGACGAAGTGCATCATTTGAAGAGTTTTTTTTGTTTCAAATGCGTTTGCAACTGCTGAAGTTAATGGATAAATCGAATTTTGGTCGGGCCGTCATGTTTGATAACGAGCAACTCAAGGTTTTTATTCAAAAATTACCCTTTGAATTAACGGCTGCCCAGAAAAAGGTGGTTAATGAAATATTACGTGATATGCGGCGACCAATTCATATGAATCGTCTCTTACAAGGTGACGTTGGTTCAGGTAAAACAGTGGTGGCGGCGTTGGCCATGTATGCGGCCTTTACGGCGGGTATGCAGGCAACGCTGATGGCACCAACGGAGATTCTCGCGCAGCAGCATGCTAGGACTTTGGGCGATTTTTTTGATGGTACCGAAGTGCGGGTAGAATTATTAACGGGTTCGACCAAAGCCGCGGCTCGTCGCCAAATTCTGGAAGATTTAGCAATGGGTGACATTGATATTCTGGTCGGAACGCATGCATTAATTCAGCCGGATATTGCGTTTAGGAATCTAGGATTAGCGGTGATTGACGAGCAACATCGTTTTGGGGTACGCCAGCGCGCTATGCTGCGTGAAATTGGTATGAACCCAGACATTTTAGCGATGACGGCGACACCCATTCCACGCACATTAGCAATTACCGCATATGGTGAAATGGATGTTTCAGTGATTGACCAACTACCGGCGGGACGTAAACAAATTCAAACCCGCTGGCTACGTGGTAATGAACTTGATAAAACCGTCCAGTTTATCAAACAACAGCTTGATGAGGGTGCTCAGGCTTATGTCGTCACCCCCTTGATCGAAGAGTCTGAAGCCCTGGATGTCCAAAATGCCGAGGCAGTATATGCTGATCTCTCCCACTATTTTGCGCCACAATACCAGGTGGGTTTGTTGCATGGCCGGTTATCAAATCAAGAAAAAGAGACGGTGATGTCTGAATTTAAAGCGAATCATTACCAAGTCCTTGTCGCCACAACTGTGATTGAAGTTGGCGTGGATGTCCCCAATGCGACGGTGATGTTGATATTAGATGCTGATCGCTTCGGCTTGGCCCAATTACACCAATTGCGGGGACGGGTCGGGCGTGGCTCACGGCAATCATATACATTTTTGATTGCCGACCCGAAAACGCAGTATGGGATCGACCGGATGGAGGCCATGGTTGAAACAACGAGCGGCTTTATTTTGGCGCAGAAGGATTTAGAATTACGTGGTTCTGGGGATGTTTTAGGTAAACGTCAATCGGGGGTTCCTGAATTTCGCGTCGGTGACCCCGTCAACGATCTGATTATGATGGAATACGCGCAACAAGAAGCCATTGAATTAGTATCAGATGAAAAATGGGATCAACAACCTGCAAATCAATTTTTGGCTGATTATATGTCTGAAACAATGGGAAAATATCGGAATTTTGATTAATCAAAAGCAGTTTAACAGCCAATATGTTAAAATTTACTTCGTGATGCGCTGTATCACATGAATCAAAAAGAAAAATTAGGTGATAAAAATGTTTAAAATTGCGGTTGATGCAATGGGCGGCGACAATGCGCCAGAAGCCATTGTCAAGGGTGTTGAATTGGCCCGTGACCAAATGCCAGGTGTTGAATTCTTGTTGTTTGGTCAATTAGATAAAGTTAAACCATTGGTTAAAAATGCAGAGCGGTTGCAATTAATTCAAGCCGATGAAGTCATCGCGATGGGTGATGAACCAGTGAAGTCGGTGCGGACTAAAAAGCAAAGCTCACTAGTATTAGCGGCCAATGCCGTTAAAGCTGGCGAAGCCGATGCCTTATTTTCAGCCGGTAATACGGGTGCTTTGTTAGCAGCGGGTATTTTCTTGGTGGGACGGATTAAAGGCATTGATCGACCAGCTTTAATGACGATCTTGCCTGCTTTTGAAGGGGAACATGATGCCTTTGTCATGATGGACGTCGGTGCCAATGCTGAAAATCGGCCCTCACACCTTTACCAGTACGGTATTCTGGGCTCATTTTATGCAAAGGAAATATTGGGATACGACACCCCTAAGGTTGGTTTGTTAAACAACGGTTCTGAAGAAGATAAGGGTGACGACGTCCATAAGGAAGCGCATCAGCTGTTGAAGCACGGTGGGGCACAGGGTTATCTGAACTTTGTGGGAAATGTTGAATCCCGCGAAATTCTGCAAGGCCCTGTTGATGTCGTCGTCGCCGATGGGTTCTCAGGTAATGCGGTCCTAAAATCAATTGAGGGCACAGCCGGTGAGCTCTTGCATTTAATCAAGCAAACCATCTTACATTCAGGGTTAGCTGCTAAAATTGGTGGTGGCTTGTTGAAGCCCTCATTAAAAGGCTTGCAAGATAAGTTAGACTACTCAAAACATGGTGGTGCGGTCGTTTTGGGCGTTAAGGCACCGGTCGTAAAAACTCATGGTGCTGCCGGTCCTGAAGCAGTTTTGAGTACCATGCTGCAGATTAATACCATGTTAGAAGCTGACTTGGTAAAGAAAGTACAAACTTTTGTGGCTGAACATAAAGAAGAGTTAGCGGCCCGGGTGCCCGGAGCGACGGAATAAAAATTGTAAAGTGTGACTTGAATATCAGTAAGTAACACGCTACACTGTTTATTAGAGTTTAATCAACCGGGTTAACCGGGTGTTGAAAAGGATAGAAAAATGGAGAAGCAAGAAATTTACGATAAGGTCGTTACGATTGTAGCAGACCACTTCGAATTGGATTCAAGCAAAGTTTCTGGTGAGTTGAACTTTCTAAGTGATATTGAAGCGGATTCAATCGACTTTGTTGAGTTGGTACTTGAGATGGAAGATGCATTTGACACTCAGATTTCAGATGAAGCTGCCGAAAAATTGATTACAATCAACAACACAGTTGACTACATTTTTGCTAACCAAAAATAGTTAGATCATCTATTAAATGGTGTTCTGGGTTTTCCCAGAACACCATTTTTTTGATCATTACGCCCGTTTTTTTAAAAAGTTGTCTTCTGTATCCCGCAAATAATCTGGGGATGATGCGAAGCAAATCAAGTTTAGGCGGGGTCAGCCTACTTTGCTGAAACCGTTGAAAATGCTATACTTTTTAGTATGAGAATTATTACAGAAAATGCAGAAGAGACACAAAAATTAGGGATGGCACTTGCAAAACTGGTGACACCGGGTGACACCATTTTGTTGAATGGCGATTTAGGTGCAGGTAAGACGACTTTTACGCAAGGATTCGCGCGCGCGCTCGGGATTAATCGCCCCCTCAAGAGTCCAACTTTTACGTTAGTACGTGAATATCAAACCACTAACTTCCCGCTGTATCATCTCGATGTTTATCGGCTTGGTGAAGAAGGCGGGGCCGATGAATTAGGGTTGGAAGAATACTTTGGGCGCGATGGGGTAGCAATCATTGAATGGCCGGAATTTATTAAGGCAGCTTGGCCAAATGATTTTTTAACTATTACAATTGCCCGTACTAGCAATCATAATGAGGCCGAACGGGTGGTAACATTGGACGCAACTGGCCAACAGAGTCAGGCTATTTTGGAGAAACTAGAGACAATATGGAATTAGTAGTACGGCCAGCTGAAGCCGATGATGCCACCGGGTTGCTACAGTTGTTGATGCAATTACAAAATGAGTCAAGTACTTTTATGGTGGCTAATGATTTATCAGCTGTTGATGGGGTCACTGAAGCCGATAATATTGAGTATTTGCAAACAACGACCAATAATATCATTTTGGTGATGGCTGATGAACAAGCCAACTTATACGGGGTGATTTCGGCAGCAGCAATTCCTGGCCAGCCGCGAGTAGCGGAAATTGGGGTGGCCGTGCTGGAAAAATATCAAGGGCATGGCTTTGCCCAAATTTTACTAGAAGAATTATTGCTGTGGGCGCACGATTTTAGTTCAATTGAAAAACTCGTGTTGACTGTGCAGGCCCAAAATTTACCAGCAATTCATATTTACGAAAAATATGGATTCACAAAAATAACTGCTTCAACAACGCAAATTCTAAATACACGCCGAGAAAAGGTAACCGCATTTGACATGGAACGAGTAGTGGAGAAATAATCATGAATTTTATTGCGATGGATTTTGAGACGGCCAGTGTGCAACGACATAGTGCAGTTTCTATGGCCGTCGTGGTGGTACGTGATAATCAATTAGTGGACCAGTTTTACAGTTTAATTAATCCAGGTAGTGATGTTCGGTTTGATAGCCGTAATACGGCCATCCACGGTATCGTTGCTGAAGACGTCATTAATGCGCCAATGTTTCCGGATGTGTGGCAGCAAATTAAACAGTTTTATACGCCAGAACAATTGGTGATTGCGCATAACGCGCCCTTTGATAATGGTGTTTTGCGGGCAACATTAGGACATTATGGCATTGGTGCCCCGCATTATTTATCATTGGACACGGTGCGAACTTCGCGTAAATTGTACCCGCAACTGCCTAATCATAAATTAAACACAGTTGCCGCGGCATTAGGCATCGACTTGGAGCACCATCACAATGCCTTAGATGATACGGTAGCTGCTGCGCAAATTTTGGTCACGCAAGCGACAACCTTTGGCGTTGATCCGATTAAACCACTTGTTAAAGTAATATAAGGAGCTCTCATGGAAAATTTAATTCAATACTTTCCAGGATATGATATTCGTAAAAATGTCCGGCTAGCAGACTACACTAATACGCGTGTTGGTGGGCCGGCCGATTGGGCATTTTGGCCCAAAACAATCGCCCAAGTCAAAACGGTCATTGAAGAGCTCCATGCATCTGATCGTGCGTTACCAATTACGGTTTTAGGAAATGCTTCAAATCTGATCATCACTGATGATGGTTTACGTGGGTTGGTGATATTTTTAACTGATTTAGCTGAGATCCAAGTGGTGGAGCAAACCATCACGGCAAGTGCTGGCGCGGCCATCATTGATGTCGCGCGGGTGGCACAACAAAATGGATTGACAGGGCTTGAATGGGCGGCCGGCATTCCTGGTTCCGTTGGTGGGGCCGTTTATATGAATGCGGGAGCCTACGGTGGTCAAGTTGATAGTGTCGTGTCAACCATTGAGGTCTTAACGCGAACGGGCGAAATCAAATCCATAACCAATGCGGATTTAGCATTCGCTTATCGTCATAGTGCAGTGCAAGAGACCGGTGATATCATTTTGTCAGCAACATTTGCGCTTGAATTAGGTGACAAAGCTGCCATTGATGCCATGATGGAAGATTTCAACACCCGGCGCGCTAGCAAGCAACCCTTAGAATTTCCATCCTGTGGCTCGGTCTTTAAACGGCCAGTTGGTTATTTTGCAGGTAAGTTGATTATGGATGCCGATTTGCAGGGCTACACCATCGGCGGGGCGCAAGTTTCAACCAAGCACGCTGGATTTATTGTGAATCGTGGTACCGCGTCAGCGACGGACTATATTCAAGTGATTCGCCATGTCCAGCAAGTGGTAGCAGAGAAATACGGAGTGACTTTAGAAACTGAAGTGCGCATTTTAGGCGAACAGTAAAAGAGAATGGGGGGAGTGCTTATGCATCTGATTGAAACAGTCGTCGGCTTATTGGCAATCGTGTTGTTGAGTAATGTGTTTTCACATTTCGTCAAACGGGTGCCGGTGGCCATTGTGCAAATCGGCTTAGGTTTGCTAGCAACAACTGTTTTGCATATCCAAATTGAGATTGATACGGATTGGTTCTTGTTACTTTTTATCGCACCATTACTGTATTCTGATGCATGGCGTTTTCCAAAGCATGAACTCTGGAATCTCCGCGGTCGTATCTTTGGGAATGCCATTCTCTTGGTTGTCCTAACCACGGTTATCGGGGGGGTATTGATATACTACATCGTGCCTGAACTGCCCTTAGCGGTGGCCTTCTCAATTGCAGCCATCTTATCGCCAACTGATCCAGTGGCGGTCCAATCAATCGCTAAGTCGGCTAAACTACCACCAAATGTGATGCACCTTGTGGCCGGAGAGAGTTTAATCAACGATGCCAGTGGGTTGGTCGCCTTTAAATTTGCGGTCGCGGCAGCAGCCACGGGGACTTTCTCAATTTTGGGCGCCACAACGTCATTTTTGTATGTGTCACTAGTGGGAACGGCCGTCGGAGCAGTCATCGCGGTTATCTTGAATAATTTGGGTGATTTTTTGGCAGAACACGATGGCAATGATGTTGTCTTTATGGTTGTTTTGCAATTATTTAGTCCTTTCATGATCTACATTGTTGCTGAATCTATCCATGCTTCTGGGGTCATCGCGGTCGTGGTTGCAGCGATTATTGCTAACTTGCATTCAAAAGTAGATGTTAACTACTCGGATGAATTACATTTCACCGGGGTGATGGTCTGGAAGGTCTTTGGCTATCTGTTAAATGGGTTGATTTTCGTCATTTTAGGCGTGGAATTACCGGTAGCCTTGCATGAATATGCTGGGGAATCTGGGCATCTCGCACTACCAATGGTTTTGTGGTATGCTTTTGCAACTTGGTTAGTCATTTTTGGTATCCGGGTGCTCTGGACATTCTTCAACCAGAAAGTATGGCAGCTAACTCGTGGCGGGCATCGAGCCTCATGGCGCGTGGCACTTATTTCAGGGCTTACCGGTGTCCGTGGTGCGGTCACCCTAGCTGGGGTCATTTCGGTGCCAGTCATGATGGACAATGGCGTTAAGTTCCCAGAACGGGGGTTGATGTTGTTTATTGCGGCAACGACCATTATTATTTCGCTCGTGGCAGCCATTGTCATTTTGCCAATGCTGTCTGAAAAACCAAATAAAAATACTAAAACAGCGGTCAAACCAGTTGCCCAGCACATGACGGAAGCCCGTGCCCAAATTTATGTCTTGCAATCTGCAGTACGTGAAATTGAGGAACATCGCCGTGAAACGAATCAAGCGGTCACATATGACATCATGTTACGATATCAAATGAAGATTCGTAAGTTACAAATTGATAATATCAGTCATGAAAAATTAGGCCCAATTTTGGAGGCGGAGTATCGACTGCGTCAAGTTAGCTTTGAGGCTGAACGGTCAACCTTGCGGCGGTTATTAGTGGCTGAGCAGATTACGCCACTTGTATTTACGAGTGAAAGTCGGCGTTTGGATCGTGCTGAAGCAGAATTGGAAGATGTCTTGTTATTTAACAAAAAGCGATCTTGGCAATTTACTAAGCGTTATCTGATTCGCATGATGCGCGCGATTCGTGTCTGGTTTGCCGATGAAGACAGCGAACGCTTAATGGCTGAATACCTGATAGCTAAGCATGAAGGCGCCAAGGCAGCAATTAATGCTATTTCACAATTTATCGATTCAGATGAAGGCCGGCAGTTAAAGATCGATCAACAAGCGGCGCATAATTTAATCATTACGTATCGTAATCGCTTAGAAAAAGAGCACAATGTTAATCGTAAGTTAACGCAAGCACAGCTAGAAGCGGCCAAAACTGAGCTTGAAGTGATCGGATTGAACGCCCAACGTGAGGCGGTTCAACACCTATTTGAAGCCCACTTTATCTCAGCCGAAATAGGTTTGAAATTACGTCAACGCATTAACTTTGCCGAAACAGGTTTGTTGACAAGTGAGGAAGAATAAATGCTTAATATCTCAGGTTTTTTAGAACAAATTACCCTGGTTCGTATCATTGATATTGCTTTGGTTTGGTGGTTAGTTTATCGACTCTTGATGTTGATTCGTGGTACCAAGGCGGTGACCCTATTACGCGGCGTTGCGTTTGTTATTATTATCAAGTTAGTTAGTTGGTATGTTGGTTTTACGACCATTTCATGGTTAACGGACCAGATTATTAATTGGGGGGCCATCGCCATCGTTGTGGTCTTTCAACCAGAAATTCGGCGTGGTTTGGAGCATATCGGCCGCTCGCAAGTTTTCCGGCGGCAACAAGTTGACCAAGCTGAACGCAATCTAATCGAAAGTATCGATCAAGCGATCCAATATATGTCTAAACGACACATTGGTGCACTAATTTCCATCGAAATGGAAACTGGGTTAGAGGAATATATTGAAACCGGTATTGATATTGATGCCGTGGTATCAAGTCAGCTATTGATCAATACGTTTATTCCCAACACCCCCTTACACGATGGGGCAGTGATTATCAAAGATAATCGTTTAGCAGTAGCAGCCGCTTATCTACCACTTTCTGACAATCCATTGATTCCAAAAGAACTTGGGACACGGCATCGTGCGGGTGTTGGTATTTCAGAGGTGACCGATGCCTTGACGATTATTGTGTCAGAAGAAACCGGTGGTGTGACCATCACACGTAACTCCGAGTTCATGGTTGATTTGACGCATGACGACTACGTTAAATATTTGACTCGTCAGTTAATCAAAACATCTGATGAAGAGACAATGACTTTCTTGGGCTTTAAGATTCCTAAGTTCCGGAAATTCGGATCACGAAAGGAGCAATAATATGTTCAGTAGGTTGAGTCGAATGAGTTATATGCTCTTTTCGTTAGTGTTAGCGATTCTATTAGCTGTTTTTGTTGACGGACAGTCAGGTACGGATACTTCAAAACTTTCCGAAAGTAGTTCTACTGATACTTCTTTGATTCATTTAAATACACAAAAAACGATCACTTTAAAGGCATCTTTACAAGTGACGGGTGTTGATACCAATAAGTACTTGATTAGTGGTTTGCCAGATACAGTTGAAATTGAAATCAAGGGACCGGCTGCCATTGTCGTGGCAGCCGAGAATACACATAATTTTCAAGTAATTGCTAATTTGAAAGGGCTCAGCGATGGTGAACATAAGGTTAACTTAGAGGTTAAGGGCCTGAATAAGGATTTAACGTATACGTTAAAAACGAAGGCGGTTAACTTATCGATCTATCAAAAATCATCAGCCTATTTCAAGGTCACGCCTCAATATAATACGGATGCTATTGCCGAAGGTTATGAGGCGGGCGACATTACAACGTCAGTGTCTGAAGTGACCGTTTCTGGGCGGACTACTGCGGTTAATCAAGTCGCGCAGGTTGTTGCCACGTTAGACTTGTCACGTAATACCAAAGCGGACGTCTCAAAGTCCGTGCCGTTACAGGCAGTCGATGCTAATGGTAATCCCGTGGATGTCACCTTATCAGAAGCATCAACAACCTTAACTTTGCCAGTGCAAGCAGGGGTTGGCACTAAGAGCGCGGCTGTTAAATTTGTGACTTCTAACGGTGACGCAGCAAACTTTACCATCACGGCGAATGTCAATACAGTCACACTAACAGGTAACATGGATAAGTTAGCCAAAGTGAGCCAAATTAGTGTGCCAGTCAATCTCAAAAATATTACAGCGAAAACGACACAAAAGGTGACCTTATCAGTACCAGATGGCGTGAATAAACTTTCACCAACCTCAATTACTGTGACAATCACCCCAAAGGAGGCAGAATAAAATGGTTGAATTACATTATTTTGGAACAGACGGTGTGCGCGGCATTGCCAATCAGGAGTTAACCCCTGAATTAGCTTTTCGGCTTGGTCGCATGGGCGGCTATGTATTGACACAGCATGCGACTGGTGAACATCAGCCACGTGTTCTGGTCGGCCGAGACACTCGTAAGTCTGGTCAATTATTGGAATCAGCCTTGATTGCTGGCTTCTTATCAGTCGGGATTGAAGTATTGCGCTTAGGCATTATTTCGACACCGGGGGTCGCTTTCTTGGTTCGCGCGCAGCAAGCAGATGCGGCTGCTCAAATCACAGCCTCACATAATCCAGCTGAAGATAATGGTATCAAGTTCTTTGGGAATGATGGCTTTAAGTTATCAGATGAATTAGAAGCTGAAATTGAAGCTTTGCTTGACGCACCCACGGACGATTTACCACGCCCAGCAGCTGCAGGGTTAGGCACTGTCTCAGATTTTCCAGTGGGGGCGGCCAAATATCTTGAGTATTTGCAAACAACCATTCCTGAAAAGCTAGAAGGCATGTCCATTGCTATCGATGCTGCCAATGGTGCGACCAGTAGTTTAGTATCTAACCTATTTGCTGATTTGGGAGCTGATTTCGTTACCATGGCAACCAGCCCAGATGGGTTAAATATTAATGAGGGTGTCGGATCGACGCACCCTGAAGCATTGGCGCAATTTGTTGTTGAAAGTGAAGCCCAAGTTGGCTTGGCTTTTGACGGGGATGGTGACCGATTAATCGCAGTTGATGAAACCGGTGCCATCGTGGATGGTGATCAGATCATGTTTATCACCGGTAAGTTCTTAAGTGAACACGGGCGTCTCAAACAAGACACCATCGTGACCACGGTCATGTCAAATATCGGCATGTATAAGGCCATGGCCGCAAATCACATTAATTCAGTGAAAACAGCGGTGGGTGATCGCTATGTTGTCGAAGAAATGTTGAAGTCGGGCTACAATGTGGGTGGTGAGCAATCTGGTCACGTGGTCTTCTTAGATTGGGCAACAACTGGTGATGGCATGTTGACATCGCTGCAATTGCTCTACGTGATGAAGGCAACAGGTAAGAAATTATCTGAGCTAGCGGCTGAGATGCCGGTTTATCCGCAAAAATTGGTCAACGTTAAGGTGCAAGATAAAAACGTGGCGTTAAATAATGCCACGATTAAGCAAGTGATTGCCGCTGTCGAATCTGAAATGGGCGATGAAGGCCGTGTCTTAGTACGACCTTCTGGAACGCAAGATTTACTACGGGTTATGGCTGAAGCCAAGACAGAAGAGCTCGTGTCAGCTTATGTTGACCGCATCGTTGACGTGGTCGTTGCTGAGGTGGGTGTGCACGAATAGATTAATTGAGAGGCACAAGTAATGGCAGAATTGCAAACGTTTAATATCATCGAAGAAATTACGCGAATCGACGGGACCAAGTACCGTGAAATTGGTAATTTGTTGCATAATGGGCAGGCTGAATATGCCGCTGAGCAGGGCTTCATTAAAGAAGTGCGTATTATGAAAATCAATATCCCACATTCACGCAATGTCGAGAAGTATGAACAGTACATTAATACTAATTTCGAAATTCCACAGATGGTTGCCATTGATCATTGGACGGAATGGCAGAAAACGCCGGAAATGGATCAGGTCATTGAGGCGATTTTGGCAGAAAACCAACTCGCTTAGGTGCCATTTTGAAGTTTGATCAAGAATGTTATGTACATAAAGTAGGTAGTTTGGTATACTCAGTTTAACGAAAAAGAACCTTTTAATTTAGTCCGAGAGACTAGCAAAGGATTCACCTCGTTGGTTAGGGATAGCTGGAGACCAGACTATCATCATAGCCAACTGAAGCGAAAACCGGTAGTCTCTCATGACTGCCGGTTTTTTTATGTCTTGTGCTCAACAGAAAGAAGTTATCATGCGTAATTTTGTAAATTTAAACTTGCTATCCAATGATGCCATTATGGACTTGATCAACACAGCCATTGCCTATAAGCATGGCACGAAGGTCCCCACAAACGTTAAGCATTATGTGGCAAATCTTTTTTTTGAAAATTCAACGCGGACCCATGCAAGTTTTCAAATGGCTGAGGCGCGACTTGGTTGGGAGCAGATCATCTTAGATCCACAAACGAGTTCAACGAGCAAAGGTGAAACATTAAGTGACACCTTGAAGACCCTCAAGTCCATTGGCGTTGATACAGTAGTGGTCCGGCATTCACGCAATGATTGGTATCAACCGCTATTAGCAGAGCAATCAGCCTTGATGCCACGGCTAGTGAATGCCGGGGATGGGAATGGTCAACATCCTTCACAAAGTTTACTAGATTTAGTTACTATTTATGAGGAATATGGACACTTCGAGGGGTTGCAAATTCGAATTGTCGGGGATCTCGCCCATTCACGAGTGGCGCGGTCAAATGCAGAAATCCTGCAGCGGTTAGGAGCAACAGTCACGTTTAGTGGCCCAGCCCATTGGTATCCAACCAGTTTCAATCAGTTCGGGCGCTATGTGCCTATGGATGATGACTTTGCGAATGTGGATGTTTTGATGTTACTCCGGGTACAACATGAACGGATTTCTTCGGCGGATAACGAGACCTTCTCCGTTGATGAGTATCATCGGTTATATGGTTTGAATCAAGCCCGCTATGACCGGTTGAAAAAGACAGCGATTGTGATGCACCCCGCACCGGTTAATCGGGGCGCGGAAATTGCTTCGGATTTGGTAGAAGCCAATCAATCACGCATCTTTGCCCAAATGACAAATGGGGTCTATGCAAGAATGGCAATTTTGAATAATTTGGAGGATTAGCATGACGACATTATTGATTAAAAATGCGCAGCTGGTGGTCCATCATGACAAGCTCATCCAACAGGATGTATTAATCCAAGATACTCAGATTAAAGCCATTGGTGATGAACTTAAGCTTGAAGCGGATCGCGTGCTAGATGCCAAGGGGGCTTTATTGACACCTGGCCTCATTGATGTGCATGTACATTTCCGTGAACCGGGTTTTGAGTATAAGGAAACCATTGCTACTGGTTCACGAGCAGCTGCACGGGGTGGTTTTACGACAGTTGCCGCCATGCCTAATTTAGATCCTGTTCCGGCAACGGTTGACACTCTACAAGCAGTACAAAGCCGGAATGCTCAGGATGGGGTGATTCATATCGAGCAATATGCGGCTATCTCTGATGGCTTAACATCCCCAGAAGTCGATGATATTAAAGCATTAGCTGCAGCAGGGGCCGTTGCGTTTACCAATGATGGTAAGGGTGTGCAGACAGCAGCGACCATGTTGCAAGCGATGAAATTAGCGGTGGCGGTCGATAAGCCGATTGTGACGCATCTGGAAGATGAGAGCTTGATGGCGGGTGGTGTCATGAACTTAGGTCAGCGTTCGGTTGAATTGGGCTTGCCAGGGATTGATTCGTTAGCTGAATCGACCCAATTGGCGCGTGATCTAGTCATGGCACAAGCCACCGGGGTGCGTTACCACGTCGCCCACCTTTCAACCAAGGAGTCCGTGGCACTCGTCCGCATTGCTAAGCAATTGGGGGTACGGGTATCTGCGGAGGTCTCACCACATCATTTGTTATTGGATGAAACTGATATTGATGGTGATAACGCGCTATTTAAGATGAACCCACCATTGCGTGCACCGCAGGATCGGGCAGCCGTGATTGCTGGTTTGTTAGACGGCACGATCGATATGGTCGCCACAGATCATGCGCCCCACGCAACCGCTGAAAAGGAGCGCTCATTCTTGGGAGCAGCCTTTGGTATTACAGGCATTGAGACCAGCTTCCAATTGCTATATACCCACTTGGTGCGGCCGGGCATAGCCACATTGGAACAATTGTTAACCTGGATGATTGTTAAACCAGCTGAAGTCTTTCAATTAAAGGCGCCGACGGTTATCGAAGTTGGTGGCCAGGCAGATTTAGCCCTATTTGATTTAGAAACGGCCCACACCATCACGGCTGAGGAATTTGTATCCAAGGGCGTGAATACCCCATTTATTGGGGCCACCATTTATGGGCAGACGGTCACAACGATTGTCGATGGCCAAGTTGTTTATGAAGCATAGTTAATTAGTTCACAGAGAGGAATAAACATGCAACGTTATTTAGTACTAGAAAATGGATCAATCTATGAAGGTGAGGCCTTCGGTGCCCCTAAGTCAATTATTGGCGAATTAGTTTTTAATACGGGTATGTCGGGTTATCAAGAGTCCATTACGGATTTGTCTTATCATGGTCAAATATTAACCTTTACGTATCCATTGATTGGTAATTATGGTATCAATCGAGATGATTTCGAATCATTTAAACCAGCTGCTTCAGCAATTGTGACGCATGAAATTGCACGCCGGTCCTCGAACTGGCGGGCTAACATGTCCTTGGCTGAATGGGCTGAGAAGATGGACTTGCCAGGAATCACGGGCGTTGATACACGTGCCTTAACAAAAGAGTTACGTAGTTACGGTGTGATGAAGGCCGCTTTGGTCGATGAAGTGACTGACGAGGTGCTAGCCAACTTAAAGACGGTGGTGCTGTCCACTGAACAAGTGAAGGAAGTGACAACGAAATCGACTTATGTTAACCCGACTGAGGGTGTGTCCATCGCCATGATCGATTTTGGGTTGAAAAATTCGATTTTACGCTCACTGGCGCGTCGTGGCGTGAACGTTGAGGTGTTCCCAGCGGATGTCGACGCCCAAACCATTTTAGACACCAATCCAGATGGGGTCTTGCTTTCAAATGGACCAGGTGACCCCGAATCGGTTGAAAAAGCCGTTGCAACCATTCGTACTTTGCAAGAGCAGTTGCCATTAATGGGAATTTGCTTGGGACATCAATTATTTGCCATGGCCAATGGTGCAAAAACCTATAAGTTGAAGTTTGGCCACCGTGGCTTTAACCATGCCGTTCGCAATTTAAAAACCGGCCGGATTGATTTCACATCGCAAAACCACGGGTATGCGGTGGATCCTGCCTCAATCGCAGGCACGGATTTGGAAATTACGCATGAAGAAATTAACGACCACACTGTTGAAGGCGTTCGTTTAAAAAAGCATGCCGCCTTCTCAGTTCAATTTCACCCAGATGCAGCCCCTGGTCCACATGATGCAGAGTACTTGTTTGATGAATTCTTGGAAATGATCGCTAATGAAAAGGAGCACACTGAAAATGCCTAAGCGTACAGATATTCAAAAAATTTTGGTCATTGGTTCTGGACCAATTGTGATCGGACAAGCCGCTGAATTTGATTATTCTGGCACGCAAGCAGCAATGGCCTTGCGGGAAGAGGGTTACTCCGTTGTCTTGGTTAATTCAAATCCTGCGACCATCATGACGGACGTTGAAACAGCAGACAAGGTCTACATCGAACCCCTTTCTTTAGATTTTTTGAAGCGCATCCTTCGTAAGGAACGACCAGATGCGATTTTGCCCACTTTAGGTGGTCAAACTGGTTTGAATATGGCTAAGGATTTGTCAGAAGATGGTATTTTGGCAGAGATGGGCATTGAGTTGTTAGGTACGAAACTTTCAGCCATCGAAGAAGCTGAAGATCGTGAAGAATTTAAAAATTTGATGGATCGGTTGGCTGAGCCAATTCCAGAGTCAACCATTGCCACGACGGTTGCCGAAGCGGTCGCGTTTGCTGAAACCCATACTTATCCAGTGATCGTGCGTCCTGCCTATACATTGGGTGGCACTGGGGGCGGTATTGCGCAAGATCGGGCTGAATTAGAAGCCATTGCCGAAAATGGGTTGGAATTATCACCAGTGACCCAGATCTTAGTTGAGCGTTCAATTGCCGGTTTCAAAGAAATTGAATTTGAAGTGATGCGCGATGCCAATGACAACGCCTTGATTGTTGCCTCAATGGAAAATTTTGATCCGGTGGGAATTCACACCGGTGATTCCATCGTGGTGGCTCCCGTACAAACCTTATCAGACCGTGAGTATCAAATGATGCGGGATGCGGCCTTAAAGATTATTCGGGCATTAAACATTGAAGGTGGTGTCAATATTCAAATGGCTTTGGATCCCAAGTCATTTAACTATTACATCATTGAAGTTAATCCACGGGTATCCCGGTCATCAGCCCTAGCTTCTAAAGCAACGGGGTATCCCATTGCAAAGATGGCGGCAAAAATTGCCATTGGCTTGACCCTGGATGAAATTGTTAACCCAGTTACTGGTACGACGATGGCTGAGTTTGAGCCGGCGCTGGATTATGTCATCGCCAAGATTCCACGCTTCCCATTTGATAAATTTGCTTCAGCTGATCGGCACTTAGGTACGCAAATGAAGGCTACCGGTGAAGTGATGGCGATTGGTCGTAACCTGGAGGAAGCCTTTAATAAGGCCGTCCGTTCACTAGAAATCGGCTCAATTGGGTTGGATGAACGAGACTATTCAAACTATGATGATCAGGCATTGCTGGCTGCTTTAATGCCAGCGCGGGATGATCGGTTCTTCATGATTGCCGACTTGATTCGGCGGGGGACAACGATTGAAACAATTCATGAAAAGACCGAAATTGATCTGTACTTTTTGGATAAGGTGTTGCACCTGATTGAGTTGGAAAATGAAATTAAGGCGCACCCTAATGACTTGATGGTCTTGAAAAAAGCTAAACAATATGGCTTTGCGGATGCGACAATTGGTCGTTACTGGCACACGACGGATGATGCGATTCGTACGCTGCGTCGCGATCATCATATTTTGCCAGTGTATAAGATGGTCGACACGGTGGCGGCTGAATTTGAATCTCAAACCCCATACTACTATTCAACCTATGAACGTGAAAACGAATCAGTGGTGACCGAGCGTGAGTCAGTATTGGTGCTCGGATCAGGTCCAATTCGCATTGGTCAAGGAGTTGAATTTGATTATGCGACGGTCCACGCCGTTAAGGCTATTCAACAAGCCGGGTTGGAAGCAATTATTATGAATTCAAATCCGGAAACGGTTTCCACTGATTTCTCAGTTTCGGATAAGTTATATTTTGAACCATTGACCCTAGAAGATGTGTTGAATGTGATTGATTTAGAGAAGCCCCGTGGCGTGGTGGTCCAGTTCGGTGGGCAAACATCGATTAACTTAGCAGCTCCCTTAGCGGCGCATGGTGTGCACATTTTAGGTACAACCGTAGAGGACTTGGACCGGGCGGAAGACCGTGAAGCATTCGATCAGGTCATCAAGAAGTTAGGATTACCACAACCAATTGGTAAGACGGCGACGACAGTGGCCGAAGCCGTCGCAGCGGCTGAAGAAATTGGTTATCCGGTGTTGATTCGACCATCTTATGTTTTGGGCGGTCGGGCCATGGAAATTGTCGGCAGCCAAGCCGAATTGATTGACTATATGGGACGGGCTGTCCAAATTTCAAACGACCATCCCGTGTTAATCGACTCTTACTTGGTCGGATCAGAAGCAGAAGTTGATGTCCTCTCAGATGGTGACACGATTATTATTCCTGGTTTGATGGAACATATTGAACGGGCTGGTGTGCATTCAGGAGACTCAATGTCGGTTTATCCAACGCAAACCTTGTCAGCCAAGGTTAAGCAAGAGATGATTGATGCATCCATCAACTTAGCTAAGGAATTAAAGACGCTGGGTATGATGAACATTCAATTTGTTATCCACGAAGATCGGGCTTATGTCATTGAAGTCAATCCACGTGCATCGCGCACGGTACCGTTTATTTCAAAGGTGACCCATACTCAGTTGGCCCAATTAGCGACTCGGGTTATGCTGGGTGAGAAGCTGGCTGATTTGGGTTACACGACGGGTGTCTTGCCAGAAGATGATATGGTCCACGTGAAGGCACCGGTATTTTCTTTCACGAAGTTGCCCTTAGTGGATTCATTACTTGGACCAGAAATGAAGTCAACCGGTGAGGTGATGGGCTCTGATTCAACCTTCGAAAAGGCGTTGTTTAAGGCGTTCGTTGCTTCAAACATTCACATCCCAACCTTTGGGCATGTTTTGTTCACTGTTGCTGATGAAGATAAGCATGAAGCCTTGGTATTAGCGAAGCGCTTTGCTGATCTTGGGTTTGGCATTGTGGCAACCTCAGGAACGGGCGCATTCTTCCAAGAAAACGGCGTCTTAGTTGATGTATTGGATAAAATTTCAGAGTCTGATAACAATGCGGTGACTGCTATTCGCACTGGCAAGTTGCAACTTGCTGTCAACACCGCACGTCCTGATGGGTCTGCCCAATCAGATGGCCGGGCAATTCGAAACGCCGCGATCGAGAATGCGGTCCCATTGTTTACCGCCTTTGATACAGTGGCTGCGTTGCTTTCCGTCCTCGAAGCGCAAGGTTTTACCGTTAATAACATGAAGTAAAAAACATTGGAAGCCAGATTGGGCTTCCAAATACATATATGCCCTGAGTATGGCGATAAACTACCCGTAATAAACATGTCAGTGAGCATGCTTACGAAAGGAAAATTAAGATGTCAGAGAAGCGTTTAGCAGTTAAGTTACCGGGGTTAGATTTAAAGAATCCAATTATGCCATCATCGGGTTCTTTGTACTATGGCTTAGATCATTTAGATGATTTTGATCTGAGCAAGTTGGGCGCCTTAGTTTTGAAGACCACCACCGTGGCAGAACGGTCCGGTAATCCACAGCCCTGGATTATCGGTGCAGCGGCAGGTGTCATGAATTCAGTTGGCTTGGCAAATCCAGGTATGGAGAAAGTAAAGCGTGATTTTCTGCCTGAACTTGCCCAGGCATTGCCAAACACGCCTAAGATGTTGTCATTAGCAGGTGAATCGGTGGCAGAGTATCAACAATTAGCCGCATTTTTTGGTAATGATCCTTACTTAGATGCCCTCGAAATTAATTTAAGTTGCCCAAATGTTGATCAGGGCGGATTGGAATTTGGCGTTGATCCCGCTACTGCAGCTGCCGTGATTACTGCGTGTCGGGCGGTAACTGATAAGCCCATCTATGCCAAGTTGTCACCAAATGTGACCGATATCAAACCAATTGCCAAGGCAGTAGAAGCTGCCGGGGCCGCTGGTATTGTGTTGATTAATACCGTGGTGGGGATGAGTTTGGACTTAAACACACGGACCCCCAAGTTATATCGGGGAACTGGGGGTATTTCTGGGGCGGCGATTCACCCTATCGCAGTGCGTTTCGTCTATGAGGCTCGTCAAGCGGTTAAGATTCCCATCATCGGTGTGGGCGGGATTGAATCAATTGATGATGTCTTAGAATTAATGCTGGCCGGGGCTGACGCGGTGCAAGTGGGCCATGCCAATGCCGTTGATCCACAAATTATGGAAAAATTGATTGACCAATTGCCAGCGGCATTGGATAAATATGGTTTTGAAACAGTGCGTGATGTGACACACGGCTTGAAGAAATTTCCGGTATCAGTGGCTGAATGGAATGAGGTGCAGCATGACTAAACCAGTCTTTATTGCCTTAGATTTTGAGACGGTGATTGCCGCCAAGCAATTTTTGACAGTGTTTCAGCAAACGACTAAGCCTGCTGTCAAGGTGGGCATGGAATTATTTTATGCCGAGGGTGGGTACGCGTTTGTACGAGAACTCAAGGTGGCTGGCTTTACAGTATTCTTAGATTTAAAAATGTATGATATTCCTAGTACGGTCCAAAAGGCCGCCGTTAATGTGGGTAAATTAGGGGTTGATTACGTCACGGTCCACGCTGCGGGGGGCGCGCGCATGTTAGCAGGTGCAGTGGCTGGCTTACGGATGGGGGCGCAGGCAGCAGGCCACACTACTATACCCAAGGCCTTGGCCATTACGCAACTGACATCGTTTAGCGAGGAAGAAATGCACACCACGCAATTGGTTGGTGTGTCATTGCGCGAATCGGTTGTCCACTTAGCAAAATTAGCTTACCAAGCGGGCGTGGCCGGGACGATTTCGTCAGCTTATGAATCTGATGATATTCACGCAGCCACTGCAGCCGAGTTTTTGTCGATTACCCCCGGTATTCGGTTCGCTGGCGATGCTGTGGGTGACCAATCACGGGTAGTCACGCCAGCCAGGGCTGCTGCGATGGGCGCCAATGGCATTGTTGTTGGTCGTTCAATTACACAAGCAGTTGATGCAGTGGTAGCTTACACACGGGCACTTAATGAATTAAATGGAGAAGACGCATGATTGATTATAAGAAAGCGGTAGCAGAAAGTTTGCTAGATATTGAAGCGGTGAAGTTCCAACCCAACGAACCGTTTACGTGGGCTTCAGGTTTAAAAAGTCCCATCTACACAGATAATCGGCTGGCGATTGCTTTTCCTGCTGTGCGTAACCTCATTGCGGCTGGCCTAGCTGATTTAATCAAGACTCACTATCCAGATGTTGAAATTATTGGTGGCGTCGCTACTGCTGGTATTCCATACGCGGCCTGGGTGGCACAAATCATGGATTTACCAATGATTTATGTCCGATCAAAGCCTAAGGATCATGGGGCAGGCAAGCAGATCGAAGGCGTGTTGACAGCAGGTCAAAAAATTGTACTCATTGATGATCTTATTTCAACCGGTGGGTCAGTGTTAGGGACGGTGGCGGCCGCTCGACGTGAAGGGGGCACGGTGCTTGGGGTGGTTTCCATCTTTTCATATGAGTTGGCGGCCGCGGATGATAATTTTGGGGCTGTGCAAACCCCATTCGCATCATTGACGACCTATTCAGCGTTAATTGCCGCCGCCCAAGCCAAGGGCTTGATTGTCGAGAGCGATTTAGAAACGCTTCATCAGTGGCGCGAAAATCCAAGTGCATGGCATAAATCGTAAAATTGGGTTGACACTCTTTTGAAAATTAGGTAAGATATTATTCGTTGTTAAGGCAACGGATAATTTATGCGGATGTAGTACAATGGCTAGTGCTCCAGCCTTCCAAGCTGGGAATGCGGGTTCGATTCCCGTCGTCCGCTCTATTAAAAGTCGGGGTAGTGATACGCCGATTTTTTTTGTAATTACCCATCGGTAACGTTCGGTAGCACGGTCGTGAATTTGCCAATTTTTGTCATAAATCGACTATACACAAACCCTGAGGATTGTGTTAAAATGGTTTAGTTATAAAAACTGACTCTGCTTCCAAAGAAAGCAGGGCGATAAGGAGATAATCATGCAAGCAGGAATTCATCCAGAATACCGTCAAGTTGTATTCGTTGATACTACTACTGGTGCTAAGTTCTTGGCAGGTTCAACTGTGGACTCACAAGACACTGTTGAATTTGAAGGCGCATCATACCCAATGATTCGTATCGAAACTTCATCAGATTCACACCCATTCTACACTGGTAAGGCTAAGTTTACTCAAGCTGACGGAGCTGTTGACAAGTTTAACAAGAAGTACGGTTTGGCTTAATAAGCTTTCCCGTAAAAACCGTATGACACACGCATTCGTGTAGCATACGGTTTTTATTTTGATTTTGGAGAGGGACCTCAACCGATTCTTGTCTAGGTTCATTTTTAGCAGAATGAACAAAATTAATCGTTCATGATGGCAATATTCTCATTTTTTTGGTATAATACATATATGCACAGATGTAACCATGCATGAATGTAAATTCTTTTGTACAACTAGAGGAGGATCTATTATGGCATTAGACGACAAGTTGGATGGATTGAAGGACGAAGCAGCCGGTAAGACTAAGGAAGTCTACGGGAAGGTTACTGGTGATGCCGAAACCGAGGCCGAGGGAAAAGCCCAAGGTTTGATTGGTAAGGCAAAAGAAAAGCTTGGTGACGTGAAGGATGCTGCTTCTGATTTGGTAGAAGACGTCAAAGAAAAGTTTGACAAGTAAGTACGATTAATTAATATATTGACGTCTGGTATAACATGTACCAGATGTTTTTTTTGTATAAAAACAAATTAGTTCTAAAAAAGGTGCATATATATGCTATTATTGAAGGCGGTAATTTTTAAAACAAGTAATTAAGCTGCGTCTTCCACGAATGAGGATGTCAGGATAAGGAGTTTTTATGGCTGAAGAGGCACCAACTAAATTAGCACGGGGGCTTTCCAAACGGCATGTCACGATGATTGCCATTGGGGGAACGATTGGTACCGGACTATTCCTAGGAGCAGGTAGTTCAATCAGTTTAACGGGACCGTCAATTCTGATCGTCTATCTGATCACCGGTTTATTTTTATATTTGATGATGCGGGCAATCGGCGAATTACTTTATGCGGATCCGGCTAGTAATTCTTTTGTTGGTTTCGTGTCTAAATATGTCGGCCCTGAGGCAGGGTATTTTGTCGGTTGGTCCTATTGGGTGACCTTGTTGTTGCCAGCAATGGCTGAGCTAACAGCAATTGGTCAATACGTGCAGTATTGGTTCCCGGGTATTCCGATTTGGGTAACTGAGATATTAGTTATCGTCATGCTCACACTTGTGAATCTAACCGCGGTTCGTTTCTTTGGTGAAGCAGAATTTTGGTTCGCTTCAATCAAAATTATTGCCATCCTAGCAATTATCGTGACGGGTCTGGTGATGGTATTGACTGGCTTCAAAACGCCTGGCGTCCATGGTGGTATCGTGAGCTTCAATAATGTCTTTACGCATTTTGAGTTTTTTCCTAAAGGCACAATAAATTTCTTGATGGCCTTTCCAATGGTGTTTTTTGCTTTCGTTGGGATTGAGTTTGTGGGCATGATGTCAGCTGAGACACAACAACCACGTGCAGTGATGCCGCGTGTGATTAACCAGGTATTGTTTCGAATTTTAATATTTTATGTTGGTGCGTTGTTCATCATTATGACGATTATTAACTGGCGCTACTTACCTGCGGACCAAAGTCCGTTCGTGTGGGTCTTTAAATTAGTTGGGTTAAAATGGGCCGCCGCTGCCGTGAATTTTGTGGTCTTGACAGCAGCGTTATCAGCTTTGAATACGTTGATTTATTCAGCTGGGCGGGATGTCTATGCATTGGCTTTGGAAAACACTGGTAAATGGGAAAAACATTTTGCAACTCTTTCAATGAATGCTATTCCGGCACGAGCGGTGTTGTTTTCAGCTAGTTTAATGTTGCTGACACCCGTAATCCATTTGCTACCCTTTATATCCTCAGCGTTTGAATTTTTGGCTTCAGCAACCTCGGCGATTACGTTAGTAATTTATGGCTTAATCATGTGGGCCCACCGCAAATATCGCCAGAGTGCCGATTACTTAGCTGATGGATTTAAAATGCCGGGCTATAAAGTGACCAGTCCCTTAACCATGCTATTTTTTGTCTTCATTTTTGGGACTTTATTCTTAGATCAGACTAATATGATTGCCGCACTGGGTGGACTTGTTTGGATTATCGGGTTTGGTTGGTTAGCAGCACGTAAATTTAAGGCCTAACAAAAGCGCCCAAACGACACACCTTGTGTTGTTGGGCGCTTTTGGTCTCAAAGACCTGTGGCAAGTTTGCTAAAGCAGCACTACTTTAACAACACTGCTACTAGGGTCAAATATTGTTCAGAATGGATAACTTGGCCAATGTATATTTGTTCACAAAAAGTAAGAAGTTTTGTTATTGTAGAAGCTAAGGTTGAACAACCAGAAAAAGAGTTGTAGAAAGAAGGATCTATTTGATGACACTTGAAAATGATTTTTTGCAGTTAGAAGCATCCCGGCGTTCGGTCTACACCTTGGGAAAAAACGTCACATTAACCGAAGCACAATTGGTTGAATTGATCAAAACGGCCGTTAAGGAAGCACCGACGGCTTTTAATAATCAAACGGTGCGTACAGTGATTTTGTTGGGTAATAAACACACCCAAGTTTGGGATATCGTGGCTGACCGGTTGAAGGCAGAGGTCCCTTCGGCAGAAGCTTATCAAGCTACCTTGGCCAAGCTTGACGGCTTCAAAGAGGGCTATGCGACTGTATTATTCTACACCGACACTGACGTAGTGACCGAATTTGAACAAAAGTTTGCTTTATACGCGGATAACTTTTATGACTGGTCAGAACAAGGCCATGGCATTGCCGCCTATGCAGTCTGGCTAGCTGCGACTGCGGCCGGGTTGGGCGCAAATCTCCAACATTACAACCCATTAATTGATGAGCAGTTTGCTGAGGCGTTCGATATCCCAGCCAACTGGCGGTTACGGTCACAATTGATCATTGGTTCACTAGAAGCTGAAGCAGGCGAGAAAGCTTACGTTGCTGATGATATTCGTTTCCGCGTGGAAAAGTAATTTAAGAGAGATTTCAAAATAACGGGTGACTTCGATTGGAGGCACGCGTTTTTTTATTGAAATTAAGGTAGAATAATAGCATATATTACTTATGCAATCGAGGAATACTAATGACAATTCGTTTAGCAACTAAGGCCGATATTCCGGTCATGATGGATATTTATAATCAAGCGGTCGTCCGGCAGGGCATTACGGCTGATTTGACCCCAAAAACATTGGCAAATCGGGAGGCTTGGTTTGCCGAACATGAAAATGATGAGCAACATCCGTTGTTTGCCTATGTCAATGAAGCTGGGATGGTTGTTGGTTATGGTTATCTAGGCAGTTTTATTGATCGTGAAGGGTATGATCAGGTCGCTGAATTATCATACTATTTTGATCATGCGGCGCAGGGGCAGGGCTATGGTACCAAGATGGTTGATTGGTTGATTAATAAAGCCTTAGACTTACATTATCGCAAGTTAATTGCCATCGTGGCTGCGGGCAATGTGCCTAGTGGGAAAATTTTGTCAAAGTTTGAGTTTACTTTAAAGGGCTTGCTGCCAGAAGTAATGTATACGGGTGCACAATTCGTGGATGTTGAATATTGGTATCTTGATATCAGTGACCGCATCTGGGACTAATAGTGGGATGGGAAAGTATGTTAGATTTAAAACGATTTGATAAAAAAACGTTAACTATTATCAAGTGGGTCACCTTAGTTGTTATGGCTGGCTTGGGGCAATTTGTTGGGGGAGCTTTTGGGGACACCCTTTTAATCACGATCCTGATTGGTCTATTTACGAGTCCAAAGTTTAATTTAAAATATCTCCTGCCTTGGGGACTGGGAGTAGCCTTCTTAGCGAGTGGTCTGCCAACGCTGGTGATGTTGGCAGGAATCATTGGTGTGATCGCTGGCCAACAAATTTTGTTCAAAAACCGACGCAGTGGCCAAGCTAAATTAAGTGGGACGGCAGTTAAACGGCTGGAAAAGGCTGATTTTTCGGCATTAACAAAACGCGATGTTGCAGTCTTTAATGAGGTATATAGTGAGACTGATGCGCAGCTCACTGACATCAAACGCTGGTTAGGAAAAACTAAAGGACTCATCAAATTGAATGAGGAAACGCAATTGATGTATTATGCCGATGCAGTCATGCAAGAAATGGCTAAGGAACCTGCGGACTTAATGCGCGCAAATGATTTTGTTTATAAAACGGTGCCCACATTACATGAGTTGTTAGCCTCTTATCTAGAAATTGCACAGCACGAGATTATCTCAGATGCACAAAAAGAAGAATTGCGGAAGGCACGCGCTGTGATTCGTGATTTAGCAGTAAAGGTACAAGCAGCCTACTTGGCTGTCACAGAAGATGACGTTGCTAGCTTACGGGATAAGGTTTCGGTTGCTAAGCGAACAATGGAGGATACACTATGAGTGACGAACAATTGATGACGACAGAGCAAACGGCGACTGATTTGGTGTCAACCTTGACACCAGCAGAACAGGCTCAAGCACATGAGGTAGCAGCACAACTGGATACTGATCAATCAGATTCCGTGTTGACTTATGGTGCCGATGCCCAAAAAAATCTATCAAACTTCTCACAAGGGGTTTTGGATCAGGTTAAGAATCAAGATTTAGGTCAAATTGGGGATGCTTTAACTGAGTTAATGTCCAATTTGCAATCAACTAAACCTGATGAACTGATGCCCGTCAAGCAGGGCTTATTTGCCAAAATGTTTGGTAAGGTGCAAAAATCAATTTACGAAATGACGGCGAAGTATCAAAAAGTTGGTGCGCAAATTGATCAAGTGGCCGCACGTTTAGATAACCATAAGGATACGCTATTGGCTGATAACAAAATGCTGGATGGTTTGTACAAAGAGAATTTGGATTTCTTTCAACAATTAGGGGTCTACATTGGTGGGGCTGAATTGAAGTTGCAAGAGATTAACAAGACCGACTTACCAGCTGCACGAGCCCAGGCAGAAGCATCTGGTAGTCAATTGGATGCGCAAAAGGTGCAAGATTTGGCCCAATTTGCCGACCGCTTGGAAAAGCGCACTAATGATTTAAAGTTAACCCGTCAAGTGGCGATGCAACAAGCGCCCCAAATTCGGTTAATCCAATCAACCAACCAGGCTTTGGCTGAAAAAATTCAGTCATCAGTTTCAACGGCCATTCCATTGTGGAAGAATCAAGTCACCATTGCATTAACCCTCTTAAAGCAACGCAATGCTGTCGCGGCCCAACGGGCTGTTTCGGAAACCACCAACGATTTGTTAAAGGCTAATTCGGAGATGCTTAAGCAAAGCACAATCGAAACGGCGCAAGAAAACGAACGTGGGGTGGTCGACATTGTCACGCTGCAAAAGACCCAAGCGGATTTGATTAATACGATTGAGGAAACGATGCGGATTCAAGCCGACGGTCGTCAAAAACGGGCTGATGCACAAGTGCAAATGCAAGCCATGGAAAATGAGTTGAAGGCTAAGCTACTTAGCATGGCCAACGGTGTTTCAACCGAACCTAAGAATGTGAATTAAAGTCAGTAGAGAACGGTGAGTTTAAACGCCGTTCTTTTTTATTGAGATCAACATGCATGGAATTCAGGAATCCTGCCCGTTTTTCGCTGGTTGTATGGTACTATTGGAGTATGAAGAAATTTAGTTTAGCTATCATACTTCCAAATGTGTTGTCGCAAAAACCATTTTAAGGAGAATATAAATGGCTCAAAAAGCACCAGTTACGAAGAATCAAGAGTTCGAAGCTGAAGTTGTTGATTTAACGTATCAAGGAATGGGTGTCGTCAAAATTGACGACTACCCAATTTTCGTTGTGGATGCAATTCCTGGCGAAATCGTCCGTGTTGGGGTTACTAAGGTTCAGAAGAGTTTTGCGTTTGGTCGGGTGATCAAGCGTTTGCAGGAATCTGCGGACCGTAACCCTAATGCTGATCAAAAGGCTTTAACAACTGGAATTGCCCCATTGGCAAATCTGACTTACGAAGCCCAATTGAAGTTTAAGCAAAACCAAATTAAGCAACTGTTTAACAAGGTTCACGTTGATGTTGAAGTTGCGGAAACGCTAGGGATGGAAAATCCTACCCAATACCGTAACAAGGCTCAAGTGCCGGTTCGTGAAATTAAGGGTCAACTAGAGACTGGTTTCTATCGCCGTAACTCGCATATCATGGTACCAATCGAAGATTATTACATTCAGGATCCTGAAATTGATAAGGCTTTGGTGGTCATCCGTAATATCTTGCGTAAATACCATATTGCAGCCTACAACGAAACGGCACACAGTGGTGATATCCGGACGTTAATGGTTCGTCGTGGTTACTACAGCCATGAAATGATGGTCGTCTTGGTGACACGGCGTGCCAAGTTGCCTGCAACTGAAATGATTGTTGACGAGATTCATGCTGCCTTGCCTGAAGTAAAGTCAATTATTCAAAATGTAAATCCAGATCGAACTAATGTCATTATGGGTTCAAAGAATAAGACATTATGGGGAGCTGACTACATTACAGACACGCTGTTTGATAAGACCTTTGAGATCGGACCAACATCGTTCTACCAAGTTAACCCACAAACGACAGAAGTATTATATAAATTGGCCACTGAAAAGGCCCATTTGCAAGGTACCGAGTCAGTGATTGACGCCTATTCAGGAATTGGAACTATTTCATTAACGGTGGCTGATAAAGCTAAGTCAGTGATCGGGGTTGAAATTATTGAAGGTGCGGTGGCAGACGCTAAGCAAAATGCCAAGTTAAATGGGATTAAGAATGTTACCTTTGAACTAGGGATGGCTGAAGAGAAGATGGTTGAGTGGCGTGAGGCTGATCTTAAACCAGATGTTATCTTCGTTGACCCACCTCGTAAGGGATTGACACCAGAATTGATCGACGCCGCCACGGGTATGGAACCAGCAACGATTGTTTACATTTCATGTAACCCAGCGACATTGGCTCGTGATACTGTTCAAATTTTGGCGAATGGTTTCCATATTGATGGCCCAGTGCAACCAATTGACCAGTTTCCACAAACAACACACATCGAATCAATTACAGTGTTCAAGAAGAATTAAACACTGTTGATTCTGTTAAAAGGTATCCTGTTGTCAGGATATCTTTTTTTCGGTTGTGAAAACCGGTATAATTAGTAGTTAGACTAAAAAATGTTATTAAGAAAAAGGAGCGCAAATGGATACTCTTAAAGAAATGAAAGCGCGCCAACAACATATTCGTAATTTCTCAATCGTGGCCCATATTGATCATGGTAAGTCGACGATTGCAGATCGAATTTTGGAAGCAACCCACAGTGTGACGGAACGTGAAATGCAAAACCAATTGTTGGACACAATGGATTTAGAGCGTGAACGGGGCATCACGATTAAGATGAATGCGGTGGAAGTGCATTATAAGGCTGAAGATGGGGAAACGTATATTTTCCACCTGGTTGATACGCCAGGGCACGTCGATTTCTCATATGAAGTTTCACGGGCATTGGCTGCCGCGGATGGCGCCATTTTGGTGGTCGATGCAGCGCAAGGTGTTGAAGCGCAAACGCTAGCAAATGTTTATTTGGCCCTTGAAAATGATTTGGAGATCTTACCCTTAATCAATAAGATTGATTTACCTGCAGCAGATCCCGAGAAGGTGCGGCAAGAAATCGAAGATGTGATCGGCTTGGATGCTTCTTCGGCCGTTTTAGCATCCGCAAAGATGGGGATTGGCATCCCAGAATTGTTGGAACAAATTGTTCAAAAATTCCCAGCACCAGAAGGTGACTTAGAAGCGCCATTACAAGCGTTGATTTTCGACTCATCCTATGATGCCTATAAAGGGGTTATTTTAACGATTCGTGTCAAAAATGGGATTGTGAAACCTGGTGATAAGGTCCGCTTTATGCACTCTGGCGCTGAGTACGAAGTTACTGAAGTGGGGGTGCACTCACCATATTCTGTGAAGCGCGATTATTTGATGGCTGGCGACGTAGGTTATCTAGCAGCTTCGATTAAGAATATTCGTGATGCTCGCCCTGGTGATACGATCACTATGGTGAATAAACCAGCCACCGAGCCGTTGGCTGGTTATAAGCCGATGACACCCATGGTCTATTCAGGGCTTTATCCGACAGATAATGCTAAGTACAACGATTTGCGAGACGCGTTAGAAAAACTGCAATTGAATGATGCTTCTCTCGAATTTACACCGGAAACTTCACAGGCCTTGGGTTTTGGCTTTCGAACAGGGTTCTTAGGATTATTGCATATGGATGTCATCCAAGAACGCTTAGAGCGTGAATTCGACATGGATTTGATTACGACAGCACCTTCGGTGACGTATCATGCCTTTACGACTGATGGCCAGATGGTCGAAGTGGAAAATCCTTCAGAATTACCTGATGTCGGGGCCATCAAGTCCATCGAGGAACCCTATGTGCATGCTCAAATCATGGTGCCCAAAGAATACGTTGGTGCAGTGATGGAATTGGCCCAACGTAAGCGTGGTGAATTTGATACGATGGATTATCTTGATGATCATCGTGTGTATGTGAAATATTACATGCCATTATCAGAAATCATCTTTGATTTCTTCGATAAATTAAAGTCTTCCACGCGTGGCTATGCTTCGTTGGACTATGAACTCGCTGGTTATCGTCAGTCTGACTTGATGAAGATTGATATCTTGCTCAATGGTGAAAAGGTGGATGCCTTGTCATTCATCGTGCATCGTGACTTTGCGCAAGAACGTGGTCGACTCATCACCGCTAAGTTGAAAGAAATTATCCCCCGGCGTAATTTTGAAATTCCAGTGCAAGCAGCAATTGGTTCAAAAATCATTTCGCGGTCAACAATTAAGGCTTATCGTAAGGATGTGACCTCTAAGATTCACACCGGGGATCCTGATCGACGGGCAAAATTGTTAGACAAACAAAAACGTGGTAAGGCACGGATGAAGTCAGTTGGGACCGTTGATGTGCCACAAGAAGCCTTTATGGCAGTATTGAAGACTGGCGACGATGAACCAAAGAAATAAGGATACAACAGCAGAAGTACACGAATGAGATCGTGTACTTTTTTTGTAAAGTGCCACCAGAGGAGTTAGATTGATTATTGCATTTATGTTACGCTCGGGCGGATTTTGCTATAATGGATAAGAATTTAAGATGAGAGGGAAAATCATGGCCTTGAAGAAAAAAGAACGCCAAACAAAAATCTTAGAAATCATTACAAATCAAGTTATCGAATCACAAGAAGAATTAATGTATAAGTTACAGGCAGAAGGGATTGATGTCACCCAGGCAACGGTGTCACGTGATATTAATGAATTACGTATCGTACGCCACACCGGGGCGAATGGCGTCTCCCATTATCAGTTATTGGAGGAGGCACCCAAAGTCGAATCAACGCAAATTGATCAAGGGTTTCAAGAAATGGCTTTGTCAATGACCCGCGTTGAATTTTTGACGATCATCAAAACCACTGCCGGTAATGGTAATCGTTTGGCTGCCCTAATTGATGATGCTAATCTAGTAACGGTCATCGCGACGTTGGCGGGGCACGACACAATCTATGTCACCAGTCCTGACAACGCTGCGGCACAACAGTTTATGGCGCAATTTGAAGCCATGATTGGGTAAACAGATGAAAGTAAGCATGAAGAAAATTTGGCAGCAGTATTGGGCGTGGGAGCGTCAAACAATCCGGCCATATTTGCAACGATTTCAGTTATGGCGCTGGTTAGCAGTGACGTTCTTAGCACTGATTGCCGTCATCTCAATTTTAGGAACGATTGAAGCCAAGTTTACAGATGTGAGTGATTTAAAAACACGGCTGAAGGCAACTACGGCAGTTTATGATGCCAGTGGTAATAAAGCCGGGGCCATTGCTGGGCAAAAAGGAACGTATATTGAATATAGCCAAATTTCGTCAAATGCGATTAATGCAGTCCTAGCAACTGAAGATCGTAATTTCTACCACGAACCTGGTTTTTCGGTTACGGGGATGGCACGAGGGGTTTTGACCACCATCTACTATCGGCTGTTAGGAAGCAGTGTTTCCGTTGGTGGCTCAACGATTACGCAACAGTTGGTTAAAAATGCCTTTCTCTCACAAACCCAATCAATTAATCGTAAGGCCCGTGAGTTATTCTTGGCCATTCAGGTTGAGAAAGTCTATTCTAAAAACGACATTCTCACGATGTATTTAAATAATGCATATTTTGGTGACGGTGTTTGGGGTATCCAAGACGCGTCACAAAAATACTTTGGGGTCGATGCAAGTAAGTTAACGGTGACGCAAGCGGCGATGTTAGCAGGCATGTTGCAATCACCAAATGGGTATAATCCCATTGATCATCGACAAGCTGCCAAAACGCGACGTGATCAAGTGCTCTACAACATGGCCAACTCCGGTAAGCTGACGGCTGCACAAGCTAAAGCCTATGCCGCAACGGCCGTGGGTGCATCAGAGCATACCTCAGATAACTCGTCATATAACTATCCTTACTTCTTTGATTCGGTCATTGATGAGGCAATCTCTAAATATGGTTTGACTGAATCAGAGATCATGAATGATGGTTATAAGATTTACACCACCTTGAACCAAACGGATCAAACAAACTTGCAAAATGACTTTGAGGATACATCACTTAATCCGATTGGTAGCGACTCACAAGCGGCCCAAATTGTCTTGAATGCCAAGACTGGTGGCGTCCGAGCGGTGGTCGGTGGCCGGGGTACACACCAGTTCCGTGGTTACAACCGGGCGACGCAGATGAGACGGCAACCAGGTTCAACGATCAAACCAATCGTTGACTATGCCCCAGCGTTGTCACGTGGATTCTCTTATGATTCCAAATTGCCAAATAAGCAAATGTCCTTTGGTACAAATGGTTACACGCCCCATAACTATAATGACTATGTGAGTGCCGATGTACCAATGTATCAAGCTATCGAGAACTCATACAATATTCCAGCGGTGTGGCTGTTGGATCAGATGGGTGTCAATGTGGGCTATAAAGCTGGTATCAAGGCAGGGTTACCACTAACGACTGATGATAAGAACTTGTCAATGGCCATTGGTGGCCTGCAAAAAGGCGTTTCGCCATTGCAAATGGCACAAGCCTACACGAGCTTTGCGAATGGTGGTGTGATGTCAGATGCCCACTTTATTACGAAAATTGTCGACGCAACCGGTAAAACAGTGGCTGAAGCTAAGGTTAAGCAAAAACGGTTATGGTCAACTAAGGTTGCTAATGAAATGACACAAATGATGTTGGGTGTTTATACAAATGGTACAGGTGTCTCAGCTGATCCTTCTGGGTACGATGTAGCTGGTAAAACAGGTACGACAGAGGCTACCAGTGATGAGTCATTGAATGCTGCTACTGATTCATGGGCAGTGGCCTATACGCCAGATATTGTATCCGTTACTTGGACAGGTTATGATGATAATGAGGTGATTCCAGCTTATCTAAGTGAGACAGCTGCACCGCTTGTCAAAACGTCCCTGGAACAAATCATTCCAAATACGGCCCAAACGGCGTTTAGTGTCCAGAGCATCGAGACCCAACAAGCGTCCTCAAGTTCGACCAGCGCAACCGCGCAGAGTGGGATCGCAAGTAATGCGTCATCCATTGCTAGTCAAATTGAAAGTAATTTCAGTGATGGTTTGACCAAGGCAGGGGATGCCGTCACGAACGGTGCGTCTAAGGTCTGGAGTGGTCTTAAAAGTATTTTTGGTAATTAGAAAAGGATTTTATAATGATTAATATTTATGATAACGTCAATGCAGTTGCTACTGATTTACGAGAGACAGCCCAATACAAAACTTTGCGGGATGCGGTGGCCGCGATGCAAAAGAATCCTGAGGCTATGCAGGTCTTCAAGGATTTTCAAGCGGCCCAAATGGAAATTAATACGGCGATGCAATCTGGCCAAGAACCAAAACCAGAAGCAGTCCAAAAATGGCAAGAGATTGCTGGTCAAATGGATCAACATGAAGACTTAAAGAATATGATGGCCGCTGAACAAGCAGTGAATGCCTTGTTGCAAGAAATTAATGATATTGTGACTAAGCCGATTGCTGAATTGTATGACATTTAATTTAAGTACAGCCGTCTACCGATAGCACTATAATAAGCGGTGATTGTATAGATATTAAGGTAAAAACCCATGTGTTAGAGAATGTCTAACTCGTGGGTTTTTTGTGCATTTTCCAAATGCATTCAAATTGAAAAGGTCTTCATTATGCCAAATTTATTCAATATATGTTTACGCTTGTTGTATTAAATTTAAGCAGTTTAGCTATTCAACAAAATTTGTCGAAAGAAGGGGTCACTTTGTTAGTTAAGTTACAGCATTCTGATACTGATCATGATGATCCACGTTCAGCGATGACCTAGTTTTAAGGATCTAAATGATATAAAAGTGTCACAAAAAGAATGGATAATCATTTTAAAAATATGTTTTATAGAAAAATATAAGGTTTAAGACGATTAGGGGATTCATATCACCACGGTTGTTTTTTTGTTTGTAACAAATTTGCACTAGGCAACTTTTATTTATCATGGTAATTAAGTTATAATTGAATTCAGTTAGAAAAATCCGTACTGAAGGAGTACTGTATGCAAGTCATCATCATGGTGTTGCTGATTGTAGCAATTATTTTACTGGTTCTCATACTGAATAATAGTCGTCGTGGGGTCATTATCGACACAAGTGAATTAAGTAAACAAAATGAAGCGTTACGGCAAACTTTATTGGAAAATTCAGCCAATGATGCATCCCGCCAACGTACCGAAATGGCACAGGCTTTCGCTAGTCAAACACAGGCGCTAAACGATCTATCAAACAGACAAACGCTGACTACCAACGCACAGACCACCACTTTACAGAACTTAATTAATGAAAAGCTTGATGAGTCATTAACCAAGAATTTCGTGCAAAGCTTTGAAACTGTCAACGTCCGGATGAATGGGGTTGAAAAACAAGTTGCCCAAATCATGCCAACCGTGAATGGACGATTGTTGCAACTACAAGAATCCAATGACAATAGGTTAACGGCCATTCAAGATACCTTGGATAAAAAGATCTCAACGATGACCGAAACAATGAACATACACTTACGGTCATTGCAAGATGCCAATGATAAAAAGTTGAAAGAAATTCAACATACGGTTGACGACCAACTCCAAACGGTCCTGCAAAAGCGCATTAACGAAAGTTTTGCGCAAGTCAACACACACCTGCAGTCTGTACAAGAAGGCTTAGGCGAAATGCGTACGTTAGCCGCGGATGTCGGTGGCCTGAAGTCGGCCTTAACGGGGGTCAAAACGCGGGGTATCATTGGTGAAATTCAATTATCTCGTATTTTGGAACAAATCTTTACAAGTAACCAATACCTTGAACAGGCCAATATCTTTGGTGATCAAACGGCGGTCGATTTTGCCATTAAATTACCTGGCCGTGAGAATGACATTGAGCACCCAGTTTATTTGCCAATTGATAGTAAGTTTGCGATTGAGGATTACCAACGTCTGCAAGATGCGTTAACCGCGGGTGAGGCCAGTGAAGCCCAAAAGGCGCGCAAAGATCTTCATGCACGGGTCAAAGCACAGGCAAAATCGATTAGTGAGAAATATATTCAACCGCCTTTGACAACGAACTATGCGATTATGTTTTTGCCGGCCGAAGGCTTGTATGCGGAAATCGTCTCTGATGTTGCCCTAGTAGAGGAATTGTTCAATAAATATAAGATTAACGTGGCTGGTCCATCAACGATTACGGCGTTGCTCAATAGTTTGCAAATTGGCTTTAAGACCCTGCAAATTGAGCAACGTAGTTCGGAAGTCTGGAAAACACTAGGCGAAGTCAAAACCGAGTTTAATAAGTACGCTGATACCCTCGAAAAGGTGCATGATCGCATTAAGCGCGCCGATGAAGATATGACCAAATTAGTTACCACGCGGACAAATGTGATGCGTCGGAAATTGTCGAGCATCGCAACTTTGGACGCAAATGAAACGGCATCCTTAGTATCTGAAGCAGAGGATGAATAGACGCTTAATCAAATGTAGCCTAAAATGGGGTTAACAACTGAAATAAAGAGGAATTGATATGGCAGAACAGCGACTTTTAAAAGAATATAAAGTGGATGAACGCATTGATGCTTTTTTGCTACTAAAGGATATCGATGCGCGGGTCACTAATCAAGGTAAACCTTATTTATCGATTACAGTAGCTGATCGTTCAATGGAAATTAAGGGTAATAAGTGGGACGCTACTGACGAAGAAATTAAGCAACTCAAGGCGGGCATGGTGGTCGCCATCACTGCTGTTCGCCAAGTTTATCAAGATAAGCCTCAATTAAAGGTGCTTTCAATTCGACCAACCCAGTTGGGCGAACCAAATGATCCGACGGATTACATGGTTGCTGCACCGATGCGGGCCAAGGACATGGAAGAGGAAGTCAATGCGTTGCTTTTTCAGATTATCAATCCAACCTGGGTGCGCATTGTACGTGCACTTTTGCAGAAATACCATGAAGAATTTTACCGTTTTCCAGCTGCAAAAAGTAACCATCATGCTTTCACCGGGGGGCTGGCATATCATTCGCTTTCAATTGCACGCTTAGCCAACTCGGTCGCTAATCAGTATCCTGACTTGAACCGCAGTTTATTGCTAGCAGGCGCCCTGTTACACGACTTAGGTAAAGTTCTCGAACTAACTGGTCCAATCGCCACAAAGTATACGACAGCGGGTAATTTATTGGGACACATTGTGCTGATTGATGAACAAATTGTTTTGATGGCACAAGAGTTAAAAATGGATTTGTTCAGTGAAGATATGGTGGTCTTACGGCATGTTGTTTTAGCCCATCATGGGTTATTGGAATATGGTTCACCAGTCCGACCAGCTATTTTGGAGGCGAATATCTTGCATCAATTAGATGAACTCGACGCCAGTATGCAAAGCTTCTCTAATGCCTTGGCTGATACTGAACCAGGGACCTTTTCAAACCGCCAATTTGCTTTGGATAATCGGTCAGTTTATCATCCAAAATCACAAGAGTAGTTTTCAAAAAGCCTTACATAATCTCGCCTTGCAATAAGTAAGGACTTTACATAAAATAATAGTTAGAGAGAAAAAAATAACAATTGATCGATTGGCATGGCGTGTTGAGCGTCGTGGAAATAGTGGGGTTTAGGAAATGGATTATTTAATTGGCGTGGACATGGGGACTACGTCTACTAAGGCAGTGCTTTTTGATACGAAGGGTAATGTCATTGCAAGTGCAAACAAGGGGTATCACTTGTACCGTGACGAACCGGATATGGCTGAAGAAGATTTAAATGAAATCTGGGAAGCCTTTATTGATGCAATGAGCGAAGTCGTACGTGAAGCAAATGACGGCAAGATTTTAGGGGTTTCCTTTTCATCAGCCATGCATTCCTTGATTGCCTTTGATGCAGACTGGGAGCCGTTGACCCGGGTGATTACTTGGGCTGACACGCGTGCTGTCAAGTATGCTGAAGAATTGCGGGCGAATGGCCTTGGTGCAGAAATTTATGCCAAAACCGGAACGCCAATTCATCCCATGGCACCTTTATCAAAGATGTTATGGCTAAAGGGTGAAGAGACTGCGATTTATAACCAGGCCGCGCACTATTTGGGTATTAAGGAATATATCTTCCACCGCTTGTTTGGTGCCAATAAGATGGATATCTCAATCGCCTCAGGTACCGGAATGTTTAACATCTTTAATTTAGATTGGGACGAACAAGCCTTAGCAGTCACCGGTATTAAGAAAGAACAAATGCCACAACCAGTCGAGCCATACGAAATTGAACGGGGCATGGTTGCTGAATATGCGGCTATCATGGGCTTGCCGGTGGATACGCCATTCGTCTATGGTGCCGGTGATGGCCCACTTTCAAATTTGGGAGTTAATGCCATCCAACCGGGAGTGGCTGCGGTAACGATCGGTACCTCTGGGGCCATTCGTGTCGTGACGGATGCACCAAAGATTGATCCTAAGGGTCGTACGTTTACGTATGCCTTAGACAAGGACCACTGGGTTGTCGGAGGCCCCGTGAACAATGGTGGGGATGTTTTCCGTTGGGCTCGGGATAAGATGTTTGACGCTGAGAAATCAACGGCAGCCTTGATGGGGATTGATTCTTACGATTTGTTGACTGAAATTGCCTCAAAGATTCCGGCAGGTGCCGATGGACTATTATTCCATCCATATCTAGGCGGCGAACGTGCGCCTATTTGGGATGCCAATGCGCGTGGTTCGTTCTTTGGTTTGACGCATAATCATACACGTGCGCACATGGTGCGCTCCGTGCTTGAAGGAATTATCTTTAATATTTACATGGTGGCTTTAGCTTTGGAAGAAGTCGTAGGCGATTTGAAATCTGTTCAAGCTACTGGCGGGTTTGCCCGTTCGGCCTTGTGGCGTCAAATGTTAGCGGATATCTTTGAGCAACCAGTTACTGTACCAACGGCCTTTGAATCAGGAGCTTTAGCGGCTACTGTGATGGCCCAAAAAGCGTTGGGCATGGTTGATTCACTCGAAGTTATCGGTGACATGGTTGGTGAAGCCAATACTTATCAACCAAACCCAGAGAATTACGAAGCATATCGTGAATTGGCGCCAATTTTTATTCGGTTGAGTCGTCAATTGCAGACTGAGTATAAGAGTATTGCTGACTTCCAACGCAAACATGTCGGTAAGTAAGCTATAAAAATTAAACATTTTTGAACTGAAGCAAGGTAACTTGTTTCAGTTTTTTTGTTGTCTTGCAAAATGGACTATACCAATATATAATTGGACTATACCAAAAATAAGAAGAGGTCTATTATTATGAAGATTATTCAAGTGCGTGATAAGAACGAAGGCGGACAGGTAGGGTATCAATTAGTGGCTGAAACGCTAAAGAAAGGCACGGAGACTTTCGGATTAGCCACGGGGTCGACACCAATTTCAATTTATGATGCATTGGTCGCGAGTGATTTAGATTTTTCAGCTGCTACTTCCATTAATTTGGACGAATATAAAGGACTGGCAGCTGATCATCCCCAAAGTTATCATTATTTTATGGCACAACACCTGTTCAATGAAAAGCCCTTTAAGGAAAGTTTTGTGCCAGATGGTGCCAATTCTGATGCAGCCACCGAAGTTGCTCGTTATGAAAAAATCGTGGATGCCCATCCCGTTGATTTACAAATTTTGGGGTTAGGTAAAAATGGGCATATTGGCTTTAACGAACCCGGGACACCATTTGATTCATTGACGCATGAAGTCGCCTTGACTGAATCGACAATCACAGCCAATGCGCGATTTTTTGACAGTGCCACGGCGGTGCCTAGATTTGCCTACTCAATGGGCATTGCTTCAATCATGAAAGCCAAGCAAATTTTATTGGTAGCCTATGGGGCTGCCAAGGCAGAGGCTGTTCAGGCAATGATTGAAGGGCCAGTTTCGGAGATGCTACCGGCCTCAGTTTTGCAACGTCATCCGCATGTAACGATCATCTTGGATGAAGCGGCAGCGAGTCGCTTGACGAAAAAATAAGCCCAAACACTAAACTAAAGCGCTGGGATGTCAAAATAAAAAAGCTTAATAACACACTGGTGAAACCGCTTACAATGTGTTATTATTAATCACATAGGGGAGCAATCCCTCTATACAACCAATTCTCTTTCTCTCTCAGCCGCTATGCCATGCCAGGTATAGCGGCTTTTGATTTGGTCAGTCAGTTGTCTAATTATGTTATACACTGTATAATATAGAAATGTTTTATCCAACAGGGCTGAAACGTCGTCTTAACCTTTGAATTCAGGTATACTAGTACGAAGAGTAGGATACAAAGGAGTACTATTGATGAATATTGGGATTTTTACAGATACTTATTATCCACAGCTTTCGGGTGTGCTGACGTCAATTAAGACATTGACGGCCCAATTGGAAGCACACGGTCATCATGTGTATATTTTCACGACCACTGATCCAAGCTTGGAAAAAGGTATTGCAGAGCCAAATGTTTATCGCTTCTCAAGTGTGCCTTTTGTTGGTTTTAAGGAACGGCGTATTTCTTATCGCGGTGCCATCCAAGGCATTATCATTGCCCGCAAATTAAAGTTAGATATCGTGCATACGCAAACTGAATTTTCAATCGGGTTAATGGGTAAATCAGTCGCGAGTGCGCTTAAAATACCTGCTGTACATACTTATCACACAAATTACGAAGATTATACACATTATGTTTTCAACGGCAAGGTTTTTCATGCCGGGGCCGTGGCGTTATTAGCGCGTGGCTTTACGCATGGGATGACCGCTGTCATTGCACCTTCAAAACAAACTTATGAAACTTTAGCACGTTATAAGGTGGCACCACCGCTTGAAATTATTCCCACGGGTGTCAAAGTTGATTTTACATCGACTGAAGATCATAGTACGGCTTTACGGGAATCGTTAGGATTTACACCTGAAACACCCGTTGCGTTGGTGCTTGGACGAGTTGCTTTTGAAAAGAACATTGAGGCAGTGCTAGAAAATTTTAAATGGGTACTCGAAGATATGCCCACGGCTCGGTTAGTCGTGGCTGGGAATGGCCCCGCACTAGATGCCATTGAAAATCATGCCAAAGCGTTAGAGATTGACGATGCGGTCACGTTCACTGGTTATGTCGACCATGAGCAGGCGTATAGTTATTATCGGATGGCGGACGTCTTTGTTTCGGCTTCAACCACTGAGACGCAGGGGTTAACTTACATCGAGGCGATTACAGCGGGCAAGCCGATTGTCGCGATGGATTCACTTTATCTACGCGATATCGTGATTGATGAAAACATTGGTACATTAGTTTCAGAAACTTATGAAATCGCGGACGTGCTTTTAAAATATCTGACAGCTAAAACCGAGGCCCTTGAATTAGGGGATCCGACCATTCGCCAACAGATTCTTCATGAAATTGATGAACGCACATTTGGACAGCGGGTGATCGATTTATATAATGAAGCTTTGGCAGTCTATCAAGACAACGCCACAGAGGCAGAAAATCAAGCAGCGGATGATGAATACGTTCGTTCATTCCGTTTACGAAATCCATTTAGGAAGGAATCATGATGCTGAAAGTAACCATGTTTTCGTCAGCTGAAACGGTACCGGGCCAGGGAGTTGGCTCGGCTTACCGTGAATTGGTTAATTTGTTAAAGGCCAAATTCACGGAGACAATTTTGATTCGCAAAAATTCATTAAAAAGAGCTGACGTCAGTCATTATCACACCATTGATTTTACATTTTATCTGAGTACGTTTTTACCAGGCCGTGGTCGCAAGATTGGGTATGTCCATTTCTTGCCAGAAACACTTGAGGGATCCATTCTTCTCCATTGGCCGATAAAACAAATCTTTTATTGGTATGTGATGACGTTTTATCGGCGGATGGATCACCTCGTTGTGGTGAATCCCACCTTTATCGATAAATTAGTTGCGAATGGGGTGAAGCGTGAACGGGTGACCTACATTCCAAACTTTGTCTCAAAAACGCAATTCTTTGAATTAGCACCCGCACAAAAGACGGCTTTGCGGCAGCAATTTGGTATCCCTGACGAGGCATTTGTCATTTTGGGCGTTGGGCAAATTCAGGAGCGTAAAGGTATTTTTGACTTTATTGAATTAGCTAAACACAATCCGCAATGGCACTTTATTTGGGTGGGTGGTTTTTCATTTGGTAGTATCACGGCAGGCTATGATGAGCTCAAAACGGTCCTTGAACAACCGCCAGCTAACTTGAAGTTTCCTGGCATTGTGGATCGTGGGGTCATCAATAGTTATTACAATGTTGCAGATGTTTTTTTATTACCAAGTTACAATGAGCTTTTTCCAATGTCAGCGCTAGAAGCGTTCAGCACAGGGACACCCACGATTTTACGTGATTTAGACTTATATAAAGCGATTATTACAGGCTACTATTTACCAGCTCGTGATCAGGCTGATATGCAAGTACAATTGCAGCGGTTGGCAGATGACCCAGAGGCACAGCAACAACTCCATGATGCGGCATTAGAAGCCTCATATCGTTATTCAGCGGAACATGTCGCTAAAATTTGGGACCAATTCTATCATGAGCAGGCTGCTTTGGGTAAAAAGTAGGGAGATTAAAAGATGGGAAATGTGACACGAAAAAATGGCATAGTGTTCATCCTAATGTTACTGGTTGGGGTGAGCGTATTTTGGTGGTCTATGCGTAGCGTTAAACCAGTCCAATTTTTCCACTCACTAGCATCGGCAAATTGGTGGTGGTTGTTAGTGGCGGTCGGGGCGATGTTACTCTACTTCGTCTTGGAAGCGGCAGTAATCAAGGTGTTTGTCGATACTGAACACGGCAAAATGAGTTGGCACAATGCCATTCGTGTGCCCTTGGTCGAACAACTCGGTAATGGGATTACACCATTTGCCACCGGGGGGCAACCCATGCAATTGATTGCGATGGCCCAAACTGGGATTGATCCTGGTCGAGCGGGGTCAATCTTGCTAATGAAATTTGTGGTCTATCAAGGCATGATCGTTTTAAATTTTTTGATGGCACTGACCATTGGCTACAATTATATTGCCACTAAGTTACATGCGTTGGCCTTGCTAGTTATCTTGGGATTTATTATTCATATGGCCGTGATTGTGGTCTTGTTATTAGTGATGTATTTGCCACGATTGACGCATACGTTGATGCATTGGATAATGATACCAGTGCGATGGTTGCGACCCAAAAAAGTAGTGGCGTGGTCAACGGTATTATCAGAAAAAGTTGATAGTTTTCATGATGAGAGTCGGCGAATGAGTCACAATTGGCCAGCCTTGCTCAAAGCCATTGCCTTAACTTTTGTCCAACTCTTTTTTTACTACTTGATTCCATACTTTATCTTGCTGGCGATGGGTGTGTCACATATCAACGTGATGTTAGTGACCTCGTTGCATATTTTGATTGTGATGGTGATCTCGCTCTTTCCAATTCCCGGCGGGGCTGGTGGTGCAGAAGTCAGTTTCCAAATGTTATTTAATAGTTTCTTACCAACGGCCGCTGAACTTGTTTTAGTGATGGTCATTTGGCGATTAATTACATACTATTTGGGGATGTTTCTGGGAATTGTGGCGTTTAATATTTCTGTAAAGAAGGATAACGAACAATGACAGAAGACACCGAGTTACAACATATCATCCAACGCATCAAAGCGATGACGTTAGATGATAAAAATGAACTGCAAGAACGTCATTTTGATAAATTTGGGGTGACGGTGGTGACCGTTCAGTTTGATCGACCATCAAGCACATTTGCGCTGGTGAACGGACGCAGTGATAAGAAATTTGCGTTCGATGATCTAGATTTATTAGCGATTGATGTCTACGAAGCTCTTAATGAATTCAAGGAAATCTTTTAAGCTATCTTTAAGTACACAATAAGCTTGTTGAGTATACTTAACAATGGCTTAAGAGTGACATAATTAATAAAATTTCGAAAGAGAAGGTACATTATCGTGCAACGTTTAGTATCAACGATACGAAAATGGTGGCCAGATTTTAATTCAACGGTCGGCTTTTTCATCCTATCTGTCTTCCTGGTCACGTTAAAAACATACTGGGCATATCAGTTTGAGTTTAGCTTAGGCGCTACGGGAGCATTACAACAATTCTTGTTGATTTTAAATCCGATTCCAACCGCCATTATCTTGTTGAGTATCGCGTTGTACTTCCGTGGACGCATTGCGTACTGGTTGATGATGCTGATAAATCTGCTGCAGACTGTCTGGCTGTTTGCCAACATTTTATACTATCGTGAGTTCTCAGATTTCATTTCATTGAATATCGTGAAGGCAGGGGGTTCGGTTGACAATAATCTTTCCAAGGCAATCGGCGGGATTATTAAGCCGATCGACTTTGTGGTGTACATTGACCTGATTGTCTTGTTAATTTTGTTATTACTGAAGATTATCAAAGTTGACAAGACGCTGATTCAGAAACGCTTTGCTATTTTGATGACCGTTTTTGGGGTTGTTTTAATGATGGTTGACTTTGGTATCGCTTCAAAGGACCGCTCTGGTTTGTTGACGCGCACTTTCGATAATAACTACATTGTTAAATATCTAGGGTTGAACGAATACGCAGCTTATAACATCGTTAAGACGAATCAACAAGCTAATGAAGTTAAAGAAGCCAAGAGTTCTGATTTGGATAAGATTAAAGCATTCACTAAACAAAACAAGGTATTGGCGAATGCAACCACCTTTGGTAAAGCGAAGGGAAAGAATGTCATTATCTTCCATCTGGAGTCATTCCAACAATTTATGCTAGATTATCGATGGGATGGCCAAGAAGTAACCCCTAATTTGAACGCTTTTTACCATGATACAAATACCACTTCTTTTGATAACTTTTATAACCAAGTTGGTCAAGGAAAGACTTCTGATGCCGAGTTGATGCTAGAAAATTCATTATATGGTACGGCCTCAGGTTCAGTCATGACTAATTATGGTACAACGAATACATTCCAGGCAATGCCGAGTGTGTTGGATCAAATGGGGTATACGACGGCGGCCTTCCACGGTGATGTCCCATCATTTTGGAATCGTGATAATGCCTACAAATCTTGGGGTTATCAATACTTCTTTTCAAAGAGTTATTACAAGGATCCGGACAACCCCAACTATAATATCGGTTACGGTTTGAAAGACAAGATTTTCTTGAAAGACACGGCAAGCTATCTACAACAATTGCCACAACCTTTCTATGCCAAGATCATTACGGTCACGAACCACTATCCATATGACCTGGATTCACAAAATATCTCAATTAAAAAGACCACGACTGGTGATTCGACGGTCGATGGGTATGTTCAAACCGCGCGGTATCTTGACCAGGCCTTTGGTGAGTTTGAATCCTACTTAAAAAAGGCTGGCTTATGGAATAAAACGATGATTGTTTTATACGGTGATCATTATGGTATTTCAACCAACCATCAACCGGCGATTGCCAAGTTGTTAGGTAAGAAAAAGCTTAGCGCAACTGATTTAGTTAATTGGGAAAAAGTCCCATTCATGGTACGCGTACCTGGTATGAAGGGTGGTATTAATCATACTTACGGTGGTGAGATTGACGTGATGCCAACCTTGCTTGGTTTGTTGGGTATCAAAGATGAGCAGGTTGTCCAATTTGGTACGGACCTATTATCATCTGAGCACCGCCAAGTTGTGCCATTCCGTAATGGTGATTGGGTTTCCTCTGAATATACCAAGATAGGTTCAAGCTACTATGTCACGGCGACGGGCACTAAGATTAAGCCTAGTGAAGATCCACGAGTTAAGCAAATCATCAAAGAAACGAACAAATTTGTGACGCAAACGCTGGATTACAATGATAAATTAATTCAAGGAAACCTATTACGATTCGCTTCTAAGAGTGAACTGAAACGGGTTAATAAGAAAAACATCTCCTACAAAACTTCAACGGGCATTGCTAATTTAAAGGCAGCGCAGAAGAAGGGGACGAGTGTGAAGGCCCAAAATGGTGGTAAATCAACGCTGGATAAGTATGTGACTAACGCCCCAGAACTTGGTGGCATTAAGCAGACTTTGAACAACGATGATAATGACCTAGTGGACGGCATTAAAGAGAGTTCTATTTTGGGTGACGATTCGAATGTCTCTGCGACACCTGAGTCGATCCTCAGTGGTCATGGTTCGGATAATTCGAAGAAAACCACGGATTCATCTTCAAGCAGTTCAAGCTCAAGCTCAAGTTCAAGCAAATAGGCACAAGATTCCTGAGAAAAGGCAGCATCGATCTGATGCTGCCTTTTCATTTACCATGAATGACATTGGCTATTGTACTTGCTAATTATCTGATTTTACAGTATTCTATATGAGCATTCATAAATATTTTATTGAGGGCCCACGGTATTGCTAGCTGTGGGTCTTTCTGTATGCGATGAATTAGCCTTAAAATAGGCTAATTGGTAGTGTATACTATGATAAGCTCGTATTATTGATTTAGAGCAACGGAGGGGTTGGAAAATGGGCAATTTCATCACATATCATTTAGTCGGGACGCTTCTTTGGACGACATACATACTAAATATGTTAGCAGCCATTATCACGATTTTCAGGGAACGTCGTGATGTGACGAGTATTTGGGCTTGGTTAGTAGTGTTACTCGGCTTGCCAATTATTGGCTTCGTCATTTACTTTTTCCTGGGACGTAAATTATCATCTAAGAAAATTTTTAGCTTGCAAACGCAGGAACGGATGGGCCTAAATGAAATTGCCCGTAACCAAAAACTCTTGCTTGATGAAGTCGATGACCAGTTTAAAGAAAAGTATGAAGAGCAAAGCTTCGTGCGGCTGTTCCTGCAAAATGAAGAAGCCATTTTGACGCAAAAAAATGCCGTGCGCATTTTCACAGATGGGCATAAGAAGTTTGCGCAATTATTCGATGATATTGAACGAGCGAAACATCACGTTAATTTAGAATATTTTACGATTTACGACGACCAAATTGGCAATGAACTGGTTGATTTGTTAACCCGCAAGGCCAAACAGGGAGTGCGGATTCGCGTGATTTACGATCAAATGGGCTCAAAAGGGCGCCATGATCGAATGTATAAGCGATTGCGGGCTGCTGGCGGCCAAGTGGAACCCTTTATGGCGCCACATTTCTTACCAGTTACCTTTCGCGCGAATTTCCGTGATCATCGTAAGTTAGTCATTGTAGATGGTACAATTGGCTACATCGGTGGTTTTAACGTGGGTGACCAATACCTGGGACGTTTTCCTAAATTTGGTTATTGGCGGGATACGCATTTACGGATCGAAGGTGATGCTGTTTTGGCCCTACAATCGCGTTTCTTTACTGATTGGAATGCGACTGTGCGCAAACAGAAACTAGATTTTGCACCAGAATATTTTCCGACAACAACGGTACGTGGTAATACAGCCATGCAAATTGTTACGTCGGGACCGGATACGGATGAAGGTCAGATTGAACAAGGGTACTTGAAGCTGTTTGCAACTGCTAAGCAGACAATTACTATTCAAAGTCCTTACTTTATTCCAGATGCAAGTATTCTCAAGGTGTTACGGATGCAAGCCTTGTCAGGTGTTCGAGTACGCTTGATGATTCCACATATGCCTGATCATCCATTTGTTTATCGCGCGACCGAATACTATGCGCAGGAGATTTTGGATGCTGGGGCAGAGGTCTATCGCTATGATGCAGGCTTTTTACATGCCAAAGTGGTCACAGTGGATGGTCGGATTGCTTCAGTGGGTTCAGCAAATATGGACATTCGTTCATTTGGTTTGAACTTCGAATCAAATGCATTCATGTATGACCAAGAAATTACTGAAGCATTGGAACAAATCTTTGAATTAGACGTTTTGCAGTCAACCCAATTGACGACCGCCTACTTCAAAAATCAATCTTATTGGAAGCGATTCAAACAACGTTTTTCACGTCTGCTCTCACCTATTTTGTAGGCGTGCCGGGAATTTTCTCGGATACATATGATAAATTACGAAAATGAAGGTGGCAATGTGCTGAATACTACATTACATGCAGGTGTGAACTTGCATATCATCCCAACGACTCAATTTGCGACAACGCAAATCGTGGTGAATTTTGCGAATCAAAAAGATCAAGTTGATATTGCTGGTCGTGCACTGGTGGCGGATATGCTAGAAACTGCGTCAGCTAAATTCCCCAGTCAAACGGCTTTTTCAACACGGTTAAGTGAATTATATGGCGCGGATTTTAGCGCGTACGTCACGAATACCGGCTCAATCCATGCATTACGTTTGACCTTAACGGTTGTGCACGATGCCTTTGCAATGGGAACTAATTCATTATTGGCTGATAGTTTAGAGCTGCTTGCCGAAATTATCTTCAATCCAATGGGTGATCCACAGCAGGGCTTTGATGTGACGATGTTTGAGCGCCAAAAAGAAAATGCACTTGATGGGCTGGCTGATTTACGTGAAGATAAGGGTTACATTGCAGCACGTGCAATGTTGCAACACTACTTTGATAATGATATCGATGCCTTGGCTGCATTTGGTGATGAAACATTAATCGAAGCAACCACGGCTAAAACGGCATGGGCCGCATGGCAAGCCGCTTTGCAACACGATCAAATCGATATCGTTGTGATGGGGGATGTCGATACACAACTGGTTCAAACAAAATTAGCGCACTGGGCATTTGCAAATCGCAAAAATACCGTCACCGCATATTTTGAACACCCATTAAAAACGCAAACAGCAACAATTACGGCCTTTGATGACATCATCCAAACCCGTTTGGTGCAGGGATACCATGTTGCTGTGCCAATTGCTGAACGGTTTAGTGTCTACGTCTTTAATGCGCTATTGGGCGGGTTGGCCGTATCACGACTGTTTTTGAATGTGCGTGAAAAAGCGGGTCTGGCTTATGCAATCAGCTCAGATTACAATCCATATTCCCGTTTGCTCATGATTGAAGTTGGCTTAGAACGGCAGCAAGTGCAGGCGGCTCAAAATTTGATTGCAGTTGAAATTGAACGCCTTCAAACAGAATTATTGGCCGATGAAGAATTGACGATGATTAAAAAACTGATGATTGCGGATTATATGGCGAACTTAGATCGTCCAAGTAGTGTGACTGATCGGGTGGTGGTGCAATTTATGACACAACAATTCGTGGACGAAACAGAATGGGTTGCCCGGGTTCAGGCGGTTACAGCCACTGATATTCAAATGGTTGCACAGCGACTGGTGCCCCAAGTCATGTATCAGTTAACTGAGAAAGGGGAATGATGGTCATGGATTTTATGCACACAGTCAGTCATACGCAATTAGCTAATGGGTTACGGATCCATTTGGCCCCAAGACCTGAATTTCATCAGATGGTCGCCATGCTGAGTGTCAACTATGGCGCCCGTGATCAACGATTTCGGTATCAAGGTACTGACTACCAGCAACCGGCGGGTGTTGCCCACTTTTTAGAACATAAGATTTTTACACAAAAGGGGTACGATGCGTTCACTCGTATTAGTGAGCTAGGCGCCAATGGCAATGCTTTCACAACACAGAGTCGGACAAGTTATTTTATCAGTACGACGGGGCAGTCGTATGAAGCTTTGCGAGAATTGTTGACCTTTACGCAACAACCCTTCTTTGAAGCGGCCACCGTTGCCCGGGAAGCTGAGATTATTAGTCAAGAAGTGGACATGTATCAAGACGATGCAGATGCCCGCTTATATCGTGAGTTATTAAAACAACTTTTTCCAGGTGAACCGCTAGCGGATGATATTGCCGGTACGCGCGCTAGTGTGCGTGCCATCAAGCCGGCAGATTTGCAATTAGCGTTTGATGCGTTTTATCAACCGGCTAACATGGATGTGTTTATCACGGGTAATTTTGATACCGCCGCAATTATGGACCTCATCAAGGATTCACCGGCGGGTGTTCGCCAGGGTGGCGCAGTAGCTCAGGTGTTATATCCTAACGACGCCACGATTCGGCACGAATTAGTTGAAGTCGATGTCCCCACGGTACGTAATAAGATTGCCATGGGGCAACGTTTTTTCGGTCGCGAGACGCTACCCCAAGGCGTCGATGCCTTACGGCAGGTGATTGCATTATCGATGGTGACGGACTTGGTATTTGGTGATTATTCACCAGACTATATGCTCTGGTACGATGAAGGCCTAATTGATGAAAGTTTTACCACTGAATTTGATTGGGAGCGTGGTTTTGCCTTTCTAAGTGTTGCTGCTGAAACAGCTGAACCAGAGGAACTGGTGACCGCCGTGTCAGCGAAATTGGCTAATTTACCGTCTGAATTTATCGCTTTGCGCTCGAAATTTGAGTTGGTGAAAAAGGATGCTATGGGCCGCTTGGTTAATAAATTAAATAATTTAGAAGAAATTGTGACAAGATTTGAAGGGGCAACGTTTGCCTATACAACATTGGTAGATGAGATTGATATCTTAAGGACACTCGACTTCGATGAGGTGTTAACAATTGTGAAAAATGCACAGGTTACGCCAATAACAAGCATAATTGCCCGCCCAAAAATGGTGTAAGTATGCTAAAATTAGGGTTAAATGCAATTATTCGGAGTGTTTACTATATTAGTAATCTCTCCACTTACTAAGTACGAAGGAGAGGTACTGTGATACTGCGCAGTACAAAGAGTGTGACATGACTGAGAACACTAGCCGCACGGTCGGTGAAGAACTACAAGCGGCACGTCTTGATAAAGGTCTGTCCTTGGATGACATCCAAGCGACGACTAAGATCCAGAAGCGTTACTTGGCCGCCATTGAAAATGGGCAATTTGATCAGTTGCCTGGTGCTTTCTACGAGCGTGCTTTTACGCGCCAATACGCTGCGGCTGTTGGTGTCGATGCAGATGAACTTATCAAGAAGCATGAAGGTGATGTGGCGCCAGCATTGGCTGCGACAGAACCAGTGCCTGATATGTCAAATGCGCGCGTAGATGCCGATAACATCACGCGTACTGGTATGCATCGCGCAGAGGAATCTGCGATTGAAAAGACGCGGGGCTTAATTCCAAAAATTATCGCGGTGATTGCGATTATCGCGGTGATTGGTTTGATCTGGGCGTTGGTTTCAACGTTTGCAAGTAACGCCAAGAATAACGCAACCTCTGCATCATCTGAAGTTGTCACGACGACTTCTAAGGTCGCCTCAAGTAAGAAGAATTCAGCTGCTAAGAGTGAAACGACCAAGTCAGGTACCTCTAAGAAAACCGCCAGTGCGAAGTCGGCTTCTGCCAAGAATACGACAACGATTGGCACACCAACGATTTCGGGCACTACTTCAACGATTGCCATCACGACGAATACGGCGAAGGCACATACCTTGGTATTGACCGCTGCCGGTGACGTCTGGTCACAAGTGACCATTGATGGTTCCCAAGTGTATTACCAAACGTTGCCGGGCTCAACATCAAAAGAAATTGAAGTCCCCGCTAATGCGCAATCGATTAGCCTACATTTTGGTAATGCTGACAACGTGACAGTTCAATTTGACGGCAAGGACGTGACCATGAATAACACCTCACTGGTGTGGACGGCCACTTTGAATTTAACCGATAATTAATAAAAAAGAAGACAAAAATTATGAATCTCCCTAATAAATTAACCGTATTTCGAATTATCTTAATTCCTTTATTTATGTTGGTATTGGGGTTGCCGCTAGACTGGGGCACATGGTCAATTGGTGGTGCTCAATTGCCAGTGACACACCTGGTGGCCGCAATTATTTTTATCGTCGCTTCATTAACCGATTTAGCGGATGGTAAGATTGCCCGTAAATATCACCTGGTTACGAATTTTGGTAAATTTGCAGATCCATTAGCTGATAAACTACTCGTGATGACTGCCTTAATTTTCTTCGTGCAGTTCGATTGGGTACCAGCGTGGATTGTGGCCATCATCGTCATTCGCGAACTGGCCATTACTGGTCTACGAACTTTGATTGTCGAAAATAATGGTAAGGTGATGGCTGCAGCCATGCCAGGCAAGATCAAAACAACCTCGCAAATGGTCGCGATTATTTTCTTCCTGCTGCATAATATTTTCTTTGCTGCCATCGGTTTTCCGTTTGCAACAATCATGATTTGGGTAGCGCTGATCTTTACGATTTACTCAGGAATTGATTACTTTATTCAAAACCGCAACGTCTTTTCAGATGGGTTCAAATAAAGTCGAGGCACATACCGCTTAAGGTATGTGCTTTTTATTTCATTGTGAGATGCAATGATCATTGTGTGTAGTTGGTTGTATAGGCAAGGCTGATGATGGGCCATTTATATGACAATCATTGCGTAAAGTGTTTACAAAGTTTATTGCCGTAATATAAGATATGATTTTATAAGTACGCACGGTGCGAGTAGAAAGGAACTAAACATGCCATTATTTCATACAAAGGTTCAAACGGTTTTACCGAATCAGATCACGGCTGGCATCAACGAGGTTTTGCGCAACAGTACGATCACAGACTTTCGTAAATTCTTGACGAATGACAAAGTCCTGGGCTTTGCTATTGGTGTGGTCGTTGGTAACACATTTACTGACACGGTGAAGCAATTTGTGGCATTGATGCGGGGCATCATTAAATTTATTTCAACCTTTCTTTTCACGGCGCAGCACACAGTCAGGTGGCAGTTGATTCCGTTTGGTGATTTTGTATCATCAGTCGTTTCGATGCTTTTAATTGCCGGGGCGGTATTTGTGCTCGTGAAGATTTTGAATTCAATCTGGGCACAGGATGAAACGGAACAGTTTGGATACAATGCGACTCTGGTTGAAACCAAAATGTTACGAGCAGAACAAGCGAAGACCAATGAGTTGTTGGCAAAGTTAGTGGCTTTACAGACTAATGCCGACAATCAGCCGGCGCCAAAAGAAGAAGTCTAATCAAAAGACACTGCAAACCGTTCATGGTTTGCAGTGTCTTTTGATTACGCTAATTGATTACAGGAGTTCATGAAATCAGCTGAGGCAATCTTTTCAAGACCGCCGCGCGAATGCAGGGCATTTAATTAGTGAGTGCCGCAAAGTGATAATTATTTTCGCGGAGATTATAGTGTGAAGCGTTACCAGTGAGATTTTGAATGGATGCCTGATTAGTGACTGTCCAATTGAAATAGTCTTCACGACGTTGCCAAGTTTCCAAAAAAACGAAGTCGTGCGAATTAGCGACTTTTAACAACCGGGTGGACAACCAACCATGTCGGTTAGCGACATCGTGTGTGGTCCAGTTATGCCACTGTCGTAAAAAGTTGTCGCGTTCCATATCGTTTAGGGTGATAAAAGTCCAGTGCATCCAGCCACGAATATCTTGCGTATCACCGTATTCTTCCATGATGGTGTAGGTGGTCGGTGCCGCAAAGACCGTGTCTTCGTGATCAGTTAATTCAATTAATTGGTAGCGTAGGGCATCCCGTTCATCTTGGGCCATCAATAGTGTTCGGTTTGAATAGGTATTACGAATATTTTGTAATACGGCTTTAGAACCAAAAGTGACGTGTAAGTATTTAGTCATTGATGTATCCTCCATTGGGTTGATACTTTATATTATACGCGTAAACGCTTACACTGCATGCAAAAATGATGGGTAATTTATGCAGGTCTCGAATATTGCTATAATAGACTCAATATATATGAAGTGAGTAGCGGAGGCACATATGAAATTTCTACATACAGCTGATTGGCATATCGGTAAGGAACTGGGAGCATTTTCGTTGCTATCTGAGCAATGGAATGCTTTTCAACAAGTTGTCGCCATTGCCGAAGATGAAGCTGTCGATGGGATTATTATCGCTGGTGATCTATATGACCGTGGTATTCCACCATTAAATGCTGTTGAAGCATTTGAACAAATGGCCCGCATTATGAACCTTGAGCATCATTGGCCAATCTACGCTGTTTCAGGTAATCACGATGGGGCGGTGCGTTTAGGGGCCGGTCGAGAGTGGCGTGAAACCACTGCTTTTTTCATACACACAACCTTGGCAGAAGCTTTTGAGCCAGTAGAGTTGCCAGACATGCAGATTTTTATGCTCCCATTTTTAGATCCATTGGATGCGCGCATCTATTACCAGATGTCTGATGAAGAAAGCCGGGATTACACGAGCATTGAAGCGGTGATGGCTAGAATCATTCCTGATCTGGTTGCTAAATTTAAGCCAGGCAAGCATCACATTTTGGTGACGCATTATAACGTGATTGGCACAGGGAACATAGGCTATGAACTGACCTCTGAAACCAATTCACAAGTTGGGGGGTTAAAGGGTGTCCCAGCAAGTTTGTTTGCCGATTTTGATTACGTGGCGTTAGGGCATATTCATTTGCGCCAAGCCAGCCCAACTGACACCATCCGGTATGCAGGCTCCCCGGTTAAATTCAATACTAAGGAAGCTCAAGCTGAAAAAGGGGTTTATATCGTTGAGGTTGGTGACACGGTTACTGTGAAGTGGCGGCCCATTCAACCCGTCAAAGATTTAATCGTTATCAAGGGCACGTTTTCAGAAATCACCGCACCAGCCTTTTATGAGCAGTACGCGCGGGAGGGTGCCAATTGGTTTAGCATATCGTTGACTGATTTTCCAGATGTTCGGAATGCACGCGGGATTTTGACGACCATTTATGGCGATATCGTGGAAGTCAATTATGTTGGTCAGAATGCACAATTGGGTAATGTGGTGCAGTCGGAATTGGTGGATGGCACCCTTTCCGATCAGGAAATCATCAGTCATTTTTACGAAACGGTCGCTGAAAAGCCGCTGTCAGCTGAACAAGTTCAGCTAGTAGAAATGATGCTGACCGATATTGGACGAGGAGTGTAAGATGCGACCATTAAAAATTAAAATGCAAAATTTCGGGCCCTATGCTGATGAGACCATTGATTTCACAAAATTCACGGAGTCACAATTATTTTTGATATCGGGTCAAACTGGTGCCGGTAAAACGACGATGTTTGATGCTATGACGTATGCGTTATTTGGGGATGTCATCGATCGTAAAGGCACTGAGATGCGCTCAGAGTTTGCCACCCCTGATGACGCGACTGCGGTAACTTTTTGGTTTGAGCATCATGGTAAATATTATCGGGTCAAACGGCAACCAACCTATTTACGGCGTAGTGTGCGTAGTAAAGATCCCACAAAATTAGTCGACGCCAAAGCGACCGTTGAGATGGCGGAAGTTGCTGCTGATTTGACCCATGAAACGAAAGCGCTTGGCACGAAGAAAAATATCGTTGATCGCCTAATTACGGAATTATTGCATTTAACGGCGGAACAATTTCGGCAAATTATTATTCTGCCACAAGGTGAATTTCGTAAATTTCTGAGTGCTCCCAGTGATGTCAAAGCGGATACCTTGCGTTCGTTATTTGGTACCGAAATTTTTGATACCTTTACACAGCAATTGAAGGAATCTAATAGTGCCCAGGCAAAAGCGATTGAAAAGCTGACGGATCAGGTTGAGGGCCAATTTACAAATTTATCATGGCCAACGGACACTGTTGAACCGGTAGCTGGTGTGCTATCTGAACGCTTGGCCCAGGCCCAACAAGTCAAGGTCGCCGAACAGTCTAGATTGGCAGGACTGCAAAAAGAGGCCGAGGTCGCTGAGCAACAGCAGACGGAGGCAGCCCAGGCGTATAGCATGGCTGTGACTTTATCAGCGCAGTTTGATCGGCATCAAGAACTGGCCGTGCGTGAGGCGAGCTTGTTAGCCGACGAACCGCGGTTTGCGCAACAACGACAGCGACAACAATGGTTACATGAGGCTTTGAGTTATCAGCCACAAGTGGTGTCTTATCAAAGCTTGCAAAAAGAGGCCGAGGAACTGACAATAAGGCTAGCTGACTTGGTCGCTGAACGGACCCAGGTTTTACAAGAAGTGGCGGCCCAAGCAAAACGGCAGGACCAGTTGACAAACACCCAAACTAAAGTGACTGACGCGCGCGAACGTCGGCGTCAGATATTAGAAGAGTTGAAACCCTTAGCAGTCCGAGTGACTGATTTGGAGGGTCAAATCGATAAGACAGAGCACCAACTCCAGACTGACACCAGCCAATTAGCAAGTGTTCAGACGGATTTTGGCACTCAAGAAACGCAGGTCCAGTCCTTACGAGATCAACTTGACCAATTGGCCGATTTGAAGGAAGTTGAACGTCAGCAACACGATTTAGATTTGCAGTATACCGGGTTAGAAGCCCAACAAGCAACGATTATGCAAACTGAACAGGAGCAACAGACGCAACGCGCTAAATTAAATGAGTTGCAGGCGCGGGCTGAACGATTAACAACGCAAAATGAGACTGCGCAGGCAGCGGCTCAAGAAGCCAAGCGGCAACGGGCACGGATTATGATTGCCATGTTGCAGGCAGATTTAGTTGTTGGTGAGCCTTGCGCTATCTGTGGTGAAATTTTTACTGGCCAACACAATGATGTTCATCTCCAAAACCTGGATCAAGCTGACTTGCATCAGCAAATGGATGCAGTTGATGCAGCAGAACAATGGGCGCAAGAGGCGTTGACCGCTCTCACACAGGTGCATACCGAGATGACAGGCGTGCAGCAAGCACTAGATAAATTAGCTGTCACGATAGGTGAGTCGCAACAAGCACTGGCCGACGCGTATGCTGATTTTTTGGTGACTGCAGCTGCATTTGCCACGACGATGACCTGGCCAGCTGCATTTGAAGCAGCCCAGGTGACCGCGAATGTGATGACATTACGAGATCTGTTGAAAGCCAACCAAACCCGCTATGAGGCGCTCACCGCTGCCAAGGCGACTGCTCAGTCACAACTAAATCAGACGACCGCCGCCATTGCACAAATAGAACAGCGGTTAACCACCGGGCGAGTCAGCCGCGAGGAGCAACAACACCAGTTAGCCCAGTTGACGGCCGGGCAAACAGTGTTATCGATGACCGCCTACGATGAAGAAGTACAGCAATTAAATGGCGTGATTAGCACCTTTGAAGAAGCACAAACCGCATTGGCCAAGGCACAACAAAAAACCGCCATTGCGATTGAACGCATTGAGACCCAGTTGAAATTAGCACAACAGCAGCAAGCTGAGGTGGCCATGCAGATAACAGCCCATGAAGAGGACTTTACGGGGTTGTTTACCAAATTTTCAGTCACCAACTTGACTGACTTCATCGAGCTTTTACAACAACCAGGATTAGCGGATGAAGCAAATGATCTTCAGCGCGAGATCACAACCTATGAAGCTAATGTGCAAGCTGTCCATGAGCAGTTGACCCAGCTCAACGCGCAATTGGCGGATCAATCGCGGCCTGATTTAGAAGCACTACGCAAAGTTCAGACAGATGCTGAAATGCGGTATAAGCAAAGCCATGAACGGTACATGATAATCCGAACGACCGTCACCAATTTTGCGCACCAAGTGGACGCCATTGCGACACAAATCAGGGCGATTGAACAAAAAAATGCGGCCGGGAAAGCCCTAAATGAATTGGTGGTCGTGATGACCGGTCGTGGTCGGATTAAGCTTAATTTGGAACGGTATGTCTTACGCCAGTTTATGCTTGAAGTATTACACTATGCTAACGCCAATTATATTAATACGCTGTCAAATGGGCGTTATCAATTTACCTTGGATGACACCCAACATGGTGTGCAAAATCAAAATGGCTTGGAAATTAACGTCATCGATTATGCAGCTGGTGGGGTGCAGCGCTCAACGACGACCCTTTCAGGCGGAGAATCCTTTATGGCAGCGTTGGCGATTGCGCTATCGCTGGCTGAAGTGGTGCAAAATCGCGCGGGTGGTGCCAAAATTGAGGCATTATTCATCGATGAAGGGTTTGGTTCATTAGATAGTGGGACTTTGGAACAGGCGATTGAGGCGTTGCGTTCGGTCGAAGCGGGTGGGCGTCTCGTTGGCGTCATTTCGCACGTTGATGCCATGAAACGTGAAATTCAACAACAATTGCTGGTGAAAAAACATGGCGATGGTCATAGTTCAATTGCCTATTCTTTGGTTTAGAATGTTACAATATAAAAAAAGCGGAAAATGAGGTTCTGAACATGAATAAGGCACAAAAGTTGGCCAAGAAGGAAGCATCCCGTTTGACAAAGGATTTGGAGCTACAATTAAAGCGTGGTTTGGTTCACGTTGAATTAGTTGATGCGTCTGAAGTTGAGGGAATCTTGTCAGAAGAAGCCTAACCAAAAAGAGATTCACTTAAGGATTCCCTTAGGTGAATCTCTTTTTTTATGCTTGACCGTCATCAAAGACCAGCAAGTCATGGGGCGCCAGAAAACGACTGCGCATCAGAATGGTGGCAATTTCCGCGGGTGATTCTGGGTGTTCTTTGTTGAGCCAATGGCGAATAATGTTTAAAATGCTGTAAATGGCGATTTGTTTGGTATAGTCAATGGGGATGATATCAGAATAATGGCCGTTGGACGCGATTAATTTACTAGAAATCATGTCATCAACCAGGTCTTTAATCTGATTGAAAAATTGGGGATCCCCCTTTTCTGAAAATAAGGTACGAATAGTTTCACGTTCTGAATCTGCATAATCGAGCGCAGCATTAAACGTATTAAAGAGTTCTTCGGCTTTGTTGTTTGGAGTATTATCAATGGCATAATCAATGTTGGACTGAATCGCGGCCGCAATTGATTGATGAATCGTATTTTCCAGGTGTTCAAGCAAGGCAAATTTGTCGGTGAAATGCACATAGAAGGTACCACGACTGATGCCGGCCGTACGCGTGATGTCAGAAACGGTTAGATTTGAAAACCCTTTTTCGTTAATCAACGAGATGAAAGCTTTTTTAATGTTTGCTTGGGTCTGGGCATTTTGTTCAATATGTTTCATGATGATACTCCTTTAATTGATTTGTAATTACTGCTTAATATAGCTTATTTGAACAGGGTGTTCAATTGGTTCCGTTAGAAAACTAATCCCTATATTAAGGTGCTTGAAAAGTAGCTCAATACTTACAAATGTGTATAATATGAAAAGAAGTTAGCGGAAAAGAGAGTTATCATGAGTGAAATCCTAAAAGAACAATTTTTGATCGATGAATTATCCGATCAGCAACAAACAGTCATTGCTGAGATGAATGACTATATCGCGGCCGGGATTCGGGGTAATCAGCATGCGGTTGCTATTATTCAAGGTGCTGCCGGTACAGGAAAATCAGTTGTCTTGATGCAATTAGTGAAGCAATACATGACCGATAAGCAGTACCGTACCGCCTTGGTCGTGAATCATCCCGAGCTATATAAGGCTTATCAAGATTTAGCTGAAGATATACCTGGTATCAAAGAACGTGATATTCGACGACCAACGTCATTGATTAATGAGGCACAGAAAAAGAATTGGTCATATGATGTTATTTTCGTGGATGAAGCGCATTTGCTATATTCCAAATCAGAACCCTATGCGCACTATCGCGGTGAGAACCAGTTAACCGATCTGATGAACTTGGCCAAGATCGTGGTTGTCGTGTATGATTTTGCGCAAGTCTTCCAATCAAAGATGTATTGGTCAAAGGACTTATTATTTAAAACGATTGGTAATCATCCTTACAAGCAATTTGATATGGATTTTCAATATCGTATGGTTGCTAGCCAAGAACAGGTTGCTTGGATTGATGATTTAACGGCTGAAAAGCCCATTTATGCATTCCCTGAAAATAGTCCTTTCGAGTTTGAAGTGTTTGACACAGCCGGTGCTTTATATGAACAAATTAAATTAAAAAATAAAGAAGTTGGGTTATCACGCGTGGTAGCTACTTCAGGATTTCCCCGGATTGATGGCCGGCATAATGTCGAGATGGATACCTTTTCAAAGCCCTGGGATGAGTGGGATCCACAACGCATGCACTGGGCTAAGCGGGAATACTCAATTGACCAAGTGGGGACAATTTACACCTTGCAGGGGTTTGATTTGAATTATGTGGGGATGATTATTGGGCCATCTTTTGGTTATGATGCAAAGACGGATGCCATGACCATTATTCCGTCAAAGTATTCACACAAAGAAATTTTTAAAAAGCGCTCTGATATGAAATTTACAGAAGCCCAGTACAAGGAGTTTATTGCTAACGTTCTGAATGTGTTGATGAAGCGTGGTAAGTTTGGCTTGTATTTGACAGCGTATGATGATGATTTGCGGCAGCGGTTAGTGGACTTATATCAACAGAAGCGTTAAAACACAAATAGCATCAGATTGGTTAAAAAGTCGGCAAAATAGTGCTACAATATAGATATTATGACAGATAGAGGTGGCCATCATGGCATATAGTAAAGAATTATTAGAAGAAACACAGGGCCACTTGCTTGACCTATTGATCCAAGATAAGCAATCAGCAGAAATTGTTACAGCTGTGTTTGCGTATTACGCAGAAAATGCGGCTAAGTAGTCAATAAAAATAAATTTTACTAGGGGCACCAGCAATGGTTGAGATGAACCCTTTGAACCTGATCAAATTAACATTTGCGTAGGGAAGTAAGTTTAATAGATGATATCGAAAACTCATCTCTAGACTTATGGTCTAGGGATGAGTTTTTTATATGCGTAAGCATGGAATGGAGAGAATAAAATGGCAAATGCAGCAATGGCAATTCAAGTGTTACCAAATACAACTGACACGGCTAAGTTACTTGAAATCGTCGATGCGGCGATTGCGGCAATTGATGCAAGTGGATTGAATTATGAGGTCGGTGCCTTTGAAACGACAATTGAAGGTGATTTGGATCAATTGGTGGCCTTGATTCCAGCCATTCAAGCAGCAAGTGTCGCAGCCGGTGCTGAAATGATCAATAATTACATTAAATTGGCGTATGCACCTGAGAAACATATTTTGACGACTGATGAGAAATTAGATAAATATCGTAAGTAAGTTAAACAAAGGCACCAAGGTGACGCTTGGTGCCTTTGTTTAACTTACTTTTAGCACTCTGAACAAAAGTGTGCTAAAAGTGTTGACAAGGTCCTTTGATGTGTGTATTATAATAAATGTTAGCAAGTAAGAAACAAGAGTGCTAACAAGGAGGCGCGCAAATGTTAACAGAACGTCAACGTTTAATATTGATGGCGATCATTGCGGACTATGCGCGTTCTGGCCGCGCAGTTGGCTCAAAGACGCTACTGGCAGAGTTACAGTTGCCGGTCAGTTCAGCCACAATTCGTAACGAAATGGCGTATCTTGAGGATCAAGGACTTTTACAAAAGGAACATACATCCTCAGGACGCGTCCCTTCGCAAACGGGGTATCGGTACTATGTTGATTTCTTGATGAAGTCACGGCGATTACCAACGGAGCTTGAGGTGAAGTTGCGGCGGGTGTTCAACCATCGTTTCCAACAAGTTGATGACTTGTTGGGACAGGTCACTCGCATACTAGCTGAAGTGACAGGTTACACAGTGGTTGCTTTGAAGCCGGAAGCCTTAGACGTACGTTTGTCAGGATTCCAGCTTGTCACAATTGATGGTCAGCAAAACATGGCGATTGTTGTGACTAGTGATGGTCAGGTGACGAGTCAGAGCTTCCGATTACCAACGGGGTCAAGTAGTTCTGATTTGCAGTCTTTGGTCAGTAACATCAACCAGACATTAGTCGGTCAGCCGATTCGAGTGGTTTTGCAAAGTTTGAGTGGTGATTTACCACTTGGGTTGGAGCGGACTATTCGGACACCAGCTGCTTTCCTACAATTATTTGGGGATATTTTGGCTCGTTCAATACAAGATACCGTCTTTATTGGCGGTCGGTTAAATGTCTTTGATTTTACAACGGATACCAATCTGCAAGATATTAAGGCATTGTACCAACTCCTTGAATCACCAGCACAAATGCGTCAGGTCATTGGCGCTGCAAATGATGGTGTGATGATTCAAATTGGTTCTGAAAATGATGATGACTTGTTGTCGCCATATAGCTTGGCCTCAACTTCCTACCGGGTACCTAATCATGGTACCGGTGAAATCGCCATCCTTGGACCCACCAATATGAATTATTCAGAAGTGGTCACTTTGCTCGCGACAGTTCGTGAAACTCTTGTCAGTGAATTAAAAGAATACTATTAGAAAAGAGGTGTTGACATGGCGGAAGATCAAAAGTCAGTCGATGAAGAAATTCAAGAAGAGGTAAGGCCTGAGGTTGAAGAAGCTGAGACAGTTGAAACTACGACAGAAGAAATTGTCGAAGTTGACCCTCTTGAAGAGTTACAAGCCAAGTATGATGAACTTGATGACAAGTTCTTACGGGCCGAAGCGGAGATGCAAAATATGCATGGTCGGTTTGCAAAAGAACAAGCAGCGGCCCTGAAGTATGCTAGTTCCAAATTGGCAAAGTCAGTGTTACCAGCGCTTGATAACTTGGAACGGGCCCTCGCGGTTGAAGTAGCGGATGAGGCCGCACAACAAATCAAGGCTGGCGTTGAAATTGTTTACAACAACCTGGTTAGTGCCCTTGCAGAAAATGATATTAAGGCTGTTGGTGTGGCAGGTGAATCGTTTGATCCAAATGTCCACCAAGCTATTCAATCACAGCCGGCCGATGATGAGCATCCTGCAGACACAATCGCCCAAGTGTTCCAAAAGGGGTATGTCTTGCATGATCGGGTTATCCGACCAGCAATGGTAGTTGTTTACAACTAACCCAGCAATACAAATGGCGTTCATGCAACGAATTGTGAGTGCAACTATTGGACTTAGAATTCGTTGCATGAACCGAACAACGAAAAATGAAGCACGAAATATAAATTTCAAAAAGAGGTTTTAAATTATGTCAAAAATTATTGGTATTGATTTAGGTACAACTAATTCAGCAGTCGCTGTTTTGGAAGGTGGTAAGCCAAAGGTTATCACTAATCCAAACGGTGCACGTACAACACCATCTGTTGTTTCTTTCAAGGGTGGTGAGGAAATTGTTGGTGACGCTGCTAAGCGTCAAGCAATCACAAACCCAGATACGATTATGTCAATCAAGTCACACATGGGTGAAGTTGGTTACAAGGTCGAAGCTGCTGGCAAGAGCTACACGCCACAAGAAATCTCAGCTAAGGTCTTGCAATACATCAAGAAGTACGCTGAAGATTATCTTGGTGAAACGGTTGATAAGGCTGTTATCACAGTTCCTGCATACTTTAACGATGCACAACGTCAAGCAACTAAGGATGCTGGTAAAATTGCCGGTTTGGAAGTTGAACGTATCATCAACGAACCAACGGCTGCTGCGCTAGCCTATGGTTTGGATGACTTGACTAAGGATGAAAAGATCTTGGTTTACGACTTGGGTGGTGGAACTTTCGACGTTTCAATCCTTGAGTTGGGTGATGGTGTCTTTGAAGTTTTGTCAACATCAGGTGATACACACTTGGGTGGTGACGATTTCGACGCCAAGGTTATCGACTGGTTGGCTGATAACTTCAAGGCTGAAAACGGCATTGATTTGAAGGCGGATTCATTGGCATTGCAACGTTTGAAGGAAGCTGCTGAAGCTGCCAAGAAGACATTGTCACAATCAACTGAAGCTTCAATTGATTTGCCATTTATCGCTTCATCAGACAACGGTCCTTTGCACATCCAAACGTCATTGACTCGTGCAAAGTTCAATGAATTGACGAGTGACTTGGTTGAAAAGACTAAGGTTTCAGTTGAACAAGCCTTGAAGGATGCAGGTTTGACGAACTCAGATATCGATGAAGTTATCTTAAATGGTGGTTCAACCCGTATTCCAGCAGTTCAAGAATTCGTTAAGGACTTAACTGGTAAGGAGCCTAACCACTCAATCAACCCTGACGAAGCGGTTGCTTTGGGAGCTGCTATTCAAGGTGGTGTCATCACCGGTGATGTTAAGGATGTCGTGTTGCTTGACGTGACGCCTTTGACACTTGGTATCGAGACCATGGGTGGCGTGATGACTAAGTTGATTGATCGTAATACGACTATCCCAACTTCAAAGTCACAAGTCTTCTCGACGGCGGCTGATAACCAACCTGCTGTTGATATCCATGTCTTGCAAGGTGAGCGTCCAATGGCCGCTGACAACAAGACTTTGGGTCGTTTCCAATTGACTGACATTCCTGCAGCTCCTCGTGGTATTCCACAAATCGAAGTCAAGTTCGACATTGATCGTAACGGTATCGTGACGGTTTCTGCTAAGGATTTGGGAACTAACAAGGAACAAAAGATTACCATCCAAAACTCAGGTTCACTTTCTGAAGATGAAATTGAGCGCATGATGAATGAAGCTAAGGCTAACGAAGAAGCTGATCAAAAGAAGAAGGCAGAAGTTGACTTGCGTAATGATGTCGATCAATTGATCTTCTCATCAGAAAAGACGTTAGAAGATGTTGGTGATAAGCTTCCTGATACTGATAAGAAGCCAGTTGAAGAAGCCTTGACTAGCTTGAAGTCTGCTAAGGAAGCTGATGATCTTGACCAAATGAAGGAAAAGAAGGAAGCTTTGGAAAAGGTTGCTCAAGAATTAGCTGTTAAGTTGTATCAACAAGCCGCTCCTCAAGAAGGCGCTCAAGCCGAAGAGGGTGTTAAGCCAGCTGATGACAAGACGGTAGATGGCGACTTTGAAGATGTCTCAGACAAAAAGTAATTTCTAATTTATAATATATACACATAAAAAGTGTTTCCCTACAACACTGATATCCAAAGCGAGTTTCAATCGAGACTCGCTTTGATACATAGAACTAAATGATCGGCAGGATGCCTGCTGTTCTATGACTAACAATGAAATTAATGGAGGCTAATTCCTCATGAATAATACAGAATTATACAACACGCTTGGTCTTGACAAGAATGCCACGCAGGATGAAATTAAGAAGGCTTATCGTAAACTTTCAAAGAAATATCATCCTGATTTGAATCATGAGCCTGGTGCCGAGGATAAATATAAAGAAGTACAAGATGCCTACGAAACGCTTGGTGACGAGCAAAAGCGGGCCATGTATGATCAATATGGTGCCACGGGGGATCAACAAGGTGGCTTCAATGGTCAGGGTGGCTTTAGCGGCTTTAATGGCCAAAGTGGCTTCGGTGGTTTTGAGGATATCTTTAGCCAAATGTTTGGCGGTTATGCGGATCCAAATCGACCACGTAAGGGTCAAGATTTGCAGTACCGGATGACTTTGACGTTTGAAGAAGCTGTCTTTGGTAAGGAAACTACCATTTCATATACACGGACGACGGCGGACGGTAAGAGTGAGTCAAAGGAATTGAAGGTTACCGTACCAGCGGGTGTCGAAAATGGTCAACAAATGCGTTTATCTGGTCAGGGTGAAGCAGGTCTGAACGGTGGTCCATTTGGTGATCTATATGTCGTCTTCCGGGTTGCAGCCTCAAAAGATGGTTTCGAACGTGACGGGGCTGATATATACTTAGAACAACACATTGACTTCGCAACGGCAACTTTGGGTGGTGAAGTCATGGTTAAAACGGTTCATGGCGACAAAAAGTTAAAGATTGCCGCTGGTACACAAAATAGTACCCGGATCCGGATGCGCGGTATGGGTGCGCCCTACATGCGTGGTGGCGGTAATGGTGATCAATTCGTCGTCGTGACGGTTGATGTACCAAAGAAGCTGACTAAGAAGCAACAGGAAGCATTGAAGGATTTCCAAAATGCGATGAACGGTGCTGAAAGTCACAAGAAGGGCTTTTTTAGCTAAGCTAAGTAAGCAATTAGAGCGGTTGAATTTGGGCAATTAAATTGACTAAGTTCAACCGTTTTTTAGAAGATGGGGGTCAAATATGAATAGCATCATCTTTATTTTAGGATTAGTTTTTATTGGTGAGATTGTGATTAAGTTATTCGCAATGCGCCTGCAAAAGAATCAACCAAAGGTCACTTTTTCAAAGGTTGAAGACGAAAGTGCCGTTCCTAAGCAATTACACCGTAATTTGCTAAAAAGACTACTGAATGCAGTGGCGATCCAAATTATTGTTTTTGGCATCATTGCGATGATTGGCCCATTAACTTGGCCAGTCGGCGTCTGGATTGCCGCGGTTTTGGTGATGAATATTCCAGATGTCATTGAATATTGGTGGTTGGAATATAAAATTATGAAGCATGGTGGTCTTGCTAATTTGCCCCTCACCCCTGTCCAGGCGCAAATGGTAGCCTCTGCTAAGGATTGGACGAGTATGTTACAGAATAAGACATCACTCGAATCCGTTATCAAAGAAATTGCCACTAAAAAAATCAGTGCCAAGGGTACGCCAGCCTCCGAAATTGAGGATTATGCGAAGTACATCAATGCAACCGATGAAACAGCGATTACGGCGGCTCCGATCTCAGAAGATGAAAAGTCGTTTTTGATTGCATTGAATCAAGATCAAGCAATTGATTGGGTCGATGGTGCTAATTATCTCTTGATTGAAGAAGTACCGGCATTTGTGACGCAAGTTCGACCATTATATATGATGTGGAAACAAGCTCGTACGAAGTAATGTTGCGCGTCTGAAGCCGTACTGGCAGAACGCATGAAATGAATCACAATCGATGCTAAAACGCATCGATTTTTTAATATCAGCGGGTCGTTTCGTGTTTAAATTAAAATACAATGATAAAACAATTGACAAATATTAAGCGTACGTTTTATGATACATGCATAAGCACAGTGGAAATGACTAAGAAGAGATAAGTAGTTTATGGATTGATAATGGTAGGTCTGGTTAGACTGACACAGAGAGGCTGTAAATGGTGTGAGCAGCTATCAGGAAGTGATCGAAAATGGTCTTGGAGTCACGGTGGAGTGAACTATTTATAGCAAGCTCAACCCGGGATGTACCCGTTATCGTACAGGCGTATTGCTGTTGATTCATTAGTAGTTGTACGTTTTGAGTGGAGCGTGGTGACATGGTCCAAAAAACGGGTGGTAACACGAGTAGTCGTCCCGCAAACCGAGTTGAAGGTTTGCGGGATTTTTTATTTGCGTGATAAAGTGCGATTTGGTTGATGCACAAGCAGTCTGATAGCAAAATTGACGTCGGTAACGCATAGAACATTGGTGAAGTGAGGAAATCTTATGAGTAACATTGAGACACAGTTAGTGCAGGGGGCGAACCGGACTGAGGATGATCGAACCGGTGCGATTTCACCTTCTTTGAATTTTTCAACCGCTTTTAGACACCCTGGATTGGGCGAATCAACCGGTTTTGATTATGCCCGGGTCAGCGCACCGACGCGGGCCCTCCTGGAAACGCAATTAGCACAGTTAGAGACTGGTCAAAAAGCCTATGCGGTTAGTTCAGGGATGTCAGCGATTCAATTAGTTTTCCAAACGTTGTTGCAGACTGGTGAACATTTTATTACGTCCGATGATTTGTATGGGGGGACGTTTCGATATTTTGGTCAGCTCCGCGATCATTATCAAATTGCGTATGATACTTGGAATGGCGCTAAGGTGGTCGATTTGGTTGCGCAAATCACCCCCAAGACGAAGTTAATTTGGCTAGAAACACCTTCAAACCCAACCATGAAAGTGATCGATATTCAAGCGGTGGTGGCGGCGGTCAAGGCTGTGCGTGCTGATATCTTAATTGCGGTTGATAACACCTTTTTGACCCCCATTTATCAGCAACCATTGGTTGATGGTGCGGATATTGTGGTGCACTCAGCAACGAAATATTTAGGTGGCCATAATGACATTCTGGCCGGGGCCGTTGTTTTAAAAAATCAACAGTATGTGAGCGCGTTTGATGACGCTTTAATCACCACTGGTCAAGTGCTAGCACCATTCGATAGCTGGTTATTGATTCGGTCTTTAAAGACGTTACATGTGCGTATGAAGACGCACACGGCAAATGCACAAGCAGTGGTCCAAGTCTTAACCGATTTGCCAGGGGTTGATCGGGTTTTATATCCAGGCGTTGGTGGCATGATTAGTTTTTATTTGAATGCAGCCTACTCGGTCGACGCATTTCTCCGCCATTTGACCGTGTTCTCGTTTGCTGAGAGTTTGGGTGGGGTTGAGAGTTTGATTACGGTACCGGCAGTCCAAACTCACCATGATATGACGGCAGCCCAGCGCGAGGCGTTGGGGATTACTGATCAATTGATTCGGGTATCGGTGGGGTTAGAAAATACAGTTGATTTAATTGCTGATTTAAAACAAGCCATTGCGGCAAGTCGTGGTGAATAGAATGGTAACATCTTAAAAGCATAAAAAACCTCCGAAATAAATCGGAGGTTTTTTTAGATAGCTCATCAGGGAGTCGAACCCTGGATGCCGGTGTGAAAAACCGGAGTCTTAACCGCTTGACCAATGAGCCAGAGTTGTTATGGCAAAAATATCAGCAAAAACTGATAATAGCTCATCAGGGAGTCGAACCCTGGATGCCGGTGTGAAAAACCGGAGTCTTAACCGCTTGACCAATGAGCCATTTATTTAACAACAAAAAATATATTACCAGATAGTTTTTTGCTTTGCAAGTACTATGATAAAATTAATTGAAATTGATTTTATGAAAAACGATTTGGAGTAAATAGCATGTTTGAAAATAAAAAAGTGGCCCTTGTGGTTACCGGTGGTGTGGCTGCGTACAAGAGCGCAATTTTTGCCCGACTTTTAAAGAAACAGGGGGCGGACGTGTATGTGGTGATGACTGCTGCGGCCACTGAATTCGTTACGCCAAAAACCTTTGCGACGCTGACGGGTAATCCAGTGCTGACAGACTTGTTCATGGCGCCCACTGACCCTGAAATTAGTCACATTCATTTGGCCGACCAGGTTGATTATCTGTTCGTGGTACCAGCAACTGCTAATATACTTGGCAAAATGGCCAATGGTATTGCTGATGATGCTGCATCCACGGTGTTATTAGCCGCCCACACGCCGATTATTGTGGTCCCAGCGATGAATACGAAGATGTACGATAATCCTGCAGTGCAACGAAATGTCGCCCAATTACGTGCTGATGGCGTCATTGTGATTGAACCAGCTTTGGGATTGTTAGCTGAAGGATACGCTGGCCGGGGTCGGTTACCAGAACCAGCCGAGATTATGGCACAAGCAGAAATGCGACTCCGGCAACGGAGCGGTCGTTTACAGGGAAAGCATTTCTTAGTCACGGCTGGTGGGACGCGGGAAGAATTGGATCCTGTGCGCTATATTACTAATCGCTCTTCAGGTAAAATGGGCTATGCTTTTGCTCAAGCATTATTAGAACAAGGGGCCTCGGTTGATTTAATTTCAACGGTTGACCTGCCTGTTCCTGTGGGTGCCAATGTCATTCAGGTAAAAAGTGCTGAGAGTATGCTATGGGCTTTACAGGATCGATTTGATGAAGCGACTGGGGTGGTCATGGCTGCAGCGGTGGCTGATTATCGCCCAGCCCATATCGCTGACCAAAAGATTAAAAAAGAGTCTGGGGCACCATTGATACTGAAGTTAGTTGAGAATCCTGATGTCATTGCTTCATTGGGTAAGTTTAAGCAACATCAGTATATTGTGGCTTTTGCAGCGGAAACGAATGATTTGATTGCACATGCGCAAGTTAAATTGCAGAAGAAAAATGCTGATATGTTGATTGCAAACGATGTCTCACAACATGATGCCGGTTTTGGTGTTGATACGAATCGGGTCACGATTTTGAAGCCTGGTGTTGCAAATGAAGTTTTGGCACTTGATAGCAAAATTAATGTGGCACGTGAAATTGTACGTCGCATGGCCGCTGATTTAACCGAAGGAGAATAAAATGGTACCAGTTGGGATCGATAAAATAAGTTTTTTTGCGCCACATCTCTATACGGATATGACGGAATTAGCCCGTGCGCGTAATGAAGAACCGGGTAAATATTTGGTGGGTATCGGACAGACTGAGCAAGCTGTCGTACCGCCAACCCAAGATGTGGTGACCATGGCAGCGAATGCGGCTGATCAAATGTTGACAGCGGCCGATCGCCAAGCAATCGACACGATTATCTTTGCGACTGAATCCGGTATTGATAACTCAAAGTCTGGGGCTGTCTATTTACAACGGTTGTTGGGATTGAATGAGTGGACGCGCACGATTGAAATGAAACAGGCCTGCTACGCGGGAACATATGGGTTGATGCAAGCTCGTGACTATGTCGCTTTGCATCCTGGGTCTAAGGTGCTGGTCGTGGCATCAGACATTGCCCGCTATGGCTTGCACACACCTGGTGAGGTGACCCAAGGTGCTGGGGCCGTGGCCATGTTAGTGACCGAGAATCCACGTATTGTGACCCTGGAACGTGATAATCAATTCAAATCAGCGGATATCATGGATTTTTGGCGTCCCGTTTATGCTACTGAGGCGTTGGTTGATGGTCATTTTTCAGCAGATGTGTACCGTGATTTCTTTAAGACGCTCTGGGAGCGCTATAAAGCGGTCACCGGCCGGACAATTCATGACTTCAAGGGCTTTGCGTTCCATTTACCTTATACAAAACAAGGATTAAAGGCATTGCGTGATATTTTGCCCGAAGCTAGTGAAACGCAACAAGCGGCCTTGTTGGCTGAGTTTGAAGCAAGTCGGGTATACAACAAACGCATTGGTAACTTATACACGGGGTCCGTTTATTTAAGTTTGTTATCTTTGTTAAGTAATTCGACTACTTTGCAAGCTGGTGATCGTTTAGGAATTTTCTCATACGGATCAGGAGCTGAGGGTGAGTTTTATTCAGCCATTGTCCAACCTGATTTTAAGCAAGGGTTGGTTAGCGGTCAGCTTGAGACGTTGTTTGCCAAGCGCCAACAATTGAGCATCCCAGCCTACGAACAGCTCTTTAACGAACAGTTAAGTGGTGCTGAGGATCGCGTGTTAGATATTTCACAGGACCCTGCCAAATTTGTTTTAGCCGGATTACAACGTCAACAACGTCAATATGTCGCACATTAATCCCGATGAGTGCGCTTCTTAATGAGTTTTCATAAACTTGTAACACCCACTATATTGAATAGCGGGTGTTTTTTAGGTAAACTAATAGTTAAGTTGTTTAAAAAAACGTAAAGGTCGTAAAGTTGATTAAGAATCAATCGCACGCTTTGAATATAGGATAGATTAGGAGTATTCGTGGCAAATTGCTACGAATAATAGGTATATGGCAAGTTTAGAAGAACAAATTAATACCCGCCGAACATTTGCCATTATTTCCCACCCGGACGCTGGTAAGACGACTATTACTGAGCAAATGTTATTGCTTGGTGGCGTGGTGCGAGAAGCTGGCACGGTTAAGGGACGGCAAGGTAACTTTGCCAAGTCAGACTGGATGGAGATTGAGCAAAAGCGTGGTATCTCAGTGACGTCATCAGTTCTGCAATTTGATTTTGATGGTAAGCGGATCAATATTTTGGATACACCTGGGCACGAGGATTTCTCTGAAGACACCTACCGGACGTTGATGGCGGTCGATTCAGTCATCATGGTGGTGGATTCGGCTAAAGGTATTGAGCCCCAAACAAAAAAGTTATTTGAAATTGTTAAAGAGCGCCACATCCCCATCTTCACCTTTTTCAACAAGTTGGACCGTGATGGTCGGGAAGCCATTGACTTGGTTGACGAGTTGGAATCAGTCTTGGGTATTCAAGCTTACCCAATGAATTGGCCCATTGGTTCCGGACAAATCTTGGCGGGGTTGTATGATTTGTATCACAACAACGTCGAAGTCTATCGGCCCGCATCGGCCACAGAGCGCTTCTTGGCATTGGGTGCCGATGGTGATTTGGCTGAACCCAATCCATTGCAAGCAAATGGTTTGTGGCAGGAAACCTTGGAAGAAGTGGAGTTGCTAAAAGACGCTGGTAATCAATTCGATGAAGAAGCCATCATGAATGGTAAATTGACCCCAGTCTTCTTTGGTTCGGCCTTAGCTGGGTTTGGTATCGAAACATTCCTACAGACCTATTTGACCTATGCACCAGCCCCACAAGCGAAGAAAACAGTTGAAAAGACGGAAATTGCGCCCACCAATGCTGACTTTTCTGGCTTTATTTTCAAGATTCAAGCTAATATGAACCCAAATCATCGTGATCGGATTGCCTTTGTCCGTGTGGTTTCTGGTGAATTTGAACGTGGTATGGACGTTACCTTGGCCCGTACTGGTAAAAAGGTCCGCCTATCAAATGTGACCCAATTCATGGCGGATACTCGTGAAAATGTTCAAAATGCTGTACCGGGTGATATTATTGGCTTGTATGACACCGGTAATTTCCAAATTGGTGATACGATTTTTGCTGGTAAAAAGAAGATCGAATTTGAAGAGTTACCAACCTTTACCCCGGAACTATTCATGCGGGTGCACGCTAAAAATGTGCTAAAGCAAAAGTCATTCCACAAAGGTGTCGAGCAGTTAGTCCAAGAAGGTACGATTCAAATGTATACTGCCTGGGATTCTGGCGATTATATTTTGGGTGCCGTGGGGCAATTGCAATTTGAAGTTTTCCAGTTCCGGATGGAGAATGAATATAATACCGACGTCGTCCTTGAGCCGATGGGTTCAAAAATCGCACGTTGGATTGTACCAGAACAATTGGATCCAAAGATGGCCTCATCACGTAATTTGTTAGTCCGAGATCGTGCTGGGCAACCAGTATTCTTGTTTGAAAATATGTTCGCTGAACGCTGGTTCGCTGACAAGTATCCTGATGTGAAATTGGAGGCCAAGCTATGATTGAAGCCTTAATCTTACCGTTACCAATCGTTCATTCATGGCTGTTAGGTTTGCAAGTGTTTGCGATGGTGATGATTGTGCCAGCTATGGTGTACACGACCGGGCATAGTTTATTGCGACCATTCCCAAAACTCTTTACAGCAATGCACTGGTTGTTCAGCGCTTATATGTTATGGGTATTGGTGAGTGCCTTGACGACGCTAGTGACGCGTTAATTGAAAAAACGTTTGTACAGATGCGTGCAAACGTTTTTTATGTGTCATAACCTGTCAAAAAAATGTAACAGAATGTTATTTAAATTAGTGGTATACTAGTGACAATCATTAATAAGAGTTTACATTTTGTAAGTGATAATGAAGTGTCAACTAGAAATTGGAGATATCAGATATGGCAGCAATTATTACCCCAGGAACGGGCTCACACGTGACGGTTTACCACAAGAACGGTTGTGTTCAGTGCATGATGACGATGAAGCAATTCGACCAAATGGGTGTGACTTACGATGAAATTAACATCGATAACGAACCAGAATATGCCGAAATGTTGAAGCAAGAAGGCTACATGCAAGCGCCAGTGATCAAGATTGATAATGGTGCGACTGATGCCTGGACTGGTTTTCGTTTGGACAAAATCCGTGGTTTAGCATAATTAAATACCTTCAAAAAAACCTGTGTGGCCTTCGCCAGACAGGTTTTTTTGTGCGTTTCAGGGCAGCAGTAGTCTGCGATATAATTCACAAAACCTTCATAAATTAGAAGAATTTCACGACGCCGAACAGCGTATACTAAATCCTATAAATATAACGTAAAGTTACTTTTGTAATTAATGACAAGAGGGTGTGCATGATGTTGATAGAGAAGAAGTCTGGTGAATTGGTGCCGTTTCGGCGTTACAAGGTGCAGTTAATCTTGGAGCAATTAGGTGTCGTTGGGAGAGATCAACAACAAATCTTAACGGCAGTTGAAAACATCACAAGTTCAGCGCAAATCACGACCCGCGAGATCGATGCTGTGGTTTACGCGCAGTTGCAAGAGTTGGCACCAAAAGCTGCTGAACGGTATGCAACGATTCAAAAATTAGAGGGTGAGGTCTGGCGCCAAGCGCTTAACCTCGAGAACAAGTTATCCGCCTTTTCAACTCAAGACGCGGCGGTGCTGCATGAAAATGCGAATAAAGATTCACGGGTGTTTAATACCCAACGTGATATGACAGCGGGGATGGTTGGTAAATCAGCGGGGTTACGCTTGCTACCGGAAACAGTTGCCAAAGCCCACATTCGGGGTGATTTGCATTGGCACGACCTGGATTATACGCCGTTGTCACCAATGACCAATTGTTGTTTGGTCGATTTTGATTATATGTTGGCGCATGGCTATCAACTAGGGAATGCCCAGGTTGAATCACCAAAGTCAATCCAAACGGCAACCGCGCAAATGGCGCAGATTATTGCTAACGTCGCTTCTTCCCAATATGGTGGGACATCCGCTAATCGTGTCGATCAGGTTTTAGCACCATATGCCGCCATGAATTATCAAAAGCATTTAGTGGATGCTAACCAGTGGGTGCCTGCTGAACAACGAGTTCAATATGCCCAGAAACAAACACGTAAAGATATTTATGATGCCATGCAGGGCTTAGAATATGAAATCAATACGTTATCGTCAGCACAAGGACAGACACCATTTGTGACTTTGGGATTCGGACTGGGTACCAGTTGGTTGGAACGTGAGATTCAAATCGCCATTTTAAAAATTCGCATTAAAGGTATCGGACCTGATCATCGGACGGCCATCTTTCCTAAGCTGGTCTACACCTTAAAGCGTGGTCTCAATATGCAACCAACTGAACCCAATTATGATATCAAACGGCTTGCGATTGAATGTTCAGCCAAACGGATGTATCCGGATGTTTTGAACTATGACAAGATCGTTGAAATCACCGGTTCGTTCAAAGCACCTATGGGTTGCCGTTCATTTCTCCAAGCGTGGCGTGATGCTAATGGCGAGGAAATCAATTCTGGGCGGATGAATTTAGGGGTGGTGACAGTGAATTTGCCCCGTATTGCCATTCAAGCCCATGGCAATCAGGATTTATTTTGGGAAATTTTTGTTGATCGCCTAGCTTTAGCTAAAAAGGCATTAAAAATGAAATTAGCGCGTACGAAAGAAGCGATGCCCGAAAACGCTCCCGTGTTATATCAAAATGGTGCCTTTGGTCATAAGCTCCAAGACACTGACGCGGTGGATCAACTATTTGCTAAGGGGCGGGCGACAATTTCACTGGGATACATTGGCCTATATGAAGTGGGCACCTTATTTTATGGTCCAAATTGGGAACATAATGCCACGGCGCATGCATTTACGGTAGAAATTGTACGTCGCATGCATGCAGCTTGCCAGGCATGGGAGGCGGAAGATGGCTATCATTATTCACTTTATTCAACACCAGCCGAGTCATTGACGGATAAGTTCTGTCGTTTAGATAAAGCCCGTTATGGCGTCATTCCAGATGTGACAGATAAAGATTATTACACTAATTCATTTCATTATGATGTGCGTAAACATCCGAATCCCTTTGAAAAAATTTTATTTGAGGAAGCCTATCCACATTATGCATCGGGTGGTTTTATTCATTATTGTGAGTATCCCAATCTGCGACAAAATCCAGCAGCATTGGAAGCTGTCTGGGATTTTGCATATGACCATATCGGTTATTTGGGGACGAATACGCCAATTGATAAATGTTATGAGTGTGGGTTTGAAGGTGATTTTAAACCAACGGCACGTGGGTTTAGATGTCCAGAATGTGGTAATCATAACCCTAAAACATGTGATGTGGTCAAGCGCACCTGTGGTTACCTGGGAAATCCGCAACAACGGCCAATGATTCATGGCCGGCATGCCGAAATTGCGGCCCGTCAAAAAAATATGACCACCCAGGAGGTGCAAGATGGTTACGAAATCAACCTCTGGGATACAGAATCCTGAACCACAAGAGTGGCGATCAGCAGATCTATCACTAGATCGTGTCGCCGATTATAAACCCTTTGTAATGGTAGATGGCCCGGGCGTTCGCTGTTCACTATATGTATCTGGTTGTAAGTTTTTGTGTCCTGGCTGTTATAACGTGGTGGCGCAAAAATTCCAATATGGAGAACCGTATTCAGCAGCCTTGGAAGAACAAATTATCGCGGATCTGCGGCAGCCCTATGTCCAGGGGTTGACACTTTTAGGTGGTGAACCGTTTTTAAATACGGGTGTGACCCTGCGATTAGCGCGACGAGTGCGGGCTGAGTTTGGACATACGAAAGATATTTGGACATGGACTGGGTATACCTGGGAAGAATTGCAAGAAGAAACGGCCGACAAAATCGCCTTGCTGCATGAAATTGACGTCGTCGTCGATGGCCGGTTTGTGCAAGCATTAATGGATTTAACGCTACGTTTTCGTGGCTCAAGTAATCAACGCATGATTGATGTTGCAGCCTCACTGATGCAAGATCAAATAGTGTTGTGGCAGGACGATTACGTGGCTGTCCAGGATGGCGGGTTAAGTGACACGCAAGATAAAAATGAACTTAGTGCGATGCGGCATGAAGATATTGGTCGCTAAATGCGGTTAGGAGAAATTATGGGGCAATTAAAAATTATTGATTTGCATGCGACGGTTGCGGGCCAACCGATCCTTAAAGGCATTAATTTAACCATCAATACGGGTGAAATCCATGCAATTATGGGCCCAAATGGTACTGGTAAATCGACCCTTGCCAATGTGGTGATGGGATTTCCAAATTATGAAATTACGCAGGGCACGATTTGGTTAAATGGGCAGGACATTAGTGAGTTGACCATCGATGCCCGCGCCCGTGCTGGTTTGTTCTTGGCCATGCAGTATCCCGTGGAAGTCCCCGGTGTCACGAATGCCGAGTTTATTCGTGCAGCCATCAATGCCCGCCGACCAGCCGATCAACAAATTGGTATCAAGACATATTTAGATAAATTAGCGGAGGTGAGTGCTTTTTTAGATATGGCCGGTGATATGACGACGCGTTATTTAAACGAGGGCTTCTCGGGTGGCGAGAAGAAACGTAATGAGATTCTCCAACTGATGATGCTACAACCCGAGTTTGCAATTTTAGATGAAATTGATTCAGGCCTCGATATCGATGCATTAAAAGTGGTGGCTAAAGGTGTCAATGCAATGCGGTCAACGGCATTTGGAGCCTTAATGATCACGCATTATCAGCGATTGTTAGATTACATTACACCAGATTTCGTGCACATTATGATGGATGGTCGCATCGTGACCACCGGGGGTGCCCAACTAGCGAAGGACCTCGAAAAAACAGGCTATGCTAAACTCCGTGATGCATTAGGTCTTGAGGTGACCTTAACGGACGAGGTGTACGAATGACACAGCAAGTGTTACACCGACGCTTAATCGCCGGTGACATGACGATCGTACTGGAATCAATCGATGACGTCACTTTAATCATTGAAGATCAAGCGCATGTGGCCTCGCTGGTGGCCACAGTTAAGGTAGTAGTGACCCGACCACAGCAAGTGGTGCACATGGTGGTATTATCATTGGCTACCGGCAGTCGTACCATTCATTTGGAGATGATGGTCACCGGCGAAGGCGCCCAGGCATTTTTAGCCGTTGTCACGGTCGCACATGCGACTAACCATAAGACGATTGTGACCAAAATGCAGAATAACGGTCGCCACACGCGCGGATATATTGAGCAACGGGGGTTAGTCATGGCTCGTAGTCACGTTGATTTTAAGAGTGTTGGTCAGATATTTGCGGGTGCCGTGGGTGCCGATGCCCAGCAAACATCACGCTTACTGATGTTAGACGAAACCGCCACAGGCAGTGTCGATCCGATCCTGTTGATTGATGAAAATGACGTCTTAGCGGGGCATGCAGCCTCAGTTGGTCAGGTGAATCAAACGCAGTTGCTGTATCTGTTAAGTCGCGGGATTGCCATGAATTTGGCGCAACAGCTGGTGACAAGGGGATTTATGGCCCCGGCATTGGTCAGTTTATCAACAACCATGCAACAAAAGGTATTTACTGAACTAGAGGAGGCGATGTCGGGTGAAACAAGTGCATCAAGATGAACTAAATTCTTTTCGCGCGGCCTTTCCAGGGTTAGACCAACCAATTAATGACGAACCCTTGATCTATTTTGATAACGCAGCCACGGCCCAATCACCACAAGTAGCTATTGATGCGGTGACCAACTATTACTCAAATAATAAGGCCAATGTCCACCGGGGTGTGCACACTTTAGGTACCCGGTCCACGGAATTATACGATCAGGCCCGGCAGACGGTGGCTGATTTTATTCATGCACCAACGGCAACTGACGTCATTTTCACAAAAGGCAGTACTGAAGGATTGAACTGGGTGGCTCAGAGTTTTGCGCAACAGCTCACCGAGACAGATGAAATTATCGTCTCGGTATTTGAACACCATGCCAATTTTTTGCCCTGGCAACGACTCGCCCAACAAACCGGGGCTAAACTAGTTGTCATTGGGTTGACACCAAGCAATGCATTCGACTGGGCAGCGTTTGAAGATAAGCTGGTACCGCAAACAAAGATCGTGGCCCTCACTATGATGTCCAACGTGACTGGTACAACGATTGATATGCGTCGAGTGAGTGCCATGGCCCATCAAGTTGGTGCGGTGGTGGTGGCTGATGCCGCCCAAGCGATAGTGCATATGACGATAGATGTTGTCGCATTAGATGTTGATTATCTTGTGTTTTCTGGGCACAAACTGTATGGTCCAATGGGCATCGGGGTGCTCTACGGGAAACCCGCCTTGCTAAATCAAATTGAACCGGCCTTGATCGGTGGTGGCATGGTAGCGCTAGTCACTAATACGACCGCCGAGTGGTTACCATTACCAGAACGTTTGGAGGCGGGGACGCCAAATGTTGGCGGTGCGGTTGGATTGGCCGCGGTGATCACGTGGCTACAGACGTTAGATCAGGTGGGCTTACAACAACATGTCCTACGCCTAGCGCAAGCCTTACTTGCAGGTCTCGCGCACCGGGTGGCCGTGACTACTTATGGTGTCTCAGGTAGCCCAATTATTTCCTTTAACCTGGCTGGTGTGCATCCCCACGATGTCGCAACGGCCCTAGATCAACTAGGCATTGCTGTACGTGCAGGGCATCACTGTGCGCAACCCTTGATGCATGCGCTGGGCCTGACGAATACGGGGACGGTCAGGGTCAGCTTAGCACCCTACAACACGCTCGCTGAGGTCCACCGTTTTTTAGTGGCATTAGATGAAATTATTGTTTATTTTCGGAGGTAACCGATGGCCCTTTCAAATTTAGATCTGTTATATCGCCAAGTGCTCGTTGAATACAGCCAACATCCCCATCATTATGGTGAATTAGCCAAGCGTACCGGGATGGGACAAGGCGCCAATGCCAGTTGTGGTGATCGCATTGTCATTAATGTATTGCGTGCTGAAACGGGGTTGATTGCTGAGATTGGTTGGGTTGGTCAGGGGTGTGCGATTCATCAAGCGAGTGCATCCATGATGTCTGATCTACTTGTACAGCATTCGGTGTCTGAAGGACGTGCCTTAATCGATCAATTTTTGCAGTTGGTTCGTGGCGACACCGTTGTGCAAGACGGCTTAGGTGAGACGGTGTTGCTTGCTGGTGTCCAACAATTCCCGGCGCGCCTGCCTTGTGCCACTCAACCATGGCACGTGATGCGCGATTTATTAGATGAAGAAAAAGAGGTGCACCATGGCAGAAATTGAACGGGCCAAAGCTTTAGCCGACACCCAAGCCATTCTTGAAACTGAGGTTAGTCATGACGCTTTGAATTATGCCGATGATGTCGACCCGGTTATTTCAACGGGACAGGGGTTAAATGAGAGCATCGTGCGACAGATTTCAGCAGCCAAAAATGAACCTGCTTGGATGTTAGCGTTGCGCTTAGAGGCCTATAACATTTATCGCCAAGCAACTTTACCAACCTATGGACCAGATTTATCCAAAATTGATTTTGATAAAATCTACTATTACAATAAGCCAACGGCTGAGCGTTATCGTGATTGGGCAGATGTGCCTACCACGTTAAAAACGACATTTGAAAGATTAGGCGTACCAGAAGCTGAACGACGCTGGTTGGCGGGTTCATCGGCACAGTTTGAATCGGAGGTTGTGTATCACCGGTTAAAAAAAGAATTTGAACAGTTAGGGATCATTTTTACTGATATGGATACAGCCGTTCAGGAATATCCTGAGTTGGTGCGGGCATATTTTGGAAGTTTAGTTGGTCCAAATGATAATTTTTTTACAGCTTTGAATGGTGCTGTTTGGTCTGGAGGCACCTTCATCTATGTACCTAAAGGGGTTGAAGTCAAGGTGCCGATCCAATCGTATTTTCGGATTAACCGCGCGAATGAGGGACAGTTTGAACGGACGCTCATCATCGTCGAGGAGGGAGCACATGTGGAGTATGTCGAAGGTTGTTCGGCCCCTATGTACTCGGGTGAGGCGATGCATGCGGCCGTGGTAGAAGTGATTGTTAAAGCCCATGCCTATGCGCGCTATACGACCATTCAAAATTGGTCAAAGAATGTCTATTCCCTAGAAACGAAACGGGCGTATGCCTATGAAAATGCCACCATGGAATGGATCGATGGTAATTTTGGCTCAAAAGTGACCATGAAATACCCATCGGTTTATTTGCAAGGTCGGGGTGCCCGGGGGACGATGTTGTCGATTGCTGTTGCGGGGGCGGGGATTCAATTGGATTCTGGCGCCCGGATGATTCATAATGCCCCGCAGACGACCTCATCCATTATTTCAAAATCGATCGCACACAACGGTGGGCGGACTGATTATCGAGGCGATGTCAGATTTGGCAAAGATGCAGCGGGTTCCTTTGCGCACATCGAGTGTGACACGATCCTAATGGACGATCTTTCAGCGGCTGATACGCTACCATACAATCGTATTGAAAATGGATTAGTAACTTTGGAGCATGAGGCAAAGGTGTCGAAATTATCGGAAAGCCAATTACAGTATTGTATGTCACGGGGTATTAGTGAGCGGGATACGACCGCTATGATTATCATGGGGTTTGCGGAACCCTTCATTAAGGAGCTACCCATGGAATACGCAGTGGAACTCAATCGGTTAATGAGTTTTGAAATGACCGGTTCAGTCGGGTGATTGCATGTTATTAAGAGCAGAAATAGCGGCCAGGTTAGCCACGGTTGAAGATCCTGAGTTACGGTGTGACATCGTAGCTTTGGGCCTGATTTATAATATTGAAGTGGTCAATCAGCAGGCCATCATTACACTTACTTGGACAATGCTGGGTTGTCCGTTGACTGATTTGTTAGAAAAACGGATTCGACGCGCCGTTTTAGCGAGCAGTGCGATTGAACTCGTTGCGTTTCGGGTAGTTTGGACGCCCCGGTGGCATAAGGATATGATGACGCCCTATGCCAAAATGTTATTAGGTGTTAAATAAGCTTCCAGGGGGTTGGGTTATCATTTAAATGATATAATAATTCTAAAAAGGAGCTTGTTATGCTAATATTACTAATCGCTGGATTACTTGGTGGGCTAGCGTCAGGATTCTTTAAATTAGGCTGGGAAATCCTATTACCGCCAAGAACGCCTGAACGAAATGAAACGAACCCACCACAGCATCTCTTACAACAAATCGGCTTTTCGGAGCGATTTACACACCGTTATTTCCTGTTTTCCGGGCAACGTGTGCAATATATATCACTACTAATGCATTTTGGGTTTTCCATCTTCTTCAGTTTTGTCTATATTATTGCGAGCGCGCAGTTCTCTTTTGTCAGCCTAGGACAGGGGAGCTTGTATGGTGTGTTTATCTGGGCAATTTTTCATCTGATTATTCTGCCAACGATGCATACGGTGCCACCAATCAAAAATCAGCCCCTAGCTGAACACTTTTCAGAATTATTAGGCCACGCGATTTGGGGATTCATGATACAGGTCTGCTATGTTTATGTCCTTGTCCTGTTTTCATAAGCTGATCAGACGACACAGAAACGATCGATGACATAGGCCCATCACATTGTGTTATCCATAAGATTGGGGTAGCGTGTTAACGGTGAACTGGTCGGTAAGCTTTCGGTATTACACCGGAATTTTACCGGCCAGTTTTGTTTTATGCGCTTGTGGCAGTAACTGCCAGCGTTCGTTATGACTTTGATCGGGATGGAGATGCGCTACCGGTAGGAATCTAGCGTGAGAAAATAAGTTAATCATTTTGAGATATTTTAATTGGAAGCGATTGCATGTGATGTTTGCTCGATACCTGCTTTTTAATCAGGCGAAAACACCGCTCATCGTCTATGCAAAGGTGCATTAAAGTAGTTGACGCTTTAATGAACCTTAAGTAATATAAAGGTATACTAAGGCAGAAATAGCCGAGTTAAGTATTTTTCATAAGCTTATAACAGCCAAGTTGTATGACAGTCTTTATGAAATTTATTTAGCACTTGTCAAAGTATGTGTTACATACTCACTTAGAATCAGGCAAGCGTTTTGCCAGGCTCAACTGACCTGGATTTGCATCACAAGTGAATAGTTAATATGTAGGCTGATAAGGCGTAATTCGATCTTTTTGCCCGAGAGAAATCAAAGGAGATATTTGAATGACGAATTCTAATGCAGCTCGCCCAGCAGGGGCAGCAAATGTCGAAGAGAAGAGCCTTGGCGATGTCAATGGTTCAATCGAAGTACCAAAGACAGGTAGTTTTTGGCGCAAATTGATAGCTTTTTCAGGTCCCGGGGCGCTCGTCGCTGTTGGGTACATGGATCCAGGTAACTGGGTTACCTCAGTTAGTGGTGGTGCCCAATACCATTATTCACTCCTTTCTATTGTGCTATTGTCCTCGCTGGTTGCCATGATGTTGCAATACATGGCTGGTAAGCTGGGGATGGTGAAACAACAAGATTTGGCGCAGGCGACGCGTAAACATACAAACAAGGTTGGTGGCATCATTTTATGGGTGATTACTGAATTAGCCCTGATGGCTACAGATATCGCCGAAGTTATCGGTGGTGCGATTGCTTTGCACTTACTCTTTGGCTGGTCAATGATCGCGTCTGTTTTGACAACGGCGCTTGACGTTATTTTATTGCTTGGTTTAATGAAGTTTGGTTTCCGCAAGATCGAGGCCATCGTGATGACCTTGATTCTAACCATTTTAGTCATCTTCGGTTATTTAGTTGCGTTGTCAAATCCTAATTTGGTGGCCATTTTTGGTGGGTACTTACCAGCCTTACAAACACTGGATACACATATTCCGCAGGGGGCGAGTTCATCGCAATTAACGATGGCCCTAGGAATTGTGGGTGCCACAGTGATGCCACATAATTTGTACTTACATTCATCAATCGTCCAAACGCGTAATATTGATCATGAAAATAAGTCAGAATTGCGGGAATCCGTTAAGTTGATGGCGTGGGATTCAACGATTCAACTATCATTGGCTTTTGTTATTAACTCATTGTTATTGGTTTTGGGGGCGGCCTTGTTTTTCGGGCATGCTGACTCAGTTGGAACTTTTGGCAACATGTATCGCGCGCTTAGTGATAGCACGATTGCTGGGGCGGTCGCCTCACCAATCTTGTCGACTTTATTTGCGGTTGCTTTATTGGCTTCTGGTCAAAACTCAACCATCACGGGTACCTTAACTGGTGAAGTCATCATGAGTGGCTTCTTGCACTTAAAGATGCCGATGTGGGCGCAACGTATCTTAACACGTGGGTTTGCTTTGGCACCAGTGGTGACATTTACTTTATTGTATGGCGGTTCAGAAGCAAAATTGGATGAACTCCTAATCTTCTCGCAAGTGTTCCTATCAGTGGCACTACCATTCTCAATGGCACCGTTGATTTACTTCACATCGTCAAAGAAGATGATGGGTGAATTCGTGAATGCCAAGTGGATGACCATTATCGGGTGGATCGTCTTTACGGTCCTAACTTATTTGAACATCAAATTGATTATCGGTATATTCTAAAGGGGGAATATGAGATGTCTGAATTGAACTTAAATATTGAACCAACACAATACAAGCATATCTTGGTGGGGGTTGATGAATCTGAGCAAGGTTATTTTGCCTTAGCAAATGCGATTCACCAAGCGTCAGAAGATGATGCACAATTGACGATTACAACTATCCTTGAAATGGGTGACTTATCAACGATCGATGCTTTAAACCTGGGGGCAGTGATCGCTAAGCGTAAAGAATTTGAAGCTAATTTAGCACGCTATAAAGCATATGCTGAGTCACAGGGTGCTAAGAATGTTCGGACCATTTTTGCGGATGGTGCCAAGGCTGGTGAAGTATTGGTTAACCAGATCGCACCGGAAGTCGGAGCTGATTTGATTATCGTGGGGGCCCACTCAAAGCAGGGCTTCTGGGATTCCATTGGTTCGCAGGCGGCGTATATTGCTCGTCACGCAAAAGTATCTTCAATGGTTGCCCGTAGTTAGTTAATATGAGCATTTTCAGACACATTCGGTCGGCCCGGATGTGTCTTTTTTTGAACTAATGATCATTGCCCTAATTGTTAGCGCTTAAAATGGCGTATTTATCTAATTTTTACTTGTATTTAGTGTGCAAATTAGATAAAATGTACAATGTAAGCGAAAGCGGAAAGCGTTTTCATAAATCAGAGAGGGGTACAAAATCGTGGGACGCAAAATTAATGTTGGATTAGCTGCGTTAAAAGTTATGGAAGGTTGGGGTGTTGATACCGTTTATGGTATTCCATCTGGAACATTGAGTGGATTTATGGACTCAATGGGTAACCCTGAAAATAATATTAAGTTCGTGCAAGTTAAGCACGAAGAAGTGGGTGCCATGGCAGCCGTCATGCAACGTAAGTTCGGTGGTAACATCGCCGTTACTGTTGGTTCTGGGGGTCCAGGTGCAACGCACTTGATCAACGGACTTTACGATGCTGCAATGGACAACACACCAGTTTTGGCCATTTTGGGATCAAAGTCAGTACGTGAATTGAACATGGACTCATTCCAAGAATTGAACCAAAACCCAATGTATGAAAGCATTGCCGTATACAACCGTCGTGTTGCAACGGCTGAGTCATTACCACACTTGGTTGACGATGCTATTCGTACGGCTATCGCTAAGCGTGGTGTGGCCGTTCTTGAAGTGCCAGCCGACTTTGGTTTTGCGCAAATTGACGAAGATGATTTCTATTCATCAGGTCATAGCTTCCACGAGTATAAGGCCCCTGCACTGGAAGAAGACGAAATTGCAGCCGCAGTTGAAATTTTGAACAATGCAAAGCGTCCAGTCATCTACGCTGGAATCGGAACAATGGGTCATGGACCACTTGTTCAAGAGTTGGCTCGCAAGGTGAAGGCACCAATCATCACGACTGGTAAGAACTTCGAGACGTTCGAGTGGGACTTTGAAGCCTTTACTGGTTCAACTTTCCGTGTTGGTTGGAAGCCAGCCAATGAAGCGGTTCTTGAAGCTGATACGGTTTTGTTTGTTGGTTCAAACTTCCCATTCGTTGAAGTTGAAAAGACATTCCGTAACATCGAAAAGTTGATTCAAATTGACACTAACCCAGCAATGCTTGGTAAGCGTCATGATGCTGATGTAGCCATCCTTGGCGATGCTGGTACAGCTGTTGAAGCTATCTTGGCCGGTGTTGATGCTGTTGAAGAATCAGCATGGTGGAACGCCAACGTGAAGAACGTTGCGAACTGGCGTGCCTACATGGATAAGTTGGAGCAAAAGACAGAAGGTCCTTTGCAAGCTTACCAAGTGTACAACGCAATCAACAAGTATGCTGACGAAGATGCAATCTTCTCAACTGATGTCGGTGACGTTACCCAATTGTCAATTCGTCATTTGCACATGACACCAAAGAACAAGTGGCGTACGTCACCATTGTTCGCCACGATGGGAATTGCTATTCCTGGTGGAATTGGTGCCAAGAACACGTTCCCAGATCGTCAAGTTTGGAACATCATCGGTGATGGTGCATTTGCCATGACCATGCAAGACGTTGTGACTAACGTGCGTTACAACCTACCAGTTATCAACGTTGTCTTCACGAATACTGAATATGGTTTCATCAAGAATAAGTATGAGGATACAAATACTTACAACTTCGGTGTTGACTTTGGTGACGTAGACTACGCTAAGATTGCTGAAGCCCAAGGGGCTGTTGGTTTGACGGTACACGAGATCTCAGAATTGGATGATGTCTTTGCCAAGGCCGTTGAATTCTACAAGCAAGGTCGTACAGTGTTGATCGATGCGAAGATCACTAAGGATCGTCCAATCCCAGTTGAAACTTTGAAGGTTGATACTAACTTGTACGATGAAGAGACAGTTGCAGCCTACAAGGAAAAGTACGAAGCACAAGAGTTGAAGCCTTTGCGCGAATTCCTTGAAGAAGAAGGTTTGGAATCTCGTTACATTCATGTTGAAGGTAACAAGTACAGCTTCTAAGCTGTCATCATAGTTCATGAATAAAACACATCACAATCCTAATTGTGGTGTGTTTTTTTATGATATTTATAATATCGGCGTTTTCGGGCAACAGAAACTTGTAAAACGGTTTTTTATTTCTTGTTTTCTTGATACAATATTATGGTTGTGTAAAGAACCGGTATACAACATATGCAATTATTGTCATGAAATTGGTCATGATACATAAAATATTTCTGGATCAAAAATGGTCTCGAATTTACTTTTAGGAGTAGATAATGGAAATCTATATTTTAGCCGTGATGGTAATTATTTTTGCGTTGATTTTCGATGGTGTGAATGGCTTCCACGATGCATCAAACGCAATCGCAACCTCAATCACTACGGGTGCATTGAAGGCGCGGACGGCAATTACCATCGCTGCAGTGTGTAATCTGGTCGGAGCGGTGCTGGGAACGGCCGTCGCGTCTGTTATTGCCAAGGATATCGTCGATATGTCAGCAATCCAACCAATGCACCAATTGTTTATTGTGATTGCTGCCTTGCTGGGTGCAATTAGCTGGAACCTCCTGACTTGGTGGTTTGGACTACCTTCATCATCAACGCATGCCATTGTCGGTGGCCTAGTTGGTGCTGGTTTAGCCTCACAACTATCAGGTTCAGGGGTGCAAATCAATGTCCACAAGGTGATTGAAAAGGTAATCGATCCGATGATTTTGTCACCGATTGTCGGTTTTTCGTTGGCTTTGATTATCATGGTTATCCTAAACAAGCTCTTGCAGGCTGCTAAAATTGAAAAGCAAGCGCAAGATAAAGGTTTCAAGATTTTGCAAATCTTTACTTCATCAGCCTTAGCTTTGGGGCATGGATTGCAAGACGCGCAGAAGTCAATGGGATTGATTTTTATGGCTTCAGCCCCAGTTGGTTTCTTTGGCGTCACTAGTAAAACGGAAGCAATTCCAGTAGAAATCATCGTGATGTGTGCGATTGCTATCTCCCTAGGGACCATTTTTGGTGGTCAACGAATCATTCACACACTTGGTAGCAAGATTACGATTTTGAGTCCTCAAAAGGGGTTCGTGGCCGAGTTGGTTTCATCGAGTGTCCTGTTCATTACAGCTTATTTCATCAAAGCGCCCATTTCGACGACACATACCGTGACGTCTGCCATAGCTGGTACTGGCGCATCTGATGACATTAAGTCAGTAAAATGGGGAACATTGAAGAATATCGTGATGGCTTGGATTATTACCGTTCCTAGCGCCGGGTTGGTAGGCTTCATGTTCGAAGAAATTTTCCGTTTGTTATTCTAATTAAATTTAAATAAAGTGAGCCTTGTTATTTTTTACAAGGCTTTTTGATTTATCATTGAAAATCCTGTAAAATTAGACTTATCATAAATAAGATAGGAAATTACTTACCATGAAGCACATTTACTTGGCAGGGCCATTCTTTGATGACGAACAAATTGATCGTCTGGAACGTTTAGAAGCGGCCTTGGAAGCAAATCCAACGGTTGCCGGTTTTTTTAGCCCCTTCCGTCATCAATATGATGCATACGAATTCGGTTCAAAAGAATGGGGTGACGTGGTTTTTGAAAGTGACCGTTCCCAATTACATGATGCTGATGTGATCGTAGCGATGGCAGATTTCTATGGTGATGATGACGTCGATCCTGGGACTGCTTGGGAAATCGGCTATGCGGGTGCCCAAAAGAAGCCAGTCATTATCCTGAAGGAAAAGCCAGGTCACTTGAATATCATGATGTCAGTCCCTGGTCATGCGTTTGTGACAAAAGCTGCTGAGATCGCAAATTATGATTTTGATGCCATGCCTGTTAACGAATGGGAAGGCAAGATTTTCTAAATTGTATTTAAAAAGACAGTGACATTGTCACTGTCTTTTAGTTATTGATGATGTGGGGGTCGTGATGAAACGCTTAATACAAATTATGTGGCAGTGGGTCATGCATTTTTGGGTGCCGCTAGCCATCACTGTTGGCATGCTAAGTGTTGCAATCAGTTTTACGATTGTCTTATTGGTTAAACAACAAAGTACCGTCCAAATTCCAAATATCACGATTCGAACGGGTGCTGGTATCAAATACGCTGAAGTTGGGGTATTAAAACGAGGCGAACACCTGAATATTTTAAAGCGGTCACATGGCTGGGTACAGGTCCGGCGGGAGGATGAAACAACCGGTTGGGCACCAAGTTGGTTGTTGAACCGTAAGACGCCAGTCAAGTATATGGGAAGCTTATCAGAGGCAACGGTTGTCCTGGACCCAGGGCACGGTGGTTCTGACTCAGGGGCGCTCTCGATTGATCAGAAACACTTTGAAAAAAACTATACCTTGCAATTAGCTCAGCGGGTCAAGACAGTTTTAGAGAAGGACTACGGGACACACGTGATCATGACCCGGTCGACAGATCACATTGTCTATTTATCGAAAATTCCTAAAATAGCTGAACAAAAGCAAGCGGATTTGTTTATCTCATTCCATTTTGATTCTGCACCCGAAAATAACGAAGCTAGTGGCTATACCGCCTACTATTACAATGCTGGCAATGGTTCGAAAAGCTTGGCGCAAAACATTAATAACGTCATGAAACCGGCGATGCCCATCACGAATAAAGGTGTCGAGGTCGGTGATTTTTGGGTGATCCATCATAATACCGTCCCTGCGGTCTTACTTGAAAATGGGTACATCAATAGTGCTAAAGATTTTAGCTATATCAGATCAGCTAAGTATCAGAAGTATATTGCCAAGAAGGTGCCGATGGGGCTTCAGAACTATCTCACGCAAGCGGCAAAAAGTAATCAATAAAGCATCATTCGACAATCGCCGAATGATTTTTTGTTGTGATGTGGTCAAATGACGAACAATTAAAACATCAATACCTTATTTTGTAATTAAATTACGAACTATCAATAAAAAACGCTAATGTATGTGAGGTTTCATAACATAACTCGCTGTTTCATTGGTTTATTGGGATAAACTAGTAAACATATTGAAATACAAGTTTTTTGGAGGAATTGGTATGGACGCTGCAAGTATTGGATGGGTGATGATTTCCGCCGCATTAGTTTGGTTGATGGTTCCTGGATTGGCCTTGTTTTATGGTGGTTTTACAAATCCTAAGAGTATGATTAACACATTTGCAATGGTATTAATCGCCATCGCAGTTGGTGCTGTAGTCTGGTTTGTAGTGGGATACTCATTGGCATTTAGTGGTGATGGCCTGATTATTGGCAATTTGCAGCATGCATTTTTCAATAACGTGCCGATGTTCAAAAGCACGATGGGCTTAAAAATTCCTGATGGTGCGTTTGCTTTGTTCCAAGGGATGTTCCCAATGATCACTATGGCGATCATTGCGGGGGGCGTCGTGAGTCGGATGAATTTTAAGGCTTTCTTCGTGTTCTTGATTTTATGGCTATTATTCGTTTACGTACCATTAGCACATATGGTCTGGGGGGGTGGTTTGATTGCCCAATTGGGTGCCTTGGACTTTGCGGGTGGGGATGTCGTGCACATCTCATCTGGAGTTTCCGCCTTGGTATTGGCGCTGATGTTAGGCAAGCGGACACACATGGAGGAACTACAAGCACATCGCCCAACCGCGATCGTACTGGGTGGTGGGTTACTCTGGTTTGGTTGGTTTGGGTTTAACGCCGGCTCAGCCTTACAGGCAAATGGACAAGCCGTCTTGGCTTTTGTCAACACTAACATTGCGGCCGGCGCGGCAATGATTACTTGGATGTTAGTGGATCAATTAATTGAAAAGAAGGTCAAAGTTTCAGGTCTGATGTCTGGTGGTGTGGCTGGGTTGGTCGCCATCACACCAGCTGCCGGGTATGTTAATCCGGGGGCTGCAGCAATCATGGGGGTTGTGGTTTCAGTTTTGGTCTACTTCGGTACGACCTGGGTTAAGTCATTCTTCGGTTATGATGATACCTTGGATGCCTTTGGTATTCACGGGATTGGTGGCATCGTTGGTGGTATCTTAACCGGTGTCTTCGCTACAAAAGCTAATGCTGGTGTTAAGGGTGGCTTAGAAGGCAACTGGTCATTAGTCTGGAACCAAACCTTAGGTATCTTGATCACATTGGTTTTCGTGGTTGTTGTCACCTATGTCATTGCGAAATTGGTCAATATTTTCATCCCATTACGGGTCGAAGATGAGGTTGAAGAAAAGGGCTTGGATAGTTACCAACACGGTGAGACGGTGGAGGCTTTCCATAACGAGGCGATTGAAGCCATCTGGCAAAAGCAATTTGCTGAACGTTTCCGTTAATCTATACCAATTCATACCAATTTTAAATAAAAAGCGTGTCATTTATGTTGACGCGCTTTTTTAGTACACTATAATAGTATTTGTTATCAATTAAAATAAATAAGTTATAGCTATACCAATTTGGTGTGGTGCTAGAAGAGGTTATCAAATGTTTTATTGCGGAATTGTCGGATTTACAGGGGTGAACCAAGTTTTGCCACAATTGTTGGATGGATTACAAAAGCTTGAGTATCGTGGCTACGACTCAGCCGGCGTTTATTTGAACAACGGTGACCAAGATTATCTAGAAAAAGTTACTGGTGGTGTCGACAATTTGCGGGCTGCTTTGGCGCAAGATGGGCAAGACTTTGCCGGAACTGCCGGGATTGCGCACACGCGTTGGGCCACTCATGGTGGGGTTAGCGTTGAAAATGCTCACCCACATTTGTCAGCTGACGGCCGTTTCTACTTGGTACACAATGGTGTGATCGAAAACTATAAAGAATTAACGGAAGAATACTTGCAAGGGGTTGAGCTGAAGTCTGAGACTGACAGCGAAGTGGCTGTGCAATTGATCAGTAAGTTTGTTTCTGAAAACCACCTTTCAACTTTTGATGCTTTGCGGATGATGATCTCTAAGTTGGATCAAAATTCTGCTTACGGTTTCTTGTTGATGGACCGTCAAGCCCCTGACTTGATTTATGTGGCCAAGAATAAGTCACCAATGTTGGTTGGTTTGTCAGAACAAGGCAATGTCGTGACTTCTGATGCCGTTGGTATCTTGGAAGTGACCCACGATTTTATCGAATTGCATGATGGTGACATCGCTGTCGTTGGTAAAGATAAGATTGACTTCTTTGACAAGAATGCTGTGCAATTCACTCGTGAACCTTTCCATGTAGATATCGATGCTTCTGAAGCAGACAAGGGAACCTACCCATTCTACATGTTGAAGGAAATCGATGAGCAGGCGATTGTGATCCGGCATTTGTTGGATCGGTACCTCGATGAAAATGGGGTGCACATCGGTGGGGCCATCTTAGATGAAATCAAGGCTGCTGATCGTTTGTATATCATCGCAGCTGGTACATCATATCATGCTGGTTTGGCGGGTGCGCGGATGTTTGAGCAATGGGCTGGTATTCCAACTGAAGTGCACATTTCATCAGAATTTGCTTACGAGCAACCTTTGTTGTCAGCCAAGCCATTCTTTATCTTTTTGACGCAATCCGGTGAAACGGCTGACTCACGTGAAGTTTTGCAAAACATTAACGAGCAAGGTTATCACTCATTGACATTAACTAATGTTGAAAAGTCAACGTTATGGCGTGAAGCAACGTATGCTTTGCCATTGTTGGCCGGTCCAGAAATTGCTGTGGCTTCAACAAAGGCCTATGTCGCACAAGTGGCTTTGGAAGCGATTATCGCTTATGCCGTTGCTGGTGACCGGGTTGACTTTAACTTGCATAAAGATCTGTCAGAAATTGCCGTGGATATCCAGGCCATCGTTGATGATAAGGCAACCTTGGAAAAGGCAGCCGCTGACTTCTTAGGTGATGCTAAGAACGCGTTCTACATTGGGCGTGGGGTCGACTCATCAGTTTCTTTGGAGGCCGCTTTGAAGTTGAAAGAAATTTCATATGTACAGGCTGAAGGATTTGCTGCTGGTGAATTAAAGCACGGTACATTGGCTTTGATTGAAGAAGGTACGCCAGTATTTGCGATTATTTCCCAATCAAAGACGGCTGGTTTGGTTCGTGGTAATGTGTCAGAAACAACGGCCCGTGGTTCAAAGACCTATACCATTGTGACTAAGTCATTGGCTAAGGCTGATGATGATTACATCTTGCCAGATGTTAACGAATTATTGTCACCATTGTTGACAGTTGTGCCAACACAACTATTGGCCTACTACGCTTCATTGCAACGTGGTTTGAATGTAGATCGACCACGTAACTTGGCCAAGTCAGTGACAGTACAATAAAATAAAGCATCAAATCACGCTATTTAAGAGCTGTTTTCAAGCAGCTCTTAAATAGCGTTTTTTATTTTGTCAAATAGGCCGGCACACGTGGGCAACAACAAGGTCAGCGATTAACAGCCCAATTTTGATGGTGAGGTCAACTAAACTGCGCTAAAATATTTTTTTAATTCATGATTTTATTAGAGAAAAATTAAACAAAAATGATAAAAGTTGTGGTATAGTTAGAAGCATATTTTTTGAAGGTGGAGCAAAGAGATGAAGATTATTTTTTATGCATTGGTTGAAGAAGAACTACCTTATATCCGCGAGTGGGCAGCCAAAACTGGTAACGAAGTGCACCCGGTGACAGATTTTTTGAATACAAGTTCGGCTGTCTTGGCTGAGGGGTTTGATGCTGTCGTGACGCAGCAAACGAAGGTGGTGACGCCTGATGTTTATGAAACTTTAGCCAGTTATGGTATCAAACAAATTGCAATTCGTCAGGTTGGTTATGATGTCCTTGATATAGATTTAGCGCGACAGCACGGCATCCGGCTGTCGAATGTACCGGGATATTCACCACGGGCAATTGCTGAGTTTACATTGACCCAATTATTTGCCCTATTACGGCGCACTAAGATTGTGGAACGCGCTATTCAACAAGGCGACTGGACGTGGGAAACGGTTGGTCAAACGCGTGAAATTCATGAATTGACCGTGGCCGTGATTGGTGTTGGCCGCATTGGCACGGCTTTTGCCCAGATGTTACACGCGTTAGGCGCGAGGGTGTTGGCGGTGGATCCAGTGTATCACGCCCAAAATGAACCATTTGTCGACTATGTCAGTTTGGATGAGGCACTACCCCAAGCTGATGTTGTTTCCTTCCACACACCCTTAAATGAATCAACACATCACCTGGGGGATGCGGCTTTCTTTGAGAAATTAAAAACCGGGGCCTTTGTCTTGAATATGTCTCGTGGTGGTGTGCTTGATATTGCAGTTGTTGAAGCAGCGTTAGCATCTGGTGAGATCGCTGGATTAGCCATTGATGTGACAGAGAATGAGACCCAGTTCATGGAGCAAAAACAAGCACCAAGTGAAGTGCCGGCTGAAATTCAACGTTTGATCGCACGTGGTAATGTCTTGATGTCACCACATATTGCCTTTTACACGGACTTGGCGATCAAAAACATGGTCGCAATTTCTTTGACAGACGCAGTCACGTTGGCGAATGGTGGTCATACAGAAAATGAAATCTTACGCTAATTGATGATTTGCACTGGTCATGTGGACCACAATATTAAGTCATCTAATTGACTGTCATGAACATAAAAACACCGCCTAATTGAACGCAATTAGGCGGTGTTTTTGTGAGGTGACACAGTTTAGCGACGTAGATTGACCATGATGACACCAAAAATTAGAATAATTAAGCCTAAGATTTGCCAGCTATTTGAGAAAGTGGTCCCCAGAAAGATAAAACTAAGGATTACCGAAAATACGACTTCTAAAGCTTGGGTGGCCTCTATTTGGGCGAGGAGGCGCATGTCATGCGCCACTAAACTCGTCGCTTTATAGAACAGGACCGTTGCAATGACACCTGATGATAGGCCGACAAAAAATGTGTTTAATAGGGTCTCGGCCGAGGGCAGACCGACCTGTAATAAGGCGATTAAACTTAACATTAAAAAAGTCGGGTAGGCGCATAGTGTCATCGCAAACACTCGTTGCACGCCAGTTAGAGTTTGGGCATGGGGCATAATTTTACGATTACCTAAAGGATACGCAATGGCTGCAAAAGTCAGTGCCAGTAAACTGATGGTCAGTTCCCAGGGCCGCACATGACCATGTTCACCGACAACGGTAAACGCAACCCCAATCGCAATGATGACGAGCCAGGGCAGACTAACTAATGGAATTTTAGCCCGCACCAGGTGAGGTTTCCCATCAATCATTTGCGGGATCTTGGTCAGGGGGCTTGTGAGTACGCCGAAGATGATGGTCAGTTGCCAGATACTAGACACCAGCCAGCCTGGTAAATAATCGGCGGCAAAAACCAGTGGTAAGTAGAAGCCAACAAAGCCAAGATTGCTCCAGAGTATCCAAGCACCTAAATTTGACTTTATGACGCGGTAGATCGGTTTGATTGGTTGACGTTGTATCATCAGTAATAATAATAACAGCGGTAACATCCATAGATAACGCAGGGTGCCGTTCCAGAGCCAATAACTACCAGCAACGTTCATCACTTGATTGAGGATAAAAGTGACTGAGAAAAACAGAGCGGCGAGAATTCCTAAAAGTAGCGCTTGTGTGAATTGTGATTTATACATGTGACGCTCCCTTTTATTTAAATGAACAATAGAGAAAATTATAGCAAAATAACGGACGATTAGCGATGTAGTAAAAGAATTAAATTAAAAACATTGCATTTCAAGGTGAATAATGCCATAATAATCTCATTGTTAAAGAAGGGACTGAATTACACATGTCAATTATGCAGAAAAAAACACAAATGAATAACCAAAACATTGCGTTGTTGGGCAACTTGTTGGGATTGCTATTGTAATCTAACGGTTGGCCAAATTTTTGTCAGCCGTTTTATCCAAAAAACGGTTGACTAGCATAAATGCATGAGTGGTTGAGTAACTTATGTCATTAAAATGGACTAGTCTATCGGACTAGTCCATTTTTTGTTTTGATTGGGAGGAAGAGCAGATGGATGTACAAATGAAGACGCAAACTGCGCAACAAGTTGGGGTCGCACTGAAGAGACATATCAATAAAGAAATGATTTATAATGTTTCAGCAGCTGTATCGAATGCTATTTTAGTGACGTTGGGGATGGGACTGTTAATGCAATCGATTTCAAAGATGGTTGATTGGGCGCCCCTGTATCAAATGGGTTCCATTACGATGATTTTGCTACCAGCTGCCTTTGGTGCCGCTGTCGCTTCACAAATGAAAACGAATACGATGGTCATGTTTGCGGCGATGGCTGCTTCGACAGTTGGCGCCAATGCAGTCTTTTTCACCCAATCTGCGACGCAAGGAATTACTGCCACGGGTTACGGATCAGCGCAAGCAGCAGGTGTAGGCGTCATGACAACTGGGCAACCGGTCTCTGCAGTGGCGGCGGCCATTGTGGCCGTGATATTTGGTAAGTGGATTACTGGTAAAACGCCGTTAGATATGGTGTTGGTACCAGCAGCAACGGTGTTCGTTGGGGTGATGTCTGGGTATGTCTTGGCTATCTTGACCACACCAATTCTAGTGGCGATTGCTAAAATGATTGTTGCAAGTATTGCTGTTAGTCCAATTATTGGGACGGCCGTGATCGCCATGACTTTTGGTGCGTTGACCATGTCACCTGCCTCAGCGGCTGCTTTATCAGTTGCGATTGGGGCTACTGGAGTGACTTCACCAGAAGTTGCTGGTGCGATCATGATTGGAACAGCCGCTGTGTATGCAGGGTATCCAGTGATGTCTTATCAGGAAAATAAAATTGGTACGACCATTGCCCAAGCGGTGGTGACCCCAAAAATTCAATTTCCAAATTTGATTAAGCGCCCAATTTTACTGCTACCACCAATGATTGGCGCTGCGATTGGCGCCCCAATCGGGACACTGGTGTTCCACTTGACCACTAATTTTACGATGGCGGGAATTGGGTTGAATAGTTTGATTGTGCCATTGGCGGTTGCCACGACAGATATCACAGCGTTTATGGCTTATGTGGTAGTCGGCGTGGTCATTCCAGCCGTAGTCTCGCACATTGGTTATCGGATCCTCTTGGCGAAGGGGTTGGTACAACCACAAGATTTGCATCTGGAAATGATTTAATTAGTCAAAGATGTTGAATGGTGGCCAGGCATTGCCCGGGCTGGTTTGATTTAGGCATTGCTGTTTGTTATGATTACGGTATTCTAACAGTTTAGTAATGAGGAAAATTATGCCTAAAATCACCATTCAAGATATTGCGACACGTGCAGGTGTCGCAAAAAGTACGGTTTCTCGTTTTTTAAATGGTGGCTCGGTTTCAGCTAAGACGCGGACAAAGATTGAGGCCATTGTTGATGCTGCTGGCTATCAACCTAATGTTTTTGCACAAAGTTTGAAACAACAGACGACACGCACAATTGGTGTGATTGTACCGCGCTTGGATTCCTATGCACAAACTGAGATGTTACATGGACTAGATGATGCCAATCAAGATGATGTCTTTTTGATCATGAATACCTATCAAGTTGAGGCGACAGTACAAAAAGCGATTCAACAAGTTGAAACCTTGCGTTTAAGTGGCTTAATCATTTTCGCGGCGAATTTAAGTGATGCCACCAAAAAGATGATTGCCGAGCTTGACGTACCAGTCGTCATCCAGGGACAAGATATGCCTGAATTTTCGCGAGTGGTCGTTGATGATGGTCTCGCAGGCGCCCAAATTGGCCAATTGGCGGCCAACGCTGCCCGTGTCTTAATGATTAGCGTCGATCCATTAAAGGATTTTGAGATTGGTCAAATCCGTTACCAGGCAACTCGCTTTCAGTTGACGGGCGTCGTCGATACGGTGTACGCTGATTTCTCACTTAATTCAGCCAAGCAGCTAACGGCCGAGGCTTTGGCCACAAACCACTATGATGCCATTATTGCCATGACTGATTTGATGGCAGCGGGAGCCTTGCAAAGCCTCTTAGCAGATCACAGGCGTGTGCCAGAAGAGACCAAAGTTTTGGGCTTTGGTGGTACGTTGATTAGTGATTTAGCTGCCCCAAACATTACTACTTTTGCCTTTGATTACTACCGCGTTGGGCAAGAAATTTATGAACTTTTCAAGGAACAACAAACGAATCCGAAAGTCAAAAGTGTCCGCGTCGGAGGGAAATTAGTCATTAAACAAACGAGTTGATGAGAAACGAGCAAGTTAGCTCGTTTTTTTTATTGACTCCTTTTTTGAAAGCGGTTACAATATTTATGAACCGTAAATGGAACCGGTTCCAAAGTGAACAATAACAGCATGTACTGTGGGGTATTAGGATGAATCATGAAGAGGTTGCAAAGCGCGTTGCACGTGCTTTAGGGGAGAATAATGTCGCAACGGCAGCACATTGTGCGACGCGGTTGCGCTTGATTGTTAAAGATCGTGACAAAATTGATCAAGCAGCGTTGGATAGTGATCCCGATTTGAAGGGTACCTTTGATGCCAATGGTCAATTCCAAATTATTGTCGGACCTGGTGACGTTGATAAGGTCTTTGATTACTATGTGAAGGAAACGGGTGTCCAAACAGCGACGCCTGCAGAAGTTAAGGAAATCGCTGCCCAACAAGGTGTTAAAACGAATCCGGTTATGGCAGTGATTCAAATACTATCAGACATCTTCGTGCCATTGATTCCAGCGATGACCGCTGGTGGTTTGTTGATGGCCTTGAACAATATTTTAACGGGGCAAGATTTATTCGGCGCCCAGTCACTTGTTCAGATGTATCCGCAAATTGCGGGCATGGCTGAAATGGTCAATTTGATGGCCTCGGCACCATTTGCTTTCCTACCGATTCTGATTGGTTTTACAGCCACTAAGCGGTTCGGTGGTAGTGAAATTTTGGGTGCAGCAGCCGGAATGATGTTAGTGATGCCATCATTGATTAACGGGTATAACGTTTCGCAAACAGTTGCAGATGGCAAAATGCCATTTTGGGATGTATTTGGTCTACATGTGGCCCAAGCAGGTTACCAGGGACAAGTATTACCAGTGATTGGTGTGGCCCTGATTCTAGCCACGTTGGAAAAGTTCTTCCACAAGCGTTTGAAGGGGGCGATTGATTTTACCTTTACACCAATGCTCTCAATTATTATCACCGGATTTTTGACATTTATTATCGTGGGACCAGTCCTACGAACAGTTTCAAATTTCCTAACTGATGGTCTGGTCGGTCTTTATCAAACAACTGGGTTCCTTGGTATGGGTATCTTTGGTAGTGTTTACTCAGCGATTGTGGTGACTGGCTTACATCAAAGTTTCCCAGCGATTGAAACAACGCTATTGGCCGATATTGCTAAAACAGGTGGTGATTTTATTTTCCCAATCGCGGCCGTATCAAATGTCGCCCAAGGGGCCGCCACATTTGCTATCTTCTTCTTAGCAAAAAAGGATGAAAAGATTCGTGCGTTGGCCTCATCAGCTGGTGCGAGTGCGATGCTTGGCATCACTGAGCCAGCGATGTTTGGAGTCAATTTGAAGTACAGGTTCCCATTCTTCATTGCGTTGGGTTCAGCCGGGATTGCCGGGTTAGTGATCGGTCTTTTCCACGTATTGTCGTCTTCACTTGGCCCAGCTGGTGTGATTGGCTTTATTGCCATTCCAGCGGCGAAGTGGATTGGTTTCTTTATTAGTATCGCGATTGCCTTTGCATTGGCTTTCAGCGCGACATTCATTTATGGAAAAAAACATTTTGATACAACAGTTGATGTGCAACCTAGTTATACACCAACGACCGCTGACAAATTGGTATATGCACCGGTTGCAGGACATGTCGATGATTTGAAAAATGTGGATGATCCAGTCTTTTCAAGCGAAGCCATGGGTAAGGGGATTGCCATTGAACCAAATGAAAATGAGGTCGTCGCACCAGTCACTGGTACGGTTACCGTTGCATATCCAACGGCCCATGCTTATGGGTTGTTAAGTGATGATGGCGTCGAGGTGTTGGTTCACATCGGTGTCGATACCGTTTCGCTGAATGGGGAGGGCTTCAACAGCGTTGTTACCCAAGGCCAAAAGGTCAAAGTGGGCGAGACATTAGGCACCTTTGATAAAAAGAAAATTCAACAAGCTGGTTTGGATACGCGCGTGATGGTAATTATTACCAATACAGCAGAATTTGATCAGGTCTTGCTAGTCGCTGGTCAAGAAGTCGAACGTGCACAAACCCTGTTGGCAGCAACTAAGGGAGACAAATAATGATTGTTGGTGATGAGGAACGGTTTGAAGAATTTCATATTTATCCAACCCATGGTCTCTTAAATGATCCCAATGGTTTGGTCTATTTCAAAGATCAGTACCATGTGTTTTACCAGTGGAATCCCTGGGGAACCGATCATAAGTATAAGGTGTGGGGCCACGTTGTCAGCGATGACCTAGTTAATTGGCATCGTCTGCCTGAAGCACTGGTACCGAGTTTGCCAGAGGATCAATCAGGCATTTACTCTGGAAGTACAATCGTAGTTGATGACCAACTTTACGCTTTTTATACTGGCAATGTGCGCAATGAGGCAGGTGAAAGTATCGCCTCATATCAAATGGGAGCGGTGTCCACGGATGGGGTGCATTTCACAAAATTAGGCAAGCTATTTGACCAACCGGCCGGCTTTACGCGCCATGTCCGTGATCCTAAAATTTTTAAGCAAAATGAGACGTATTTCTTACTGTTGGGGGCCCAACGGCTTGATTTAACAGGGGATATCATCATTTATTCTTCGCCAGATTTGCATCATTGGGATTTTCGGGGTTCCTTGATTGATGATCAATTAGCAGAAGTACGGGGTTACATGATTGAATGTCCAGATATTGCTTTTATGGATGGACAAGCCGTCTTGATGTTTTCACCACAAGGATTAACTGCTAAAGCAGGTACATTGGAGAATATTCATAATACGGGTTATGTAATCGGTGAATTTGATGCCCAACGGGCCAAATTTGCGGTCCAAAGTTCGTTTGAAGAGCTTGATCATGGTTTTGAGTTTTATGCATCGCAAACGGTATCGCATGCTGGACGGACGTTGTTATGGGGTTGGTCAGGTATGATGCCTGAAGCTCGTGAACAGACATTGCCGACGATTGCCGATGGCTGGGCACATGTCTTGTCATTGCCACGTGAAGTATCATTGCAGGCAAAGCAATTGTTACAAAAGCCGGTGGCTGAACTGGGACCGTTCAAGCGCGTGGAGGCTACCGAGATTACGGGCGTTGGGCTCTGGGAGCTGGAAGATACCACGTGGCAACTGAAGTTGAGTGCTACAATGTATATAGAGCGGACCGGCGATCAATTGACGATGCGACGACGCCAGTGGGAATCTCAGCAATGGGAGGAACGTAAAATTACAGGTGCATTAGCAATGGTGCAATTAGTAATTGATCAGGATATTGTAGAAGTTTTTGCAGGTGACGGCCAGTTTGTCATGACCGCACGTTATTTCTAAGGAGCAAGAGGATGGCATTATTAGGGGCAATTGAAGCTGGCGGCACAAAGTTTGTGGTGGCGGTTGCTGACGTTGAGCAACCTGAAATAGTATTGGCACGGGCCAGTTTTAAAACACAAGAACCAGCTAAAACAATTAAAGATGTCCAAAATTGGTTTGACCAGTATGACGATATTGTGGCGATTGGCATTGCTGCTTTTGGTCCAATTGATGTGAATCATGCGTCTCAAACCTATGGTTATGTTTTAGACACACCTAAGCCAGGGTGGTCGCACTATAATTTTCTAGGTGCGATGGCAGCATGGTTAGATGTTCCCTATTATTGGACAACGGACGTCAACGGAGCTGGTTGGGGTGAGTTCGTGAGTGGGGCTGCCAAAGCAGTGCATAATGCAGTTTATTTGACGGTCGGGACCGGTGTTGGGGCTGGCATTATCGTCAATGATCAGCTATTAGCTGGTATGGGTCACCCAGAAGCGGGCCATATTTTTGTTCGGCAGCACCCCCAAGATACTTATGCCGGTTATTGTGTCTTTCACGGTAATCAATGTTTAGAAGGCGTTGCTTCTGGCCCAGCCATTGAGCAACGGTGGGGCATTTCAGCTAAAGAATTGCCAGATGACCATTTAGCCTGGGAAATTGAGGCTGATTACCTAGCCCAAGCAGTGGTGGATTATACGATGACCTTGCGACCTGAAAAAGTCATTTTTGGTGGGGGTGTGCCTCACCGGGCAGTATTGCTACCGTTGATTCGCGAAAAGTTTGCAGAAAAAATGGCTCATTATCTCCCAACGCCTGCCGTTGAGGACTATATTGTCGGTGTTGAACACGGTGATAATGCTGGCGTTATCGGGACATTTTATTTAGCAAAGTCGCTTTTGTGAATACCAGCCGTGAGTTATTTGAATTTAGTAGAACCAGATGTACGAGGCTGTATATCTGGTTTTTTTGTGCGCCTCATCAAGCTGACGACTAGCAGAATTGGTGCCATGGTTGGCATATTTTGCGGGAGTATGGTTCAATAATATGAACAGGTAAAAATTTATCCGCATAACTGAGAGAGCAAGGTAGAGAAATGGCAAATAAATATGACATCGTCAAGGAGGGGCTTAAGAAATTAATCTTATCCGGCGATTATGAAGTAAACGATCGGTTACCAACCGAATCAGAGTTAATGGCAGAATATGGGGTGAGTCGCTATACCATCAGGCGCGCGATGCAGGATTTAGAGGTCGACCACTATATCTACCGTATTCAAGGGGGTGGGATGTTCGTCGATGATTGGCGGCATTCAGAACCCGCCAAGTCGAGTGATCGCAATATCGGTGTCATCACGACCCATCTGACGTCCTATATTTTTCCACAAATTGTGTCTGGCATTGATGATGTCATCTCCGAACAAGGCTACTCCTTGATTTTGTCTAATACACACAATGATCCCAGTCGTGAACGAAAAGCATTAGTGTCACTCATGGGGAAAAGTATTGATGGCTTCATCGTTGAACCCACCCAAAGTGCCCTTAACCAGGAAAATTTGGATTTATATCGTGAATTAGAAGCGTTACATATTCCAGTCGTCTTTATTAATGCCAAGTATGCCGGGCTAAATGCACCATCTTTGACGACTGATGATACACAAGCCATGCGTGATATCACTAATTATCTCATCGAACAGGGCCATGAGCGGATTCTGGGCGTGTTTCAGGTGGATGATAATCAGGGGGTGGACCGAATGGATGGGTTTATGCAAGCCTATCGCCAACATCCCCAATTATCGATTTATGGCGCAACGATGATGTATCAAACAAGTGATAGCCGGGCAACCTTGATGAAACGCATCGGTAGTCTATTAACCCAACCCCAAGAATCACGGCCGACAGCCGTGGTGGCCTATAATGACCAAATTGCGATTCGTATTTTAGATTTAGCGAATTCATTGGGGCTCAAGGTGCCAGAGGATCTGTCGGTGGTCGGGTTTGATGATTATACTTTGTCAAAATATATGACCCCTAGTTTGACCACTTTGAGGCATGTACAGGCGCAAATGGGGCGGGACGCGGCTACGATGCTCTTAAAAATGATTCGGGGTGAAGCTGTGGCCTCGATTCAGTATCCAGCCGAACTGATCTTACGTAACTCAACTAGCAAATTAGATTAATGAAGCATTTTTGATGAAAATTCAAAAGTGCTTTTTTTGTACGCATTTTCTAATTTATACGGACAATTATCTAACCACAACCCGCTTTTTAACGCTGTGCATTAAACAAATAACGTACAACTTACTAAAAATAGGATTGACTTATACGGACAAAAGCATATTATTATTCTTGTAAGCGCTTACGGATACTTTGGAGGATACTATGAGTGAACTAGCTAAACATGATATTGAAACCGGACAAACGAGTCTGGGAGTAGAATTTGGCTCAACGCGAATTAAAGCCGTTCTGATTGATAGTAAATATTCACCCATCGCACAAGGGATGTTTGAATGGGAAAATCAACTCGAGAATGGTATCTGGACTTATCCTGAAGAATTGATTTGGGAAGGTTTGCAAACAGCCTACGCTGAGATGGCAGCTGAAGTAAAACGCACATATCATACCGAGTTAAAAACCATCGGCTCAATTGGTTTCTCCGCAATGATGCATGGGTATATGCCATTCAATGCTGAAGGGAAATTGTTAGTCCCATTTAGAACATGGCGCAACAGCATCACGGAGCAAGCTTCGGTGGAGTTAACCAGCCTGTTCAATTTCAATATTCCACAACGTTGGTCAATTGCACACTTGTATCAGGCTATCCTGAACCAAGAGCAACACGTCAAAGATATTGACTTTATCACCACGTTAGCGGGATATGTTCATTGGAAAGTTTCAGGTGAAAAGGTCCTTGGTATTGGGGATGCTTCAGGGGTTTTCCCAATTGACATGCATACAAAAAATTATGATCAATCCATGGTTGAACGGTTTGATAAATTACGTTCAGTACAACAATATCACTGGCAATTAAGTGATATTTTACCGAAAGTACTAGCCGCTGGTGAAACGGCTGGTGTACTAACGGCAGCCGGCGCTCGGTTGCTGGATCCTTCAGGTACCTTGCAAGCCGGCGCTCGTTTAGCCGCACCTGAGGGGGATGCCGGTACTGGCATGGTCGCAACTAATGCCGTCCGGGTGCATACCGGAAACGTCTCAGCTGGCACATCGGCGTTTGTGATGATCGTGATGGATAAGCCATTATCAAAGTGGCATAGCGATATCGATATTGTCACGACACCAACTGGTGAGCTTGTAGCCATGGTGCATGCGAATAATTCAAGTTCTGACATCAATGCTTGGGCCAAGTTATTCAAAGAATTTGCTGACTTACTGGGAGTTAATATTTCAACCAATGAGTTGTACGCTAAATTGTTCAATACGATCTTAGGTGCAGATGCGGATGCGGACGGCCTGCTAACGTACGGTTATTATTCAGGTGAAAATATCACCCACATGTCAGAAGGACGGCCCTTATTGGCGCGTCAACCAGACAGTAATTTCACCATTGGTAATCTGATGCGGGCTAATCTCTATTCGGCTTTCGGTGCAATGAAGATTGGGCTCGAAATCTTAGCGGATGAGCAAGTCGAAACTGATTCGATTGTTGCGGCTGGTGGCATCTTTAAAACACCAGTTGTCGCCCAAAAAATTCTGGCAGCTGTGATGGAAGCACCCGTAACAGTGATGAAAACCGCGGGTGAAGGTGGTCCTTGGGGAATGGCCATTTTGGCAGCGTATGCAAATGGCAAATCAGATCAAGCATTAGAAGACTTCCTCGATCGTGAAGTCTTTGTAGATCAAGAATCTACGACAATCTTCCCGGATAAACGAGATATCGACGGATTCAATGTATTTATGGATCGATACAAGGCTGGGTTGCCAATTGAAGCCCATGCCGTGCTGACTCTAAATAATTAGGAGACGATATGTTAGAAAATTTGAAGCAAAAGGTCTATGAGGCAAATATGCTTTTGCCTAAATATGATTTAGTGACCTTTACATGGGGAAACGTCAGTGAAATCGATCGTGAGAGTGGGTTATTCGTCATTAAACCTTCGGGCGTTGACTACGACCAACTTCAACCGGCCGATATGGTGGTGGTAAATTTGGATGGTGAAGTCGTTGAAGGCGAGATGAATCCTTCATCAGATACGCCGACACACGCCTATTTGTATCGTACATTTTCAGAAATTGGGGGCGTCGTGCATACCCATTCACCTTGGGCAGTTAGTTTTGCACAAGCTGGTGTCGACATTGAGGCTTTTGGGACAACCCACGCCGATACATTCTATGGTACCGTGCCGGTGGCTGATGCATTGACACAACCAGAAGTTGAAGGTGCCTATGAACTCAACACCGGGGTCGTGATTGAGCGTGAATTCGCCAAGCGATCGCTGAACCCAATGGATGTGCCAGCGGTCTTAGTGCGTCAACATGGTCCATTTACTTGGGGCAAAGACGCCATGGACGCGGTGCACAATGCCAAAGTCTTAGAAGTGGTAGCTGAGATGAATTACCACACTTTGATGCTGACCCATGGGGATAGCTCAATTCCACAGTATCTACTAGATAAGCATTATTACCGGAAGCATGGCGCAAATGCCTACTACGGCCAAGATAACGCGTTGTCACATAATCACTCCACTGCAATCAATTAGTTGAAGGGTAAATTAGGGGGAATTTAACATGTCTGAAGTTGCAAATTACAAGTTTTTGTTCGTTACTGGGTCTCAGTTCTTGTATGGACCAGAAGTCTTGAAGCAAGTTGAAGCAGATTCAAGGGAAATCGTCGATGCTTTGAACAAGTCGGGAAAGCTACCATATCCTGTTGAGTTTAAGACCGTGGGGGTCACTGCTGAAAACATCACAGAAACACTCAAGGAAGCTAGTTTCGATGATTCTGTTGCCGGTGTTATCACGTGGGCGCACACCTTCTCACCAGCCAAGAATTGGATTCGGGGTACCCAACTCCTTACTAAGCCGTTGCTACATCTAGCAACGCAATACTTAAATGAAATTCCATACAGCACCATTGATTTCGATTATATGAATTTGAACCAATCAGCCCATGGTGATCGCGAATATGCCTTTATTAACGCGCGTTTGCGTAAGAACAACAAAATTATCTTGGGTCACTGGGCTGATGAGGACATTCAACATCAGATCGCAAAGTGGATGGATGTGGCTGTTGCATACAACGAAAGCTACAAGATCAAAGTGGTGACGTTTGCGGATAAAATGCGAAACGTCGCGGTGACCGATGGTGACAAGATTGAGGCACAAATCAAGCTTGGCTGGACGGTTGATTACTACGGTGTCGGTGATCTAGTTGAATATGTTAACGCGGTACCAGACGCTGATATCGATGCTTTGTATGACTCATTGCAGGAGTCATATGACTATGTTATCGGTGACAATTCACCTGAAAAGTTTGAGCACAATGTGAAGTATCAATTGCGTGAATACATTGGTATCAAGACGTTCATGGATGAAAAGGGCTACTCAGCCTTCACGACAAACTTCGAAGATTTAGTTGGTTTGGAACAATTGCCAGGCTTAGCCGCCCAATTGCTATTAGCAGAAGGTTATGGTTTCGCCGGTGAGGGTGACTGGAAGACGGCTGGATTGACTCGTTTGTTGAAGATTATGTCACATAATCAAGCAACCGCCTTTATGGAAGACTACACACTTGATTTGCGTAAGGGACATGAGGCCATTTTGGGATCACACATGCTTGAAGTTGATCCAAGTATCGCTTCAGATAAGCCACGAGTGGAAGTCCATCCACTTGGGATTGGTGGCAAAGATGATCCAGCACGGCTGGTCTTCTCTGGTCGTGAAGGTGACGCTGTCGATGTCACCCTAGCAGATTTTGGTGATGAATTTAAGTTGATTAGCTATGAAGTACGTGGTAATAAGCCAGAAGCTGAGACACCATTCTTACCAGTGGCCAAGCAATTGTGGACGCCAAAGGTTGGGCTTAAAGCTGGTGCTGAAGGTTGGCTAACCGTGGGGGGTGGCCACCATACAACACTTAGTTTCACCATTGACACTGAGCAACTCGAAGACTTAGCCAAGTTATTTGATTTGACATTTGTCGATATTAAGTAAGCAATAGGGGCAAATAGGGGCAATTTAATGACAAATACAAAAAAGAAAATTCCAGCAGGATTCATCTATTTCTTTGGGGCTTTTGGTGGAATCCTCTTTGGTTACGATATTGGTGTGATGACCGGTGCGTTGCCATTCTTGCAAAAGGACTGGCCAGCGGCGCAAAATCCAACGGTAATCGCTTGGATTACATCTTCATTGATGCTAGGTGCCATCGTTGGTGGTGCCTTGGCAGGTCAGCTTTCAGATAAGCTGGGCCGCCGACGCATGATTTTGATCTCATCAGCCGTGTTTGGTGTCGGTGCGATCATGGCCGGCTTGTCACCCGATAATGGGGTGGCTTGGTTGCTGGTTGCACGAGTATTGCTGGGGTTGGCTGTTGGTGCAGCATCAGCTTTAGTACCATCATATATGTCGGAAATGGCACCCGCTGAAAAACGTGGTTCACTTTCTGGCCTGAATCAACTGATGATCGTGTCAGGAATGTTAATTTCATATATCATGGACTACCTCTTGCAGGAATTACCTGAAGGACTATCATGGCGATTGATGCTTGGATTGGCAGCCGTGCCAGCGGTTATTCTTTTCTTTGGGGTATTGAAGTTACCAGAATCACCACGATTCCTGGTTAAGCAAGGAAAATTTGCTGAGGCACGTGAGGTGCTATCATACATTCGTCCGGATAATGTCATCGCCAGCGAACTGCATGATATTCAAGAAACATCAGATAAAGAAGCGCAAGCCGCAGCTAATATCAATTTAGGAACATTATTCTCTGGTAAGTATCGTTACTTGGTCATTGCTGGAATCGGCGTCGCAGCCTTTCAACAATTTATGGGTGCCAACGCGATCTTCTACTACATCCCTTTGATTGTCGAAAAGGCAACTGGCCAAGCGGCATCGAGTGCTTTGCTTTGGCCAATCATCCAGGGTGTGATCTTGGTGATCGGTGCAATTGTCTACATGATGGTTGGTGATCGCTTTAGTCGCCGGAAGATGTTGATGCTTGGTGGCACGGTTATGGCCTTATCTTTCTTGATGCCTGCGATTTTGAATATGGTTGTTGGCGCTGATAAACTACCATCAATGACAATTGTCGTGTTCTTATCAATCTTCGTCGCCTTCTATTCATTTACTTGGGCACCATTAACGTGGGTGTTGGTTGGTGAAATCTTCCCATTGGCGATTCGTGGCCGGGCTTCAGGATTGGCGTCATCATTTAACTGGTTAGGATCGTTCGCCGTGGGCTTGTTATTCCCAATTATGACCGCCCATATGTCACAGTCAGCAGTTTTTGCCATCTTCGGTGTCATTTCGATCATTGCCGTACTATTCATTCGGTTCCGTGTGCCAGAAACAGCTGGTCGCACGTTGGAAGAAATCGAAGCCGATGGTACCAATTAACTGCTGTCTAAAATCTCTCAACAATCTCGAAACAAAACTCTCAAAAAAATCTCTCAAAAATAATTCCAAAAAGTGATTAGGACAAAAGATCCTAGTTGTAAACATAAATAAAAGGAAGTCTGCAATGGTGCAACCACTGCAGACTTCCTTTTATGTGTAGCTATTATAAGGCTTTGATGGCCTCATCAATTGGTGTATCACCATTAACCACTTCAAATTCCTTACCAATCGTCGTGTCATTTTCTAAGACACTTACTAAAGTACGAGCAATATCTTGACGAGAAACGCCAATCATGTCAGATTGGGGAACGGTGGTAATCTTACCTGTGCCAGGAATATCTTGTAATAGACCAGGATGGACAATGGTCCAATCAAGCTTTGTGCGAGATTTTAGCCATTCATCTGCATAGGTTTTACCGGTTGTGTATACGCGGATGTAATTCTTTTCAATTTCTGCACGGCCAGTTCTAAAAGTCGACACGATGACGAAACGTTTTACACCAGCAGCTTCGGTTGCTTGCATGGTTTTAATGGCACCATCTAGGTCGACCATCATGACGATATCGTCACCAGAACCACCGGCACCAGCGGAGAAGATCACACTATCGATGGCATTATCTTTGATAATTGCTTCGATGTCTTCCTGGGTATGTTTGGTTAAATCTTGGTAAACCGTTTGAATACCACGTTCTGTAAAGAATGGTGTTTGATCCATATTACGAATGGCTGCAACTTCTTCGATTTGCTCATTAGTTTTGACTAAATCAGCAAATTGACGAGATACGCCACCGTTTGCACCAACAACTAATACTTTCATGAATGAAAATCCCCTTTCGTCTTGTTTCCTTGACTACACTTCATATTATAGAAGTTATGGGCGCATCTTTCAAAGGATTGAGTGTTTTTCTAAATAACGTGAATTGCCAGCGGTGACAGGCGCACGGTGGTAAGCGATTACATTTTAGTGTAAAATTATACGTATAAATTAGAGACGTAAGCAACAGAATTAATTGCATGTACCTACAGGAGGGCTGGCATGATTGATTTAAAGGGCCTAAAGTTAAACGATGGCAATACAATGCCACAATTAGGATTGGGATTATATAAAGTATCCACACAAGCAGAGTTAACTCAAGTCGTGAAAACAGCCTGGGAGCAGGGTTATCGGTTGTTTGATAGCGCTCAAATGTACCAGAATGAAGATATGTTTGGTCTTGCTGCTCAAGAATTGAATTTACCGCGGGAAGAGTACTTCTTAACGACAAAAATTGCTGAAGAAAATCAAGGCTATGATAATACCCTACGTTCCTTTGAAAAATCACTGAAAGACTTGCAAGTTGATTATGTTGATATGCTGATGGTCCATTGGCCGTTACACCAACATTTCTTTGAAACCTGGAAGGCTTTTGAATACTTGAAGGAACAGGGTGTAGTTAAGTCAATTGGGGTTTCAAACTATGGGGTCATTCATCTACAATATTTGGCCACCAAAGCTAATATCATGCCGGCAGTTGATCAGGTTGAAAACCATCCATTTTTAACGCAAGATGGTTTGTTAGAATTTAATAAAACACAGGGCATTATTACACAAGCATGGGCTCCTTTGGGCCGGGCGCGTGCTTTAGATGAACCAATCTTGGTTGAACTTGCGCAAAAGTATCATAAGTCAGCTGCCCAGATCGTATTGCGGTGGCACTGGCAACGTGGCACTGCTATCATCCCTAAGTCAGTCCATGCTGCCCGAATTATCGAAAATGCAGCTATTTTTGATTTTGAGTTAGCCCCAGTTGACATGCAAAAAATAACTGATTTAAACACGTTTACGCGTATTAGCCAAGAACCTGAACAAGTGTACGAGTTGGGTCATCAGTATCCTCATCACTAAGGGTACTCGAATAATGACCGGGTTGGGATGGTGCGATTTGATAATGAAAGGAAGTTAGTTATAAAATGAGCACTGATATTCAATATTTTGAAAATGGTGAAGCCTTTGGTGTCAAAAATAATTTTCGCCAGATGCCCAATGGTGAAGTCCGGTTAGGTCTCTTAGCCGATGATGGTAGCTCGTATACGCGTACGGTCAGTCAGGTCGCTACCTGGCAAAATAGCCATTATCATGAGAAATATGATGAGCTATACGTTGTCCAAGAAGGTCAAGTCGCCTTAGCAATATTAAACGATCACGAACAGTTGCAGCTAAAACTATATGCTGAAACAGACGTGTTTATTGTTCCACACCACACGATTCATAATATCTTTCAATTTGCTGGTGCAGTGACTCATAATATCAAATACGGAGCCAGCGAGCCGAGTGATTGGTTGGCCTCGCCAACATTGGATCAGCTTGTCAAAGGACTCTCTGCAGCGGACATTTTGCATTTGACAAAATAATGCTGGTATTACTTTTAAAAAAGACGACACTCCGCAAAAACACTGATTGTGTAATATAAAATGAGCCAAACCATATTATTTTAAAACCTGTCAGATGAATCACATCTGGCAGGTTTTTTTGTAAAAACAGGTCATATCTGACCTGAAATCGTTGAAATTCTGACTAGCGATAAAAATACAATTGTTATGAAAGCGTTTTCATAACATACTAAGAAATGTGCTCGAGCGAGAAAAAAATTTTAGGAGAAGTTGTCATGGTTGATCGTAAAACTATAGTTGGTGGGGTTGATGATAATACGACATCGGCACCGGTCCAAGCTAATCAGGTGAAAATTAAAGAGCGAATAGCATATGCTATGTCGGATTTTGGTTGTAACACCATTTTCCAGATTGTTGGCACATACTTTTTAGTATTTTGTACGGATACGTTGGGAGTGGCAGCGGCGGCAGTAACTGGCCTATTTGCATTAAGTGCCATTATAGATTCAGTGGATGGATTAGTCTGGGGACAGTTTATTGATCGCACGCGAACGAAGTGGGGTAAATCACGTCCTTATTGGTTGTGGTTTTCAATTCCTTTTGCCATCTTCTGTGTGATGTGCTTTACAGCCATTCCAGGTCTCGGACAGACAGGCAAAATTATTTGGATTTACATCGCTTATATTGGATCGAAGATCTTATATTCAGGAATTAATATTCCTGTGACATCAATTTTGCCATCATTGACCAGTAATCCAAAGGAACGGATTACTTTGTCAACTATTCGTCAATTTTTAGGTAATTTTGGTGGGGCGATCTTCTTACCATTGACTTTGCCAGCTGTTGCTTTTTTTGGTGGGATCTTTGGAGATCGTGGTACCAAGGGAGATGCAACGACTTCCCCAATTGGTTGGTTTATTTGGGCAGTGATTTTGGCGATTATTACTGCAGCATGTTTGTTAACTGCTTTCGCAGGGACTAAAGAGCGGGTTGTGACACGTGATTCCAAGCGTTCAATACCGATGCGTGAATCAGTGAAGGCTTTGAAGGGTAATTATCCGTGGGCCATTATTATTTTCATCAACTTTATATATTGGGGTGGTTTCGCGGTCCGTTCAAGTTCATTGCCTTATTATTTTAAATATGTATTGCATAATGAAGCTCTCGGATCATTGACCTTGGCAGCTACATTTATCACCTTATTTTCAACGGCTTTGGTACCATTCGTGGCCGCACGGATTGGTAAGCGAAACACCATGTTGGTAGGAATGGTTGGAACCGCGCTATCACAATTAATTCTATTTGTAGCAGACAAGATGAATGGGAACATTGCGGTTATCCTGATTGGAATTGTTGTTTACTATATTTCGTATGGATTAACCGGCGCGTTGATTGCAGTCATGCTGTCAGATGCGGTTGATTTTGGAGAATGGAAAAACAATGTTCGTGCCGAAGGTTTTGTCACTTCATTTTCATCATTTTCAGCAAAATTAGGAATGGGAATTGGTGGTATGATTTTAGCGGCGATTTTGGCAGCGGGTCAATACACTTCAGGTGCTGCAGCTAGTCAACCAACGTCAGCATTACATGCTATTTCCTTAGGATTCATTTGGATTCCGTTTATCGGATATGCTCTGTCTGCTATTGCATTATTGTTTAACAATATCGATAAAGTAGAGCCAAAAATGGTCGCAGAATTGTCAGTAAAGCACGCTCGGGAATTAGCTGAGTTTGGGGAATAGGAATAGGAGTTAGACATGAAATTTACTAATGGGTACTGGCTTGGTCGTGATGAGTATATTATTAACTCACCGATGGAAGCCTTCGATGCAGAAACTGTTTTGGCAGATACTGAAAACTATGTCAGTGATGCGTTACGAGTCTCAGCTGCTTACCAGCCGTTACGATCACGAAGCGATATGTTGGATGTTGGTATATCAACAATTACAGTATTTACCCCAGGAGAGGATATTGTTGGTGTTGAAATTAAACATTTTAATCAGATGGATAAGAACCCCCTGTATACGTTATATCCATCACATGTCGAACCGAAAATTTCAAAAACTGAAACCACTGCCAGTTTAAAAAGTGGTGAGTTAGAAGTCACCTTTAGCTTACATGATAAGTTCAATATTGATTTCAAATATCGAGGTCAGCGAATTACCGGGTCAGAATATAAAGCCCAGGCTTCCATTGATGATTTATCCGGTACGGAATTAGGACAAGTGATGCATGCGAATACTGTAACCGGTGCCCAGTCTTTAGCAGCACCAGGTACAGTAAAACGTGCGCAACATTTTATGCGGGAACAGTTGAGTTTATTACCAGGTACAAATGTATATGGATTCGGTGAACGTTTTGGGGCTTTCGTAAAAAATGGCCAAAGTATCGAAACTATCAACATGGATGGAGGAACTGGTTCTGAACAATCGTATAAGTCCATTCCATTCTATCTTGCTGGCAAGTCCGGCGTTGCTGGCAATCCAGGAACTTATTATGGGGTATTTGTGAACGAGAGCCAGCCAACTAGTTTTGAAGTTGCCAACGAGGTGGTTGATCGGGTCAGCTTCTCAACACGTGGAGAATCATTGGAATATTACATCATTGCCGGGGATACACCAAAAGATGTGATTGGGAAATATAATCGGTTGACGGGTGGGTCTGTGTTGCCACCAAAATGGACGTTTGGACTTTGGTTATCAACGTCATTTACGACCGACTATTCAGAAGATACCGTAATGAAGTTTATTGATGGCATGTTTGAACGTGATATTCCGTTATCTGTTTTCCATTTTGATTGTTTCTGGATGAAGGGATTTGAGTGGAGTAGCTTCGAGTGGGATAATGAACAATTTCCCGACCCTGCAGGTCTGATGCAACGTTTACATGACAAAGGATTGAAAGTTTGTGTGTGGATTAATCCATATATTTCCCAAAAGTCACCATTGTTTAAAATTGGGCAAGAAAATGGATATTTCATCAAACAAGGGGATGGCAATGTTTGGCAGTGGGACTTGTGGCAACCTGGATTGGCATATGTAGATTTTACGAATCCAGCTGCCGTCAAGTGGTACAAAGGTCTTCTAAAGAAGTTACTTGATATGGGTGTTGATTGCTTTAAAACTGACTTTGGAGAACGTATTCCAATGCATGATGCCGTTTATTATAATGGGAATAATGCACAGGGGGAACATAATTATTACACACATCGCTATAATGATGCTGTATTTGATCTCTTAAAATCAGTTAAGGGTGCCGATGAAGCGGTTGTCTTTGCCCGTTCGGCAACCGTTGGTGGGCAACAATTTCCAATTCACTGGGGTGGTGACAATTTAAGTCAATTCCATTCAATGGCAGACTCATTACGTGGTGGATTAAGTTTTCTTTCATCGGGATTTACATTCTGGAGCCATGACATCGGTGGCTTCGAAGAAAATGCTAGTCCAGCTATTTATAAGCGGTGGACGCAATTTGGCCTTTTGTCATCACATTCCCGCTACCATGGTAATATTCAGTATCGGGTTCCTTGGTTGTTCGATGAAGAAGCAGTTGCAGTAACGCGGAAGTTTACGCAACTGAAAATGAATAATATGGACTATATATACGACCAAGCTAAACAATCAGTAGCCGAAGGGATACCATTAATGCGACCAATGTATATGGAATTCCCTGACGACCCTAATACGGCAACGTTAGATCGACAATATATGTTGGGTAGTCAATGGTTAATTGCCCCAGTCATGGCAGAGAGTGGGGAGGTTGAGTATTACCTACCAGCTGGAAAGTGGCAACATATTTTAGACGGTCGGATTCTCGCCGTACCTGAAAATGGGCGGTGGATGGCTGAAAAGTATGATTTTATGAGCTTACCATTGTGGAAACAAGTTGATTAGGTTGGTTTTAAAATAATCGTGAAAAAACAACAAACTTCTACGTATAGAATCTGTTCCGAAAGTGTCAGATAATATTTGTAGGAGTTTTTGTCCAATTACTGTGAGGAGTGGCGTGTAAAATGACGATTACTGATGAAAAACGGCATGAAATAATTACAGACAATCATGATGTTGGTGTACGGGTATTTGTTTCTCAAGAATCAGCAGGATTCAAGGCTTTGCATTGGCATCATCATCTTGAGATTGTTTTAGTGCTCGAAGGTCAAGTGACCTTTCGTTTTGAAAATCAAGAGGTATTGTTGAAGCCTAATGAGTTTGTCGCAATCGGATCTGAGGTAATTCATTCTACTACCAATGAGAAAAACACCTCATTAGTTCTCCAAGTACCGGTCGCGTACTTGGATGCCTATTGGAAAAATTGTGAGCTTTTAACGTTCAATGTACCATACAATCCTTCAGAGAAAGCTTCAGCTAAGTATCAAGAGATTGTTTCTTGCTTGCGTCAAATGACACAAATATACGTCGAGAAACAACCGGGTTATCTCCTACGTTTCACTGGGCAAATGATGGAGGCCTTGTATACGTTAATTACTACATACAGTATTAGTGTCGCACCAGAAAATGTTGTTGATCAAAGCCGGATTAAAGACCTGTTGCGATATATTTATGAACATTATGATGAAACATTGACAGTTAAAGGGTTGGCTGAACGATTTCACTATCATCCGGACTATTTGAGTCGCTATTTTAAAGAACAAGCAGGGTTACCGTTAACACGTTACCTCTATCAATTGAGACTGCAATATGTTTATCAAGATTTACTTCATGGTACCACGGCCATCGAAACCATTTTTCTGCAACATGGTATTACCAATAAGAAATTAGGAATGCAACTTTTTAAAGAGCAATATGGCACTACGCCTTTGAAAATCCGAAAACATGCACAACAATCAGAAGTAAGATTAAAATCAAATTAAATAAATAATTGACAAGTTCTCATAATTGGCATAAACTGCTTTTATTGATTAAGACGAGATGAGTAATTACTGAAAGATGTATAGAGAGCCGATGTTTGGTGAAAGTTGGCCTTCCAGCAGGTAATGAAAATGGTCTCCGAGTCGGAATCAGGGTGAGCAGCATGTGAGCCGTGGTCGGGTGCGCCCGTTATCGCGCTAACGTATATCCGGTGGTTGAGTAGTTCGATACACTGGCGTACGTGATGAGCTTCTTTTAGTGATGAAAGAGGAAAACTGGGTGGTAACACGAATGCGTCGTCCCGGGATATCCATAGATTGGATGTCCCGGGACTTTTTTGTTTTGTTGCGTGTTACCCAATTCATTATAATTTGAGGAGCGTTTTATATGACAGATAATCGAGAAAAGTATTTAGACTTATTGCGTGATTTAATTGCGATTCCGAGTGTTTCAGCACGCCAGGAGGGTCAGCTTGAAGCCGCTCAGCTCGTTGGCCAAGCATTTGCTGAGGCGGGGGCAGAAGTGATCATTGATGAAACTTATCCAGCACCATTCGTTTTTGGTAAGTTTTTGAGTCATGACTCTGCAGCCAAAACGCTAGTCATTTACAATCACTACGATGTCCAGCCAGAAGATCCCATCGCGTTATGGGCGACGAATCCGTTTGAATTAGTGGCTAAGGAGGGTAAGCTATTCGGTCGCGGGGTCGCTGATGATAAAGGGCATATTACCGCCCGGTTAAATGCCATTGTCGATTATCGAGAGGCCCACGGTGATTGGCCGGTGAACATCTTCTTTCTCGTTGAAGGGGCGGAAGAGTCGGGTTCAACGTACTTCCGGGAGTATTTGGCAAAGTATGCAATTGAATTTGCCGATACGGATTTAGTCATCTGGGAATCCGGTGAAGTGCGGGGCGCAGATCGCCTTGAAGTACTCGGTGGTAATAAAGGCATTATCACCTTTACACTCACCAGCGAAACGGCTAATCGCGATTTACATTCGTCTTTTGCCACAGTGGTTGATTCGGCCACTTGGCGTCTGATTGCAGCCCTGAATTCATTACGAACTCCAACTGGTGCAATTGCAATTGATGGATTGTACGATGATGCCATTTTACCAAACGAGCGTGAAAATGAATTAGTACGGTCCCTGGATGTGACACCGACAAAGATTAAGCAAGATTTCGGGTTGCAACGGCCTTTACTATCAGAAACAACGGGCGAAGATTTCTATGATAATTTGTATTTTAAGTCCAATCTGAACATTGAGGGTATTCAAAGTGGCTATCAAGGCGCTGGTGTTAAAACGGTTACCCCGGCGACGGCGTCAGCTAAGCTTGAGATTAGACTAGTACCTGGGCAGATACCAGAGGATATTTTCCAAAAGGTGGTCGCGCAACTTGCTAAGAATGGCTTTGGTGATATTCAAGCAGAATTAACCCTAGCAACACCAGGCTATCGCTCAGATATGACGGCCCCACGGATTCAAGCCTTGATCGCATTAGGTCAGCGTTTATACAGCGAAGTTGAAGTGACCCCAACTTCGCCTGGCACAGGACCAATGTATTGGGCTAATGAATACATTCAGGCGCCCATCGCAGCCGTTGGGTTGGCCTATGATGATAGTTTAGTCCATGCCCCAAATGAAAATATACGGGTGGCGGATTATGACAAACATGTCGAGTTAATTCAGGCATTAATTGGATCATATGAAGTAAAGTAAGCAATCGATTTATGAAGGAGAGAGTTATGAGTAAGAAAGCAATTATTACTGGAATTGGTGTTGTGGCAGCAGTTGCCGTGGCCGGTGGGATTTGGGCACATACCTCAAGCACAACAAAAGTGGCTGCTAAAGACACAACCGTTACCGTCGGCATTGTGGGGGATTCATCACGTGAACTCTGGCAAGATATTAGTAAACGTACTGAAAAGAAATACAATGTGAAATTAAAAATTAAGGTGTTCAGCGATTACGTGAAGCCCAATCAAGCTTTGATTGATGGTAGTTTAGATATCAACGCCTTTCAAACCAAGATCTTCTTTGATGATCAAAATAAGAACCTAGGTAATAAATTAGTTTCGATTGGTAAAACAGTGATCTCACCCATTCGTTTGTACTCATTAAAAGTAGACAAGTTAGCTGATTTGAAAGACGGTATGCAAATTGCGATTCCAAATGATGCCACGAATGAAGAGCGTGCACTGAACTTGTTAACGCAAGCAAAGTTAATTAAGTATAACCAAAAAGTGACCAATCCAACCGTCAAAGATATCACCTCAAACCCAAAGCACTTAGACATTGTTGAAGTATCATCGGATCAGACGGTCGCTGATCTAAAATCAGCCGATGCCGCCGTGATTAATGGTAACTTCGCGCAAGATGCTAAATTAGCGAAGAAGACCATCTTGTTAACACAGGATGTTTCTGATCCAAAAACGGCCGCCCCTTACATCAACATCATCGCTGCACGTAAGGATCGTGCCAAGACCAAAGCCTTCCGGGAAGTGGTTAAGGAATTCCAAACTAAAGCAACCGAAAAGAAAATTAACGCCTTGTATGATGGATTTGAGAGTGCCGCTTGGAATCTTAAGTAATTTCAATATTAGATAACAAAAAGACAACAAAAGCACCTATCCTAACTAAGATTGAGGATAGGTGCTTTTGTTGTCTCTTATTGATAACGTCGTTCAATTAATTTTTCCAAAATTTGAGTACGTTGGGTTTCACGAGACATTTCGAACTGTGTTTTTTCCAATTGATTAAAATCTTGCACTAACAAAATAGCTTCAAGATATAAGGTTAATTGACGTTTGATATAACGTTTGTTATCTTCATTAGTCTGTTGTTGATTACCAGCTAAAATGGCCAAGGCAAAATCGGCGGGCTCAATGTGTACTTGTTGTTTATCTAGTGTCATTTGTGCGACCTCATTCTTTATTGTCTGTAGCTGCTGCGTCATTCGTAAGCTTTTTACGTAGTTGTTTAACGACATCGGCGTGCTTTTCTTCAGTCAACGTTACCTTCCATAAGAAAATCAGAGCGGAAATTACTAACAAGACCATGGGACCGTAAAACATGAAGGCTTTGAATTGGAAAAGGCCCGAACTAGTAATGTCACCAGGCTTTGCATTACCAGTCATACCGGCACCGATCGCAACGACCCCCACAATTCCATTGGAGAACGCACCCGCTAATTTATCAATCAATGGTCGGACTGACAAAGTGACGGCTTCATTACGCTTGCCACTTTTCAATTGTCCGTATTCAACTAAATCACTGATGGTCATCAAAGTGGCCAGGAAGATTAGTGGGTAGGGAAAGAAAATAACTGAGGCAGCGATCAAAGCCATGGTGAGATTCGTACCAGCAAAAGCAAAGATCACAAAGCCGATAAACATCAGACCAATCCCACCAATGTAGACAAATTTACGTGAAATCTTGACGGCTAATGAGGGGAAGATTGCAACTGAAATGACGCCCAAAATACTAGTAATAATCCCAACCAGTGCATAAGCTTCAGCGTGACCCAAAACATAGCGGAAGTAGTAGAGCAACAGGGAGTTGTTGATCACATAGCTAAAGGCGAAAAGGAAGTAACTTAATGCGAGCCACATTAATTGATCATTACCAGCAATAACCTTGAATACATCACGGAAACGGGTATGTTCAACGTTGGCTCGGATTAGATTTTGATCTTCCTTAACATTTTTTGCCAAAACGATGGCACCAACCGAGGCTAGCAAACCAACAATTACGGCATATCCTAACCACCCCATTTGATTTTGTTGGCCAGCGGAGGCTCCGAAAAATCCAGAAATTAGAGTCACGGCTGGGACAATGATAATAATGACACTTTGCGCACCCAAAGTTGACCCAAAACGAGAAACCGTCCCGAAACGAGTTCGTTCCTTTGAATCCATTGACAGGGCAGGGAGCATTGACCAAAGCGCGATATCACTAAATGAATAGAAAACATCCAAAGTAAGAAAGGCAATCCCAAATAAAACCAAATAAAGCATTGGTTTGTTTGTTGCTAAGCCACCGAAGCTAGAGAAAATTAGCGCTAACATCACTGAGGCGGTTAACGTACCAATCAATAGCCAAGGTTTGAACTTGCCCCAACGGGTTGATGTATTATCGACTGCGCCACCAATCATGGGATCAAATGCGATTTCGACCACCCGAATAATGGTCATTAGAATTGTCACGTAACCAATCATGCGTGTGTTGAAGGCTTGATCAGATGTGGCGAATAGTTGGCTTGTCACGAACATTACAAAATAGAGACTTAATGTATTATAAAAAGCATCATGGCCGAACGCACCGGCCGCAAACGAGAGATATTTTTTCACGTGTCTTTCCTCATTCCTTGATTAGGGGACATATCTTCACCAGTAGGTTCCTAGGCCGTTTGGTTAAATTTAAGGATAGACACGAATCAGTAAACACTATTAAGTAAGCGCTTACAAAATGATATTAACAGACATCGCCACAATTGACAATATTAATTTGTAAAATCATTTATAAAAATAAACCGTCCCATCTGAGCTTCAAGATGGGGCGGTTTATTAATCATTAGTGATCTAAATATGAGCGATATGGGCCTCTAGCAAAGGTAAGGCCGCGCCAACAGCAACTGGATGTTGACCGGCTTGACCTAATTGTAAATAAGGTTTGGGCTCAGGGAAAGCTGACAATTTTGTTAAGCGTTCATGCAAAGCGGTGATCGTTGCCTGATCCATATAACGGGCAACTTCACCAGCCAAAATGATAGGTGAATCGGCAAACATATGCAAATTATTAATTGCATGGGCAGTGTGGTCGAGATAACTTTGCCAGCGAAGTTGTACCGCCTGATCCTGATCGTGCAGGTGCTCAAAAAATTCGGTAATTGTGTCAGTGCGCCCGTGCAAGAGGGCACTGCCTGAGACATAGGTTTCAATACAGCCTCGGCGGCCACAGTAACAAAGACGACCGTGTTCTGGATCTATTGAAATATGTTCCATGGTGCCACTACGACCATTTGAGCCATGGTAAATTTGGCCACCAACCATCATAGCTGTCCCAAGGTGTTCACCAATTGAAAGATAGATGGCATCCTCTTTTTGCTGAGATAAATGTTGTTCGGCAATGGCTACGGCGTCTGCATCATGAAAAAATGTCACTGGATAGGGCAAGTATTGTGCAAAGATTTCAGTAGTTAAGCCCGTAAAATTCAAAATTTTACCATAAATGACTTCTGTACCATCAGCTGAAACCAAACCTTGTAGCCCTAAGCCAAGACCGATAATTTGCTTGGCGTTCAGATGGTGTTGCTTAGTGAAGCTTTGAATGGCACTGGTTACTGCTAGATAATAGCTCGTTTTATTGGCAAAAGGTAACTTGAAAGTTGTGTGATATAACGTTTTTTCATTTGCACCGACTGCCACTAATGTGACGTGATCACTGAATAGCTCCGCCCCCAGGGCGACAAAAGCAGTAGGATTCAATGAATAGGCGATTGCCTTTCGTCCACGACCTTCATTACTTGATTGGCCTGCTTCAATAATCAGGTTGCGATCGATTAATTTTTGTAAATTAGCTGTGGCCGTGGGGCGACTCAGTGCTAACTCATCAATGATGGTTTGCTTAGTTAATTGTTGATGTTTATAGAATAACTGAAAGGTGTCCGTGAAATTTGATCGTTGGACACTTTTCATTCCCTGATCAGCCATAGCTGTAACCTCCATAATAATGATTAAAACCAGCTTACCACGTTGATATGACGCGGGCAACGAAAGTTATGTTAAATGAATTTACAAAAATAAATTGACATTTTGAAAGCGCTATCATAAACTAGTGGAGTATTAAGTAAAGTGATTTTACAAAAATAAGAATTGGCCAGTTCGATTGCCGCTTGCTTAAACACAATACAAAAGGGGAATAGTGAAATGACAACTATTATTGATAAGCTACGTTTGGATGGTAAGAAAATCTATATCACTGGCGGTGCACAGGGTTTAGGGAAGTCAATGGCACAAGCATTGGCTGAAGCTGGTGCTGATGTGGCGATTGTGGATATTCAATTGGAAAAGGCACAAGCGACCGCGGCGGAAATTGCCGCCGCAACTGGTCAAAAGGTTATTGCAGTGAAGGCGGATGTGACCAATCCAGAGGATGTGCAAAAGATGATCACCACCGTGGTTGATAAATTAGGTGGCTTGGATGTTGCCTTTAATAATGCCGGGATGGTAATTAATACGCCGGCTGAAGAAACCACATTTGACCAATGGACTAAAGTGATTAATTTGAATCTAAATGGTGTTTTCCTAACATCACAAGCAGCGGGTAAGTACATGATTGAACACGGTGGCGGAGCAATCATCAATACAGCCTCAATGTCTGCACATATTGTTAATCGGCCACAACCACAAGCCTCGTATAATGCCTCAAAGGCCGGTGTGATTCAGCTTTCAAAGTCACTCGCTATTGAATGGGCTAAGAAGGGTGTCCGGGTAAATACCCTTTCACCAGGTTACATGGCGACTGACTTAACGCAGAATTCAGAAGAATTGAAGCCATTGATTGATATTTGGAATGACTGGGCACCACTTGGTCGGATGGGTAAGCCTGAGGAGTTGCAGGGAATTGCCGTGTATTTGGCGTCAGATACAAGCAGCTTTGCGACTGGTGCTGATTTTGCAATAGATGGCGCTTTTACTGCTTGGTAATCGCATAGAATCACTCAAAACTTCCTAGGCCGTTTGCACTAAATTTAAATTGCATATAGACATCTTATGAGTTGAAAAGAGGAATCCGTGACATGAATTACCTAATTGGAACCGATATTGGCACGTCCAGTACTAAAAGCGTCTTGATGGATACGACCGGTAAGTTAATTGCCCAAGCACTTATCGAATATGATGTACTCACCCCTAAGAATTTATGGGCTGAGCAGTGGGCTAGTGTCTGGCTGGCGGCTGCTAAACAGTCCATTCAAGAAGTAGTGGCCAAGAGCAACGTTGCAGTAGCGGATATCAAAGGAATCGGTATCTCCGCATTGTATGGAGGATCAGGTGTGCCAGTCGACGCAGCAGGGGCTGAGGTCCGACCAACATTAATTTGGATGGATCGACGGGCTGAGAAACAAGTACAATGGGTCAAGCATAATATTGATTTGGATCGTTTAGCTGAAATCACAGGCAATGATATTGTTGACCCCTATTATGGTTATACAAAAATCTTATGGATTAAAGATAATGAACCTGAAAATTGGGCGAAAATTAAACAATTCTTACCGCCTGATACCTTTGTCGTACAAGCTTTGACTGGAGAATTAGCGGTCAATTACTCAGCGGCTGGCAATATCGGTGGCGTCTTTGATATCAACGCGGGCACATGGTCAGAAGAACTAATGGCTAGCTTGGGAATTCCGGCAACGATGATGCCTGATCGTCTGGTATCAGCCAATGAAATTGCGGGTCACATCACAGTAGAGGCCGCGCTTGAGTTGGGTGTTGCAGCGGGTACACCCGTCATCGTTGGTGGCGTTGATGTGGGTGCAGCCAATGTTGGCATGGGCGTACTTGAGCCAGGTCGGTATGTCGCCGCGATTGGTACATCGATGAATGCCGCGCTGGTCAGTGAAAAGCCGATTAAAAATAAAGGGCTGATTGTGTGGCCATACCCATACAAATCACGAGCGTTGAATTATAACTTTAGTGGTTCAGCGACTGCTGGTGGAATTACCAAATGGTTTCGTGATAACTTTGCCGAGCATGAACTAGAGATGCAACGCAATGGGACTGGTATAAATGCCTACGCAGCACTCGGTGAACAAGCTAAGGATATTCCAGCAGGCAGTGATGGCCTGATCGTATTACCATATTTTATGGGTGAGCGGGCGCCTATTTGGAATTCTGATGCTAAAGGTGTGATCTTTGGATTGTCGCTTGCACATAGCAAGGCGCATGTCTTTCATGCTTTCCAAGAAGCGGTTGCCTATGCGCTTCGTCATTCTATTGAATTAACTGGTGAAGATTTAGGAGACTACATCGTCATTGCTGGTGGCGTCACTAATTCAGCTGATTGGGTGCAAATGTTTGCTGATGTGACAGGTTATGCTGTTCGGACGCCAATTGAAGATGCGGAGGCTAACTTAGGTGATGTCATTTTAGTAGGATTGGCAACTGAAACACTGACCCTTGAAGATGTCAAAACCTGGCAGGTGTTAGGGAAGAAGATACTGCCAGATCCAAAACGTCATGAACGTTATAATAAGTATTTTGCCTTGTATCGTAAGCTCTATACTGATTTGTCAGAGGATATGACAATTCTGACACAAATTTAAAACTAAACAAATTCAAACAATACTCTCAAAAACAATACTCAAACTAAATAATCGTAAAACAAATCTCAAAAAAATAATCCCAAAAGTTGAAATAACTAAGGCATCACCTTAATCAGTTGATGCCTTTTATTTTGTATATCCTAGACAGTTGTCAAAAAAAAACATCCATGTTAAAATTCCTTTACTGGTTAACTTACCGGTAAAGGAGTTTTATATGTCAGAACAAACCGAGCAATACGCTAAGCAAATTGACGAATTTTTGAATGCTATTCGGCTAGTATCAGAAAATCAACGTGAAGTCCTATTGGGTGCTGATGGTCAGAAAATTACTGCGACCCAAGGCCACCTACTCATGTTGTTGTCGCAAAAGGGACCACAGACTAACTCGGTGTTAGCGCACGAGATTGGCGTGACACCCGCAGCCGTGACCAAGGCCATGAAGGGTTTGCAAGAGGGCGCTGATCCCAAAGTCACCCCGATGCCGGATGAAAATGATGGGCGGGTGATGCGCTGGACGTTAACCAATGTGGGGATGTCACTGGCAGCCAGCCATGCGACGCAACATCGGGAAACGTTGGCTGAATATGAAAAGGTGATTGCCGCGTTTTCACCTGAAAACCAACTGGCGATTGGTCACTTTTTGATGCTCATTCGGGATCGATTTATTTCTGAAAAATAAGGAGTGATTATGCGTACACAACGGAACTCGTGGGCATTACTGATACCTGCCATGATTGTCTTGATTCTAATCGGGGTGGTCATTGTTAAGGGGCTGCAAAGTTCGACAAATATGCACGCAACACATGGCAATCGGATCAAGATTGTGACAAGTTTAAACACATATGGTGAAATGGCAAAAGCAGTAGTTGGTAATAAAGGATCAGTGACCAGCGTGCTAACAAAGGCCACCATTGATCCCCATGATTTTGAACCCACGGCAACGACGGCTCGATTATATCAACAGGCGGATGTGATTATCTCCAATGGTGGTGGTTACGATGCTTGGAGTACTAAACTTGCTCAAGCTAACGAGCAGGCACAGGCAATCAATGTTGGCCAGTTATACGCTTATCAAGACGGTGAAAATGAACATTTCTGGTACAAAGCCGATGTTACTAAACGGGTGACCCAAGCTTTAGTTAAGAAATTGACACAGGCACAGCCCACAGCGCAGGCTTACTTTGAGCGTAACGCGCAAGCTTACCTCAATAAACAAAATCACTTAAATAAGGAGCGTGCCAAGGTGGGAAAATTATTAGCAGGCAAGACAATTTTAGTGACTGAACCAGTCTTTAATAATGCCTTAGCCAACGACAACGTCACAATTGCTGATCAAGCCTTCTCAATGGCTGTTGAGGAGGGTGAGACACCTACGCCGACCGCCGTCCGCGCCTGGCAACGCTTGATTGATCAAGGAAAGGTCGCCTTGGTGATTGAAAACAAGCAAACGACTAGCCAGACCGTTGATGCTGCGTTAAGGTATGCAAAAAAACGGGGTGTCCCGGTCGTCAGTGTGACAGAAACCAAGCCAGATGGACTCAGTTTTGCGGCGTGGCAGACCAACCAGTTTAAAGCAATTGAGAAGGTGTTGAAGTAATGAAAGTTGTTACGGGAGAAAATGTCGGTATCCAGTTCGATAATCGATGGTTATATCGACAGATTAATTTTGCAGTGAATAAACAACGCATACTAGCTATTGTTGGTGACAACGGCGTAGGCAAGACAACCTTGTTGCGTGCTATTCTAGGAGTCCAAACACTAACAGAAGGTACGATTAAGTACAGCGATGATCACCAGGTGATCGCGTATGTGCCGCAATACCGGCCGGATATGCAAGCATTTCCGATTAAAATTTCGGAGTACATTAGTTTGAGTTTTGATAGTGGCCTGTTGCCATGGAAGCAGCCACGAGAGAAAAAGTTATTGGCACACATCATCGAAGATACCAATCTTCGTCAATTAGCCAACAGTCGCATTGATACTGCATCTGGCGGTGAGAAACAGCGGGCTTATCTGGCACAGGCATTGGTAAAACAGCCCAATATTTTGATTTTGGATGAAGCCACGGCCAATTTGGATAATTCAGCTAAATATGAGTTTATGGAAGTGGTCAAGCATTATCAAAATCACCATGAGCTCACTATTTTGATGGTGAGCCACGATCTTGATATCATTACGCGCTACGCTGATGACTATCTGCTATTATCCAAAGAAGGCGGCGAACAGGGCTTCGTGGCTGATCTTGACATCACACGGTTACAGGAAGGGAGTCAAAATCATGCTTAGTTACACCTTCATGCAACATGCCTATCTCGTGGGGACCTTAATCGCGGTGGTTAGTGGTTTTGTGGGAGTGTTCACGGTGGCCCGTCACATGTCTTTTTTTGCTCATACGCTGAGTGAAATTGGCTTTGCGGGGGCGTCATTTGGCTTATTTATGTCATGGTCACCATTATTTGGCATGTTAGCATTTACAATTTTAGCCGCCATGACGATTGGTCAACTGGGCTTGCAAGAAAAGCGTTCTGAATCTCTTATTTCAGCGGTCAGTGCGGTGGCTATTGGACTGGGGATTGCGTTTTTGGCCTTGTCACAAAAAAATGCGAGTGCCGCGACGGGCATTTTATTTGGTTCCATTTTTAGTATCAGTCGCCAAAATGTTCGGGAAGTATTAGTGTTAGCGGTCATCGTTTTGTTGGCCATGTTCCTGTTATATCGCCCATTACGCCATTATGCATTTGACTACAGCACGGCCGTGTTTAGTTTGAAACATGTGGTTTGGTATGAAATGATTTTCTTGGTGATTATGGCCACATCGGTCGCCGTATCCGCACAGGTGGTGGGATCATTATTGATTTTTATCTTGATGACTCTGCCAGCGTCCGCGGCGATGCGGTGGGGACGCACCGTCGTACAGATGGTCGGCTTGGCCATTTTATTTGCAGTCCTAGGTGTCTGGAGTGCCTTGGCCCTGTCATATTACACCAATGTTCCGGTGAGCTTTTATATTGCCATTATTGAAGCGGGGATCTATTTTTTGAGTCTTGTGCGAAGTAAGTAACCAATATTCACTGGTGGTGCGATGTGATGGTGGCAGTGAATTTAGCGCACCAAAACATGGTTCGTCAGAATTAACAGTTGACGAAAAAAGAATTGTTGCGTAAACTACTCGGTATTAGAAATGATGATTGTATGTAAGAGAAGCCGTGGTTGCTGTGAACGGCGCAGGTCATTATTTTGAACTATTGTCTTCGGACTTTTTACATTGGCTTGCGCAAGTCATCATACCAAGAGTGGTCATGCTTTTTTAGCATGACAATGTGGGTGGTACCACGGATAAAATTGTTTATTCGTCCCAACTAGAGCTTTGCTCTGGTTGGGATTATTTTTTTGCCCTAAAACAGTTAGGGAATCGTTTTTTGAGGAGAAGGGCATGACAGAAGTTGCACAACCAAAGTTTGGCCAAGCGTTGGCCTTGGTAATTGTATTGATTGGTATTTTTAGTGGTGGGATTATTGGTTTGGGTGTTGGTGCCCACGTGCCATTGATATTTAGTTTAGTCGTTGTCACATTTTTTGCGAAGTTTCGTGGCGCTAGTTGGGCGACGATTCAGGCACAGATGCTAGAGGGGGTTAAAACCGGTCTGGCACCACTGTTTTTATTTCTTTTGATTGGGATGTTAATCGGTTTGTGGATGGCCACGGGGGTCATTCCAACCATGTTATGGGCTGGATTTAAGCTGTTGGGTAATACCGCCGTCTTCCTACCCACGACGGTCATTATTACGGCCATTGTTGGTTCAATGATTGGATCAGCCTTCACAACGATCGCAACCGTGGGGGTCGCATTGTTCGGGGTGGGCACAGCCATGGGCTTTAGTCCAGCGATTGTGGCCGGCGCCATCTTATCGGGCGCCATCTTTGGCGATAAGAGTTCCCCTTTGTCTGATTCAACAAATCTAGCATCGTCAGTCGCTGAAACTGATTTGTTCGCCCATATCAAGAATTTGATGTGGACGACACTACCGGCCTTGATATTGTCGATTATTATTTTCCTAGTCATCGGTATGACGCATGATGGGGCTAGTGTAGCGAATAATTTAAAATTAGCTAAGTTGCTTGATCCTACCTGGTGGACAGTTGTGCCACTAGTAATGCTATTCGTGATGGCCTGGTTACGCATCCCAGCCATTCCAACCTTGTTGATGAATATTACCGTCTCAACGGTGGCGTTTTTCTTTCATGGTAATGCCACGGAATTTTCAAATGTGTTGATGAACGGGTATAAAACGGATAGTTCAAATGTTATTTTGCAATCATTGCTTAATCGGGGTGGCATGATGGCCATGATGGGGACAGTGATTATCATCATGTTGGCCCTGGCATTAGGGGGTCTGCTAACTGAGCAAAAGATCTTAACGGCGGTGATGGCGCCAATTGCCAAGCGTATCAAGACTGGTAGTGGTGTGATCACTGGCACCGTGCTTTCAGGTATTTTTGCTAATTTCATGATTGGTGAACAATACTTGGCAACTATTTTACCAGGGCAACTCTGGAAGGAATCCTTTGACCGTGTCAAGCTAGATCGATTAGCTTTGGGCCGGTCCCTAGAAGATTCCGGCACGGTGGTTAACTACTTGATTCCATGGGGCGTGGCCGGCGGATTTGCTGCGCAAACCTTAGGGGTGCCGGTAATTGAGTTTGCCCCATTTGTGTTTTTTGCGTTGCTTTCCCCTGTATTTTCATTATTGTCAGCTTGGACCGGGATTGGCGTCAAGCGGGTCAGCGATTAAGCACAATTTATCATTTCAATAGTAAGCTGTGCTCATTATCAATGAGAGTTGAGGAAAGATCATGAAGTTAATTAAAATGGTATTTTTGGTCATCGTCATCGTCATCGCCTTTGGTGCTGATCTGTTGTTTAAAGGACGCATCTACCAAACACTCCAAAAATTGCTGCAAAAATAAAATAATGCACATTCCGCGTGGGAGTGTGCTTTTTTCTTTGCCGAAATAGGTTCATCCTATATTTGTGATAAAATGATTAAAATTCATTAGAGGAGGGTTTATGAAAATTGAGACATTAACAAGGCTGTCGACAGAGCGATTAGTCTTACGGCCAGTGGTATTGCGAGACGCACCAGCCCTATTTGATTATATGACTGATGTGACGGTGGCCCAGTGGGTTGCCAACGGTGTGCCACAAAAGGACATGCGTGAGGCAGTTGCTAGTATCACGAACTATTTTCTCAAAGATCCGGTTGGTAAATGGGCCATCACACTCCCCGGTGAAGATATCCTGATGGGGACTATTGATTTGCGAGTTGACGAACGTAATCGAACAGCTGAAGTCGGCTATGTGCTCAACCCAAAATATCAACATCATGGGTATGTCACCGAAGCAGTGCACGAGTTGGTCCGGCTGAGTTTTGAAGAGCTACAACTGGGCCGGGTCTGGATAGGTCATGCAGTGGGCAATGATGCTTCAGCTGGGGTGCCACGCCGTTTAGGATTCAAACAAGAAGGCATTTTAGCAAATGATCATTATCAAAATCATGCCTGGCATGATACGGTCATTTGGGGCATCACCCCGGCGATGTTTGACAAGCTCGCAAAGTGAGCGTTAGTCGTTAGCATATTAATAACCCCTAGAATTTCTACCAAGCAAATTCTAGGGGTAAGCTTAATTTAGGATTGTTTCCTTGCACTGGTTAATCAAGGATTTGCGTCCAAGGGAATACTGGCTGGGTGGCACCATAGGTCGCAGCCTCGTGGCCAGACTTCCAGGCCCAATTTTGATTACCAAAGTCGTAGTGCCACCATTCTTCATCGTAATTTGTGAAGCCGACAGTGGTCATAATGTTATAGAGTAAGCGGCGGTGATCACGAGCGCTAATTTCGCGTTCGGTGAGGTCAGCCTTGATTTCAAAATAATTGGTGCGCGCAGTCTCATCAAAATCGTCATAGGGTGATAACATCTCTAAAAGCACACCATGCTCATCCACAATTGTTAGGTCGATTGACCCACCAGTATTATGCGGCGAGGGCCGTTTTGGATCACGCGACACGGCCGCCACGGTTTTTAACGTCTGTTGTGTAATTTGATCTTCTGACCAATCAGGATGATTCGTCGCAATGCGTCGAGATAGTGAATTAAATAACGCCATCTGCGTTGAAATTGAGCGCCAAGCATCAAAAACTACAAACCGGTGACCGGCTGGCAATAGCTGGGCTGCTGCCGCAAGCCGTTCTTGCAATCCCTGGCGGCCGTAAATCTCAAACAACGCACCAGATAATCCCTGAATCGCATACTGTGGCCGAGTAATAATCTGCGGATGATAACTTAAGGCGACCATTGGTTCCATATTTTCAATGATCGGATACGAAAGTAGTGTGTTCCAGTCCCAAGCTGTTTTGGGAGTGGGAATGGGCTGTGTTAAATTAACTGACATGACCATACTCCAATCTATTAGTCTACCTATATTATAGTATATATTTGGGTGTCACGTATCCTACGAAGATTAAATAAAAATGATAAGAAATCAAATTTGTAAGGTTCTTTAGCAGGGTTTACTTTATAATGGTACTAATTATTACTGAACTGAAATAGGAGACTTATATATGAAACGTTATGTGCAACCACTTAACCCAATTGTCACTGGCATGGAGCAGGACGGTTTAACCAGTTTCCAAGAGGAGATTCGCGATATTCCAGATTTGGTTCGGTTAACTTTTGGGGAACCTGGCTTTAATGTGGCTGACTCAATCAAGGCCCGTATTATTGAATCCGTGCGTGATGACAATTCGCACTACGCTGATTCTCAAGGCATCCGTGACTTGCGGAATGCGACGATCCATTATTTTAACGATCAATATAATCTTTCTTATGAAGGCGAAGACAATATTGTCGTGACGGCCGGCGTTTCAGAGGCCATTAATGTGGTGTTTCAAACGTTGCTAAATGATGGTGAAGGGGTCATTATTCCTGAACCAGCTTACCCACCTTATTTTGCGGCTTTGGCATTAGCTCGTGGTAAGAAGATCTCAATTAACACCCGCTCAAATGCATTTAAACTCACGCCAGAAATGGTCGATGAAGCAGTTGATAGTGCGAATGTACCGATTAAGGCCATTTTATTCAACTATCCTTCAAACCCTTCAGGTGTCACGTATTCACGGGTTGAATTGGAGGCATTGGCAGCGGCCTTTGAACGGAACCAATTGTGGGTCATTTCAGATGAAATCTACTCACAGCTGACTTACGATCAAGAGCACACATCACTGGCCGAACTCATTCCAGATCAAACCATTCTAATCACCGGGTTGTCTAAGTCGCATGCGATGACCGGCTACCGCATTGGTTTTGTGATTGGTCAAAAAGATCTCATTGCGCAAGCGGCCAAGATTCATGCAACCTTAACATTCTCTTTGCCTAAGGTTTTGCAAGATGGGGCACTGGTTGCGGTCACTTCGGCGGCGCATGTCGCTGATGAGATGCGCGATGTCTATAAGCGTCGCCGGGACATGTTAGTCCCACGGCTAGAGGCAATGGGCTTTCAGGTCACGAATCCTGAAGGGGCATTTTATATCTTTGCCCAAATTCCAGCCGACTTTGGTAATGATGGGACAGGGTTTGCTAAGCGCTTGGCAAATGAAGGCCATGTGGCTGTCGTACCTGGTGCCGCCTTTTCTAAATTTACGGCCGACTTTGTCCGCATTTCATATGCGGCCTCTGATGAAGATTTGCTAGAAGCTTTGGATCGTATGGAGGCTTTTGTCGCCAAGAATCGAGAATAGGAGTTAGTCAAATGAGCTATCGTGCCTGGGTTGTCGAAGAAATTCAAGGTGAAGTGGTCACATCACTACAGGATGTGGCCCACCAAGCGGTTACAGCAGGAAACGTGTTAATTAAGACCGAATATTCTGCAGTCAATTATAAAGATTATTTGGCAACCCAGACGCATGGTGGTGTGATTCGACAATTCCCCATGACACCTGGTATCGATGTGAGCGGTGTCATCATTGAGTCAACGGTTGCCGAGCTAGTGCCGGGTGAATTGGTCGTTGTGACGGGGTTTGATCTGGGAACAAATCACCCAGGTGGCTGGGCGGAGTACGTCCAAGTCCCAGCCAGTTGGGTCATTGCCTTACATGAAAATTTTTCGACCCGGGAGGCAATGATTGTTGGTACTGCTGGATTTACAGCTGCCCAGGCGATTACCAAGCTGGAAAACCACGGCATGACTGCCGCACAGCAACCACGCATACTAGTCACCGGCGCTACGGGTGGAGTGGGTACCATTGCAGTGGCCTTATTGCATGCGGCCGGGTATGAAAATGTCACGGCGGCGCTACGCAAAGAAGAATACCGTTTGCAACTAGAAGTACTTGGGGCAACGCGGGTCATCACGGCCACTGAATTAACGGCGCATGCGGCTAAATTATTACAAAAACAAACTTTTGATTTTGTGATTGATACAGTGGGTGGTGACATACTGGCTGCGGTATTACCACAAGTACAGGCGAACGGTGCAGTTGCAGCGCTTGGTAATGCAGGTGGGGTATCGCTGAATACCAATGTTTTGCCATTTATTTTGCGGGGCATCAACCTGCTTGGGGTGGACTCTGTGTTGGCAACGCATGCAGAACGATTGCTGATTTGGCGGCGTCTGGCTGCCCCGACCTGGCGAGTGGCCTTGCAAAGTCTCATCGTCGATGAAGTGGCGTTTGCAGCTTTGCCCACTGTTTTGGCGCAGTTTAAGCAGGGTACGCATGTTGGTCGGTCGATTATTAAGTTATAGTCACGAAAAAAGACGACGACAGTCGTCTTTTTCATTATTGAAGACAACCGGTTTGGCGTCGTAATTTGAAATAAGAAGAGAAAAAATATGTGGGAAAAAGAAGTTGTGTTACCAGCAAATCAAGCCCCGGTGACCTTGAAAGAACAATTGTTGTTGTGGCACGTACCAAGACGCTTGCGGGGTCGTTTGCGTCAGCAGCGCCGGGTATTATTGAATGGCCACTATCAACCGACATCAACCAACTTGCAGCCGGGGGATGTCATAACAATGCACTTTGAACAAGCTGACTTTGCACCAGAATCAGCCTACGTGCCGGATGATCGAGTCGTTTTACCGGTACTGTTTGAGACTGCCGATTTTTTGGTGATTAATAAGCCCAAGGGGATGAAATCACACCCAAATTCGCCAGGGGAAGATGGCACGGTGATGAATTTTGTCGAAGCCTACCTGCAACCACAGGGGCAGCACGCTTATATGGTGCACCGTTTGGATGGTGAAACGACTGGGGCCATGTTGGTTGGTAAAAAGCCTTATATTGTGCCGATTTTAAACGAACTTTTACGTGAAAAAGAAATTAAACGCACCTATTTGGCCTGGGTCACCGGCGCATTGACCAGTAATGCGGGCACCATTGATTTACCAATTGGAGAGGATCCAGTGCATGATCGCTTACGGCAGGTGAATGGGCCAAATGCGCGCTTAGCATTGACACATTGGCAGAAAATTCATCAGGTGTATCAAAATACTTTGGTACGGATTGAACTAGAAACCGGGCGGACCCATCAGATTCGCGTGCATTTTGCAGCGATTGGTCACCCGCTAATTGGTGATGCATTATATAATCCACAAGCCACACCTGACATCGGGTTGATGTTACATGCGGCTTCGATTAGGGTGCCCATGCCATTTGAAGGAACCGTCCGGTCAATTAGTGCACCATTACCGCGGTCATTCCCACGAAATTTAACGTAAGCACATGAATGATCCCTTTTGAAACGCGGTTGAAATAAAGGAGGCGTATACTTGTGTCCATTGAAGCAATTCAATACAGGGTAGTCAGCGATGCGTTAAGTGTCATGGAAACGGAATGTGAGCCATGGACGAAAACTGCGGTTGCGATATCGTTGACGCATTCACTGTAAGGGCTCTTTGAGCGTTTTAAGTGAAACCCTCCAAAATTTTTAGGAGGTGTTTTCAAATGAAGACATTAGCAGTAAATGGTTGGTCACGGTTACAAGCTGGGCAAGTAGCGGTGTTAGGTGTGCTGATGGCGCTTGAATTAGCGTTGTCATTCATGTCAGTCGGGACGTCATTTCTCAAGGTAAGTTTCACTTTTATTACCATTGGATTGATTGCCAAGTGGTTTGGTCCCTATTGGGGGATGTTAGTTGCTTTTATTCTTGATTTCGTCACGAATTTCATGCACGGTATGCCATATATTTTCCCGTTTGCCTTAGTCGCTGTGCTGAATGCTTTGATTTTCGGTATCAGTTATTACAAGCGTGAGCAACTTTCAGTTGCTCGCATTGCCATCACAATTCTGATTCAATTGATGTTATCAAACGCCATCTTGAATACGTATTTGTTGGCAGTGTATCATTATTTGCCAGTTCAGCTGACTAGTCTGTCAGATGCATTGTCTTCACCAGTGGTGTGGGCACGTGTCGGCAAGCAATTCATCATGTGGCCAATTGAAGTTATTGTCTCAATTCTTATTTTGAATAATCGACAAATTAACGCATTATATGAACGCGTTACCAAGTAATAAAGTGCCTCCATTTGGAGGTGCTTTTTTATTTGCTTTGTTAATGAATCGTGTTATAATCTATTAGTTTACTTTTGAAACTAACTAACTAATTTCTTTGCAAAGGAGGAACTATGCGAACACATATACCTGATTTACTGAGCTCAGTGCAAGCCTTTTTTCGTCGACCATCTTGGATCGTGGTTGCAAATATGCTTGATAAACATGAGCGTAAAATATCTGCTAATCGCATTGGTGCGCCACGGTTAATGGACTTGTTAACCGAACAAGATGGCCTGACAAATACTGAAATTAGTGAGCGGTTGGCCTTACAACCAGCGAGTGTGACCGCGATGATTAAGCGACTGACCCAGTTTGAATTAATTGAAGTACGACCAGATAAGTATGACAAACGCCAAATGCGTGTCTTTTTATCTGATAAAGGACAGCGTCATTTTAAAGAGATGGAGCAATTTTTCGATGAGTATATTCACACGATGTTAGCTGGCTTAACAGATGATGAGATCGATGAATTTAGCCGCTTATCAACGATCATCCGTGAACATGCCGATGAAAGTCGTACAGAAGCGTTATTAAAAAAGTATGACGGGAAAATCATGGGTATCGACCGACTCTATGAGGACTACAAGAAACTAAAAGGATAGAGAATTTATGTATTTCAAACATTTAATGCAGTATAAGTGGTATGTGATGGCATCACTCCTGATGATCGTGGGAATTGTGGCAGCAGCCTTGATTCAACCACAATATCTAACGGATGTCCTAACCGCAATCACAAATGACAATCAAGATAAAATTTATCAAGTGGGTGTCAAATTAGTAGTTGTGGCCGTGATTGGACTGATTGCTGGGTTGATTAACACCGTTCTGGCAGCCAAAATCGCGCAGGGTGTGACCGCGGATATTCGTGAGGAAGCCTTCCGCAAAATTCAAAGCTTTTCATATGAAAACGTTGAAAAATTCAACGCTGGAAATTTGGTTGTGCGGATGACCAATGATACTAACCAAATTCAAAATTTGACGATGATGATTTTCCAAATCCTATTGCGTGTTCCAATGTTGTTCATTGGCTCATTTATTTTGGCGATCAACGTTTTGCCAAAGTTGTGGTGGTTGATTATTGTTTTAGTTGTATTGATTTTGATCATTACTGCTGGCTTAATGAGCCAAATGGGACCGCATTTTAGTGCCTTCCAAAAGTTGATGGATAAAATCAACGGGATTGCGAAGGAAAATTTGCGCGGTACGCGTGTCGTTAAGTCATTTCTACAAGAAAAAAATCAAATTAAAAAATTCGATGCAACATCTGATGAATTATTGGGTCATAATTTGGCAGTTGGTAATTTATTTGCCGCGATGATCCCAGCCTTTACGCTGGTGTCACAACTGACCATTTTTGCCGCCATTTACTTGGTCTCAACCTTTGTCGAGAATGATCCCAGTGCCCTTTCAAGTGTTGCCTCATTTATGACCTATATGGGTCAAATCATGTTTGCCATCATTATGGGGGGCATGATGATGATGATGGCGTCACGTGCCATGATCTCTTTGAAGCGTATTCAAGAAGTGTTGGATACCAAACCAGCCATGACTTATGCCACGGATGAGGTCGTTGACTTAGAGGGATCAATTCAATTTGAGCATGTGACATTCAAATACCCTAATGATGACACCGCGACGTTGCATGATGTCTCATTTGCGATCAAATCAGGCCAATTAGTTGGTATTGTTGGGGCAACTGGATCAGGTAAGTCCACGTTAGCACAGTTGATTCCACGGTTGTTTGATCCAACCGAAGGCACTGTGACCGTCGGTGGTAAAGACCTGAAAACATTATCAAAGGGTACTCTAAAAAAGAATATCTCAATCGTTTTGCAAAAGGCCATTCTATTTTCAGGCACGGTGGCTGATAATTTAAAGCAAGGTAAGCCAGACGCTTCACCTGATGATTTGTATCAAGCAGCTCGCATTTCGCAAGCATTAGAATTTATTGATCAGTTACCTGGTCAGTATGAGGCGCCAGTTGAAGAGCGTGGTAATAACTATTCTGGTGGGCAAAAGCAACGCATGTCGATTGCGCGGGGCGTCATTAAATCACCAAAAGTCTTGGTCTTAGATGATTCGACGTCTGCTTTGGATGCCAAGTCTGAAAAGTTAGTCCAAGAAGCCCTAGATCATGAGTTGAAGGCGACGACGACGGTGATTATTGCCCAAAAAATTTCGTCAGTTGTACATGCCGATACTATTTTGGTACTGGATGAGGGTCGTTTAGTTGCCCAGGGATCACATGCTGAATTGCTTCAATCGTCGGCCGTCTATCAACACATTTACGAGACACAAAAGGGAAAGGAAGAAAATTAATCATGAAAGAATATACAAATGCCTTCAAATTTTTCTTCCGGTATATGAAGCAGTACAAATTACAATTCTTTGTGATTGTGATTGCAGTGATTGGGGCGACCTATTTGCAGGTCAAAGCACCCGTTTATCTTGGTGAAGCTTTGACTCGCATGGGTGAGTGGTTACAGACAACCATGCAACATAAGAGCGCTACCAAGGTGTTAGCGCAACTCGCACAGGCTATTCCTGGTGGCCAGATTCCGGATGGCTTCCAATTACCAGCTAAGATGGTGAAGGAATTAGCCAAAAATGATATGCCAACAACTTTGCAAGGATTGCAACATCTCGCACACACAACGCCATCGAAGCAACCATTCTTTGATGTGATGTGGAAGTTGTTGCTCGCCTATGTGACCACAGCAGTTGCCCAGCTAATCTACTCACTGTTGTTCAACCGGGTGGTATCACACTCAACGAACAACATGCGTAAAGGTTTGTTTGGTAAGATCGAACGCATGACCATTGCCTTCTTTGACAGTCATGCTGATGGAGATATTTTGTCACGATTCACTTCTGATTTGGATAATATCCAAAACTCATTGAATCAATCATTGTCACAAGTCTTTACTAATATTGCGTTGTTCATTGGGATTATCATCATGATGTTCAACCAAAATGTTAAGTTGGCTTGGTTGACGATGGCCTTAACACCGGTAGCCATTATTTTGGCAATTTTGATTATCCGTCAAGGTAAGAAGTTTACTGATTTGCAACAAAATGAAGTTGGTAAATTGAATGCCTACATGGATGAAAAGATTTCAGGTCAAAAGGCCATCATTGTTGAAGGATTGCAAGATGACGTCATTGACGGTTTCTTAGTCCACAACGATAAGGTACGTAAAGCGACCTTCAAGGCACGTGTCTTTGGTGGTATGTTATTCCCCATGATGAACGGATTATCATTGTTGAATGTCGCGATTGTGATCTTTGGTGGCTCAATCATTGCATTGAACGATGCTAGTCTATCAAGAGCAGCGGCGTTAGGATTAGTGGTGACGTTCGTCCAATACGCGCAACAATACTTCCAACCAATCATGCAAGTGTCGTCATCATTTAATGAATTGCAAATGGCGATTACCGGGGCCCGTCGTCTACAAGAAACCTTCGATGAAGCTGACGAAGTGCGACCTGAAAATGGGTTGGTAGTCGATGAATTAAAGAATAGCGTCAAGATTAATCATGTCGACTTTGGTTATCTACCAGGTAAACAGATTTTAAAGGATGTCACAATTGAAGCCAAAAAGGGTGAAATGGTGGCTATCGTTGGTCCAACTGGAAGTGGTAAGACCACGATCATGAATTTGGTGAACCGTTTCTATGACGTCGATCATGGGGCGGTAGAATTTGACGGGATTGATGTTCAGCAGCTTGATCTGGATTCACTGCGCTCACACGTGGGACTCGTCTTGCAAGAATCTGTTTTGTTTACGGGTACGATTCGTGACAATATTGCATTTGGTAAACCTGATGCAACCGATGAAGAAGTGATCCATGCGGCTAAGACAACCCATATCCACGACTTCATTATGTCACTACCTGATGGTTATGCCACTGAGGTGAATGATGATGAAAATGTTTTTTCAGTCGGTCAAAAGCAACAAATTTCGATTGCCCGGACGATCATCACCGATCCACAAGTTTTGATCTTAGATGAGGCCACATCGAATGTTGATACGGTGACCGAGCAACAAATCCAAGCCGCCATGGAGGCAGCCATTTCTGGTCGGACGTCATTTGTGATTGCGCATCGTTTGAAGACAATTTTGAATGCGGATAAGATTATCGTGTTGCGCGATGGTAAGGTGATTGAACAAGGTAATCACCAATCCTTGTTGCAACAGGATGGTTTCTACGCTGAATTATATAAGAATCAATTTGTATTTGAATAAGCAAATTAAAAAGGACGGCATCTCGATGTCGTCCTTTTTGGTAGGGTTATTGTATTATTTTGCGTATTGGTTGTTGTACTTCAACTTGATTGAACCGTCTTTCAAAGCCTTTTCAGCTTTGTTGACGGCAGCCTTTGTCTTGGTATCCAGGTTCTTCTTGATAACGGAAACGCCGCCTTCCTTCAAGCCATAGTAGGTGACCTTACCACCTTGGAACTTACCAGCTTTAGCCGCGTTTGCAGAAAGTTGCAAACCACGACCAACGTTGGTTAGTGATGAAGTCAGCGTGAAGTTAGCCGCTTTACCATCCTTTGAAGTGTACTTACCTTGAGCAGATTGGTCAATATCGACACCAATCATATAGGCTTTATCCTTTGAATCAGCCGCCAACGTTTGGTCGTGTTGCTTAACAGCGGTGAAGGCACCATTACCAGTACCACCAGAAACGTGGTTAATGACATGCACACCATCAGCCATCATGGCATTGGCAATTAATTGCCCCTTAGCTGGATCAGCATAGGAATTAGCATAGACTGCATCAACTTTAATGTTCTTATCAACAGAGGCAACTCCCAAACGGAAGCCATATTCAAAGCGGCCGACAACGGGTCCCTTCATACCACCGATAAAGCCAACGGTGGTGTCACCCAATTCCTTAGCCTTCGTAGCCGCAGCCACACCAGTTAGGTATGAAGATTCCTCAGAATTAAACATCAATGATTGCACGTTCTTTAGCTTTGAATTTGCTTCAGCGTCAACTAGAGCAAACTTAGTCTTTGGGTGGGCCTTAGCAGCCTTTTCGACTGCGGCTTGGAGATCGAAGCCAATCCCGGCAACCAGGTCGAACTTAGAAGCAACAGCTTGGTTGAAGTTAGGTGTAAAGTCAGCTTTCGTCTTTGAAATAAAGTAATCATAGCCATTGACGCCCTTTTTAACGCCATTTTCCTTACCCCAAGCTTTCAAGCCTGACCAGGCGGCCTCACTAAACGAATGGTCGTCAATGTTACCAGGGGCATCAGTGACCATGGCAACGGAGAATTTTTTGTTGGTTGAGTTGCCTGATTGGGTAGCGTAGTAAACACCACCAGCGACAACGATAACGGCAGCGATACCGGCTGCAAGTTTTGTAGAGCGATTCATAAAATCTACTCCTCCTTAAGGTTTAATTTTCCGCAGTTTTTCACATAATGTGTTACTTCTGCTAGGGTAGTTTAATGTGATTTTTCCTTCACAACAAGTTAAAATTGTGCGCCCATCGCGGGTTAGTAAAATCTAACACTGCGATATATTATACTACCGACTAATGACCTTAAAGTAAAGATAAAAGATACTGTCAATTAGTAATTGTTTTCTTTAAATGGTCAAAAAAGGCGTCCTGTAAGTATTTATACAGGACGCCATGGATTAATTTAATAGGCTAAGAACGCTTGAAGCAAAACTACAAAAACACCACCGAGAGATAGAATTAACATGATGATGACGAAAAATTGATTGATCTTTGCTAAGCGTGATTTTGGTTTTCTGGGCATGATACACTCGCTTTCAAAATATTCAATCTATTGTAGCAATTTTAACGGGTGCTGACAAGGCTGTCCCCGTCGCAACTACCCAGTTATATAAGGAAATGACGTGAAAACGGTTGCTTACTTTTTCATTTGCGAAATTACTGTATAATGAAAAGAAGATATTTCGATGTGTTTGGACGTCGCGATTAGTAAGGAGTGGAGATGCTAACTTTTGTTGAATGGCCATATATTCTGGCCATTACATTGGCAGTTGGAGTGGTGATTTTTGCGCTATGGCATCGCATCACACGCATTCCAGGGATGCGTGGCGTCCAGCCGCTTGATGTGATGGTACTGGTGTTATGGTGGAGCATGAGTGCGCTGGCTTTTCAGACATGGATGCACGCTGGAATCGTTAATTTATGGATCATGTTTTTCCTTTGGGGAATGGCATTAATCTTATTGCAAGCATTTATTGGTGGTCACTTCGAAGTCCGTCGTTTTTTAAAAAGCTGGTGGATTATCATTAAATGGGCAACTGTGTTGGCTTATTTAGTGGTTGTGATTTTAGTTTTGGTCATCAATAAGTAAATAAAAGGACAATAATATGGAAAAATTAGTTGGTACAGTTAAAAATTGGAATGCAGAAAATGGCTTTGGTTATATTGAACTACCAGGTGAAGAGGACGTTTTTGTCCACTTTTCAGGGCTTGAAGATCGACGGGTTCGTGATTTGAATCCAGGGGAAGAAGTCAAGTTTGTCATTGTCCAAGGTTCACGGGGACCACAAGCGGCATTAGTTGAGGTAGCTGATTAATTATGGAAGATAAGGCCTTTGAAGCACAAGTTAAGGAAACCGTCATCAAAGAAGAAGTTGTTTATCATGGCCATATTATCGACGTGGTGGATGAAACGGTCGTCTTAAGTGATGGCCACCAGACACATCGTGATATCGTGCATCATGCTGGTGCCGTCGCTATTTTAGCGTTGACTGCCGACGATAAGATGATTGTTGAAAAACAATGGCGTGCGCCAGTGCGAAAAGTCACCTTAGAAATTCCAGCTGGTAAATTAGATGAACGTGATCACGGGGATGCCCTGGCTGCGGTCAATCGTGAACTGAATGAAGAAGTGCGTTTACAAGCCGGTAACATCAAAAAATTTGCGGGTTTCTACTCTTCAATCGGTTTTGCAGATGAGTATATGCATCTTTATTTAGCAACTGATTTGCAACCCGTCACAACGGAATTACCACAGGATGCCGATGAAAATATCGGTGTGGTGTACCTATCCTTTGATGAAGCAACGGATTTGTATGAAGCAGGCTTGCTGGATGATGGTAAGACAGTGGTCGCTTACCAATACTGGAAAATTATGCGATTGGAACAAGGATTGAAGTAAATGCTTGAAAAAATAGTAAAGTTTTTCTTGAATGATGTTGAATCTGATGACATCGAACCTAAGGCGGATACCGCTGTACCAACATCACGTGGTCAACGGCAGACCGGCTTAATGCAGAAGGTTAAAACTAGGGTGCAGGCCTGGTTACCAAAAAGCAAGTCATTAGACGAACCGACTGCGGTTGCTGATCAAGCTGAGGATGTTCACGAACGCTTGAAGCGTTATGCCGGGGGCGATCAACAGGCATTGACCCGGGCAGAAAACCGTTTAACAGGTAAAGGACGGTATGAACTTGACCCGAGCACCCGCAAGTTAACCCCGTTGGGTAAGCAAATGCGGCTAAGGCGTCGCTTGAATATCACGATGGGGCTTTTAAGCTTAATGATTATTATTACCTGGTTGATCTTGTTTTTTAGTTAAATAACGAATAGTGAGGGAAAAAATGCGTTACGGAGTTATTAATGCTGAACAAACCGAGATGGATGGTTTGATTGAAGCAATGGATGCGGACAAAATATCACAAATCTCTGGGAAAGTGTTTCATCACGGTAAAATCGGTAATGTTGACGTTGTCGTTGTGAATGGTGGCATTGGTAAAGTAGCCGCTGCATTAACAACGACTTTGTTAATTACTAATTTTGGTGTTGACGCGGTGATCAATTCTGGCTCGGCTGGTGCATTAGGCACTGGTTTGAAGATTGGGGATATTGTGATCGCTAGTGAATTAGCCTACTCAGATGCTGATGCACGTGCCTTTGGGTATGCTTTTGGTCAAGTACCACAACAGCCAGCTCGATTTGTAGCCGATGAAGAATTGTCTGCCGGATTAGCCGCTGGTTTTCAAAATGATGAGGTGAATGCCGTGCGTGGCTTGATTGTTTCAGGTGATCAATTCATGGATTCTGAGGCGAAGAAGCAAGCTATTTTGGCACACTTTCCGGAAGTACAGTCAGCTGAAATGGAAGGGGCAGCGGTTGCCCAAATTGCGACCCACTTTGATGTGCCTTTTGCAGTTGTGCGGGCAATTTCTGATAATGCCGATGGGGAATCAGCTATGGCCTATGATGAATTTGTTGTCTTAGCAGGTCGTCGTAGTGCCCAAGTCTTGATCGATTTCTTTGCATCTAAATAAACGATTTTATGAGATTAGCGGAGGTACAAGATGAATCGACGAATTATCATGACTATCCATGCGGTAATTGCGCTCTTTATGATCGTCCTGTACGTTGCGCCTAGTCACCTCACTTTCTTGATTTGGAATCTGTTTTTAGCGGTGATTCCATTTGATTTGAGTTTGGTTATTAAAAAAGTTACTGCGCGGACAATGAAAATCTCGTTAACCACGATTTGGGTGCTTTTTTTTCCCAATTCGATGTATATGATTACTGATTTTATGCATATTTATAGCTTGGATGGTGGCAGCGCTCGTTTTAACTATGGCATGCTTGTTTTAGGTATTTTCTTAGGGGTCTTGTTAGGCGCTCGCTCGGCTGAAATTATCTTTGAGAGTTATTTTCCAAAGGCAACCACCCGGTCTGTGCTCGGATTTTTCGGTAGTTTATCATTACTATCGGCTTATGGGATGTACTTAGGCCGGTACGCCCGGTTGAATTCTTGGGACATTATTACCAATTGGAATCAAGTGGTATCACTGATTGTTAAGTCGTTCTCGCTTTCAAGTATTGAATTTGTGTTAATTTTTGCCTTCGTGCAAATGATCATTCTGTTAACTTTTCGTGCATTGCGCCACTTAGAATAGTTAGTGGTTGGACTGATCAAACATCAACTAAAGGGCAATCAAAAAGCTGTATGCTGTGACCGTGATGGATTTTATCCGGTAACAACATACAGCTTTTTTACTTAGCAATGACTTCAATGGTGTTGCCTTCAAAATCGGCAATAAAGAAGTGGGTGGCCTGATCAATGACCTCGGCTGGTCGTGTTTCAGGTACGAAGTAATTAATGAAATGATTTTGAATGTCAGCAGGCGTATCCTTGACAATCACCTGAACATTGGTGGGCGCAGCGTTTTCAATAAACGTGATGCCTTCACCATGTAGTGACAGATGGGCAGATTCGTGTTTACCAAAGACTGATGGTAAATCAAAAACTTCACGATAGAAGCGAACTGCCCGCGGAATATCTTGAGCGGGGATACTGAGTGGACTTAATTGACTAACACGCATGCTATTCTCCTTTTCTTATATAAATAGTGTACCGCAAGTTGGCTTCTTTTAAACACCTTTGCAAATAACCTCTCTTTAATAAAGAGGTGGCAGAATGAAAATAACGAGTGATGAGTTTATCCCTTGGATGATTGAGGTCGGCGGTCGGCGCCCCCAAGAAGAAGCTTGGGCAGTTTACGTGGATACGCAACTGGTCATACGCCATGTTAAGTGCATTGCTAAAGGCACACTGGATGCGGTTGTCATCCATCCACGTGATGTTTTTCGGCATGCAATTGCGATGAATGCCTATGGGTTTATCATCGTCCATAATCACCCGAGCGGCCGGTTGGTTTTTTCACAGATGGATCTGGAAGTTTTAAGAAAATTGGCGGTTTGTGCAGCAATTGTTCAAATTCATCTTTTCGATTTTTTAGTTGTTAGTGCCGATGGCTATATCAGCGCTTTTGAGCGGAAAATGGTGCCAGAAATTCAATGGCAAAATTTGCTAGATTTATGGACGAAGCACGTCAATCTATGATAGACTTAACGACAGTATGAAGTAAAAATGATTTGATGGAGGTCGTCTGTAAACGGGCGGCCTAATCAAGTTTAATAAATAAGAAAAAAGAAGGACAAACGCCGTGTTTTCATTTGGAACTCGAAATGTCGGAATCGACTTAGGTACAGCCAACACGTTGGTGTATATCGATGGTAAGGGAATCGTTTTACGCGAACCATCAGTCGTCGCCCGAAATACAAAAACAAACGAAGTCGTTGCAGTCGGTTCAGAAGCTAAAGATATGATTGGCCGGACTCCAGGCTCAATCAAGGCCATTCGTCCGATGCGTGATGGTGTTATCGCAGACTACGAAACAACGGTGGCCATGTTGAAGTACTACTTAGGCAAGGCGCTTGGTGGACATAGTTCACGACCATACGTGACCATTGGGGTACCCTCAGGTGTGACGGCTGTTGAACGACGGGCCGTGATTGATGCTGCACGTGTCGCTGGTGCGCGTGACGCGTATGTGATCGAAGAACCATTTGCGGCTGCAGTCGGAGCTGGTTTACCAGTGATGGAACCAACTGGCTCAATGGTTGTGGACATGGGTGGGGGCACCACTGACGTTGCTACTATTTCATTGGGTGGGATTGTTTCATCACGTTCCATTCGTATGGCGGGCGATAAGTTGGATGAATCCATCATGTCTTACATTCGTCAAAAATATTCAGTCTTAATTGGGGAACAAACCTCAGAACGTTTGAAAATCGAAATTGGTTCAGCGGATGTTGAAGCAGCCAAGGACATGGCATCGACAACGGTGCGTGGCCGTGACTTGGTCACAGGATTGCCAAAGACAATTGAAGTATTAGCGGAAGACGTGGCAATTGCCATGAAGGATGTGATTGCTGAAATTATCGTGGCGATCAAGGAAACTTTAGAAGAGACTTCACCTGAAATTGCCGCGGACGTTATCGATCGTGGTATTGTCTTAACTGGTGGTGGTGCACTTTTGAAGCACCTCGATACGGTGATTGCTGAGGCCACAAAGGTCCCAGTATTCGTCGCCCCAAATCCATTAGATGCTGTCGTTATTGGTACTGGTGAAGCATTGAAGTCAATCGATGTTTTGAAGAATAACTAATTGTAAGTAATGAAACGATGGATAGTGGCACTGCTAACTAGCCATTGTTTCAATTAGTAGAGGGAGTCAAACATGAAAAATGTTTTTTCGTCACGACGTTTGGTGGTGGCCGTCTTACTAATCATCATAACCCTGGGGGTTATTACAGTTAGTTCCCGCTCGAAAGATTCACAAGAGTCACCATCAATTCCAAGTCAAATTGTGTCAGATGTGACCGGCTGGATGTCTGATTTGGTTTCTGCCCCAATTGGCACTGTGCATAATGGGTTTAATAGTTTACAAAACTTGTTGAACACCTACCAGACAAACCAGAAGTTGACGTCGCGCGTTGATGAACTGGCACAGGCCAAGGTGCAGCTTCAAATCGTGAAGAACGAAAACAAGGCCTTAAAAGCACAGTTGAAGTTAAATGATACCTTAACTGATTACGATGTCGTTAATGCGGTTGTTGTTTCGCGTTCACCAGTTAATTGGCAAACCCAATTGGTGATCAATCAGGGAAGTTCGGCTGGTATCAAAAAGGGGATGTCAGTGATGGGATCCGGTGGCTTGGTTGGACGTGTCACCCAAGTGAATACAACCAATGCGAAAGTTGAATTACTTTCTGATAACAATCAAACTTCAGATCGATTTGCCATTCGGGTGACCACGACGAGTGGTGACACGGTTGACGGTATTATCACGGGCTTTAACCAATCCAAGAATCGTATCGTGATGGGTAATACGACATCCAATACCACCGTTAAGAAGGGTGATTTGGTGACTACGTCCGGCTTGGGTGGCGTTACGCCCTCTGGCTTGTATGTTGGTAAAGTCTCATCCGTAGTGACTGATGATTACGGGTTATCGAAGAAAATCTATATTGAACCGGCTACAGATTTCAACAACATTCCGGTTGTTTCTGTCGCGATTCCAAAATAAAGCAAAGGCATTTCAGGGAGACTTGGAAGGCCTTTTCTTTATTATGTGGATAATCACGAATTTTTTCGCTAAAAACTCATGAAATGTTTGCTTTTAGCGGGTATCATATGGGATAATGTTACTTATTTGAAATTTTATAAAGGATATGGCTCATATTTGTGAGTTGAGAGGATGAAATGGGACAAACCAGCTTAAAACGAGAAGTGGGCTTGATCGGAGCCTTGTCGGCAGTTGTTGGAACGGTAATTGGGGCAGGAGTGTTTTTCAAAATTGCTGCCATGGCTGAGCGAACCGGATCCGCAAATTTGGTGATTGTGGCCTGGATTTTAGCGGCAATCTTCACCATTGCGGGTGGGTTGACCGTCGCAGAACTTGGTGCCATGTTCCCTGAAACTGGAGGGGCCACCAAGTATTTAGAATATTCTTATGGTCCGATCTATGGGTTTTTATTTGGTTGGATTCAAACATTAGTGTATTATCCAGCCAATATTGCAGCCTTGGCGATTATTTGGACGACGCAATTCACTAATTTGTTTGGTATCAAACAGGGTAAAAATTTAATTTATATTGCTATCATTGTTTTTATCACGATTCTAATCATCAACGCCTTAGGATCCAAGTTCGCTTCGCGGGCGCAATCACTGTTTACCATTCTCAAGTTAATTCCGATTGCTTTGATTGTGTTTGCCGGTTTGTTCTCAAAGGCCGACGTGCATTTCCAACTATTGCCTTTGGCCGCTGGAAGTCATATTAACCCGATTGCCGGTGTTGGTGGGGCGATTGTCGCGGCGATGTTTGCTTTTGATGGTTGGATCGGTATTGGAAATATCGCCGGGGAGTTGAAGAACCCCAAGCGTGATTTGCCATTGTCATTAACGTCTGGTTTAGCCATTATCGGGCTCATTTATTTGTTGGTGTCAATCGTCATGTTGCGACACATGCCCATTAACCAAATTATGGGTAACCAAGAAACAGCTAGCCAGGTCGCACAAATGTTATTCGGTGGTATCGGTGGTAAGTTGGTGACGGTCGGCATTCTGATTTCAGTTTATGGGGCGTTGAACGGCTATACATTTACAGCGATTCGCGTCCCATATGCTTTGGCGAGTGAAGGAAACTTTCCGTTTGCCAAGACATTTGTGAAGTTGAACCGGTTTGCGAGTCCCTGGAATAGTTCAGTGTTGGTGGCCTTGGTTTCAATTGGATTAATGCTTTCAAATCAATTCGACCCCTTAACCGATTTAGCTGTCTTTATCAGTTGGTTGTTCTTTATCTTATTGTTCTTAGCAGTCTTCAAGCTCCGTAAGACAATGCCAGATAAGGAACGACCATATAAGACTTGGTTATACCCGGTGACGCCAATCATTGCTATTTTGGGTGGTATTTTCATTCTATTTAGTTACATCACCAATTCGGCGAATTTACCGTTCTTCGCTTTTGGTATGATCATGATTGTGTTAGGTATCATTGTATTTAAGAAAATTAGTAAGTAATCACAAAAAGGTAGTTGTGCGAGCAGCTACCTTTTTTGTTCGTCATTTTAAATAAAATATAGCATTTTACCGAACGTTTTGGTACTCTAGTAGAAGTGGTTTTTCCACGTATTCTAAATTAAGGGGCATTCAGAGAGATGCTATTAGCGATTAATATTATTGGAATCATTGTTTTTATTGGGATTGCCTATTTGCTTTCCAATGACCGTAAGAACATTAGCTGGAAGTCAGTGGGGGCCATTTTATTGGTCCAATTGATTTTGGCTTGGTTCTTCTTGAAATTCAGTTGGGGTCGTGATGTTATCATGGCCGTCTCAGATTTCTTCAACTGGTTGTTGAAAGCCGCATATGCAGGCATCGCGTTTGCGGTACCAGATTGGGTCACACCACCAGCGGGGGGCTCAATGAACTTCGTTACTGGTGTGGTTTTACCTATCCTGGTGATTATTCCATTATTTGATGTCTTGATGTATGTCGGTATTATGCCAGCAATCATCAAATTCATCGGTAAAGGTCTATCAAAAGTTACTGGTCAGCCTAAGTTTGAATCCTTCTTTTCAATCGAAATGATGTTTTTGGGTACAACTGAGGTCTTGCCAGTGGTTCAGTTACAACTTCGTCAAATGAGCGCACGACGCAATTTGACGGTGGCGATGATGTCAATTTCGGCCGTTTCAGCTTCCATTCTTGGTTCTTATGTCAAGATGATGCCAGGCGCCTATGTGTTGACGGCCATTCCGTTGAATATCTTGTCAGCGGTAGCGATGTCAATTATCTTGAATCCAACCAAGATTGACCCAGCCGAGGACATCGTAGCAGATATTTCGGTCAATCCAGCAACTGGTGAGAAGCAAAAGCGCGAACCATTCTTTGGTTACTTGGGAGCTTCAATTCTAGGTGCGGGTAAGGTTGCTTTGATCATCATTGCATCAGTCATTGGGTTTGTTGGTTTGGCGACTTTGGTAGATAATACCTTTGCTTTGACTGGCTTTAAGTGGCTATCATTAGAAAATATCTTCGGTGTCATCATGTTCCCATTTGCGTGGTTATTAGGAAATGATGTCACACATGCCTTCCACATGGCGCAATTAATGGGAACTAAGTTAGTGACTAACGAATTCGTGGTCATGGGGCAGGTTTCTAAGGCTGCTTTGGCAGGGACTGGCTTGTTTGCAGATAAGCACTTCTTAGCTGGCTTAACGGTCTTCACAACGTCATTTGCCAACTTTGGAACCTTAGGGATGGTAATTGGTGAATATCGTTCAATGACTTCACAAGACACTGCAGATTACGTGGCAAAACACGTGCCATTGATCTTGATTTCAGGAATTTTGGTTTCATTATTGTCAGCAGCCATGGCTGGTCTGTTTGTTTGGTAAAATAGGATAAAATTTATTCAATAGCTTGTGCATATTGAATAATGGCCCCCGCAATTGGAGAATTCCAACTGTGGGGGCCATTTTAGATTACGGCGCAACAAAAAAAACGCAGTACTGTTGGTACTACGGGTTAGATGTGCTTAGTTTATAGAATCACGAAGGGCAAGGGCTTTTTGTACTTCGTTTGTGATCAGCCCAGCGAAGCCATCGCGAATTAATCGTTGTTGGTCGGCATATTGGTCGACATTCCAAGGCCGGATATGGCCAATACGCTTGGCTAAGGCGTACATCAGGGGGATGCTTTTCAATTTTGTGATATCTGGATGGATATAATCAAAATCACCACGGCGTCGGCCCATTAATACTTTTGGGGTGATGATAAATGTCAGTGCCGCAATTTCAGCAGTGGGTGCTAATTCACGGAATGTATGTAGTGTGTTGAGGTTGAAACTTTGGAAAATAACCGAATACTGTGGATCAAATTCAGCTAATGTATCCAAAATTTCTTGTTCGATCCCTGGATAATTCAATTTATCGGTTTTGACTTCAATGACTAGGGTCCGCGTAAAGTTCTTTTCGGCTAAGTAAGTCAATAAATCGCGAAAGGTCGGAACCTGGACATCATAAAACAGCGGGCCATTTGTATTTCGGGTGGCGTAGGTTTGAATTTGAGCTAGGGTCAATGCTTTAACGAACCCGTGGCCATTAGTGGTACGATCGATGATTTCATCGTGAATGATCACTAAGTGGCCATCCTTGGTACGGTGCAGATCGATTTCGATGGCATCGGCATTAGTTGCCAGTGCTGATGCGAATGCAGGTAACGTGTTTTCAGGCACGTGGTTATGGAATCCACGGTGAGCGATAACTTCAGTCATAAGAAAAGCCTCAATTCTTATTCAACATATTTGGGATTATGCATCTATTTTAGCACAATTCATCGGCCTAAGATTTTGAATAATGGGTTGCATGATTTTTTAAGATAGGGTATATTTATAGATGTCGGATAGGTGTAAAGGGTATTCACTTGACACGCTATCAATGTGTAAAGGTAAAACACTTTACACATCATAAAAAATTTGTTATGATATAATATGTAGAAAATTACTGGAGGATATTACACATGGCTGTTAAAATTCGTTTGAAGCGCATGGGTTCAAAGAAGCGCCCATTCTATCGTGTTGTTGTTGCTGATTCACGTTCACCACGTGATGGTCGTTTTATTGAAACTGTTGGTACGTACAACCCATTGGTTGAACCTGCTGAAGTTAAGTTGGACGAAGAATTGGTATTGTCATGGTTGAACAACGGTGCTCAACCATCAGATACTGTTAAGAACTTGTTGTCAAAAGCAGGTATCATGAAGAAGTTCCACGAAGCTAAGTACACTAAGTAATTTGCTTCTGATAGAGAACAATGTTTATATGCTAGGTGGCCAATCTTGGTCACTTTCAGCCTGATATTGTTTCAAAAGAGTTCACCCAATTTGGGTGAACTCTTTTTTGTGTGGATGTCACTTACAGTTGCAAGTTCCAACAATTGGGACAATAGATTCGCCTATTTGATAACTAAATAGGCACATTAAGTACCCGTGTTAACCTTTTTGAGATATTTTTAATTGCTTTGTAATAAACGTTATTCTTTGTAATATCAGATTGTTATGAAATTTGTATATTAGTAAGCCTTATGATATTATATCTGTATTGGGTTGTATGACCCGAATTTTGAAAAAGAGATGGAGGCAGAGTTATGATTTGGTCGTTAATCGTTGGTGCAATTATTGGGGCTGTCGCTGGCGCCATCACAAACCGTGGTGCAGCAATGGGGTGGATCGCCAACATTGTTGCTGGTTTAGTTGGTTCAGCAGTGGGTCAATGGTTGCTTGGTAGCTGGGGTCCAACCTTAGCTGGTATGGCAATTATTCCGTCAATCATTGGGGCGGTTATCGTTGTCCTAGTTGTGTCATATATCTTGGGTATCAGCGCAAAGCGATAACCATCAAAATGAATAGGTTTAAAGAAACAAGTCAATTATTGGCTTGTTTTTTTGTTTAAGCCTGTAACATGCCACGAATTAGCCGCTGATGAGTTAAAACTCATCGCGGTTTTTATGTTTTAAGAATCTAAAAAGCTTGGCTAAGGGGCCCGATTATCAGGTGTAACAATTAACTCTGGAACCACCCTCCAAAACAAAAAATGAAAAAAATTCAGAAAAAATTCAGCGTAATCTGGTAGCGACGGTAGGGCTTATCTCCGTAAAATGACCATATTGTCAATTGAAATGAGGTCTCACATTATGGAAGAAAATCTATTGGTCAAAGTACCAACAATTACACTGATATTTTGGCTTACCAAGCTCGTGACTACCGGTATGGGCGAGTCACTCAGTGATACATTAGCAAAATCAATCGGACCGATTCCGACATTAATTTTTGCAGTGATTAGTTTTGGTGCCACCCTGTATTGGCAAGTCACCCGGAAACAATATCACGTCATTTCATATTGGTTACCAGTGGCTACCTTAGCCATCTTAGGCACAATTATGGCGGATGCGGTGCATGGTGGCTTACATATCAGTCATTACATGGCAAGTATCCTGTTCTTTGGGTTGATGTTAGCGAGCTTTATGGGTTGGTTCCTAGTCGAACATGATATTTCAATCCATACCATTACAACACGGCGGGCAGAACTGTTTTATTGGCTGACAGTAAGCTTTAGTTTTATGCTTGGTACCGCGTTAGGCGACTACATTGGCAATGATCTTGGGTTAGGACTGTTTTTGACTGGGGTATTCCTATCAATTTTGTTGGTGATTGCATTAACTGTACGTCAGGTATTCGTGCGTAATCTCTTGCTGGAAACAGGTAGTTTTTGGGTTGCGTACATCTTAACCCGCCCAATTGGCGCCAGTTTTGCAGATTATTTCGGACTCAAGTGGCACAATGGTGCGCTAGGAAGTCAGGGATTATCAATCATTTGGCTGGTGATGTTTATTGTCCTGATTGGTATTATGGTACGGACTGATGTGGTTGAAGCCGATGTACAAATGGATTAAAAAACCACCAGTCATGATCCTACTGGTTAGTATAGCGGTGATGATGCCACAGATTCTGGGACACCAGGTGATTTTAGGCGGGGTCACGACTGTTCAAGGAGATGCGCTATTTCATTTTAATCGTATTTACGATGCCATGATGCAGCTGAAGACACTACATTTTCACTATTTTGTGAGTGATTTTGGTTTCAATCAAAGTGCCCGGGTGATCAATGCGGTCTACGGTCCATTTTCTAGTTATATCTATGGTGCTGTGCTGTTGGTGACGGGCAGCTGGTGGTTGTTTCAAATTATCAGTAGTATCGGTATCCTCTATCTTGGTGGGTTAACTTTTTTCTATTTGGCACGCCAAGTTGAACTTGATCGCGGATTGGCGCTAGTTGGTAGCCTAATCTACTTGAATACTGAAGCAATCACATCATGGGCAACAGCGCAAAAAGGAGCTGCCTTGGCTGCAGCTATTCTACCACTGGTCATTTTAGCCGCAGTGAAAATGATTCAGCAAAAAGAGCATGCATTGCCAATATGGTTGTTGGCGATTGGTTTGAGTTTGCTAGTTCAAGTTCATAATTTAACCGCGCTCATGGCGGTCATGCTGCTCATACCATTTTGGTTGATTGGTTTGATTAGGCAGCAACAATGGTGGTTGTTTGTCAAACATACATTGCTGGCGGCTCTTATTTTTATGGTGTTAACAGCTAATGTGTGGGCCACACTATTAGATTTAACACTGCACAACAGATTGATGAACCCAGTTAATTTTGTATTAGCAAGCTATACAACGGTGCCGTCAATTTTGAGTCATTGGTTGGGTATTCCGATTCTCATCCTCGTGATGTGGCAATTGTACCAGCTAATTTTCCGCTGGCGTTTGTTATCATTGACGAATCGAGTGGTCGCACTTGTTGGTCTATTTTTTGTCTTTCTAAGTAGTGCATTGATGCCTTGGCAACTAATACAAGACAATTTGCCAATCTTGGGTTCGCTTCTACAGTTTCCAGCGCGTTTTATGATTATTGCGACGCCGCTAATTCTATTAGGAAGTCTGCAAACGGTCCAGACTGATCTTCAGGTACCAAGACATTGGCGTCAAACAGGTAGCATTGTGGTCTTGGCATTATTGTTTGTGGGTAACCTCCAAACGGTGACTAGCGAAACGCAACAGTGGTCGACCAACTTTACGACCTCATCATCCGTGCAAAAGCACGGTACGATGCATCAAATTCGCCAAGCCTGGTTAAGTCCTAAACTAGCTGCCGGCCTGCAACGCTTGACTAAGGATACGTCGGACTATTTACCAAAAATGGGTAAAACAGCGGACGCTTACCACTTGGTTAATCATAGCATCTATACAAGCACCACTACCTTCCATAAACGAGTGACTCGACAGGGGTTACAGGTGGATTGGAATGCGCCCCAGGCCACCCCAATCCAAGTACCGGTGGTGAAGTACCAACAAACGCACCTTAAATTGAATGGTCAAACTATTCAACCGCTTCACCAAAATGCTGTCGGTGTCATCACGGTGCAAAGTCATCAAGGGCTCAATCAGCTTCTTGTCACTTATCAACCAGCTCGATGGGTCTCTATCAGTCTAGTAGTCGCGATGGTGAGTTGGCTCATCGTGGGCGTTGAAATAATCAGAAGGAAATGCGAGCATCATCAACCGCGTTAGGGCATGGATCCTTCTGACAGCGGTCGCTGTAGCGGCCATAAACTTGATAATGAAGCTAGTAAGTCGTGATGAAAATCACGGCTTTTTTTTGTGAACTGAAATTTGTAAGGACATCCTTCAGGAACTACAATGTACCTGCTATATGAGGTTTCCAAAAATCAATGCAGTTACAAATAGTATCATTTGTGCTACAATGTGGTCATGGAAGAAAAAAAGAATTATAGCGGGCAATTATCACTTCGTCTGACGCCAGAATTACACGAGCGTATAGCCAATGAAGCAGATAAAGAGAACCGGAGTATTAATAACTTAGTTGCTTATTTATTAGAAAAGTCACTCGATGATCAGTTAATTGCTAGACCTACATCATCGTTTGAACAACGGCAGTTTGTCGGTCGCACGATTAACGGAAGGAGTATTACACCTGAAAATGGGTTAGTTGTCGTGGATGGTATTTATTACCGTTATTTGATTGATGGTAATCATCCAGTTGAGATGGACAAAGCGTATGTCATTATTGAGGCAAATGGCAATATTTTGACATTACGAGCTTTGTAAGAATTGATGGGAGAGGCCATGGGATTTTTAGATATAATCGGTGCGCTCTATAGTGATGCAAGTGCTGATGCTGGCGCGGAACGGGTGCAGAAGGCATTGAAACAGTCTGATGCGCTGCGTCATCAGCATCATTCAGCCGTAAAAGCAGCGCCACGACGACAAGCGAAACATCAAAGTTTGCGGGAAATAGCGCACATTAGTATGCAACAACAAAAGCGCTTGCGCCATGGTATTAGTCGTGAAAGAAGTTATATGTCAGCCCGGGGCAAGATTACAGAGAATTTAAAACTGTATATTACTGAGGGCGTCAAGAAGCCATAGTCTTAATTGGAATTGAATAAGGAGTAGGGAAATGCCATTTGGAATCAAGATTGTGCCACAAAATAACGTCGGGTTAAAAGAAATGTTAGGTAAATATGCCAGTACGGTTCAATCGGGACTACAGTTCTATATACCAATTATTCAAAAAGTTCGGACGGTAAGTTTGGCGATGGAGCCATTGCGCTTGCCAAACTATTCCGTGATCACAAAGGATAATGCCGATGTGAGCGCTAGTGTGACTTTGAATTATCATGTGACTGATGCGGTTAAGTATATGTATGAAAATACTGATTCCGTTGAATCCATGGCGCAATTAGTACGTGGTCATCTACGTGATATCATCGGGCGGATGGACTTGAATGAGTCGCTAGGTTCAACAGCAAAAATCAATCAAGAATTAAGCGTGGCCATTGGTGATTTAACGAATACGTATGGTATCAATGTCGATCGTATTAACATTGACGAATTGACGCCCTCAAAAGCGATTCAAGAAGCAATGGATAAGCAATTGACGGCGGATCGTGAGCGAGTTGCAACTATTGCAAAAGCCGAAGGTGAAGCCCAGTCGATTCAACTGACGACCAAGGCTAAAAATGATGCGGTCATGTCGACGGCTAAAGCCGAAGCGGATGCGACTAAAACACGGGCAGATGCAGAACGATACCGGATTGACACAGTGCAAGCTGGTCTGAAAGCTGTAGATGATAAATATTTCCAAAATCAATCAATTAATGCCTTTACAGAACTAGCGAAGAGCCCAGCAAATACCATTGTGGTGCCGAGTGATCAAGTTGGTCAATTAGGCCAGTTACCAGTCGTTGGTAAGCTGTTGGCCACTGGTGCAAGTAAATAAATTCACAAAATCGTCACATCTTTAATCAGGTGACGATTTTTTTGATGTGTTGGTATAACAAGGGTTAAATTGTGAAAAATATCACGTTGACAAGTTTTGAATGTGGTATTATACTTACATACGTTAAAGGTTGTTAAAACAATCACAAGTTAAAAAGCGAAATATGTGAGGTTAATATTATGACAAAAGTAGCATTTGTAACAGGCGCAGGACAAGGTATTGGTGAAGCAATCGCAAAGCGTTTGGCTGACGATGGTTTTAAAGTGGCAGTAGTTGGTCGCACCTTGACTAAGGTGGCACGTGTTGCTGAAGAAATTAATACCAAGCATGCGGATGCAGCTTTGGCAATTTCTGTTGACGTTACTAAGCGTGATGAGGTTTTTGCCGCAGTCAAGCAAACGGCTGATGCCTTTGGTGATTTGACGGTTGTAATCAACAATGCCGGGGTCGCACCAACAACACCGATTTTGGAAGTTGATGAAGACACGATAAAGTGGACATTTGAGACAAATGTTAATGGGACAATTTGGGGCATTCAAGCTGCCACAGAAACTTTTAAAGCATTAGGTCACGGTGGTAAGATCATCAATGCCACGTCACAAGCTGGTGTTGAGGGTAATGCTGAATTGTCAGTCTACGGCGCAACTAAGTTTGCCATTCGTGGGATTACGCAAACTACAGCTAAGGAATTGGCACCACTCGGTATCACAGTGAACGCATTTGCTCCTGGTATCGTCAAGACACCAATGATGTATGATGTTGCGCACAACGTTGGTAAAAACGCTGGTAAGGATGACGACTGGGGGATGGCTCAATTCTCAGATGGGATTGCCTTAGGCCGGGTATCAGAACCTGAAGATGTCGCCAATGCCGTGGGCTTCTTGGCCGGATCAGATTCAAACTACATCACCGGTCAAACTTTGATTGTTGACGGTGGTATGGTCTTCCATTAATAGTTATCATATAAAGCATTGCTTGGTTGATGAAGTTCAGCCGAGCAATGCTTTTTTGCATTTTATTTAAGACAAAAAAAGCGCTAACGAAGACTAGTTCGTTAGCGGATTTTCATGATTTCTGTTTTCCCAAGGCATCGCCAGGGTGACGGTATCTAAAATGCTTTCATCAGCGTGGCGGGTTTGATCGCGGAGTGCCTTGCGATCAGTGTAACCAGCAATGAGCTGTGCTTGTTCTGGTGTGTCTGCAATCAGCGTGGTGGCTGGCATGCGTACGTTAGCATCTTGGATGATGAAGGTAGTGAAGGCATAGAACCCTAGAAAACGAGTTCCAGTTTCCATATCTTCGCCAATGATTTTGGTAAAAACCTCGATGGAACGTGAACCGATCCCAGTTACATAGGATTCGGCTGATAACGCATGGCGTAAATCGAAAGGCTGGAGAAAGTGAATATGATCCATGGTCCCAGTGACGACGATGCTGCGGGCAACGCGCATGGCTGGAATGGAGGCGGTATTATCGACAATCGACAGGGTGCGGCCACCAAAGACAGTTTGATGTTCGTTTAAATCTGGTTGACCAACGCGGTGGTTAGCAACGGTGGTGGTGTCATTAATTTGAATCTCACGCATAGTTTTGCTCCTCGAGGTAGAGTGTCTGTGAACATCAAAACATTTGAAGTTCTGAACAGGTATTAGTACACTAAGTATAACAATATGTATAAATGGAGAAAAGACCATGGCATTTGAAAAGTCGGTGAAGGTGGCTGGTGATACAGTTACATATGAATTTAATCCAGGTTTGAAGAAGTATGCGTTGGGGGATACGGGTTTCGTGCAAAATAATGCAGGTGCTTATATCATGCAACGAGCTCTTGAACCCAGCAAGGGCTTGGCCCAATCGATTAAACTAAAGGTGTCGATTGATAAAAATTTAACTGGGGTCAAGATCAAGACGGTTAATCCTTCAGGTAATGATACGGTTAATATCTTCAAAAACTCAAATCCTGAATTAGTGGAGCTGTTTCGTTTCTACCTCAACGAGCTAGTTGAACGAGAAATTCTACTTATTAAAGAAGCTTAATAGACCTACGTAAACCTGGAATCATCTTTGGTCGCGTAGGTTTTTTAGCGTATAATGGAAACATCAATTATCGAATGAAAGTGGAGCAAGCAGACATGACGAAACTTTATTTTATCCGCCATGGTAAAACAGAATGGAACAATGAAGGCCGTTTCCAAGGAGCAAACGGTGATTCACCACTTTTGCCTGAATCATATCAACAAATCGAATTATTAGGAAAGCATTTGCAAGATATCAAGTTTGCGCATGCGTTCGCATCACCAATCAAACGAGCTCGTACAACTGCTGATGAAACAATCCGTTATCTGAAGCAACGGCCTGAGCTGACGTTACAGTCGGGCTTGGTCGAATTTGGCATGGGTGTTTGGGAAGGTAAGACCTTTGTCGACGTTCAAGAAAATTGGCCAGAAATGTATGACGCTTATCGGCATCATCCCGAACGCTTTGATGCATCACAAGTTGCGGGAGCAGAAAGTTTTGAACATGTCCAACAACGGTTTCGCCAAGCGGTGGTTGAAGCAGTGGCCGGTTATGGTGGCGCAGATGTTAACCTAGTGTTCTTTTCTCATGGCATGACCTTAACGGCTGGAATGGCATATCTCCTAGGCACTCCTTTGGCAGAATCACGAGCCCGGGGTGGGTTGGGAAATACCTCAACCTCAATTTTGGAAACGCATGATGGTCAGACATTTGTTGAAATTATCCGTAATGATGTTTCCTATTTAGACATTACCAGTGATTCAAGTAACACGATTTAAGAAGAGGCATAAGCATGACAGAACAAACGGGACTACAAACGGATATGCAAAAATTAGTGGCTGCGATTGAAGCCACACCACAAAATTGGCCCGCGTATGTTGATTTGGTTAACGTTTTAATCGTGTCTGAAAATTATCTCGAGGCGGAAGAACTTGGGCTCAAGAGTTTGGGGATTTTTGCAGATAATTTCGCGGCTGTACAGCAGTTGAATTATGCTGTTGGGAATCTGTATTATGCCGTCGGTGCATACGACAAGGCAAACGAATTCTTTGGTAAAATTGCCGATGCAACCTTGCTGCATGATGCCACGATGATGCAGGCCCAAGCTTTTTACGCTAAAAATGACTTTAAGCAGGCCTTAGTCTTTGCCCTGACTGGTGTTGAACAGGTCGCAGACGATGAGGCCGCGATTATTTTACTGGGAAACATTTGGTTGGGCCTGCAAGATTTGACACAAGCAGCTGCCGCATTTGAAAAGGCCCTGGCACTTAATTCAAAGAGCTTTGATGCCAACTTTGGTCGCGGTTTAGTACAGACAGTGCATGGCGAGCCAGGTAATCACTGGTTAGCAACCGCACAGGCCATTGATGGTGACAGATACCAAAACCAAGCCCAACGATTGGACGAGATCGCACAACTATTAGCAGGTTCAAAGAATGAATGATGAAATTGACTTGTTCGGTGATTCTTCCGCCAAGGCGCACGAGACACCAACAATGGAGGCGCAAGTACAGAACATCGTCTTTGCGGCAAATGATAATTTTTATAAAGTGTTAGCGGTGAAAATCGATAAACAAAACTTTGAGTATGATGAAAAAGAAATTACGGTGACCGGTAGTTTTGGGGATGTCCAGATCGGCTCGAGTTATGAGTTTCAAGGGGTCCTTAAAAACCACCCTAAGTTTGGTGAGCAGTTTCAAGCAACTAATTACAAGCGGTTAGCAGCTAGCACGAATTCGGGGGTCGTCAAATATTTGGCGAGTGACAAGTTCGAAGGGGTTGGCGAAAAAACAGCTGAAAAAATTGTCGCTGAATTAGGCGTTGACGCGATCGACATCATTTTAAATCGACCAGACGTGTTAGGTGACATTGGTTTGAAACCGGCCCAACAAACAACGATTATCGAACAACTTAAAGCTTCAGATGGCATGGAACGGGCAATCGTCGCGTTGAACGACTATGGCTTTGGTGCCTCAATTGCGGCGGCCATCTATGCAAAATATGGGTTAGAGACCTTACATGTATTGCAAGACAATCCATACCAACTCGTTTTAGATATTGAAGGGGTGTCATTTGCCAGAATAGATCGGTTAGCCGCGCAACGTGAAATGGATCCGTTGGATGAGCGTCGCATTAAAGCCGGGGTCGTGGCGGCGATTAACGCAGCTACCTTTGAAAAGGGTGATACCTATCTGCTCGTCGATGAGTTATTAGGCGAGGCGCAACAACTCTTGCAACGTACGCGAAATATTGTTGTGGATATGGCGTTAATTAAAACGGCAGTCCTGGCGCTCACCAAAGAAAACGTGATTGTTGCAGAAGGCGAACGCATCTTTGTCTACACAATTTATGCGGCCGAGGTCGAAATTGCACAAAATATGTTAGCGTTAAATCAAAGTGCAGGGCTGTTTAAACGGGAAGCCGCCGCTAAGGCCCTAGCAGAAGTGGAGGCCGCCAACCCCTTTGAATATGATCCTTTGCAAAAAGATGCGATGTTGGCTGCTTTGACCAATAAGCTATTTATCTTGACGGGCGGGCCTGGTACCGGAAAAACAACCATCATCAATGGTGTTGTTGAAGCGTATGAAAAGCTTTTGGTAAATGATGGCACCAAGGCAGATGACCTCGATAAGATGATTAATCTGGCGGCACCAACTGGGCGGGCAGCTAAGCGTTTATCAGAATCAACTGGTAAACAAGCTAGTACCATTCACCGTTTGTTAGGCATCAATGGGCGTGAAGCAATTAGTAATGCTGAACCTACGACCTTAGAAGGGCAATTATTGATTATTGACGAGATGTCGATGGTTGACACGGAACTCTTTGCGACGGTGGTAAGATCAGCACCCAAAAATATGCAAATTATTTTAGTAGGTGATAAGGATCAATTACCATCAGTGGGACCCGGTCGTGTGTTCTATGATTTGCTCGCCTCGGGGATGTTGAATTTTCGGGAATTGGAAACGATTCATCGCCAAGGTAAAGGTTCAACTATTATTGAATTGGCTAGTGCTGTGAAAGAAGGTACGGTGCCCGCTGATTTGTTGGAGCGCAAGCCTGACCGATCATTTTTCCCAGTTCATATGGCACAAGTCGCACCATATATCGAAAAGGTGGTTAAAAGTTGGATTGCGCGCGGTAAGAGCGTCCGGGACATGCAAATTTTGGCTCCCATGTATCGGACAGCAGCGGGCGTCAATCGTTTAAATCTACTCGGACAGAGTTTATTTAATCCACTGAAACCAGGTGCCCGTGAGATCAAATGGCGCGAAGGTGAGTTTGAATTTGGCTTCCGCGTTGGTGACAAGGTGATGCAAAAAACGAATGATCCTGAAAATAACGTGTTTAATGGTGATATCGGCTATATCAAAACGATCATGCTTGCCAAAGATAAAGAAAACGCCGAAAAAGCTGACTATATGGAAGTTGAGTTCGATGCAGGTATGGTGTGTTACATGCGCCCCGATTTCATTAATATCACGCTCGCCTATGCAACAACTATTCATAAGGCACAGGGTGGTGAATATGCCTTAGTGATTATGCCACTCGTGATGCAATTTGGTCGGATGCTACAACGAAACTTGCTCTATACCGGATTAACGCGTGCCAGCGAATCGCTCGTACTGTTGGGTGAACCAGCGGCCTTTGCAAAGGCCATTGAAACAGAGGGGGGGGACCGCCGGACGACCCTACAACAACGTTTAGCAGAGGCGATTGACGGTGTCATGCCAAAGATACCGACGCAAATTAAGCGTGACCAATTGAATCATGCGGCCGAGACGGTTGCTGAAACGCTCAAGCATGCCACGGCTAAGCCGGCTGCAACAAAAACGGCTGCACCGGAGATGGCCGTCGCTGATGCGGATCCAGACACGTTGACAATTGCCAGTATCATGGAAGGACGCTTTGATCCCAATATCGGTATGGGTGACTTGACGCCGTACGACTTCTTAGAAAAGGCTTGATGTTTTAGCTTAAAAACCGTAAAATGAGTCTTATAGCAATGCATTAGAGAGTAGTTGTGACGAGTTGTTGAGCGAGTTTGTAGTTGGTGAAAGACAGACCAAATCGTCATGATGAAGGTAGCTGATGGGCTATATTGATGAAACATATTTAGAGTAGTCAATATCGTTTTCCGCGTTAAGGAGCAATGAGATTAGGATCGTATGGTCCTAAAATCAGGTGGTACCGCGTATATGAACGCCCTGATGATGTGTTACAACATCGTCAGGGCTTTTTTGGCGGTAAAAATGACTGAAGAATATCAAATTGGAGGATGTATCATGCGTGAAGTTGATATGCCAGGAAAGTACGACTCAGCGAGTGTCGAAGCGGGTCGTTATGACAAATGGGTACAAGAAAAACGGTTTAAGCCATCAGGAAATGATAAGGCCCGCCCTTATTCAATCGTGATTCCACCACCAAATGTGACGGGTAAGTTGCACTTGGGCCATGCTTGGGACACCACTTTGCAAGACATGTTGATTCGTCAAAAGCGGATGCAAGGTTTTGATACCTTGTGGTTGCCCGGCATGGATCACGCGGGTATCGCGACACAAGCGAAGGTTGAACAACGTTTGGCGGAACAAGGACTTTCACGTTACGATCTCGGTCGTGAAAAGTTCATCGATCAAGTGTGGGACTGGAAGAACGAATATGCTTCAACGATCAAGCAACAATGGGGTAAGCTAGGCCTATCATTGGATTATGATCGTGAGCGTTTTACGCTTGACGAGGGTCTATCAACTGCTGTGCGCAAGGTCTTTGTGACACTGTATAACAAGGGCTTAATCTATCGTGGTGAGTACATCATTAATTGGGATCCAAAGGCCCGGACCGCTTTGTCTGATATCGAGGTTATTCACCAAGATGACGAAGGGGCTTTCTACCATGTGAAGTATCCCTTTGTTGATGCCAATGATAGCTATGATGGCAAGAACTATATTGAAATTGCAACGACTCGTCCTGAAACCATGTTTGGGGATGTTGCAGTAGCTGTGCATCCATCTGACGAACGCTACAAAGATCTAGTTGGAAAGAAGGTTTTGGTACCACTAGTGGGCCGTGAAATTCCGATTATTGCCGATGAATATGTTGATCCAGAGTTTGGTTCAGGCATGGTTAAGATTACGCCTGCGCATGATCCTAATGACTTTTTAGTTGGTAATCGGCATGATTTGGAACGCATCAACACGATGAATGATGACGCTTCAATGAATGAAAATGCTGGTAAGTATAACGGTATGGATCGTTTTGAGGCACGTAAGGCAATCGTTGCGGATCTTGAAGCAGCCGGCTGGATGTTACACATTGAACCAATCGTGCATTCCGTTGGCCACTCAGAACGAACAGGTGTTCAGGTTGAATCACGACTTTCGACACAATGGTTCGTTAAAATGAAGCCATTGGCTGAACAAGCATTGGCTATGCAAGCATCTGATGATCGCGTTGATTTCTACCCACCACGTTTTGAAGGAACCTTCACACGATGGATGGAAGATATTCATGATTGGGTTATCTCACGTCAATTATGGTGGGGTCACCAAATCCCAGCATGGTATAACAAGCAAACTGGGGCGATGTACGTTGGTGAAGAAGCGCCAGAAGACATTGAAAACTGGGAACAAGATCCGGATGTTTTGGACACGTGGTTCTCATCAGCTCTTTGGCCATTTTCAACGATGGGTTGGCCTGATGAAGACTCAGCAGACTTTAAGCGTTATTTCCCAACGAATACGTTGGTCACGGGTTATGACATTATCTTTTTCTGGGTTGCCCGGATGATGTTCCAGTCAAAGGAATTTACTGGTCGCCGGCCATTTAATAACGTTTTGATTCATGGTTTGATTCGTGATGAGCAGGGTCGTAAGATGTCAAAGTCCCTAGGTAATGGTATCGACCCAATGGATGTCATTGAGAAGTATGGCGCTGACGCATTGCGTTGGTTTTTGACGAATGGATCAACGCCAGGGCAAGACCTGAATTTCTCATACGCCAAGATGGATGCTTCATGGAACTTCATTAATAAGATCTGGAATGCGTCACGTTACGTCATTATGAATCTGAATGAAGATACGAAGGCAGAATTGCCAGCCTATGACACCTTGACTTTGGCAGACAAGTGGATTTTGTCACGCTTGAATGACACGATTGCCAAGGTAACGAAGAATTTCGAAAAGTTTGAATTTGGTGAGGCCGACCGTGCTTTGTACAACTTTATCTGGAATGATTTCGCTGACTGGTACATCGAGATGACCAAGGAAACCTTGAATGGCGATAACGAAGCAGCTAAGGATGCCGTCCAACACGTGTTAGCCTATGTCTTGGATCAAACATTGCGTCTGCTACACCCAATCTTGCCATTCGTGACTGAAGCGATCTGGTTGGAATTGCCGGTGCATGCGGGCGAGACTTTGGTCGATGCAGCCTATCCTGAGGTACACGCTGAGTTGACTAATGACACGGCTGAGGCTGATTTCGCTAGCTTAGTGGCATTAATTACGTCAATTCGTACGATTCGTAATGAAGCGAATGCACCGATGTCAACGAAAATTGACGTTTTGGTAAAGACTGAAGATGCTAATTTGAAGCGTATCTTTGAAGAAAATGCTGACTACATCAATCGCTTTGTACACCCAAAGGAGTTGCAAATTGCGGCTGATATCGAAGCACCCAAGCTATCAATGTCAGCGGTGATTTCAGGAGCAGAAATCTTCGTGCCATTGGAAGAACTGATTGATTTGGATGAAGAGATTGCCCGCCTTGAGGGTGAATTGAAGAAGTTTACTGGTGAAGTTAAACGTGGTGCAGGTAAGTTAGGAAACGCTAAGTTTGTGAATAATGCACCGGAAGCTGTCGTTGCTGAAGAACGTGAAAAGTTAGCTGATTGGCAGACTAAGTTGGCTGCGACTGAAGCGCGCTTAGCCGATTTGAAGGCTGCAAAATAAATTTATCACCGGAATCGTCATTGTCTAGGTAGACAATGACGATTTTTTGGTAGGTAAAATGTTAAAATAGGGGATATCAAATGCAACTAATCACAACATTACCGAAACGATTCGGATTAAGGCGAGGCATTTTATGACGTTGGAAATTAATCAAGTATCCAAAAAATTTGGTACAAAAGTAGCGGTCAGCGAGTTAAGCATGACTGTGAAAGCGGGCGAAATTATGGGTTTGATTGGCCAAAATGGTGCTGGGAAAACAACCACCTTTCGGATGATCTTGGATTTTATTCAACCAGATAGTGGGCAAATAACTTGGAATGGGCGATTAATTGGACCGACCATGCAAAAACGCATTGGTTTTTTGCCTGAGGAACGAGGGCTTTATCAGAAGTGGACTGTTGAGGAACAAATTCTTTATTTTGCAGAATTACATGGAATGAAACGCGCAGACGTTCGGGTGCAGTTACAGAATTGGATGCAACGGTTAGAGGTAGTTGGCAAAGTCACTGATAAAGTACAGAGTCTTTCAAAGGGCAATGCCCAGAAAATTCAATTTATTGCGACGTTGATTCACGAACCAGAATTTTTAATATTAGATGAACCTTTTACAGGATTGGACCCAGTGAATACGCAGGTTTTGATGAGTGAAATTAAGCAATTGAAACGCAAGGGCGCAGCGATCATCTTTTCAAGTCACAACATGAGTGGGGTGGAAGCACTCTCGGATAATCTCACGATGTTAAAACAAGGAAAGCCTATTCTACAAGGTGGCGTACAGACAATTCGCGATAGTTTTGGTAAAACAGAGATCTATGTTGAAACTAATGAGAATCTAAACGATATTGAGGGTGTGTTAAAGATTGAACCACAGGGTGCTGGTTGGTTAATCACTGTCACTGACGAAGCAGTCGGTCGCACTATTTTCACCCGTGTCTCTCAATCGGGGTATGTACAGGCATTTGTGCAGGCTCCGCCAACGCTTGATGAAATTTTTCGTCAGGAGGCAACCCTATGACGCACGACATTTTATTGGTCGCCCGGCAAACATATCGGGTGCGGGTTAAAACATTTGGTTTTTGGGCACTGGTGTTATCACCATTGTTTGTGCCATTAATTGGCCTATTAGTGGGTTGGATTGTATCGACGGGTGGTAGCGATAAGACACCCAACTTAGCCATTGTTGCTCAACCAACTTTATATCAGACTCTGAAAAAAGCTGATTTGATCAAAGCAAAACTTTCAGCGGTTGATACCGTAGATACTGCCAAGCGTCAATTGAAACAAACAAAAATTGACGGTTATTTGAGGCAGACCAACCAAGGCTACCAATTAGTCACCAGTGCTGATACTGCGGTGATGTTTAATGAAACCAAAATACAAAGTGCACTGACTCAGATTGAATTAGGTAAAACGGCGCAACAATTAAAGCTAACGGCTGCGGATATCAGCCGATTACAGACACCAGCCCGGCTGACAGTAAAAGCACAATCTAATAAGGGCGCGGCAACAGGAGGTAAACTCAAAAACACGGCTAATTATGTCATTGCGAGTGCAATTGGCATCTTTATTTTCATTATTTTAAGTGTTTATGTTGGTTTGATTGCCCAAGAAATTGCCAATGAAAAATCCAGTCGCATTATGGAAATATTGTTGGCAACCACCTCAACTCGCGTCCAGTATTATGGTAAAATTCTCGGCATTTTCAGTCTCTTAATAACACAAATAATGATTTACATCATTGGGTTTATTGGCATGTTGATTGGTTTCAAAGACAATGCGGTGGTGAAGCAAATAAAACCCATTTTGGTGGGAATTGATATGCAATTTCTCATTTTTTCTAGTTTAATGTTTATTGTTGGCGTGGTTGGCTACCTGTTTGTTGCCACTATATTTGCCAGTCTGGTCAATGAGCAATCCCAGGTGCAACAAGCGACGCAACCAGTTATTTACTTGGCTATGGTGGGATATATTATGAGTTTTGCTGTTTCGAGTGCACCCACGAATATTATTCTTAAGGGATTGAGTTTTGTCCCATTCATTAGTCCTACTTTGATGCCCAGTCGGTTTGCGGTGGAATATGCACAACCATGGGAAGCTTGGCTCTCATTATCGTTAGAGGTGCTTGCTGTCATCGTGATAGCAAAGTTTGGCGAAAAGCTTTATGCCAAAAATGTGTTGAGCTACTCGGATGATCGTATTATCAAGCAATTCTGGCGTAACCTGCGCCGAAAATTATAAAACAGCCAGTTTGCGTCATCTGACGTAAACTGGCTGTTTGATTATTAATTTAATTTTCGCCCAAAAATACCAATATCGAACCATTGATCAAGGTGGGCATTGTAGACTACCTCGGGGTAAAATCCCCATTGATCAAATTTGAATTTCTTCAAAAGTGCCGCGCTGGCTTCGTTTTTGGCATGAATCGTGGCCAATAGACTACGATAACCCAACCGGGTAGCTTCATCAATAATGAATGCCAGCATTTTTGAACCTAAACCACGACCAACATGATTTAAATCAAAGTAGTAGGTGATTTCAACGGTATTTTTCCAACCGGCACGTTGCCGGGTTGGGGCAAGGTAAGAATAGCCGATGATATTTTTGGCCTCATCTTCAATGACATAGAGAGGATATTGCGGATTATTAATATGTGTACTTAAATTATTCAGATAAGCCACAGGAACATCAGGTGTTGCCCAATCAGCTGTGATACCGCCTTTTTCGACACTTTGATAGTAGATATCTACTAGACGCGATAGATCATTTAGGTTTGCTAAACGAATCATTAATCAATTCTCCGGATTAATCTAATAGGTTATTTAACCATCAGCAACACAGGTGGTTACAAATAGTTAACTAAAATAGATTAACACAACCAAACATTATGTCTAGTAAAAAAATTATTTACAAAAAAATGGGACCAAAATCTTAGTGAATTTTAAGGTGTGGTATACTAATTACGTATTAAACGATTACATGAATCAATGATCTATTTATGAAGCAGGAGTAAGATAATGACTTGGCAAGAAAATTATCAAATTTGGGCTGATCGTACCGATTTGCCAGCCTATTTAGCAGAAAACTTGGCATCACTAACTGATGACAAGCAGAAAGAAGATGCGTTCTATACCCCTTTGAGTTTTGGTACTGCGGGGATGCGTGGGATTCTAGGGGCGGGTATTAACCGCATGAATATCTATACAGTCCGGCAAGCTACTGAAGGCTTAGCCCGGTTGATGGATGGCTTAGATGATGCGGTAAAGGATCGTGGGGTTGCTATTTCGTACGATTCACGTCATTTTTCACAAGAATTTGCGTATGAAGCCGCCGCTGTTTTGGGCGCACACGGTATTAAGGCCTATGTCTTTGAGTCATTGCGTCCAACGCCAGAGTTGTCATTTACTGTTCGTCATTTAAATGCCTATGCTGGTATCATGATTACCGCTTCGCATAATCCAAGTGCGTACAATGGTTACAAGATTTACGGTGAAGATGGTGGGCAAATGCCACCAAAGGAATCAGATATTATCACCGACTCGATTCGGCAAGCCGATATGTTTGCAGTTGCAGTTGCTGATGTTGAAGCGTTGCAAGCCGATGGGTTATTGGTTGTTATTGGTAAGGAAGTTGATGATGCTTACCTAGCTGAGGTCAAGAAAATCTCAATCAACCAAGCGTTGATTGATACCGTTGGTAAAGATATGAAGTTGGTGTACTCACCACTTCATGGGGCGGGGGCTTTGATTACGGGCCAAGCATTGAAGAATGCCGGCTTTGAGCAAGTTGTCATGGTTCCTGAACAAGCTGTGCCAAATGGTGATTTCCCAACTGTTAAGTTGCCAAATCCTGAGGATCCAGAAGCCTTATCAATGGGCATTGCTTTGGCGAAGGCTGAGGATGCCGACGTGGTCATTGCGGTTGACCCAGATGCTGATCGGATGGGCTTGGCGGTGCGGCAACCATCTGGTGAGTATGCCTTGCTAACAGGTAACCAAATTGGCGCCGTGCTCGTTAATTATATTTTGACGGCCAAGCAAGATGCGGGCACTTTGCCCACCAATGGTGCGATTGTCAAGTCAATCGTGTCATCTGAATTTGCGACGACGATCGCCAAAGATTTTGGCATCGAAACGGTGAACGTGTTGACTGGGTTCAAGTATATTGCTGAACAGATTCAACACTATGAAGATACCAATGAACACACTTTCTTGTTTGGTTTTGAAGAGTCTTATGGCTATTTGGTCCAATCATTTGCCCGCGACAAGGATTCCGTCCAAGCAACGGTCTTGATGGCGGAAGTCGCTGCTTATTACAAGTCTTTGGGCAAGACCGTCTATGACGGTGTGCAAGAATTGTTTGAGAAGTATGGTTACTTCGTTGAAAATACCAAGTCATTGACCTTTGCTGGTGTGGACGGAGCTGATAAGATTGCCGCGTTAATGACCAAGTTCCGGGCGAAGACACCGGCCGACTTTGGTGGGGTATCAGTCGTGAAAGTTGAAGACTTTGCCACCCAGATTGAAATTGATGTCGCAACTCATGCTGAATCAGCGTTGACTTTGCCAAAAGCTAACGTGATTAAGTACTGGCTGGCTGATGGTTCATGGGTGGCAGTACGTCCTTCAGGAACTGAACCAAAGATTAAGTTCTATGTAGGGACAAAGGGGGCTACGGCTCAAGCTGCCGACGAGGAACTCGCCGCAATTAAGGCGACGATTGATACGTTGATTGCCGACTAATATAGAAGCTAATCAAACGATGCAGTTTAGCTGCATCGTTTTTTTGTTTAGAAAATTCGGTCTACACGTGGTATAATCGCATAAATATTAATAAATGATGAGGAAATTAGAATGCGTGAAGACTTAAAGAATTTACCAGTGTATGCTGCACCCACCCAGACCGACTTGGTCGTATTAGCGAATAATGAAAATGCCTATGTTGACTGGCGTGATTTGCTCAGCATCGATACGCACCGCATTGATTTTAACCACTATGGTAAGAGCACGCATGATGCTTTGCGGGCGAAATATGCCGCTTATGTGGGGTTACAAGTCGCGAATGTGTTACCAGGGCCTGGTAGTGAGGCACTGATTCCATTGTTGATTAATGCGTTATCAACAGAATCGGTCTTATTTTTTTCACGTGATTTTTTCCGGTACTATGAGATTGCTAAAGTGTTGCAAAGAAAAGTGCTCACCAGCGATGTCGCCCTTGGTATCACAGGTTTGATTGCCACTGCTCAAGCCACGCAACCAGAGATTATTATGCTATCAAATCCTAATAACCCCTTGTCAATTGAATTTACGCGCGCTGATTTGATTCGGCTACTTGATGAAACGACGGCCTATGTCGTTATCGATGAGGCTTATGCTGAATATGGGCAGGTCAGTGTGGTTGATTTAGTAGATACCTATCCCAAGTTGATTGTTTTGCGTACTTTGTCAAAGGCGTGGGGATTAGCTAATTTACGGGTCGGCTTTTTACTGGCCAATTCTGAATTGCGTGCATACTTGGAAGCAGTCCAGGGGGCCTTTGTTTTGAGTGATGTCAATGCCGATTTAGCAACGCAGGCCTTGAGTTATGATGCACTCGTCGTCGAAAAAATTAATGCTTTAAAAGCAACCCGGGCTGATTTCATTGCTTATCTTGCAAGTAAGGGTATCAGCGTCAATCAATCGGCCAGTTCATTTGTTTATGTGAATATTAGTGGTTCTGATCGCATCCAACAGGAGTTGCTTGCCGTTGGAATTCAAGTAAATACCTATGCGGATCAGGGCTTACGAATTACGATCGGTACGCCAGCACAAATGACGCAATTGCAGCAGGCACTCGAGCAAATCATTTAATCCGTTTCCCACATCTCCCAATTTTTGGGGGATTTTTTTGTGTAACACCACTTAAAATGAGATAACATCACGGTTTTCTCTTAGTTGATTGTTAATTTGTAACATGCATTTGGTTACGGATGTTGATTTGTGTAACTAACTTTTTGTAATGATATGGTAATATAGCACGCTGATTGGTCGATTCACAACTTTTTTTGGGGAAAATCGAGTGGACATTGAAAATCCGGCAGGGTCATTAACTGGTTAACAATTGGCGGGTGCAAAGTTCGTGTTTACGGGCATTGGCCAGTTTGAAAAACAGTATTATGTCATTTGTGTAACAAGAAAATCGACCATATCTGATACATTGAGAGGTATTCTGTTACCAAATTGTAAAATTTACATGGCTGTGGTTGTTAAACTAGTGGATGTTGATTGGCAAAGGATTGTCAGCAATCAGGGTGATTTGACCGGACTGGTCATCGATCCTAACGCGTTAAAATGTTGGACTATTTCTTGTAAATAGTAATCAAGATGAGGTTACTCATCAAAAAACAGGAGACAAACAATCATTATGAAGAATGCAAAATTGATTTTAAGCAGTGTCGTGACTTTAGCCACAATGGGGATGACCGCAGGCGTAGCTAATGCCGATACATATTCAGTTAAGTCTGGGGATACACTCAGCGAAATTGCTGAAACAAATAACACAACTATTGAAAAATTAGCCGCATTAAATGGCATCACTAATGTCAATTTTCTGTCAATTGGTCAAGAAATTGAAGTATCAGCTGATGCAAGTACAGCAGAAAGTGCTGCAGTAACCACAACTGCGACATCTGAAGCAACGACAACGACATCTGAGGCAACGACCACTGTCGCCACCGCTACGACGACTTCAACGACGTCTAGTGCTACTACAACAAGTGGATCAGTCTATGATCAATTCATTGCCGCTGGTGGGACCGATGCCATGTGGACTGCAATCGTCATGCCTGAATCAGGTGGTAATCCAGATGCAGTTTCAGCTAATGGATACCGTGGTCTCGGCCAAACTAAGGAAGCTTGGGGGACCGGTTCCGTAGCCACGCAAACGGCGGGCATGATTAACTATGCGGTTTCACGTTATGGTTCAATCGAAAATGCCATTTCATTCCGTCAAGCTAATGGTTGGTGGTAATCAGAAATAGATCATGCTCATCATATAAATGCATCAGATGATCCACAAAAAGCGTTTCAGCGATTGAAACGCTTTTTGTGTCGTTTCGGCAACGTTTTCATTACAATTAGATTGCCTTTTGAAAGAAAAAATAAAGTTAGCTAAGAAAGTATCTGTAATTCTGCAGGAATGTATATTTGGTAGGGTTGGCATGTTAAGTTAACATCAACGTCACTGTAACGTTTACTACGAAAACTAATTTCCATTTATAGGAGTAATGTATGAAAAAAGTGAAAGCTGTTCTTTCGGGAACTGTTGCCGCGGCAGCAGCAACCCTTGTATCGACAACTGCTAGTGCTGACACCTACGACTATACGGTCGTTCAAGGTGATACGTTGTGGCATTTAGCAGCCGTAACGAATGATACGGTTGAAAATATTGCGGCCCGCAATGCCATTGACAACCCCAATTTGATTTATATTGATCAGGTGGTTACTTTGGACAGTGCGGCTACGACAAGTGTTGCAACAAGTGTTGCGACCTCATCTGCAGCAGCTACTGTGGCCTCTGACACAGTTGATTCAGCTGCTTTAGCTTCATCAGCCGCCGCCTCATTAGCTGCTGCATCAAGTGCGGCAACTACTGAATCAGCGGCCTTGGCTTCGTCAGCAGCGGCTTCGTTAGCTGCTGCATCAAGTGCGGCAACTGAATCAGCGGCCTTAGCTTCATCAGTAGCGGCCTCATCTGCAGCTGAATCAGCGGCCCTGGCTTCATCAGAAGCAGCCTCATTAGCTGCCGCATCAAGTGCGGTGGCTGAATCGGTCACTGAATCAGCAGCTTTGGCCTCATCAGAAGCAGCCTCAGCCGCCGCCGAATCAGCGGCCTTGGCTTCATCAGAAGCGGCCTCGTTAGCCACTGCATCAAGTGCGGCAACTGAATCAGCGGCCTTAGCATCATCAGAAGCCGCCGCATCATCAGCTGCTGCGTCGAGCGCTGTGGCTTCGGCTGCTGCCGCGTCATCAGCTGCTACTTCCATCGCTAACAGTGTGGCTGCTTCAAAGGCTGCGTCATCAGCAGCATCTGTAGCCGCCGCTTCAAGCGCAGCAGCCAGTGTCGCTGCTGTCGAAGCTGCCCAAAGTGCTTCTACTGAAGAAGTTGCTTCGACCTCATCAGTTTCTGGCTCAGGTTCAGTTTATGATCAATTCATTGCCGCTGGTGGTACTGACTTGTTGTGGAAGTATATCGTCTTGCCGGAATCAGGTGGTAATCCTAATGCGGTTTCACCGAATGGTTATCACGGGCTTGGCCAAACGATGGAATCATGGGGATATGGTAGTGTAGCGACACAAACGGCTGGTTTGGTTAACTATGCGGTTTCTCGTTATGGTTCTATTGACGCAGCGGTGACCTTCCGACAAGCTAATGGTTGGTGGTAGTCAGTTGTTAGTCTAAAATGTCATTTATCATATGTTTTGACAGACATTTAAGGCTTTTTGGTCCCTTTATTAAATCAACAACTGCCTAAACGGGGAATGTATCATGGACCTAGAAGACTATTTAACTGATTTACCAGCTGAACACGTTGCAATGTTTCGATTTGTGCAAAGTCGAATTCATGAACTTTGGCCAAAGGTGGATGAACGGATTGCTTGGTCGATGCCAGGCTTTTTTCCGAATACCAGCGTAAATAGTAATCACCCATTAATTTTTGTTCGTCTGAATAAGCATTGGCTGGGAATTTATGCAACCCCCAGAATTTAATCAGGTATCTGCAGACTATTTGAATAGACACAAATTATCGTTTAGTAAAGAAAGTATTCAAGTGCCATACAACTACGACAGGCCCTTGTTAACCGAATTGCTAGCGATGATTATTGAGTATAATGGTCAAGAATATCGCAGAATATAAATGAAGCAATAAAAAATTATCCAATCAGTTCAATGATTGGATAATTTTTTATTGCTTCATTAATACAGGAGAAGGTAGGCTGTTTTATCTTGCAAGTCACGATACTTTGATAGACAATGAACGCATGATTAGATACTGGTTCATGATAAAAGAGGAGCATTATGACAGAAAAAATTTTGCAGGTTGAGCAAATCAACAAATATTTCGGTAAATTTCATGCTTTGAAGGATGTTTCATTCGATATTCACGCAGGTGAAGTATTTGGCTTTCTAGGGCCAAATGGGGCTGGCAAGTCGACCATGATTCGTACCATGTTGGGAATGCTTACAGCAGACAGTGGCAAGGTTGAATTAAGTGGTATCAATATGTTGGCACAACCGGTCATAACACATCGTCGCATTGCGTACGTCCCAGGGGATGTATACTTGTGGCCAAGTCTCACGGGTGGTGAAATCATTGATCTGTTATTGCGTATGGGTGGTCATGAACACACAGCGAAGACGGATGAATTAATTGCTAAATTTGAATTAGATCCAACTAAAAAGGCACGCACATACTCAAAAGGTAATCGGCAAAAAGTAGCATTGATTGCTGCATTTTCAGCAGATGTCGATTTATACATTTTTGATGAGCCGACAAGTGGGTTGGACCCTTTACAGGAGTTAAATTTTCAAGAAGAAGTAATGTCATTAAAAGTGGCGGGAAAAGCAGTTTTACTCAGTTCACATATCTTAGCCGAGGTTGAGAAAGTGATGGATCGCTTGGCTATTATTCGTCAAGGGAAAATCATCGAAATGGGTAATTTAAAAGATTTACAGTCAATCGCCAGTTTAAAGGTAGAAGCGCGTGTGCAAAAGGATGCACAAGCTTTAGCGACGTTGTCGGGTGTACTGAATTTTGAGCAAAAGAATGATACGATACGATTTTCAGTGCAACATCAGGATTTATCAGCGGTGACGGCTGAGTTAGCAAAATATGGGTTAATAGATTTAAAAGTAGCAATGCCAACTTTAGAAGAACTGTTCATGGCTTACTATCGAGATGAAAGTGAGGAGGAACATGCAAAATAATTTTTCGCAGACAAGGGCATTAGTTAATTTTTATTTGCGTAAAGACTGGCTTCTATTGATGATCTGGTGGCTCGTGATTGGTGGTTTGAATATCATCATCGGTCTGATCTATAACGGAATGTATGGATCAGCTAATAATATTAAAACCATTGTGCAGACTCTCAAAACACCAGCTATGGCTTCAATGTTTGGGGTTTTGCCAGAAACCCAAACGTATACCACTTTTGATACAGGAGTTGGTGAAATGTTGGTGTTTTCAGTGATTATGCTATTCATAATGAATATTCAACTAATCATTAAAAATACGCGTGGTGAAGAGGATAAAGGAACCGTTGAATTGATACGTGGCCTAGCAGTCGGCCGGGTAGCCCAAATTAGTGCTGTTCTAATTGAAGCTGTTTTAGTAAATGGGCTCATTGCGCTTGCTGGTCTTACCTATTTGAATCTCCATGGTGCCACAATTAATGCCGTAGCTTTATTTGTGGGCCTACTATTTGCCGGCGGTTTATTATCCGTTGCGCTGAGTTTGTTCGTCGCCCAAATTGCTGGAAGTGCCCGCCTCGCTACGGGGATCACATACTTTATCTTTGCATCCATGTATTTAGTACGTATGATAACGGATGTCATCAACCCTGACTACACTTGGTGGTCACCATTTGGGTGGATCGAAAAGGGTGCGATAGGGCATGGAAATGACTGGTTACCTTTTGGTATACTCCTCACGACCGGTCTCATCATCATAGCTGGCAGTGTTCAACTAGCAATTAACCGCGATTTAGGGACTGGCTTGATAAATATTGATCATGGCCGGCGTACTGCTCCGGTAACTCTTCGTGGTTGGCTAAGTTTGCAATGGTACTTGGAACGTACAGCTGTGATTACTTGGATGTTTGGCCTATTTATACTGGGGGCGTCGTATGGTTCTATTTTTAACGAAGTGAAGCAATTAGTTACGCAAAATGATACCTTGAGACAATTGTTAGGTTCAGATATTATCCATACATTAGGACAAAAGTTAGTTTTGACTTTCCTACAAACTGTTTCGATCATGCCATTTTCAATTTCAATTGTGGCGGGTCTGTCACTGATATTCCGTGCTCAAACGGATATTGCAAGGGGCGTTATTGATTTAGTCATTGCAACGCCATTAAGTCGTACCAGAATGTTTATCGGGTATATTGGCGGTGGTATTAGTCTGGCGACGTTGGGATGGGTGACAGCAGTGTACAGTTTGTACCTGGCCCAAGCTGCTGTCACGCAAACGCCCATTGCCATCGCAAAATTCAATGAGTTAGCTGTAAATCAATGGCCGGGTATCTTGTTATTTATAGGGCTAGCAACGTTCTTACTTGGATGGTCACCACGTTGGCGTTATGTCACGTATGTGATTTTGGGTATTAATTTTTATATGATGTATTTAGGTAAACTGTTAAAGGTTCCCACGAATGTCATTGAGATGATGCCATCAGCTTGGATTGCAAAGGTGCCAGTGCAGACCATTGCATGGCAGCCGTGGTGGTTAACATTACTGGTTGCGATAATTCTCATTTTAGCGGGATTTATGGGTTATCGTCGCCGTGATTTTGTTATTTAGATTAGCTTTTGTATGGGGATGTCACCAGCCGGTGACATCCCCTTTTTAGTTACTAATTATATTAGTAGCTAAAGTAAAAGAAATTCTGAAAAATTTTCAGAAAAAATTCAGCGAAACTCAAACGCAATGAGGTGATGGAAGCTTTATAGTTATATTAAAGGATTGACAAAAAAATTAATTTTAAATGGTTGTCTGAATTCAAATTTAGCAAAAAGGGTGGAGCACTCATTAATGAAATTATCTAGGTTGTTAAGAATAAGAATTACTTTATGGGGATTATTTTTGGTGATCATACCATTACCATTCATTGTTTTAGTTCTGTTGGAGCTCCCAAGCCAATTTAAGCATAGTTTGCTAGGAATTGAGTTAGGATTAATTGCATATGTTTGGATGTTGTTAAGTATGTACCTTAGTACTCGTCCACACTGGCTAGACCGGTTAATTGGGCTACCCGAAGTCTATATGATGCATGGAATGATTGCCTTAATGGCTGTTTTTTCAGCATGGCTCCATAAGATGTTGGTTCATTCAGGTGGCTTAATCTCATTAACTGGTGATATTGGTTTATACATTTTTTCGGGTATTTTAGCATATTCAATTGTTATGATGGCTGGCTGGATCACCCGTAGAATTCCGATCCTGAACAAAATAAAAACAGAAATTGGCCATGTTATTACACACGAATTGAGTGTGTGGCTACATCGGTTAAATGTAGTGGGGGTCATTGCAATTTTCTTGCACGTCCAATTGATTGGCTATATTAGTCGCTTGCACGGTTTTATGATGTTATTTAACATGATTTCAATTTTGGTAATTGGTTATTATTTGTACTACAAATTAATTCAGCCACATTTTGAAAAAAGAGCCTATTTAATTGAAAAAAGAACCATCGCTGATAATATTAAGGAACTAGTGATACGTGTTCCTGATAATTACCGTTGGCGGCCAGGAGATTGGGTATTCATTCGGTTCCCTAAATACCGGGGGCTGCGTGAAGCGCACCCCTTTTCAATTGTGAACACGATAAATGAGCAACATATTTTGAAGCTCGCCATTCGTGGTGATGGCGACTTCACTAAGCTTTTACAGAACCTAAACCCTGTGCAACGGGCAGTTGAAGTTAAGTTATCCAAACCATTTGGACAATATCACCAATTTTTACGGGGGCATCATGCGCAGGCACCCTTGATTATTATTGCTGGTGGTATTGGTATTACACCTTTTATGTCAGTATTAGAAGCCGCTATTCAGCAAAAGCGTCAAGTAACATTTCTTTATTCAAGTAAGCGACAACAGGATGCCATTTATGTCGATGAACTAAGGGCAGTAAAGTCGGACCACGTTCACTTTATTTTTCAAATTGGTCGTTTTAAGTCAGATCAAGTGGCCAGTGTCATGCAGGGTGATGCCCTTTATCTATTAGCAGGACCGCATGCGATGACCAATCATTGGCAAAATTTTCTCCAAGATCATGGTATTAGCAAGGCCAATGTTTATTACGAATCGTTTGATTGGTGATCATAAAATAAGTAAATAAATTATGCTAAAATACTTAAGATGAGGAAGATTATGACAAAAATTTTGGTTATTGAAGATGAAGCTGCTTTACAGAGCTTTTTATCGCGGGAATTAATGTTTGAAGGTTATGAAGTTATTCAAGCGATGACAGGGCTTGAAGGTTGGCATCTTTGGCAGAAAGACGCACAGATTTCAGTCATCTTATTAGATTGGATGCTACCAGAATTAGATGGGTTAAGTCTGTTAAAGCGGATTCGTACTACATCCAACATACCAGTAATTTTTATGACGGCACGTGATTATGTTAGTGATAAGGTCATCGGTTTGGATCAGGGTGCTGACGACTATATCACCAAGCCATTTGAAATTGAAGAACTATTTGCAAGGATCAGACTGGTACTTCGCAAACAAAAAAACGCATTGGATCGTATTACAGTTGGTAATGTGTTTGTCAACCGAGCCACTCACGAAGTTGTTTATCATGACCAGCGTATCAGTTTAACAGCGCGGGAAGTCCACCTGTTATTTTATTTGATGCAGAATTTTCAACAAGTGGTTACGCGTGATGAAATTTTAACCAATGTATGGCAAGACAATTATGATAACCAACCTAATATTATTGATGTCTATATTCGATTCTTGAGGAATAAGCTCGCAGAATTACCATTAAACATCGAAACCGTTCGTGGCGTTGGTTATCGTATGGCAGGAGTTGATGATGAAAGAAACTCAAAAAGTTAAATGGTGGGATAGTGTCTTAAAAAAAATCAAAATCCATCCATGGCAACCAAACAGTCAAGCAACGCTGTTGACAGTTGCTTTATTGCGATTTTTTGGCATCACGATATTCCTGTTTGTTGTGATCATGCAAGTGACAGTCACCACTGAACTTGTGCGTGGTCGTATCAACGATGCTGAAGAAGTGATGAAGGTTTTGGTTCAATCGACCAATAATGGTGTGCCTAATTTTAAAAAGTGGGAGCAAATTTCTGAAGTCGATAAGAATGTGCGGGTACGTGTCACGCATCATCGTCGGTATTATTTCGCTAATGATACAGAACAATTTTTAACACACAAAATATTTAAAGTACCGTTTACCCATTTTAGACAGGTTGATGATCATGGTATTTATTACCAGGCCACTACTGTCGATAAAGAGGGAACACGTTACGAAATTTGGTTGGATTTTGGACAAATATGGCATGCTATACTTACGCTGCTAATTGTATCAACTAGTTTACTGATTATTATGCTAATCTTTGGTGTCATTGAATTACGCCGATTGATTCAGCGTTTGAATGAACCGTTGCTCGATATTTCAGAACAAATCACTAAAAACCCACAAAAACTGCGGATACCAGAAAGGGCCTCTAATGAAGTACAAGCTTTAACGGCTGTGATTAATCAAGCCCTGCGGCAAAGTCAGGAACAGTTGGCCCGGGAAAAACAGTTTATCGCCGATGCATCACACGAATTACGGACACCAATCACTGCAATCAAAGGGAATGTTGATTTAATCAAAAAACATGGTGAACAAAATCCGGAAATCATCCCAGAAGCCATGTACTACATTACACAGCAAACTGAGCGCATGAAAAGCATGATTGAAGAATTACTTGAATTATCGCGGCTCGAAAATCAAACAGTAACAATGGAAAATGTTGATTTAGCCAAATTGCTTCAACAGGGTGTGATTGAACGACAAAAAACGAGTCAACATCTGCTGCAAATTGATACGCCGGATGCATTGAATGTTAAAACCAATAAATTGGCATGGCAACATATTATTGATGAACTGATCCTAAATGCGGAAAAATATTCACCAACTGAAAGTAAAATAAATATTCGCTTATCTAGCGATAAGGACGATATCATGCTACGGGTAGCTGATCAAGGTGTTGGCATCAAGGAAAATGAACGTGAAAAAATTTTTCAACGACTTTATCGCATTGATGAATCAAGATCACAGCTTGTGCCTGGAACTGGATTAGGTTTGTCAATTGTTGAATCTTATGTGAAACGATTAAAAGGCACGATTACAGTAACTGATAATCAACCACAGGGGACAGTATTTATGGTACGAGTACCGCAATTCAAAGAATAATATAACTAACGGTTACTAACGGAGAGGCAGTTTGTTAGTAACCGTTAATTTGTTTATAAATTGGTACTGTTTCAGGCGATCAGATAATCATTCATATGGTCAAACTAGCTATTTAAAGATTGGTCATTTTTGATTTAATGTACATTGTTTTGAGGCTTGCTTTAGCTTTATCCTGTATGTGAGGAAACCAAGTTTACCTAATGAATAAATAGACAAGACCAAGATTTATTGATCATGGCAGGCGTGATTGACTATTTATACCCCATGTTGTTTACAGAGTTAAATCAAACTTTGCAGCGCGAGGGGCAGCCGATTTAGAAAAACCTCAAGAGTGACCAGAGAACACTATTAGAATAATTGGCCATGATTTTCTGACGAAAATTTAGGTGAGCAAGAGGTAAAAAGGCTATAGCATCCACGCTCATGGATGCTATAGCCTTTTTGTTTGCATTGCTAATTAAAACAGGTATTGTAGGGGGAACTGAATAAATTCACATTTTATGAAATATATCATATTTTGTAAAGTAGGTTACAATCAAGAGAATAATAAATGATTTTTCTAAAATTAAACAATGGTTGGTGAATCCGATGTTAAAAACAAATATTACAACAAAAAAATATCGTAAAAAATTACTCACTCATTTTTATGGTCAATGTCTCTCCTTAATAATTATTATTGGTGTGCTGCTATTTTTGGAAATATCTAATGGTGGCGGGACCAAAATAATTTATTTGTTACTATTAGGTACGCTATTATTTTTATTTTTGGGCATTAAAAGAATTTTGTTGCTGTTTGATAATTACGAAAATGAAAGTAGGTTATATCAAGATAGCTTTGAGGTACTAGAGAATGTTGGCCTTTATATTGTCGATCTGGAATTTAATTATCTATATATGAATAAATCAAATGAAAAATTCATGGATCAGTATTATAAATTAAATCCTAAAGTAGGCGAAAATGTGTCTAAATATTTAGCAGATCCGCATATTGAATTGTTTAAAGAGAATGTGCAAGCAGCCATTTCATTAGGTTTTCATACCTCAAAAGACATCTTAAATTTTGAAGGTAGAGATATATATTTGGATACATCTTATTCACCTGTAAGAAATAGTAAGGGTGAAATTTATGCCATCTGTTGTATCACGACAAATATAACTGATGCAGTGCAAGAAAAAGAAAAATTTACAGAATTGATTTATCAAGATCCTTTAACGAATCTATTTAATCGACGCAAAATCGTTGATTATTATCAAAATATTCAAAAAGAGGATCGGAAGGTGTGGTTTTTTGTCTTTGATCTGGATAATTTCAAAAATGCAAACGATGCTTATGGACACATTGCTGGAGATCAGGTGCTGGTAAATTTTAGTGATATATTGGCAACGGAATTTCCACAATCAGCAATCGTTGCTCGCACAGGCGGGGATGAGTTCTGTGCGATTGTACCGGGGGACATCTCATATCAAAAAACAATTGACTTTGAAGAATCAATCAAGAAAAGAATGAATAAGATTGAAAATTATGGTGTGTCAGTATCAATTGGGAAAACATTTGCTGGCAATACTAAAGAACATGACTTAACTTACTATTTGGACTTAGCTGATAAGAAAATGTACAAGCATAAAAATTCTAAAAAAGGATTTCTTAGCTTGGTATAGTTAGTAATAGCTATCATTAATGATCGCACTGGTTCATAATATAAGTAAAGGCAGTATATACCTAAATCCGTTGGATACACTATTTCTCGATAAGGGTAAACCATTTTTAATCTAAGTGAATCGAGTATTGAATTTTAAAAGCTGGGATTCAACCCATCCATTCACTTTCGCCGAATTAAAGTATATGACAGTTAAAAATGTTGTTTCAACCTTAAAAAGAAAGCGTATCGAAAATGATGAAATCAGAACATTTTTATTTGGTTTTCCAACCGATAGTCAAAATCAGTAATAAAAACACATTGATTTTTGAAGAATTTGAAGTGTTGTTACGGTCGATCAAGACTCAAAAATTTCCTGCGAATATGTTTTATGAACTACTTGCAAATGAACAAAAGTATAACCAATATATTGACTGGTTTACAGTAGAGTTAGAGAAGAAAATGCAAGCGTGTCCAGACATAAAATTCTCGATCAATATAGATGTTGACCAATTTCAGTTCAAGTCGACTTTCCATTTTTTGAAGTACTTCTCTCGATACCATGAAAAATTAATTATTGAGATTACCGAACATACTCCTAAGAATAACCCTAAATTATTAATTGAGTTAGATGATATTTTGAAAAAAATCAAAAATCATCACTTTAATATTGCAATTGATGATTATAATGAGGGTATTAATACTTTATTTCTTTATAAAAAACATAGAAAATATTATGACAGAATCAAAATCACGCTCTTTGGATATAAATCAATATTGATCATAATAGGCTTAGTGATTTATGTGAATATTGTCAAGTTTTTATTTTCAAAAAAGATTGAAATTGTGGTTGAAAAAATAGATACATTAAGAAAATCAAAAATCATGAAAAAATTATCTGTCTCCCAGCAGCAGGGCTATTATTTTAGGACGGATAGCACTTTAATTAGAAGTTTCACGGATTACGAGTATTATAATAATCTAGGTGATCAGATAGTAAAATAAACATTGAACCGTGAGTTATTAAAATGTGTAAATTCAGAAAAGTATTAGTGCAAAAGAGTTGAGATTTATGAAAAAAAGAAATCAAAAAAATCCAGATATTAATTATAGTTATACAGACTTGTTCTTCGAAAAAGGACACTATCTTTTGAAAGTTAAGCAAATTATTTATGCGCTCATTGGTTGGGTGCTTTTCATTATCCCATCCGCCATCACAATAGGTACCTATCTGTACTTAACTTCTGATGGGCGTATTGGTTGGAAAATATGGATGTATCCAGAAGGCATTAAGTTGATAAACCTATTAATAATTATCTTCGTCTTTGCAGCTTTTATGACGCTTACATACACCGTTACAATGACCATTGTTCAAAATAACCGCAGAGAGTCTTTTGTGGAAAAATGGCCAACGTTTGCTGCGATTGACAGTATTGAACGACAAAAACGAGCAAGTCATTTTATGTCGGAAAGATTCGGCGATGAAGCGTTTCGTTTCAATGTTCGATATTATGATGTAACACCTGATAAAAATTTGGCTAATAAGGAGTTATCACAAATTATAAATGGAAGGGAGCGTACGACTGATGAATGATCTATTTTTCAGTAACGGGGCTTTCTTAAGCAATTTTTCACACAATGTAATCACGGTTGCTTTTTTGATTTTGTGTCTTTATCCGGTTATTGGTGCATTATTTTGGTTCTTTGGTTCGCTAAGTTACAAATTGCTAAAGAAAAACAAAAAAGAGAAGCATTTTCGGATGCTGACGCCGGAAGAACAACCTCTAATTACGATCATGATTCCGGCCCATAATGAAGAAGCAATGATCGCAGAAACTATTGAATATCTAGCCACGCAGTTAAATTATGATAACTACGAAATTTTAGTGATTAATGATGGTAGCAAAGATAATACGCTACAAATATTAAAGACATTACAATTAAAATATCAAAAACTCAGGGTGCTAAATATACAAAAGAATCAGGGAAAAGCACATGGATTCAATTTAGGAATTTTCTTCGCAAAAGGTGAATATATTCTCAGTAATGATGCGGATACGATTCCAGAAAAAGATGCCTTAATGAAGTATATGAATTATTTCATTGATGAGACCGATGTGAACACTGCTGCAGTGACGGCTAATATGGATGTTCAAAATCGAACCACAATTTTAGGGAAATCACAAACAGTAGAATTTTCGAGCATTGTTGGCGTGATCAAGCGCAGCCAAACGGCGGTGAACGATTCAATGTACGCTTATAGTGGCGCCAACACGATGTATAAAAAGGAATTCTTAATCAACGTGGCCGGTTTTCGTCAAGATCGTAGCACAGAAGATATTAGTATTGCCTGGGATCATTTGATGTTTGGCATTGTACCGCGTTTTGCACCGGACATTATTTTCCACATGAATGTGCCAGAAACGCTGCCGCAACTCTATAAGCAGCGACAGCGGTGGGCACAAGGCGGGACAGAAGTTTGGTTAACAAACTTTAGAATGTTCATTCGTCATCCGATTAAATACCGCTACGTTTTTTCGATGTTTGTTGACACCACCTTTTCAATTGTTTGGTCGTTTTTCTTTTTCATTTCTTCATTTATCTTTATTGCTTTGATGCTCTATTTTTTGGCAACTGGCAACATGGAAAGAGTTTGGCATGGATTTGTCATGTCATTTATCTTTGTTACCTTTGAATTAATTGCCGGCACGTTACAATTGTTGGCCGCCCTCATCTTGGATAGCCGTGGTGCAAAAATGCGTTACTTCATTTTCGCGCCTCTCTACATGCTTTTTTTCTGGATGGTCAATCCATTAACAATTATCACAACGTTCATCCCGGCATTGAAGGCCTTTTTGGGTAAAAATACAAGCTCTGGTGCATGGGTTAGCCCTATTAGAAAAAGTTTGAAAAAGGAGTAAATATGTTGATTGAAGTACTGATTATCATAGCTCTCATATTTTTCATCGCGTGTGCCATTGCAATCATGGTCAGTTACATTTGGGCGCGGCGACAGAATGGTATCTTCCCCAAAACAATGGATGGTATCGATCAATACCGCTTCGATTTTCAGAAAATTGTCGATAAAGATGGTCATGTTTCGGGTTATGAAGCGTTATTACGCAAGTATGATGCAGCTGACGCTAAGTGGTCGTTGCCTGAAGATATCGCCAAATTCACGTTGCGCGAGATTATCTACTTGCTCAATAAGAGCTCGATAGAGAACAAATATCCAGATGCTTTTTTAGCCATTAACATCAGCTTAACCCAGTTGGTCGATCCGCGCTATGTCTATTTTATTGACTGGCTCACCGGTGAGATTTACCCCATGAATGTGCATATTGAATTTCAAATTGACCCAACCAAAACCATTGGTCCCGTCATGCATAGTAGATTGACACGAAATTTACGATTAAGCAAAAAGATGGGCGTCAAGGTCATTTTAGAGCAGGTTAGCCCAGATATGAAGTACTATAAAAAAGTAAAAAAATATCTGAAGATGTTATCCGGTGTGAAAATCCCGCTGTCGAAATTTCAAAAGAGTGGCGATAGTGACTGGTTCTACCACAACATTGGTGACTGGGTTAGATTAAGCAAAGACAGCAATGTCACCGTTGATCTGACTGAAATCGAAGCCATTGAAGGTGTGGAATTAGCTGATCTGTTCTACGTTGGCAATCGCCAAGGCTACTTTATTGGCAAACCAGAATATTTAGAAAACACCTTAAAACATTAGTCGGTAAAAAATACCAACAGCCACCATCGTGGTTCCTGGTATTTTTTCTTTTTGGTAGTGGACTAGGGATGAAAATCAGGATGAAGGCCATGCCTTTTTCAATTGCAAAAGCAGCCGGATGTTATAGAATTAAACAAGTGTCTGTCATTTGCCTTTTAGTGCTGGGTATCAAATACCGCCACTTTAAGATAAACCGCAGAGAAAAATTGGACGCATGTACTTGAAGGAGACATCATGAACGTTACATATAAGATTGAGCATCTGACATTGCAAGGAAAAAACGAATATGCCATGCGTATATTTTACCGTGATATTCTAGGCTTGCTTGAACAGCAGGTCGCTGAACACGAATTTTCATATGCCTTCACGGCAAGTGACCAGCCGTTTTTGAACATTCTTTTTGGTGGTGTGGCACCTGCAGCACAACGCGGTGGGCTGTATCATTTTGCCGTGTTATTACCCGACACGGCTAGTTTAGCGGCATTGGTCGAGCGCTTGATTCGGATTCAGTATCCGTTGGGTGCGGGTGATCATGATGTGAGTGAAGCGTTCTATCTAAATGATCCAGATGGTAACGGCATTGAGCTATATCATGATCGGCCAAAGGAAAGTTGGTACTGGGACAATGGGTTAGTGACCATGGGCACTAACGATGTGGATGTACGGGCATTGCTAGCCCAGAAAAAAGATGTATGGACTGGTTTCCCAGCTGGGACCACCATTGGCCACGTTCATTTTGTTGGCGGTGATCTGGCAGCGGGTGATCATTTCTTTTTGGAGTTGCTAGGCATGGACATGACGGCCGCTATCGCCGACAGTGCCCATTTCTATTCACACAATCAGTACCATCACCACCACGCATATAACACGTGGTTAGGTAGCGCGGTGGAAATGCGACAAGGTGATGAGACGGGCTTAGTTGACTGGCAAGTGGCGGTTGATGAAAATTATTTTGCGATGTTACGGGATCAAGCTATCAGCCAGGTTGTTGATGAGACAACGCTGCGGATCACAGATCCATTTAATAACACTTTAATCGTAAAAAAATAAATTAATACGGCAGGAACTTGCATAAAATGGTATCGGCTGTGACAATCGGGATTCTACCGGTGAGTGGCCGTTTAATTTTGTTTGAATGCGTGCGTTATTGTCATACCGTATCCAATTATTAATCACATCAATCAATTCTTTTGCGGGTGAATACTTGTTCAGTGCACCAATTTCAACTTTTAGTTTATTAAAGAAACTTTCCATAACCGCATTATCTAGAGCGGTCGCACGACGCGACATGCTGTAGATAATGCGGTTTTGTTTTAACATCTTGCGCCATGATTTGTGACGATAGTGCCACCCTTGATCAGTGTGAATGGTTGTGCGATAGTTGGACCAGTCAACAAATTAGATATTCCTTTGATTGTAATTGGTTGAGGACTATTTAAATACTCAAATGGAACAGTTACATAAATAAATTGCGTCTCAGGTGCTACTCCCGAAACATCAATATAACGATTATTCATATCAGAATAATTTGAAATAACACCTGCGGATTTAGCAGTATTAGCATAACTAATAGATGCTTTTTCTAATTGTTGAAATGCATCGCGAAAATCAATATAAGTTTGATTATTGATATCTTGATAGACATCCTCAGGTTTTAAATTATCCATAGCGATACCATTGATAAAGACTTTGTTATTCTCAATTGATACATTAACATCTTTATCCAATACTACATGGTTACATATTTTGTTTCTAAAAGCGTTACTTTGAAGATCCTTTGCTAGTTGTTGAATATAATAAATATCACCACTAGTTAGATTATATGAATCACCGCGTGTGCCAAAATCATTAGGGTTCTTTAAAATTTTAACGGCTAAAATTACCATTAGTATCTGCTGATAATCTAGCTTGATTAGCAAAAATATGGAATAAGAAAGCTAATTTTAACACATTATTGGCAGTTAAATAGTCAATATTAATTCCTAGTTTTTTTAATAAGTTATCATCACTAATAGGTGTAGCTGGTTGGATGCCATTAGATGTCAAATTAAGCTAAATTTAAAAGTTACTAATTTGAGATATAAGATAGAAAGGTGTCATATGAGTAACGAATGTTCGCAAGCGTTTATTGAGGCGGTACTGGCAATTATTATGATAATTTGAGTTTTAGAACTCGAGGGGGGTGGTTTAGTGCAGGGCAATTAGATGATGAATAAGTTATAATATTATTAGATAGTTAGAAGGAGAATTTATTCTAATAGTTGAAAAACATTAAAGTTCCATACACATTTAAATTAGTAATATTATGAAACATCTCATATCTTTCGATTCATTTTTGATTTGCAGGATATTAAATGTTTGTTTAGAGAAATCAAATCACTTTTGGTGGGAACGAACTATGTTTAAAACAAATTTAACTACAAAAAAATATCGTAATAAATTACTGATGCATATCTATGGTCAGAGCATTGGTTTGACAATGCTCGTTGGTGTGTTACTTTATACGGAGTTTTTCGATGGTATTGGAACAAATATAATATATCTACTATTAGTGGGTATATTAATATTCCTGTTTTTGGGTATTAAAAGATTTTTTTCACTTTTTAATAAATACGAAAATCAAAGCGCGTTATATCAAGATAGTTTTGAAATTTTAGTAAATGGTAGCTTTTATATCGTTGATCTAGAATTTAATTACTTATATATGAATGAATCAAACATTGAATTCATGGATAAGTATTATAAATTACATCCTAAATTAGGAGAAAATGTATCCAAATATCTCACACCACTTCATATGAAAGCATTCAAAGATAATGTGAATGCCGCAATATCATTGGGTTTTCAAACTTCCGAGGATATTCTGAAAAATGATGGACAAGATCTATATTTGTATACTACCTATTCTCCAGTGAAAAATAATCATGGCGAAATATACGCGATTTGTTGTGTAACAACAGATATTTCAGATTCAGTTCAAGAAAAAGAAAGATTTACTGAATTGATCTATCAAGATCCTTTAACAAATATATTTAATCGTCGTAAAGTTTCTGATTACTACAAAATGGTTCAAAATGAAAATAAAAAAATTTGGGTTTTGATTTTTGATTTAGATAATTTTAAAAATTCAAATGACACTTATGGACATGTTACAGGTGACCGAGTGTTAGTAGATTTCAGTAATTTGCTAAAATCAACATTTCCTTCGTCGGCAGTTATTGCTCGTTGGGGTGGGGATGAGTTTTTAGTGTTAGTTTCAAACATAACGTTTGCAACTCTCCGGATGATTCAAGCAACGATTCAAAGTAATATAAGTAATCTTGATGAATTAGGAATCTCAGTGTCTATGGGGGAAGCATTCGCTGAAGATACTATGAATCATGATTTGAACTATTATATAGATGCTGCCGATTTAAAAATGTATGAACAAAAGAAATTCCAAAAAGAAAATTACAGAAGAATTGCCGAGGTTAGACAACAATGACTTCCTTTAAGGACAGTATAGTATTTGATTTCATTGGATACGCTGCTTCTCGATAAGGATAAACTATTTTAATCTAAATAGAACAAACATTAAATTTTTAAGCTAAGTTAAATGCATTTGTCTACTTCTGAAAAATGATGCCCTTAAAAAGTGTTTAGTCTCTATAGAGAGAGAGCGTATCAAAAAATGGATGAATCAGAACATTTTTATCTAGTTTTTCAACCTATAGTAAGAATTTGTGGTCAAAACGCGGTTGGTTTTGAGGAATTTGAAGTTTTACTGCGATCAATGAAAACGCAAAAATTTCCTGCAGATATCTTTCATGAAATACTTGAAAATGAAAATAAATATAACAAATACATGAATTGGTTTAAGTTAGAGCTGGAACAGCAGATAAAAGAGCATCCAAATATCAAATTTTCCATCAATATAGATATTGATCAATTCCGATTTGGCTCAACTTTCCAATTTTTAGAGTACTTTTCTCAATACCATCATCAATTGATAATTGAGATTACTGAACACACACCGAAGAATGATCCAGAGCTCTTGTTGGCATTAGAAAGTATCTTAAAAAAAATCAAAGCTTGTAATTACAAGATTGCGATTGATGATTATACTGCAGGGATCAATACTTTCGCATCATACAAAAGCAATCGGCAATATTATGATCGTGTTAAAATAATGTTTTTAGGATATAAATCTGTACTCTATATTTTAGGATTTGTTATCTACGCAAATATTATGCGATTTTTCTTTTCCAAAAGGATTGAGATAGTTGTTGAAAGAATAGACTCGTTACGAAAATCAAGAATTACTAAGAGTTTGTCCGTTTGTCTTCAGCAAGGGTATTACTTCGGGACAGAAAAAAATATCATTAGAGGTAAGACCGATCATGACTGTTATGAAGGATAAGCGCACCAAGTAGAAAAATGGTTTTTAAGAGTAGTACATTAAATCACCCCAATTACTAACGAGGTGAAAAGATGGACTTTAAAATTAAAGCAAGGTATGACAACGAGGATGTTCTGTTTTGGTGGGATACTAATCTGAAAAGTGATGATGACGACGCTTTAAACTACTTTAAGCAGGCCGGTAAATATCATGTTTCGGACATCGAAACGGATGCTGGTGATGTTCGCAATGCTGATATTAACGATCCATTTGAAGTTTACTATGGGATACTGCCTGAGTTTCCTAATGCTAAGGTTGTAATCGAACCCGATGACGAGTTCTTTGGGTATATGGATGACGTAATTTATTAGTGAATCAAAAAATATATATCATTAAAAATAAAAAGGTTGAGGAATGAATGAGGCGTACCCCCGAAAGTTGAAGTAACTTTCGGGGGTTTCTTTATGACAAAAATTTCAAAACAAACAAAACTTGAGGCGATTCCGGCGTATCACGCAGGCTTCAACTCAAAGGCCCAAGTAGCCAAACACTACGATATTGCTCAAGAGTTATTTAGTATGCTTATAGCAGCTTACGCTGCCCATGGACCTGATGTGTTATTTAATCTCCCAGCAATAACGTGGAAATTTCGTATTGCGGTAGCTGCTTCATGGGCGATTAGGGAGAACGCTTCATTCACGGCTGTTGCGGCCAAGTTTGGCTACGTTGGCATGGCGCAAGACGTTAAAGCAAAACCGCCTTATCCAAGGCATGTCGCGTCGTGCGACCGCTCTAGATAATGCGGTTATGGAAAGTTTCTTTAATAAACTAAAAGTTGAAATTGGTGCACTGAACAAGTATTCACCCGCAAAAGAATTGATTAATGCGATTAATGATTGGATACGGTATGACAACAACGCACGCATTCAAACAAAATTAAACGGCCACTCACCGGTAGAATACCGACAAATGGCCGCTTAATCAGCTAAATTATTTTACTTTAACTTTTTGGGTACACCGCAATTAATCAGTTGATCTTCTTTAATTTTGGACAAGCGCGAGCACTTTGCGAGATAATGGTCCAACAAGTAACAGTTGCAACGGAATGGCCACAATAACATTCATCAACCAAGCTGATGGATAAGCAGAGAGAGCCTGCTTACTGATCAATATTCCAAATAATGACATACAGGTTACCATGCCTAGAATCATCAACAAAGATATAGTGATGCCAATTTGGAGGCTACTTTTAAGCATATATTTGGGAATGATAAATTTGAACGCTAACTGTTTGGCAATGGGGCCAATGACGATGAGGTCACAGATCAGAGCGACGAGGAATCCAAGGGGGAACCCGAGGATAATTTCGTTAGCTAGTGTATCTGAAAAGCCATTTTGTAAGAAGACATTGTAAGATGTCATCCCCAAAACCATGAGGCCAGCCATTAAAAACGTGAAGATCAACTCTTCTTTAAAATTATGGGGCATTGTCTTTCTCCTTTTCGCATTTTTAAAATATAGCATAAAGAGATTTTTTTCATAAGTAACATTATGATGACAGTATTAACGGATACCTCACGACTAAAAATGGTACATCCAGACGCTAATTGATGTATAAAAAAACATCCGCTGAACTAAATAAATCCTTAGTTCAGCGGATGTTTTGATACAGTGATTTAAGGAGCCAACGGGTCTCGTTCCCAATGCCTTTGAAACGCTGATATATCAACGGTTGTGACTTTTATAAGTGCCCGTGGGTGCATTTTTGGGTGCATTTTTTGGGTGTATTTGCGTGCAACTTCTAATTCAGTTTATTATCAATTTTGTTAGCAAAATTAGCACCGATATCATCCGATGATCTACGTGTTATATGGGTATAGATATCCATTGTTATTGCACTATCGCTGTGTCCTAACTGATATTGAACCTGTTTAGGTGTAAACCCATTCTCGATAGCTAACGTGGCGAATGTATGACGCAAAGTATGCAACCCGGTTACGTGGGGAACATTGGCTAGTTGTTCAGCGGCATGAAACCATTTTTCAGGTCGTGTCAGATTAACTGGTTTATCCGAACTCTTTTGAGAAAACATGAAACGATGTTCTGGATTAGCCCTAGTCTGCCAGTCTACGAGCACTTTATATGTCATATTGTCAAATCTTAATATACGGTTACCAGAGACAGTTTTAGGTACGCCTACATAATTTCCTTCAGAGGAGAGCTTAACTGCTTTATTCACGGATATTGTCATTTGATCCCAATCAATATCATCCCATGTTAAGGCCAATGCCTCACCACGTCTCATACCAGTGAAGGCAACGATCCATAAATAAGTGAATCCCATTTCGTTTTGAGCTCTGTAAGGCCCCATTAACGTATTAATAAATTTTATAAAATCTTCGGAATCCCATGCTTTGGATTTCGGAGTTCTAATATTTATTGATCGATGGGGTATTTTAATTTTGTGAAATGGGTTAATTGGTATGATGTCCATGGAAACAGCTAAATCGAGTAGTGATCGCAAGTAATTAGCAAATTTGTTATACTGAACGTACTGAGACATCTCAGCATTAATCCATTGTTGAATGATGGGCACAGACAGTTTGGTCACTAAGTAGCTGCCTAATGAGTTCAAAATATGATTTTTGAAGAGCATCTTAGTTGTTCTAGCGGTAGATGCTTCTACTGTATGTTCATAACTGGACCACCAGATCTCGAATAGTTTATCTAAGGTCATATTGTTTGAATCTAGATATCTTTTAGATTTTTCAACCTTTGGAAGTTCAATCGATAATGTTTCAGCTGCTATTTTAGCAGCTTTTTTTGTAGTGAAGCCACGTCGTGTTGTAGCTTTTAATCTCCCCGTGGAATCGTCACGATAACGAATTTTTACAACCCATAACTTAGTACCGTCTTTTTTTGTATATTGTTCATAATTAATTGTTGCCATTCAAAATACCTCAACTTGGGTGTGGCCCTGAATAATTGAGGAGTTATTGATCACATTAGGCAGTTTATAGACTTGCTCAGGTCTGTTATAATCGAATACAGAAATAGGGCAGTGATGCTTTGTTTTTTTGTTACACGCACACCTCAAGTTTGGCGATGGAGGGTGTGCTTTTTTATTTATCATGATTTTCCTTTTGTAATGCCTTATCAGGAGATTCACGGAGTGGTATAGCAGTTTAACGACTTGTCGAGTCATGATACAATAATTTAATAGTATATTGCTAAATATAATTTTAGTTTTTGTATTTTGATTCAGTTTCAGGACAAACAGTAAGTTTTTTAAATTCAATTTGTAGAGGAGTAGCATTGATGGAAAAATTTGATTTTAAAAAAATTTTAATTATATTTTTAATTGCCATAACTCTGATAGTCACCACTTACAATGTAATTCATGCAATTGTGAATCAGATGGCTCCTAATTATTTAGAATTATTTAGCTTAGCTCCCGTACTAATCGCGTTGTATAATGAAAGCGATTTCATTTATCGTTGGGTTAATAAACTAAAAGCGTACATAAAAAATTCTACAGTTGTATTTGAACCTTCAGTGCGCTTAGAACTTGCCGATGAGATACAATTATTGGATGTTGAAGAGGTTTTGATATCATTTATGGATAAAGAAAATCTTTCAAAAAAAAGAGATATTGAAAAAAGAGAATCAAGTCTTTCAATAAAAACAGCTACTTCAAACAAATTGCGTTTCACTATAAATGCCAATTTAGTCAACAAACCAACAAATCAACAACTAGTATTAAAGTTCGAATATCAAATTGCTGCTAGATCTGTAAAATCTGTATGGTCAGATTTCAAAAAATATAAGGATTTTATAACGAGCAAATTTACATTCAATGATTGTTCATATACACTCGGAATTGATTTAAATAGTAGTAATTTAAACCCATTTTACAAAATTACAATTAAGACTATACAACCTATTAAAATTAAAAGTGTTCAAATTGATATTAAAAATGATGAAATGACACTAAAGATACAAAAAAATAAAATATATGCAACATCATCTGATTTAGAAACACTTGAAGATATAGTTAAAAATTACATTCCATTGACTAATGTATACTAATCCAAAAAATGAATTGTACTAAGCACATCTAAAGAGAAGTGTAACATTGGATTTTCCAAAGGTTTTCCTTCTTTTGTTGTTGGTATTTTAGAGTAGGCTACAATGCTTCCTGATTGCGTAAACATTATCGTATATAGTGAACCAAGTACTTCTATTGAACCAATTAGTTTTGTAGAATGATCTTGTTCTAGAGCATAGCTAGCTTCTTGGTTAGTATCAACTTCACTTCCATAAAAGCTCTTACTGCTTACTCCTTCGTCATCCGAATCAAATCCTACTCCTTTTGTCTCAATTAGTTGATTTGCAATACTTTCTAAATTAAAATGCGGAGTCTTGTACTCGATATTAACTGAAGGTGTAGCATTTAGACAGTTAAGAAAGCTTTTTGTTATAGGTGTGGTTGCATCTGAGAATATGATTCCTTTATGGGAGTTATAATATAGTTTAAATTCAATTTTTTTCTTGTATGAATTCAGTTCTATGTAGTCATCTATTTCTGGGATAAATACGGAAATGTTATCAGCATAGTCTTTACTAAATGAACAGTTATAGATAGTATAACTTTCGCTATTAATAATAAATGTAGTTTCACTTCGTCTTATTGATCCTAGTGGGACACCTGCTCTTTCTACAACTGTCTCTCCTTCTGGAATTTTCAACTGGGATATTTGTCTAATAGATATTGAGGTTGGCATTGTTTAATCCTTTCCACACATTTTTAAATTAGCTTTTAACGTCGTTCCTTGCTGGACGTATGTATGCCACCTCACAAGTGGCTTTTTATTTATATAAATGATGTTTGGAGGATCTGTATTTCATTTATACAAAGTTTTGAGCTATGTCGCTAATTTTAGAAGCATATTCATAGATATCTATCGGTTGTTTGAATTCTATTTTTGTGTTGTCTTGGTCATTTAATACGATCCATGAACGTGAGGAATTAAAGTAGGCACGTAGTACCCAGCGACGATTATTATCATCTATCAAAATATTAAAGTATGTAGTATTGTCCCGATAAAAAATACGGTCAGAAGGGAGTATCTTATTCAAAATTAGTTTCGTAATTGTATAAACTTCAAGTTCATCCGCGGTAGTTACAATTTCGTTTTCTGTTTTCTCTGGTACTGCCTCGTCAGAAGATACCACCACTTCCTCGGACGTCGTAACACTGGTAGAATTCAATGCACTAGATAGTCGATCATTTACACGCTCGCTAATTAAGGATTGTACAGCTCTAGAAACCATAGGTTTAAACTCTTCAATAATATTTTGTCGCTTAACACCATCGTATCCGATCTCATCAAGAACTAATCTAACGAAATCATCATTTGGTGAATCTATTGCTTGAGTAAAAAATGCCTTAATTTGACTTACATATTTCAGATCAGAAGCTGTACTGGTTATATTTTCTGAATCAAAGTTGTCTTTTACAAATTTAAAAAGTTCACTGATTTGTGAATCTTTGATATCTGTTAGATCAACCGTCAAAAACGGCTTGCCATCCATTATATTTTCTTTTTCGAGATCCGTGTAAAAACGATACTCTTTACCATTAGTGATGATTGCAAACTTTGCGTCAACAACATTAAAATAACGATTAATTTGTGTAGTATGCTTATCAAGGGGGGCACTTAGTTCTTTCGCCTCAACTAGGATCACAACTTGATCATCTAATTTAATCGCAAAATCCACGCGTTCACCTTTTTTAATTCCGGACACATCAGCTGTAAATTCCGGAATGAATTCCATTGGATTAAAAACATCATATCCAAGAGCCGAGAAGAAGGGTAGTATCAATGAATTTTTTGTTTGTTCTTCGTTTGAAATTGTATTTTTAAACTGTTCAATCCGTTTTGAAAATTGCTTTATTTTAGTTGAAAATTCTTGCTTATCCATATTTACTTCTCCTTGAAATAGTGTGCCCTAGCTTTTAACGTGGTTCCTGACTGCACGTACCTCATAGGCTACCTCAATAGGTGGCTTTTTTATTTATATAAAATTTGTTTCACAGTGGATTCAAACTGTGATTGTAATCCTAGTGTATTCATGAAGTCTAACCAATTACGTTGTTCGGTAGGTACGTCTTTGTAAACCATATTCACAATTAACTCAATTGCATGATCATTAGCGGAGTTTTCCTCTTCCTTCAAAAAGAAGGGTGAAAACCGATAGTAGGGAAGAGCTTCCTTATCCGCGTACATAACATGAGCGATTTCATGAGCCAAACGAAAGTTATAGGCGTAGCTAGTATCAAAGTTAGGATTCATCATAATCTTTCTTATGAAAGGAAAAGCAACGTCTGGTGATGCATCATCGTCTGTTTCAATATTAATAATTTCAATATCTTGTCGTCTTGCTAATGCAAGGAGTTCATCTCGTAAATCTTCTTCATTCATCTAATCACCAAACATCAATTTAGCCATCTCATAAAACTTCAACTTTTGTTCATCAGTAAGTTCTTTACCACCAAATGAAACAGCAGGACCGAGCTTGCTAAGTGTTTCTTCCAGATCAATAGGCATATCATCTTGCTTGTTGCTGTGCATGTCATCAGTATTGCCTAGCAGGTAATCTACAGATACGTCTAAGACCGCAGCTACGGCTTTTAATTTATCTGTCGCAGGTGTTTGGATTTTCCACTTATAAATAGCATTTTCAGACAATCCAGCTTCAATGGCGGTAGTTTTTAGGTTGATTCCACGCTTTTTTGAAATTTCTTTTATACGTTCGAATACAGTCATATCAAGACCTTTCAGTGATATGACGAATTAAAAGTATCCAAGTAGATATCTTTATGTTTACAAAAGTATCCTAATGGATTACAATTAATTCATCAAGTGATAGAGCAAATTAAAACACCTAATATCAAATGCTTTTGGACGAGCGAGAGTTGATATATGGGATTTAACAAGCTTATTTTTATATGTCTTAATTGTATCCATTTGGATATTTAAAGTCAACAATAACTTGATGAATTAATAAGAAAGGAGAATTTTGTATGACTGAATTAGAGTCGGCCGCTAAGAAGACAAAAATCACATTCAAAGTAGCTTTGCTACAACGTGGTATGACCCAAGTTGAATTATCTAAGCTGTTACACACAACACCCGCGCAAGTAAGTCGCGCACTAGCTGGTAACACAACGCCTAAGGATATTGAAATTCAAAAGGTAGCAGCCGAGATTTTAGGAATTGAACTATAAAGGGAAGACAGAAAGTAGGCGAAACATGAATAATGAATTAATTAAAGTTCAGGCAACTGAACAAGGTGAACAACGAGTTAGCGCTCGTGAATTATATAAGGCATTGGAGATTGCAAAAACATATCGCTTTAATGATTGGTTCAAAACTAATTCTAAGTTATTTAATTCAGGTATGGATTTTACAAGTGTGGTTGCAACCACGGTTGTTAATAATGGTGCAACTCGTCAACTAGATGACTACTTAATGACAATCGAAATGGCAAAGCACATTGCCATGATGTCTGGCACAACAAAAGGATACGAAGTTCGAAATTACTTTATACAAGTTGAGAAGGCATTCAATTCACCAGAAATGATGATGGCACGTTCGCTTGAGTATGCGAACAAGAAACTCATTGGATATGAAGAACGGATTGCTGAGATGAAGCCAAAGGCTTTGTTCGCTGACGCAGTGAGTGCAAGTCAATCATCAATCCTAATTGGTGAGCTTGCAAAGTTGCTTAAACAAAATGGCGTAGAGATGGGACAGAATCGTCTCTTCACTTATTTGCGGGAGAATGGCTATCTAGTGCGACGTATGGGATCAGATCGTAATATGCCAACGCAAAAAAGCATGGAGCTTGGGTTATTCGAAATTAAGGAACATAACCATATCAATTCAAATGGTGTGAACGTTACCACCAAGACGCCAAAGGTGACTGGCAAGGGTCAGCAGTACTTTATTAATAAGTTCCTTGGTGAACAGCAATAGCTGTAGGAGGCCCAGACATGCCAAATATAAACGAAGCAATTGGCTTGATAGTGGATGAAGCTGTTAGGAGGGCAACGGCATCTTTAGAAAATAGGATTAAAGAACTAGAACATAGGCATCAATCTAGTGGCATGTTCAAAACAATGGATGCTGCTAAGGAGATGCATATATCGTATAACACGCTAATCAAATATGTGAGGCAAGGGATGCCGTTCCATCAGATGGAAGGCACTCGCTACTTCGACATTGAAGAATCAAGTAATTGGATAAAAGAACACAAAAATTAATGGGTGTGGCCCCGTTATGTTGAGAGGTAAACATATGTTTTTCGAAAAGTTAGTGAGTGTTTTAGTTGTTTTGTTTGGGATCTTCCTGTACACCGTCGGCGTCACATTGGATATCCACAGTTTGTTATTTGACTGCGCTGCTGGTGCGGATGTCATTACTGGGCTGGTCTTGTTAGATGGGTTGTGGAAAGGATGGTTGCTATGATTCATCACTACATGACAAGGTACTCAGAGAAAGGTAACGAGACTTATACGAGTTGGTTACAAATTGGTTCAATCGCATTTAGTGAACGCTATTATGTCGATGGAAAAAGAGTAAAGAAAAACAGCTGGATGTAGCCAACTGTTTTCCTAGATTAATTATGCATCCATCCGTTACCTTTTTTGGTAGTTGGTGGAAGCCTATCGCCAGAGTCTATTGTGGCGTTATGGCCGTCTGGAACTGAACCACCACGTGGCCCAACTTCATGGTATGAGCCAGGCCTTTGATTGTCAGAGCCGGGCTTAATAATCTTTGACATTGAAATTCTCCTTTCTGAGTAATCTCACAAGATTATCTTGGTATCATCAGTGTTAAATCTTGTGAGTAACTATATCTTATCAAAATTTGGACTAATAAAAAATATCAAAAATATAACAAGGAGTTAGTTATATGACAATTAGTGAAATAGTACGTAAACACATAAATGAAAAGGATTATTCAGTATCTAAGATTAGGCAAGGAACAAACTTAGGTTCCGGAACGTTAGATTCGCTACTGAACGCGAATGCAAATCCCACAATCAAGTCCATGGTTAAGCTTGCCATCTTGCTTGATATCGATATGAACGAATTTAAAGAGATTGATGAATGGAAGTAGGTGGAATTATGGCAGTAGCACCGTACGATTTAGAGCCAGATGACGATAGTCGGTGGCAGGGACTAGCTGAAGAAAAAGAAACACTTGAAAGTGAACTTGAAGAATTAGATCAGGAACGCGAAGAGTTGCAAATAAAAATTTATGAAATTGGAAGCGAAATGGAGAAATTGTGATGTCTCAAAGTATTAGGAGAAAGCGCTCTGGGGATAATTTCACGATCATCAGCAACGATTTTTTAAGGGATGAAAACTTGTCCCTAAAAGCTAAAGGATTGTTAAGCTACATCATGAGTTTACCTGATGACTGGAAGATCTATTTTGAAGAATTAACAGAACATTCGACAGATGGTGAGCGATCAACAAGATCAGCATGGAAAGAATTGGAAACTCAGGGATATGCCAGAACGACAAAAATTCTGGATGAAAAGAAGAATTTCAAGGAGTGGGTGAAGGAAGTCTCAGATTTCAAAATCGCAGATTGCGGTTTTGCAGATGTGCAATTTGCAGATGTGCAAAACGTCGAGCTACTAAAGACTAATAATACTAAGGACTGAATAACCAAGTACTAATTAATTAAAGATAACCGTTATTAGTTAGTTAGTATGCCCAATTTAGTTAGTATGTTCGAACAGAAAGGAGACTAACTAATTGATTCAAGATTATTTTCAACAAATTGTTCATGAATTTCAAAAGACTAATATCAAATTTAATGGCTTAACAAACCAAGATTTGAAACGCATCATGAATGATGCTGAACAGGCCTTTAAGACAGATAAGGATGCAGCTAAGATCGTGATTATCGCGATTAAAAAGGCTAAAGCGAACAACTGGAAAACGACGTTGTCGATTCAACAAACGGTGGATGAATATATTAGCGCTGGTCTATTGGATAGCGACGACGTAATCAAGTATGAGCAAGATAAAGCGGACAAAGCCAAGCAACCCAGACTAGGGCCAGGACAACATGTTGAGGCAACCAACTTCACGTTGGACGATGATGAAATCAGTACGCAGGCGAATCGTGTCGCTGATCTGGTGTTTCAGAAATTCAAAGATACAACGTACAGTGAAGAAAATTTAGGCCTATTGGATCTACAAATGAGCAAAGAAAAAACCACCTATAAAGGTGGCAACAAAGCTGATGTCATGGCCTTAGCACGTATTACTGTTTTAGAAAAATTACATTGGCCAAGTGATTTAACACGGGGAAATGAATTACTTATGTATTTGAAGTTGAATTTTACACATCATCACAGCACATAGATTAGTAAAACTAGACAAAAAAAGCCTTGTTATCTGCAATTAACAAGGCCTAGGAGATAGGATATCTAAAATAGTATCATAAAATTTCTGGAATTAAAAGAGTGTTCTACGTGAAAATACCCTGAACGTTTATCAACGATCAGGGTATGTAATAAAGAATATTGGACACAAATAATATATCACAAATTGGGGAGAAAATAAAATGGCAAAGAATCAATTAATAGCACAACTGAAGAGCGATGAGGTGGTCGCACAGTTTGAGGCAACAGCCGGTCAACATGCTAAGGCGTTCGCTGGCGAGGTAGCTATTTCAATTATGGGAAATCCAGCACTCGAAAAAGCCACACTGAGTTCAATCATAGTGGAGGCAACTAAGGCGAGTGCATTAGGTCTCTCATTGTTACCTTCAATGGGTGAGGCGTATCTAGTGCCATATAAGGGTGCTGCACAATTCCAACTTGGTTATAAGGGCCTAATCCAATTAGCTATGCGTTCTGGCCAAATGAAGGCGTTTGGCGCAGTCCCGGTTTATGAAGGTGAAAATCCAAAGTGGGACAAGTATACCCAAGAGCTGATCCATGAGGGCGAAGAGACTGGTCAGGTAGTTGGCTACTATGCGTTCTTTGAATTAGTTACTGGTTTCCGTAAAGCGGAGTACTGGTCAAAAAAGCGTGTGGAAGATCATAAAAATAAGTTCTCGAAGTCAAAAAGTGGACCATGGTCTACCGATTTTGAAGCAATGGCTTTGAAAACTGTTCTGAAATCAATCTTGCAGTATGCGCCAAAGTCTACTGAAATGGCACGAGCAATTGCAGAGGACACAGAGGTTGAATACACACAAGCCATTGACATCACACCATTCGACACAGAACAGGGCACTAAGCAGCTTTTGAATGACAAACATACAGAAATGCCACAATTATCAAATCAAGCGCAGGCGTCCAATGAGGACGTGTTTGCTAGTCAGGCAGTTGATCCAACACAGGAACTAACTAATTTAGCCGATGAATTCTTTGGAGGGATGTAATATGCCCGAAATTATTGAAGTGATCCCTGAATTAAGCATTAATGAAACCGGTGAATTCATCGGTGCACATGATGTACTTAACTGGCTTAATGAACAGGTTGTTCTGGAAGTAGGTGACAGCTCAGAATCTTATAAGGTCGCGAAGAAGCATCGTGCAGAGATTAATCGCTTAAAGACACTAGCTGGGAAGGCTAGGAGAGAATGGCTAAAGCTGCAAGAGCAACGTTTAGATGTTAGCGTTCCAGAACTTCATATGATCGCAGAGCTGGCTGAAGAGTTGGTTCTAGGATATGACGCAGAGACGGCTAGCTATCGTCAAGCTCATAAGCGGGAATATTTGGAGAAGGCCCAAGCCTATCTTGAAGAATTCTTCGTAACCCGTAATTGGATGGTGGGCGAATTCCTAGCCGAAAATATCGAGGGTGTCACCATTACCAACGAAGAGTTTTGGACACAAACTGGTAACTTGAATGCTAGAGGTAAGAAGGTACTTCAAGACGCTGTGAGGTTACATGAATTGGATTTGAGTAAGCAGACCATTCTTGATCATGTTGAAGCAAAGAAGGAGCAACGGCTTGGTGATACCATCTATCAGATCCTAACCAATGTTGACAAAGATGGTATCTACGCTGGATCAGACATCGTTAAAATCCTGTTGCCATTGAAAGCATTCATCCCAGCAGGTTATAAACCAGAATAAATATCTTAAAACATATCTAATGAGCCATTACAAAGCGAGGGATAACTATGAAACAGATAAGGATCAAAGATGAAATGACGATCGCGCAGATCGAACTTGAAATTGCTAAGGCAAAGAAGCATGATGATTTGCCCACATTAGTGAGATTCTCCCCAAATAAATCAAAATTGCTGACACAAAATGGCATTAAGTTTCGACAGGTTGAGAGTAACGATTATGACGATCTGTTCAGGGTGTATGAATGATGAATGTAACCATTCCTCTAGATGCATTCACAGTATCTATAAAACAGAAGCCTCGCCTATTGACGCTCAATCAATGGAATCTAGTTTCACGAGCTAAAAGAGGTATGTACACGGCATCTGGATATAAGAAGCGGGTTGAGAATAGGATTGTACCGATTTTAAATCAGCGTAAAGTTGCTAGTGATGAGACATACTGGCATTTCAGTTGGTATCTGAAAGATAAGCGGACGGATCTAGACAACATAAGTTTTATGCAAAAATTCATATTTGATGCGGCTCAACATGCTAATATCATCAAAAACGACAATCTAGATCAAGTGTCTGATATCAGACATACATTTATTACAATCGATAAGACGAATCCACGTGTTGAAATTCATGTAGGTAAGCAAATCTAAATGTGTTAAAAAATCAAAAATAATAATGAGGTATTCAGATGATTAAAATCGTCAGACAGGGTAATGGATATAGAATAGAACGTCATCGAGAGAACAAAAAGACTGAAATCTATAATCGCGATGGACGATGGAGCACTAATTACAATGGCGCTCTCTATATTTCTTTAGAAGAAGAGGCATTACGGCAGGCAGATAGATTAAAACGTGCGGAGGTGGGCAATGATTAAAACCAGTAACATAGCGAAATACATTGTGTTTAATTTAAATACAGATGAAATTCAGGCATATGGCAACGATCGGAAAGCACTGCTGTCCACCTATCATGGTAAGGCTTATCAGATAATGAAGGTAGTGCCACTTGACTGGCGCGAAGAGTGGTGAAACGAATGAGTAAATTAAACAAAAACAGGGTTATAAAGCTGATAGGACGCTACTGGTCTGGTGATGATTGGGTGTTGAGTCAAGAACTCGCTAAACGAATGACATTGAGTAGGGCAACTGATTTATTCAAAGTATTGGAGTCAGTGGATTCAATTGATGTTGAAATTTTCAAAATCGGGAATGAATAAGTATAAAAAAAGCCCACGGAACACGCAGGCTAACTAGTGATTTGAATACTTATTAGTATAGCATGTGGAGGGTTGGACATGGGCAGTAATACGGTTGAGAATGTGGATTATTTCTTTGAACACGATTTTGAGATGTACGTTGCGCTCGCTAACATGAAGGATTTGATTAGGTCACCTGAAATTAGCGATATGCCACGTAGTGGTTCGACTAATAATGCGCAATTGGATAAGTTAACAAATATCGCCCATGCTAGCATGATTGTCGAAGCGGTGAATGCAGTCGTAAGGAGCATTCCAGCCAAGCGCGGTAGGAATGTGTTACAGTGGCGTTTAGAAGGTCGAACCTGGCTTGAGATTGAGATGATCAGTGGATACTCACATGGTTGGATCGCTAATAAACGTAAAGAAGCATATGAGTGGTTTGCGAGGTTGTTTGATCAGAGTTTTCCGGGGTTGTTGGAACCATTTGAAATAAACGAAAATGTTTAATAAATTGATTAAGCGCTTTCATTTTTAATTTCTAGAAATGGATTAAATGATAAAATCAAGCTAATCTATTTGCGGGGGGAAAACTAGAATGATTGATCAAATGCACAATGGGGAGTTATATTTGCCAGAGGAAGACGAATTAGTTGAAGAACAAAATAAATACTTGGATTTATTGTACGAATTCAACCATACTCGACCTAGTGAAATTGAAAAGCGAAACACAATCTTTAAGCAAATTATCCCTGATCAAGGGAAGAATAATTACTTTGAGCCACCGTTTTATGCGAACTGGGGTGGGCAAAATGTTCATCTGGGGGATGGTGTCTATGCTAACTTTAATTTTACATGTGTAGATGATACTCATATTTATATCGATAGTGATACTATGATTGGCCCTAATGTAACCCTCGCCACGGCGGGGCATCCGCTCGATCCAAAATTACGTGAAGAGAAGAATCAATATAATTTACCTATTCATATCGGAAAAAATTGTTGGATAGGTGCAGGCTCGGTGGTTGTTCCTGGTGTCAGTATTGGTGATAATGTGGTGATTGGGGCTGGAAGTGTAGTTACAAGGGATATACCAGATAACGTTATCGCCTATGGTGTGCCTTGTAAGGTGCGGACTGAAATTACACATGGCATGAAAGACCATTACAAAGGGAACGTACATTAGATTAAATTTATCAATATACTATGGCCGTGATTGAATTCACGGCTTTTTTGATTAATTTTTTAGTCGATAATTCTGGATTTAACAAAGACACAGGGCTATTTATGCTGTTTACTAGTTCACAAAATGGTAGCAGGAAAAGTTACATATCTTATTAATAGGGACTTGTGTATTGTAGGATTGGTATCAATGTTTACAATGCTAATCAAATTCTTATATACTTCTAATGTGTAAGGGGTTCAATATGATGAGATGGAGAGGTGAATTTTCGAATGAAAAGAATTTATAGAGAAAGAAAGGTCACACTCGGAACAGCCTTAGGCTTTGGAGTGACTGATCTGCTGGGCGGAAGTGCGTATGCGATTGTTTCCGCCTGGTTACTGTTTTTCTTCACTCAATACACGGACATCTCTGCCACTCAGGGGGCAAGCATACTAGTAATTGCAAAGATTTTCGATGCCTTTTTTAGTGTTTTTGTGGGATATTTGAGTGATAATTTGTTCAAATTTAAGCTAGGGCGTAGGTTCGGCAGACGTCATTTACTAATGCTAATTGGGATACCATTGGTCTTAGAATATATGCTCATATGGCAACCAGGGCATGGTTACGTCTACTATCTAGTTACTTACATATTATTTGAACTTATCGTTTCTTTAGTCTTGATACCATGGGAAACTCTTCCGACTGAGATGACCAATAATTATCACAGAAGAAGTCTGTTATCGACGGTTCGTTTAATTATTTCAGAACTGGCAACATTTCTAGCTATGTTAATGCCACGAGAATTATTCAAGATATTTGGTGATAACAGTCCGATGCCATTCGTAGTCAACAGTATTATCTTTAGTATCATTTTCGCTATTGCTATCTTCATCTCGTGGTTGACCACTTGGGAGGATCGACCTCACGAAATGCTTAACAAGGAGAAGCAAACTTTTCACCTGCGAGGATTAATGCAAGAATACCTGGAAACCCTGAAAATTAAGACATTTAGGCAACACCTCATGATATACATCGCTTCATACGGATCTATGGATATTTGGAATGCAGTATTTGTCTACTTCATTACTATAGATCTTGGCTTGAGAACAACAGTAGCTGCCGAAATTCAAGCCATTAACGTCATTTCGATTCCTATGACTGCAATTCTAGGTTATTTGATTGTTCGAAAGGGTCCTAACTGGATTTATCACTTTTCCTATTCTCTCATAGTCTTGTCTTCTGTGGGGTGGTTGTTAATATGGTTATATAAGCCTAGTCACATTGTCATGTATCTAATTGGTGTGGGCATTGTTTATCAATTAGGTCGTGCTGGTATGGTCTATACCCCTTGGAATATTTTCTCCTTCATTCCTGATATTGACGAGGTCTTGAATGGATACAAAAGAGCGGGATCTTTCACATCTGTGATGACATTCATTCGCAAGTCGACCTCTTCGATAGGAACGTTTTTAGTCGGATTCATTTTGGACCAAGCTGGTTATGTTAATAGAACTAGTTCACAACCAAATACTGTTCATATAGCAATTGCTTTTATTTTGATCGGTGGTGTAACGTTGTTCATAGCTCTTGCTTGGTACTTTGTGGGAAAGTTCAAATTTACTTTCCAAGCTGATGTGCAAGTCCAGAAAGAGATCACACGAATTCACGAGGGACACCTGCCTGAAGATGTCGATGATGCTACCAAGACGTTGATCGAAACATTAAGTGGACAGAGTTATCCCAAAGTGAGGTGACATGCACAACAATGAATCTACTGCATAGAATGTTCTAAGAACGCTCAAGTGTACAGAATGTGTACAACTCCTGTATACATTCTGTACTCATTCAGTGGTAAATTAGTATTATTAAATCTATCGAATAAGTTTTAAACATCTAACTCTTGTTGGGTGTTTTTTGTGTATAGAGAAAAGTGACTGAATTCATTGAGAATATCGCTGTGGAGGAGCGTACCAGTATGCCAAGAGTAAGGAGATGTAAAGCAAATAGTTGTTTTAACGTAGTGGAACTGCCTAAAAGGTATTGTAATAAACATGCAAATCTAGAGAAAACAGATACTCTCAGAGATAAGCAAGCAACACACCGTTACAATACAGTTATACGTAATCGTGATGATAATAAGCGCAGCCAGTATAACTTCTACAGAACAAAGCAGTGGGTACATCTAAGACAACGAGTGTTAGATGAGCAACATTACTTGTGCCAATACTGTAAGTGCGATGGTATAGTCAAGCAAGGCAAGACAGTGGATCATATCGTTCCTATTGAAGCATCCCCGAATGAAAAAGCGGACATCAGTAATTTAGCTGTTATATGTCATTCTTGCCATACATTAAAAACAATATGGGAACAACAAACATATGGCACGGGGAAGGCAGGAGAGCTTAAACATATTACAGCGATTAGAAATATACAAACTATAAATAGGCTAATGAAAAAAGAACATGACTAAATGTCACGTTCTCTAACATCCCATTTAATAGGTCATTCAGATAGTATACCTGAGACAACTTTTTGTAAATTTGGAACAACTTCCTGTTCAAACCATTCATTTTTCTTAAGCCAGATATTATTCCTGGGTGAAGGATGGACGATGGGAAAGTAATTAGGAAGATAGTCACGATAATTTTTAATAACGTCAGTGATTTTATCTTGACTTTTAAGATGTAGATAATATTTTTGAGAATAAGAACCAACCAAAACAATTAACTTCACATCAGGCATTTCCTCTAATAAACGGGGATGCCATTTATCAGCAATACCTTTTCTAGGTGGTAAGTCTCCAGATTTAGATTTACCTGGGTAGTAAAAGTCCATTGGTATAATACCAATCATTCCTGAGTTATAAAAGACATCCTTGGTGACACCTAACCAGTCACGTAATCGATCACCAGAGGCATCATCCCACGAAATACCGCTATTTTGAACTCGTAATCCAGGTGCTTGGCCAATGATGATAATTCTAGCGGTTACTGGGGCGCTGTAAATCGGGCTTAAGCCTAGTTTTGTAAATCCTTTGTTCGCAGGATCCTGTTCAATTTCTTCAAAAATCCCCATGATTTTCCCTCCAATTCTATATCCAGTAATCAATTATAAACCAATGAAGAGATGATTTTAAAATTAGTATAATTCAAAAAGGAAGCCATTAGATACCCCCGCCCCTTGTTATGAGAATTAAGAGCACACACATGACGTCGTCTTGTAAAAATGTTGAATTTTGAAAATTTTAGGGTAGGGGGGGATTGACAAGGAAGGAGGTGGTTAAACCTTGGTCAAAAAAGTAGATAAAGATGTTAATGGCGGGCGTTTAACACGCACACCTCCGGCTTATCTGGGACAGCAAGCGAAGATGATTTGGCGTAAAGTTGTGCCTTTTTTAGAAACACAAAGTAGCGTCAATCGCATTGATTCTGGTTTAGTAGAAATGTATTGTACACAATATGAAATTTATAGAAATGCCTACAAGCATGTCAGAGAAAACGGAGAGGTACAAGCAATCTACAAACCGGTTCAAGATTTTGAAGGTACCATCATTGATAAAGTTTTTCAGGGTTACAAACGTAATCCAATGACGAATATTTACAGTGACTCATTGAAAAATCTTGCAAAGATTGGTTCAGAACTAGGCTTATCTCCAAAGAGCAGATCTGAACTAATGGACTTAAGTTCTAGTGATAATGATGACGAAAATTCAATGTCACAAATGAAGGAGTTCTTTGCTGATGAAGAAGATTGATCTAACTATAAGCCATGACGTTATCGGTATTTATCATTCGATGGATTTTTCAGATGTTAGAATGCAATACAACGATGAGGGTACACAATATGCGTTTGATGTCTTAGATGGGGAAATTGATCAAGGTTATCTCATCAAACTAGCAGCATTTAGACACTTACGCGATTTACAAAGGCAAGGCACTGATGGATTCCCGTTTTATTACTCGGTTAAACAGGCCAGAAATATACTTAAATTTGCCAGTATCTCACCAAATGTTGATACCGGAGAGCCGACAAAATTAATGTCCTGGCAAAAATTCATCCTAACTCAAATGATGGGCTGGCGTAATGATGATGGTGGTAAGCGATTTAGTCGTGTTATCGTATCAGTGGCCAGAGGGCAGGGTAAAACGTACATGATGGCAATCATTCAAACATATTCATTCTTGGTTGAGACAATTGGTCTTGAAAATCAAGATTTTTTAGTAGCTTCGATTAATTTCAAACAAACTAACAAATTATTCGGATACATCAAGAGTATGATGCAAAAGTTGATTAGTAAGTCACCGTTTAAAACATATGCAGATGAGGTCGGTTTGATGATTCAGACAGATCAAATCATTATGAAGAAAAAGAACAATGTGATGAGAGCCATTTCTCATGAGTCTGGACAGTATGATAGTTTTCATTTCACAACAGCTGTTGTTGATGAAATTGGTGAAATTAAAAGTCGGGCTAAGATTTCCAAAATTATATCAGGCCAGGTGAAGGTAAAAAATCGACAATTCATTCAGATTTCCACCTCCTATCCTGACCCAACAGTACCATTTCATGAAGATGAAAAAATGATTCAACAAGCTATGGAACAAGATTGGAACAGGGATGCTGATAGCTATCTGGGCTTAATCTGGGCGAATGATAGTTTAGACGAAACGTTTAAGCCAGAAACATGGATAAAAAGTAATCCTCTACTAGAGTTGGATAGCGAAAAAGATGTTTTGAGCCAAGGGTTACTTGATAAACGGGATAGTGATCTATTGGCAGGAACAATCAGTGACTTTCAGAACAAAAACTTGAACATGTGGTTGCAGGAGTCGACTAATAGTTTTTTAAAATTATCTGACGTAGAACGTGCAATTGTGAGTGAGTTCCAAATTCATGGAAAACAAGTTTACATAGGGTTTGATTATTCCATGTTTAGCGATAATACAGCCATTGCCTTCGTATATCCATATATAGATAAGAACGGTAACAAACATTGGCATGTACAGCAACACTCGTTTATCCCTTGGGAAAAAGCTGGGAGTATTGATGCTAAAGAAAAGCAAGATGGGATTAATTATCGTGAATTAGCCAAGCAGGGATATTGTACGATTACTTCACATCCACAAGGGTTAATTAATGATGATCAAGTTTATCAATGGCTAATAAATTATGTAGAAGACAACGCATTGGACGTTGTCTTTTTTGGTTATGATGCATGGGGTGCGACACCTGCCATTAAACAACTGGAGCTAAATACTTCATGGAACTTGATGGCGATTAGACAGCGAACAAGTGAGTTAAAAGATCCTACTAAGTTTTTACAGTCTGTCTTTGTTGAGAGTTCGATCACTCGACTTGATGACAAAATAATGGAAAAGGCATTATTGAATGCACAAGTGATTGAAGACAAGATAGGTATTCAAGTTGATAAAGCCAAAGCAACACTGAAGATTGATGTTGTTGATGCCATTATTGATGCCTTGTATCAAGGAATGATACATTTTGAAGATTATTCAGATGTGAATGACCCCGAAAAGCAAATTGAACGAATGACACCACAACAGAAATTAGACTGGCTACTAAGTGAGGAAGCTGGATTAATGGGGGATGAATTATGATTTTTAAGCAAATTTTACCGATTATTTGGCGCATATTTGACCTGATTTGTTATTTAGCTGCGTTAATAACGATTAACTGGGCAATGTTTAGCTTAAACCAGACTGCAGGAGCAGTCACATTAGCAATCTCATTTGCAATTACAGGATTAGTTAGCGAATTAATTGCTAATAATACACCGAAGGGGGGTGATTAATATTGCCATTATTTAGCCCACGATTTAAAAACAGCTTGGATGTGGGTGGTGGTAGCGAGATTAATTTTGATGATTCGGAAATTGTGAATTTTTTGAATCCGGCAGGTAAAGATGATTATGTAAGTGCGGAAGTTGCCTTACGAAATTCAGATATTTATTCTGCTGTTTTTCAATTAAGTGCAGATTTAGCTTCATCAAAGTTGATTACTGATAATGCACAGAATCAAAGTATGTTGAATAATCCAACAACTTGGACAAACGGCTATAGTTTTTGGCAATCGGTCTTTGCGCAATTATTGTTAGGTGGTGAAGCCTTTATTTATCGCTGGCGTAATCGTAATGGCATTGATGTGCGATGGGAATATCTGAGACCAAGTCAGGTAAGTGTGTTTCCCTTAGACGACTATTCAGGGCTCTATTACAACATTACTTTTGACTCACCATTAGTCGGTATCAAGCAAAGTATTCCATCAAGCGATATGATTCATTTCAGATTGTTGAGCCAAAACGGAGGTGCAACTGGAATTAGTCCATTACGCTCATTGGCTAGCGAGTTAAAAATCAAGGAATCATCTAATAAGCTGACAATTAACGCCTTGGCCAAATCAGTCTTGACCCCTGGTATTCTGGAAGTTGATGGTGGTGGTTTAATGCAAGCGAAGCATAAATCAGCATTATCTCGACAATTTATGAACCAAATTAATAACTCCAATGGTGGACCGGTTGTAATTGATAAGCTTGAGACATATACGCCGCTTGAAATTAAAGGGGATGTATCAAAACTACTCGCCCAGACTGACTGGACATCCAAACAAATTGCTAAAGCCTATGGTATTCCAGATTCGGTTTTAAATGGTCAAGGAGATCAGCAAAGTTCATTGAAAATGATCGGCGGTGACTATGCCAAAGCTTTGATGAGATTTGGACGTTCAATTACTAGTGAATTATCAAATAAGCAGTCATCATCAGTTGATATTGACATTAAACCGGCAATTGATCCTGTAAATGATGACTATACTACCAACATCAATGCATTTAAACAGAGTAATACACTCACAGCCAATGAAGCTAAGTGGTTGCTTAAGCAAACAGGTTATCTGCCACCTAACATGCCAGATATTCCTGATAATATGTAAAAAGGAGTTAAGATATTGACCAAACAAATTGATATTAAAGGTACTGTTGTGGACGATGACACTGCAGCCTTTTATACGTTCTTCGGTATTCCGAGTGCCTCACCAGGTGCCGTTGCTAACATTCTTAATGAAGATGATGATCCAGATAATCCTGATCCAGATGTTGAGGTAAATATTGCTTCAAATGGTGGGGATGTCTTCGCAGCTAGCGAAATTTATACCATGTTACGGCAATCTGATGCACATGTGACCGTTAACATTCAAGGTCTAGCTGCAAGCGCTGCAAGTGTTATCGCTATGGCGGGAGATACAGTAAAAATTTCACCAACAGCTCAAATTATGATTCATCAAGCTGCGAGTTATGGTGGAGGGAACAAAGACGATTTGGCACATGAAATCAGTGTGTTAGATAGTATCGATCAGTCAATTGCTAATGCTTACGAAGCTAAAACAGGATTGCCACAAGGTGATCTACTTAATATGATGGCGCAAGAAACATGGATTGGGGCGCAAGAGGCTGTAGATAAAGGGTTTGCTGATGAAATCATGTTTTTAGATGAAAAAAAGGCAGTATTTTCCAATACAACAGCTAATTTTGTACCTAAATCAGCTGTTAATAAACTCTTCAACTTGCTCAACAAGTCAATCAATCCAGAAAACGAAGTTAAAAATAGTCAACCTACTAGCGATTTAAAGCAAAGTAAGTTGGCTATTTTATTAGGTAAAACAAAGGAGAAATAATTAGTATGACAGTTAATATCAACGAATTAAACGAAAAATGGGTGAATTTAGGACAAAAGGTCTCGGATTTACAAAATCAAGCACAACTTATGGTAGATGATGATAGTACTTCTGCTGAAGATGTAACCAATATTCAAACGAAAATTACAAATGCAATTGCTAAACGAGATTTGGCACATGAAAATTTGGTTCAAGCACAAGCTGAGAACATTGTTGAAAAGCATGAACCAATTCCACCACTGACACCTAAAGAGGACGACTTAAAGAAGAGCTTTGTTGATACTTTTAAGGGGATGATCAAGGGGACACCTTCTGTTGTTAATCAAATTGATTCAAGTACTGATGCAAATGGTAATGCCATTGGTTTGACTATTCCACAAGATATTCAAACTGCGATTCATACTTTAGTTCGCCAATATGATGCTTTGGAACAATATGTCAATGTAGAATCAGTGTCAACCTTGTCGGGTTCTCGCGTTTATGAAAAATGGTCGGATGTCACACCGTTGGCGAATTTAGATGCTGATGATGCAACTATTACCGATAATGATGATCCTAAGTTAGCCATTGTTAAGTATCTCATCAAGCGTTATGCAGGTATTTCAACAGTTACAAATACACTTTTGAATGATACTGCTGAAAATATTTTGGCATGGTTATCGTCATGGATCGCAAAAAAGGTTGTGGTTACACGAAATAAGGCGATTATTTCTGCAATGAATGCAGTTCCTAAAAAGCCAACCGTAGCAAAGTTTGATGATATCAAGGACATTGTCTACACGTCAGTGGATCCTGCGATTGCAACTACGTCATTCTTCATGACTAATGTGTCTGGTTTGGCAGTTTTGGCGAAGGTGAAGGACGCAATGGGTAACTATTTGTTACAGCCCAATCCAACGCAACCAGATGTGAAGCAAATCGACGGTAAAAATATTGTAGTTGTAGCAGACCGCTGGTTGCCATCCGCTGGAACTACATCGGCTCCTGTTTACCCATTGTATTTTGGTGATCTCAAACAAGCTGTGACTTTGTTTGATCGTCAACAAATGTCATTGTTGTCAACGAACATTGGTGCAGGGGCATTTGAAAAGGATTTGACTAAGATTCGTGTCATTGATCGCTTTGATGTGGAAGCGACCGATTCTGAGGCATTTGTCGCTGGTTCATTTACCGCTATTTCCGATCAAAGTGCTAATTTTAATGCTAGCGTTCCATCAGGTAGCTAATTAAATATATACTCGCTTATAAATGAACAGTTCGCAAAAGCGGGCGGGTATTAAGGAGGTTTGTATGGCTGTATCTTTAGAGGATTTAAAAAGTTCCTTGCGTGTAGATTCAGAGGCAGATGATAAATTGTTAAGTGGCTATATCTTGGCGGCTCTCCAGTATATTAAAAACGCTATCGGTACAGAGGATGATGCATTTTATGCTGATGCCAGCGTGACAACGCTAGTAGATGTAGCTACGATTGCTTTAGCGAGCGGTTATTATACTTTTCGAACGTCATTGTCATTGGTTCAGGCTTTTCCTGTTGATTTAGCAACCAATTCAATCATTGCACAGCTACGTGGTAATTATGCTAATTATTTGGCCGAGAAGGGAGCATATGATGGCGATAAATCCACTTGAATTTAATGAACGAGCTGAGTTCGGTGTTGAAGGAACGACCGGATATAATCCTAAAAATGGTAATCCCACTAAAGGATTTATGCCAGCATTCTCAAGATGGTTTGGTTACATAAATCAATCATTGAATCAACAATATACGTTAGCTGGTGAATCGATTACTAATACCAAATTAATTGCGATTAGACATGATGCAAGTATTAATGATCAACTCAATGTAAGAATTGGTGGAGATGTTTACAAAATTATCTTGATTAGTTCTGATGATCGTTCAGCACGAGAGACATTTGATTTATTAACCTTACAAAAGGTGGTGAAAAATGGCTGATTTATCAGAACAACTTGATGACATGTTGCAACAAATAGGCGGTATTGTAAATCTAACGATTGAAGAACGTGAAGAAATCACTCATGCGGGCGCAACAGTACTGGCTAAGAATCTAAGGCAGGCAACAATAGATTCTGGTCACTATAATGCTAATCGTAAGATTGGCGATATGACTCATCTCGCAGACAGTATTCAAATTGGTAATTTAAAAGGAACAGTGACTGATGGTAGTTCGGCCGTAGGGTTTACTAAACCAGACGCAAATCATTCTCGAATAGCAAGATTTCTGAATGATGGTACCAGATATATTAAAGGTGACAGTTTCATTGATAATGCACGCGATAATTCTTCAGAAGAAGTTTTAAAAGCAGAAGCAGAAGTATTTGAACGAATAATCAAAGAGAAATGAGGTAATTCATGACAGCAGTAATGGATACCTTTAGCTTGTTAAATGGACATGTAACATGGGTAGATGGTATCTATCCTAAGTTAATTCCAGAAGAGATACTCGCTAACCAAACGTCTCTGTTAATTAGAGATGCATACAGCAGTCTTGGCAATTACGGTGGTAACACGTTCAACACAGTATCCCAAAATATTATCATCCAGATCTACTATTCACTAGAAAGTGATTTAGATTATGACACAGTTGAAATCGAATTGATGAAATTCCTAACTGCTAATGGATATATGGTTAGTGACATTAAAGGTAGACAAACTGATCCAGATACTGGACAGGATTATCAAACAATTCAAGTTAAACGAATAACAGTTTTAAAGGAGAAATAATTATATGGCAACATTAGGTATTGCAGGCGCAAAACTTGCATTAGTAGATAAAAATGGGGTGACATTGACCGGTACACAAGGTATTTATAAATATACCGATCAGGCAGCAACGGATACATCAGGTATTTACGACGTTACAATTGATGATTCATTTGGAGTAGCTTCGCTCGCACTCTCAAATTTGGTCGGTTCAACAACTGATATTCCCGGCAATAACAAGATTGTTTATAAATCTGCAGGTAAGGGATCAGTTCAGTCTGTGTTAACAGTCAATGCTTTACCCAATGAAATTAAAATGGCCATTCTTGGTATGCCATCTGATGGTAAAGGTGGGTTTACATTTACTGGGAAACAGGACTCTAATGTACGATTAGCACTGCTCGCTGAATCAGCAGAGGCTTTTGATGAAGCAAAGCCGGTATATATCGGTATGTATATGGGCAATGCTTCGGAGGCGTCCGCTACATTGACTTCTAATAGTTCCACTGAATCACGCACACAAGATGTGTTGACTATTGCACAGCTTGAACGTGGAGATGACGGTTTTGGTAAGTATTATTTCAGCACAGCTTCGAAATTTGATCAAGCAGCCATGATGAATGATGTATTCAAGAACAATAGTTCAACGACAGGTGGAACGAATTAAATTAGGTCAGAAGTCGCGCAAGCGGCTTTTTATTATGTCTCAGGGTGAGGCCCCAAAATAAATAATTACAGGAGAAAAATATGTCAGTAAAAATTAATGCAAAAGAAGAACTAGGTATTGCCAAGCCATTTGAAGTCAAAGAATCGAATAAAAATGTACGTATGACATGGCTCATGCAAAAAGTATTGGCCAAAGTAGCTATTGATCAAGAGCAAAGTGATAACGAAGCGGCCAACTTTGAAAAAAGTCTTGCTAGCATGCTAGAGATGCAAGATGCAGTTATCAAGTACATTGTAGATATCTTAGGTTTGACAGAGAATCAAGCAGAAAGAATTCAAGATATTAATTTTGATGACACCGTTTCCTTTGCTCAACGAATTGCTGCGGCCATTATGCATGTTGAAATGGTCGATGCTAGTGAAGAAGAAGTGGGTTTAAAAGATTAGTTGAGCGTTATAACATACTAGATACTGCAATAAAGGATTTTGATTATAACGAACAAAATGTCCTCTCTAACTTGCATATTATGCCTTCACAATTCGAAGAGGAGGATTTCTATAGATTGAACGAGATATTAAGTGCTCAAAGTCAAGAAGATAGGCCAATGACTGGTTCACAGTTTATGGCTTCATTAGGCATCGATTCAACAATGGTTCAACAATCTATTTAGAAAGGAGGGCATTAAATGGCCAAGCAAATTGTTAATGAAATGGCAACTAACCTGACGCTTGATTCAAAGAGTGCAGCCGCTGCGATTAAAGAATTAACTCAAGAAGTGAAAAGTGCTAGTACTGAATCGAAAATAATGGAGAACCAGTACAAGGCAGCGGGTGATACGCTAAATGCTTCAAAAGCTAAGTATGAAGGTTTGCGAATTACTATTGAAAAACAAAAAGCTAAGGTGGATGAGTTAAAACAAGCTTTAGAAAATAACAATACTACCACCAAAAAAGGACAAGAGTTACAAACTTATCTGACCAATGAATTAGCGAAGGCAGAACGTCAATATGTTAGTTATAATGGTCAACTTGAGAAGGCAGAACAAGCCTATAAGTACCAAGAATCAGGTCTCGCCAAGCTAAATGATGAGGTCAAGCATAGTAATGATTTAACAGACGCACGGGTACAAAAGCTAGAGGCTGAGGGTAATAAAGAAGAAGCTCAAAAAGTTAAACTTGATAATTTAAAAAACGTTCAAGAAAAATATAATCAGATACTAACCATTCAAAAGAATGAGTTGAATAAGCTATCTGAAAGTGGCGACAAGAATAGTGATGCGTATAGGCGTCAAGAGCTACGTGTTGAACAAATGGGAGCTAAGCTTGCTGAGACTACTAGGGACGTTCAAAAGTTTAATAATACAGAAGTTAAGCCAAACACAAGTGGATTCACTAAATTTAGCGGTCAAATTGAGTCTTTGAATAGAAGTTTAGAGGGGACTCGAAGCCGTTTTAAAACTGTATTTATGGGAAATCTTATAGCAACCGGTGTCACAAATGCATTAGGGTCGGTTAAATCCCATATCACAGGTGTTATTGATGCCGGTATTGAATACGACAAAGAAATGCAAAATATTCAAGTCGGTTTTGACAATTTTACTAATGGAAACAAACAATTAGCGAGTGATCTGCTCGATAATTTCAAGAGCGTAAAAGAAGAATCTGGATACGCTTCAAATACTGTAGCCCTTCTAACTAAGAAAACTTATGGGTTGACACAGAATGTTGATGGCGCCAAACAGTTATCTGATGCATTCGTTAATTTGGGCCGTGCAACAGGTATGGGCGACGATAAATTAACTGGACTTATCACCAAGTTCAGCCAAGCAAATGCGTCAGGTACTATTACCTCGGGTTCTATTACAAAATTGAATAAACAATTACCAGGGTTTAGTGATGTACTAGCAAAATCGATGAACGTCTCAAGGGATGAATTATCAAAATTAGCTTCAAGTGGAAAATTATCTATGCAAGATTTAGCTAAGGCAATTGAAACGATGTCAGATGCCAAACCTAAAGGTCTAGATAATTACTACAGAACGTTTGATGGTTTTTCCAGCCATTTTGAAGAAAGATACAAAAGCCTTTCCGGTAAAATAACGGAAGGTTTTTTCAGTGAGTCTAACAGTATGTTAGCAGGGCTTTCTAAATCACTGGATGGCGCAAAGGTCGATAAATCTTTTGATAGAATCGGTGAGGCGGCAAACACTTCAGTGAATACAGTTGTTAAATCATTTAGTGAATCGTTCGGCAAATCAACGACAAATCCAATCGCTGATATGGCGAATTACACGGCGGATAGTATTGAGAAACTCGGGAATTATGTAGCTAAGCATGCTGATGACATTAAAAGTTTTTTTGAAATGACAAAGGAGTTGGGTGGCGCGGGGTTTGGTGTTATGAGATCCACACTTAAGATTGCTTTGCCATTACTTGAACAACTTGGAAAGTTCGCAGCAGAACACCCCAAATCATTCAAAATACTTGCGGGGTCAATCATCGGATTTGATCTTGCTTTAAAGGGCGCCTTAGGAACAATGACAGCCTTTGGTAAAGTCACGGCATTTGGAGAGTTAGCGAAAGGTTTGGTTATAAAACCAAGCATTGATGGCCAAGAATCTGAAAAGGAGCTAACGATCCTTGGAAAGACGCTATCAGCAACTGGAAAGGGAATTAAGCGTGGTTTGAGATGGACCGCTGACCTTGTAACTGAGGGGGCTACTAAAAGTTTAACCCTTTTTAAAAATGGTGTGAGTGCATCAAAATCTGCAATTACAAAAGGAATGAAATTTACTGCTTCAGTTGCAACAAAGGGTGCTTCAATGGCAATGTCTAGTTTAGTTAAGTCAGCACAAGCAACCGGTCGTGGTTTGAAATTAGCCTTCAACTTCTTGAAAGCAAACCCATTCATCTTAATCATCACTGGAGTTGTTGCAGTTGTTGCAGCATTTGTTGAGCTATACAAGCACAATAAAAAATTCCGTTCATTTGTGGACAATCTGATTAAATCAGTTAAAGAACTCTACACAAATATGGTGAAGTGGTTTGAGAAGATGTGGGATAAAGTGTCTGATATCTTCAATGATATTAAGAAAACTATCAATAAAGTTTTTGATGCTATTGCTGATTTTATCAAAGACACATTGAAATCTATCTACAAGACATGGACGGGATCATGGAATAATATCTTTGGATTTTTTGATAAAGTCTGGAGAGCAATTTCTAACACTAGCAGTAAAGCAATTAATGCTATTAGTGACAAGATAGCAGATGTATTGCGGGGTATTCGTTCAACATGGCGATCTGTTTGGGGAGATTTGAGTGATTTCTTTGGTGGAATTTGGAAAGATATTAAACGATTTGCACAAGATGGTATCAATGGTGTACTTCATGTCATCAATGCGGGAGTGGATGGCATCGATTCAGTTTGGAAGTTCTTTACTGGCCATGAAACATCTATTCACCATTTGAAGCCTGTCAAATTCTAACAAGGTGGAATCGTTCAACAACGGTTGTCGATGGTTAATGACGGAGCAGGTGAGCATTGGAAAGAATTAATTCAGTTACCCAACGGGGAAATGAAGATGTCACATCAACGTAATGCTGTGATGGCATTGCCGGTTGGAACTCGTGTATACAACGGTAAAGAAACTAAGGCTATCATGACGATGGCTGGCATAGAGAAGTATGCAAATGGTGGTGTTGTCGGTTCCGCAGTGGATTGGACTAAGGGTGCACTAACTGATGTAGGTAATTGGATAGGAGATAAGATGGATGCCATCACTCACTTTTTGAAGAGTCCACTATCTACTGTTAAATCTCTTATTAATAAAGCAACAAATGGCATCGTTTCAAGCATGGGGAACTTTGGACAACTGGCAACAGGTACATGGGATAAGTTAGCTAATAGTGTCAGCGGGTGGTTCACGAAGGGCCTTAAAAAGGTTCAACATGAGCAAAGTAAAAATGCCCCTAGCGGTTCTGGTGTAACGCGTTGGACAGAACAAGTTAAGGATGCTTTGAAAGCTAATAATTTAAGTACCAGTTCTGAAATGGTTAATAAAGTACTACGCCAGATTCAAACTGAATCAGGTGGTAATGAAAAAGCGGTCCAAGGTGGATACACAGATGTGAATACATTGAGCGGTGACTTGGCCAAAGGATTAATGCAAACAATTTCTGCAACATTTAATGCGTATGCATTTCCTGGTCACAACAATATTTTCAATGGTTATGACAATCTACTAGCAGCATTGGCTTATGCTAAAAACCGTTACGGCTCTAATCTATCCTACTTGGGCCAAGGCCATGGTTATGCAAACGGTGGTTTAATTACTAAAAACCAAATGATTGAAGTTGGCGAAGGGGATAAATCAGAAATGATCATACCGTTATCAGGCATTAAATCTTCTCGTGGATTTGAATTACTTGGCAAAACAGCAGTTGCTATGGCTGCAAGAGACGGTATTAATACCAGTAATAACAGTGATGAGGAATTGCTGAGGCAGTTAACACAAAGTAATACATTACTTGCGACAGTTACAGAATTACTTGCAGGTATACTTGGTGAAGCTCAAAAGGGGAACGAACCCCTCTCGACCACAACGCAAAACACCTTAACGCGTTTGTTAATAAACAGAGCGGGGAGGTTAGCTAACTAAAGAAGAAACTCGCCACTGAAATGCACAGTACACTCTATGTGGGCGGGCTTAGAAAGGATCTAGGATGAGTATGTTTATCCTAACCAACTCTCGAGGTGAATCCGTTGATCTAAATGGTGATAATTTATTAGCTTATACACCGAATGGTTTAGGCGTACAATTCTCTAATATGTACAGTCAAAGTGAAACGTATTTTCAATTAACAAAATCAACTATTCAACAAGGACAATTTCAAATCTCAATTTTGTTTGGTGATGTAGAGAGTCAAGCGTATCAAACATTTAGTGATTTTGTGCAATTCTTAGCCTATCAACCTTTGACTTTAACGTATACAACTGATGCGGGTATTTGGTATCGGGACGGTCGGTTAGGAAGCCTCACAAAAACAGAGATAGGTGGCAGTACAATTTTTGCAACTGATAGATTGAATGAATCATTTACGTTGGAATTTATCAATAATTGGTATAACAATAAAACTGCAGAATATAAGACTTATGACCCCGATCCTGATTTAGCCACATATGGTAAAGGTTATTTTCAAAAAAATAGCACAGAATTTGGCTATGTATATCAAGGACCTATGGATTAGGAGATGCGATGACAAATCTAGATTTAACAAAATTAAAAGTAGATAGTGATACTTTATCTTCATGGGTAAGTAATTATGATCAGTTCTTATCTAAGTGGACATGGGATGGCGAGCTAGGGTCAACTACACTGGGCAATATTGCTATCAGTGATCAAGGGCTTGTTGGGGGTAGATTCGTTACAGATGACCCCCTGACTTCTTACACACCTCCTACTACAGGCACTTCTGAAGGGCAGTTATTGGTCATAAGGGGCTGTTTAGAATTATACTTGCAGACTGGTGATAAGCTTTGGTTAAAAAGAGCTAATACATTGGTGAATGCACTCTTAAAATATTTTTATCCAACACCAGTTATTCCGAGTGAACCAGATTACAGTTGGGTGCCACATTGGTTAGTCAATGTCACTGCACCATTTAAAAGTCGAGAATACTTTCTAAATGGACAGGCACATTTTGAACAGGGTATTGCAACTGTGAACTATGATCAGGTTTTTAAAATCTTTTCGGTTCGTGCTATTGATGCAACATTAGCCTATGACTGGGCACCAGACGCACCTATTAAGACTGGTAAGAATTATGAGATTGACCATACAAACGTCTCCTATGGACAATCTAAGGCAGTGATCTATCTCAAAGATACCACGTTTACGGGAGATGCTTTAGTTGCTTATTCTTCTGAGACTGGGCCAGTTATCCAAAAGGGTGAGATGGTCGAGGCGTACCCTGTATGGCGCCCCTTACAAGAGGGAGAAATTGCTGCAGCCATTGATTCACTTCCGTGGGCTTTGGATGTCTTCCAATTATTTTATAAGGCTACTGGAAGTACGAAGTGGCAAAATGCGGTTAACTCTACTGTCGCTTCGATTGAGGCGGCTTATAAAGTTGATAATACGGATTACTTTTTAAAACCAAGAGGAGCTAATGAAGAAGTTTTAAGTAATGGAGTGACTTCTTATTCTACGCGATCACCTGCAGCGACTTACCAGAATACAACAGATGGGCTTATTTCAATCACTTACCCTGAATCAGACGGAGAGGAATTGTTCGGTTCATGGGTGGGTGATCATTTAGTATTCAACAACACTCACTATATGCAGATGAAACTGGGAACAGATATTCCAGCAAAAATCAATTTTCTGATTGATGAAACTGGGACTTATGATCCGCAAAGACGTTGGACAAGTGCTCTGTTCACAAGTGGTCAAGGAACTGTGCCTGAACAATTGGAAATTTTTAATTTAAAACCCTCAGACTTTTTCAAAGCCTCTGCAATTTGGTGGGGACATGGTTATACCACGGATGGTGACGGTAATGCATCTGTGAGCGCTCATAGTGCTATCAGTGCTACGGAGAAGATAGCTGATATAAATGGTAAGAAAGGTTTATACAAACAGATTGATTTTACGCGTGGTGACGAAGGGGGCTGGTATGGCTGGGCACAATATGTCCTCGTCGGTGCGTTTACTAACTTACCATTCGATATCAGCTATCGGACACAAAATGCTATTGATTTCGTTATTGTTGATAGTAAAGGTCAGCAGTGGCGATATAGTTTACCTGCAACTAATGGTGCCTTTGTCACCAAGACTTTAAACGTCCAGAACTTTACTGGTACTAATGGTGCACAATCTTCAGATCTCCAGGCGGGTGCATACAACACGATGTTTTTTGATGCGATTGATAATAAAGCCTCACTAGACCTTGAATATATGGGGCAAAAAGAAATAATGCCTGAAAGTGCCGGGATAACTAATATCTCCATTGGTTACAATTTAAAACCGGCGTTAAGCTTAGCAATTGGTTACGCTATTTCAATGCCAAGACGTAACCCGCTTCCTTATTCTCCCTATATTGCACCCTTTGATATGCATTTTCTTAAGGGGAATCTTTCTGAAGAAAGCCATAGTGGTTCTGTTGACCACACTGGAGGTAGCTTGTCAGATTTACGTGGTGCACCATATACTGGATACCAAGCCCCTTGGATCTTCCAAGAAACCTCAGCATTTAATACAGATGAAAAAATTGGCAATGCTACTGCACTTGAGACAAATCTGCAATTTTTGTCAGATTCCCAAGATTACTATGCCAACAACACTGGACTCCGTGGATTTTTTGCGCCAGTATTCTGGTGGGATTACCGAGATGACGCTAATGGGCACCCGATTAATTCATTTAGTATGACTGGACCGTGGGGAAATGTTTGGGGTGGCTTCCAGTATCGTACATTCAGTGATGTCGCTCGCGTATTAACTAATGATCCAGAGAATGCTCAAGCACGAAAAATATTCTTAGATTTTGTTACTGGACTAAATGAAATTTGGCTTGATTCAGATGACATCAACACTTTCCCGACAGACTTTAACGATCGTGTGCTACCGGCGCATTCACAAAATGACCCACACATGGTGGCAGTACTGATCAGAGCATTATCTATGGGTATTAATGCCAATCTAACTGCTCAACAGCAACAACTCATTTACAATCTTATCAATAGAGGGCTGAGTTATTTGAATCAGATGGTCATTCCAATTTCAGAGGATCCATTTTCTACATCACAAGTCGAAGGAACGTTTAGTCCTAATCCTTATATAAATGAGTGGTATGAATATTGGGGTGGCGATATTTTAAGTTCGTTAGCTCACATACTGCCCCTAGACTTTGTGATGACACAGGATCCACATTATTATGTCTATTTCGAGTCCAATCGTCTTTCTAACGAGAAAGGTATGCAGTTAAATAATAATAGTGAATATTTTGGATTGCAGTCTGCGTCCCCAAGTCTGATCACAATTACTGGTCCTTGTTCAGTCAATCCATCATGGAGAATTATTCAAAATGGTAATGTTCTATATGAGGATGCTTTTCATCTAACATTAACGAGTGATCAAATATTAATAGTAAGTTCTTATCCTGAAAATCAGTATGCCAGAGTTTACAATGCAGATGGCAGCTTTGCAGATGTTTCACAGTTACAAGATTTTACTAAAACAAATTTTGTTCAAGTGCCTGCAGGTCAATCTACGGCATTGTTTTCTGTTGATAAAGACACAGGTGTTAATTTGACCTTTAAAGAAGAGAGGTTGATTGTATGAGTTTATACTTACAGGCGACTATTTTTAAAAGCTCAGATTTAACGATTCGGGGTACGTACCCACTGATAACCTATGATCTACAAATGGATGCATTAAGTAATACAACCTCAACATTTGCAATTAATGATAAAGGAAGTAGTCAACTTGGTGATTATATTGCCATCAAAATTGTAAACGCAAATGCGCTTTTATATTATGGGCAATTAACAGCCGTGGATATGGCACAAGATACAAATATAAATACATTGACTGCTACGTATATTTGGAATGTCTTAAATGGTGAAATTGTTGTTGGTAATAAGTCTGGAATAAGTTATGAATCCCATATCATTAATTTAATCCAAGGATATGTGACTTCGACTGAAACAACAAATGTTTTAGGACGTTCACTAACTCATTCTACTGATACGGCCTTTGCAGTAACCAGTTCTGACGGCTTGAATACTAGTAATTTCATTGATTATTTGGTAAGAGGATTCAAGTTACATAATGTGGTTGTGACAATTAAAGATATCTTGCGAGGAACATCCAATGATGTTCCTTTTTATTATCCGGAAATTGATATTCATCAAATTACAGATAGCTGGAATTTCAAAAATAATAAATATGATTTCACTGGCTGGACGGTCACTGACAGTCAAGGATTGCGTGGTTATAATAATGAACTTTGGATAGTTGATAAAGCGTCAACAAACATGGAAAAGCCGATCATTTTAGCAAAATATTGGCTACAAAAAGACGGTACAGTGGTTAAAGTTTTAAATTCAAATGTCGCACAACCTACGCAAGTACACGTTTATTTGTACGATAAAACGGCTACAGATAATCCCTCAAATGATTCAATTGCACAAACTGAGTTGTCTGGGAACACATACAGCCATAATATTCAGTTTTCAATGCCGATTGATAATAATTTCATGCCCATTTCAAAGGTTGAGTTGGGGCTAAAATCGAACATATATTATAATCAGAAACTTTATAAATCAGTCTTATCAGGGTATTCATTGAATAGTGACAGTGATACGATTTCGCTCACGTTTGGTAATTTGCGTTTTGGTAAAACTGATATATTTAGTACTACAAATTAAGGAGAAATTATGACAATTACAATGTATCAAGCAGATCGTAATTTTGTGACCCCTGTTAATGATGCCAGTCTATACAGTGCTTTGGCTCGGGACACTAGCGCCGTAATTAATCGAGGTGATAGGTTTAAGACAAGTGTCAATGGTCTTACTATCACAGTTGGTACAGGACAAGCGATTATTCAAGGACGATTGGTTGAAATAATCGATCCAGAAGTGCTTGTATTACCGGCTAATTCCTCAGGTACCATTGCTCTAGTAGTAGATTTGTCACAGGATAATGATGTCAGCGGTACTGTGGGGGATGTGGATTACGCAGTGACTGTTAATCAAGTATATTTATCAGCAGTCAGTGGCACTATTACCCAAGATGATTTGAATAATGGGGGTGTGATTTATGAGTTGCCCCTCGCTAACTTTACAAGTACGGCGACCACGGCTTCCTTAACGACGACGTCGTCTTTGTTGCATCAGCCCATTATTGGCAGGCCCACGTTACTAGCTAATTACAAACAATATCCTGGTGGAGAACCATTGCTGTTGTATAAGAGTGGTAATGTGGTGACCCTCTCCGGCGCGATAACCAATAAGTATGACGTCAGTACGAGTGTGGGTAGTGACCCAATGTTTACCTTGCCAGCAGGGTTTATTCCCCCTTACAGCTATCGAACAGTCCAACAAGGTACGGGTATGAACCGTTTTATGTTAACCGTTAATACAGATGGGCAAGCTTACAATGCAAGGTATGGCGCTGGTAGCAATGTTAAGATCCCGAAGGGATCCTGGCTCAACGTCTTTGCGACCTATACTGTAATCAACTAATCAATTTTTAGAAAAATTAGGAGGATGAAGATGGCTAAATTTGGGACCGATCTCAGCTCACATAATGCGAGCTATCAAGATATTATTAATGATAATGAATTTGCGATCGTTAAAGTGACGCAAGGTATTCATTACACGAACCCGTTGGCAGCTGCACAAAGTGCGCATGCTGAAAAATTAAAAAAGAAGGTAGGTTACTATCATTTCATGGAGGCGGGTGTTGATGCCATTTCACAAGCTAAATATTTCTTGGCGCAAGTGGGAGCCGACGCCACAAAGGATGGTTACCTGTTAGCCTTAGACTATGAAGCTGACGGCGAAAAAGCCACTGGCCAGACCTTCACTGGTAACGAACCAAAGGTGTTCATGGACTATGTCTACTCGCAAACGGGTAAACGCATGGTGTTTTACACGATGGGATCCTGGGCTGGTGGCGCAGGACGCTTTAACTGGTCTGACATTGACGGTACGTACGGACTGTGGCTAGCTGCCTATCCTTACGGAGACGCCCGGGCATGGCAAGAAGCACAAACGGACTGGGCTGTTGAGAAATATGGCGGCTATTGGGGAAAAAATGTGTTCATGCACCAATACACAAGTGCACCCTACGACCGAAATGTCCTACTGGGTGACTGGCATAAGTATGCGAAGCAGGTGAAGCCAGCGATTACGAACATTAACACGGCGGTCAAAACCATCACAACAATTAAGGAGGAAGGACAAGTGTTTGAAAGTGTATCAGGTGCTTATTATAAGCAAGGTGATAAAGTGAAGGTTAAGGGGACCAAGACTAGCTATGGTAATCCGGTCACCGAAAAGGTTAAACAAGCCACAGGAACGGTAGTAGCCATTGGTGCGCGTCCTGATAAGCAGGCCGGGTATATGTATCTCGTGCACTTCGTCAATGCTAAAACGGGCTACGATACTTTGTGGCACTTTAATGGAGGGGATTTGAAACGTGTATGATTGAAACAATCAAGGATATTTATTTGAACCTACACGGCGCAACCATGAGCCAAGCACTCATCATGCTCGTGCTGTTTGACACGTTGTTAGTGATGAAATCCCGTCTGACGATTAGTAAAACGTGGCTGTCCAAGAAACTTATGGTGGGGTTCATGATTAACACAGCGATGGCCTTCATTCCATACTTCTTGGATATGGTAGGATGGAACCCGTTATTGGCTGGCGCTGGTCCAGATGATCTAAGCACGATTCGCTTGTTCTCATGGGCGGTGTTCATGGTTGTGGGGATCGGTATTTCAGGAAGTGCCGTGACGAATGTTGCGGTGGCATTTCCTAAATTTTGGCCGGCAGTACACATTGTAGAAAAGTTTTTACCACTGGAATATGCGAAGAAGATTTCAAATATTGAAGGTGAAATCTCAAAGATTGACAAAACTAAATAGCAACACAAAAGGCTACAAACACTATATGAAAGTGTTTGTAGCCTTTTTTATGTGTAAAGTAAGCAGGGGAATGTTACGAACAATTTTAATGATATAATAAATCAAAAGTAATGAAGCAGAAAGGAGAAAAACTCTATCTTTACAAGAGATAGAAATAATATAATGTCAGTTGAAAAATTTGAATTTTGGGATGTTTACGACGTTAATCGAAACAATAACGGGAAAACGATAGTTAGGGGGGAGAACATTAATACAGGTGATTTTCATATTGTTGCATCGTTACTGATAATGAACTCAAACGGTGAATTATTAATACAACAAAGACAGTCCTTTAAAGCTGACTGGCCGAATTTTTGGGATTTCACCGCTGCTGGCTCCGCTGTCGTTGGTGAATCAAGTCAAGAAGCTATATCACGCGAGTTATCAGAAGAGCTTGGCTTATTGATATCTTTCGAAGATACTCGTCCTTATTTGACTATTAATTTTGAGGGTGGATTCGATGATTTTTATATTCATTATCAAGATGTTGATTTAGATAGTTTGACGTTGCAAGCCGAAGAAGTGAGAGCAGTTAAGTGGGTTAGCCTTAGTGAACTAAAAGAGATGATACAAGGTAAGATCTTTGTCCCTTACTATCATGGGTTAATTGACTTACTCTTTTCATTTGAAGGACATTATGGCGCTTATATAAAATAGTTTCTTCACAATTTTAATGGGGCAATGGTTTATCTAAGAATTAACTCATACGACTAACATACCTCCAAAATGGTCAACGTGGTTAATTTTTGTTTTGCAGTATATTAAACAATTATTTCAAGAAATTAATTGGCTTTGGGTGGAATTGAACTATGCTAAAAACAAATTTAACGACAAAAAAATATCGTAATAAATTGCTAATGTATAGCTATGTTCAAGGTATCGGTTTGATCATGCTTGCTAGTATTTTAATTTATATGCAGTATTTTCACGGTATCTGGACTAATATAAGCTATGTCCTATCGGTGAGCATAATTATATTCCTGTTTTTGGGCGTTAAAAGATTTTTTTCGCTTTTTAATAAATATGAAAATCAAAATGCATTATATCAAGATAGTTTTGAAATTTTAGTAAACGTTAGCGTTTATATCGTCGATTTAGAATTTAATTACTTATACATGAATAAATCAAACATTGAATTCATGGATAACTACTATAAAATACAACCTAAAGTAGGAGAAAATGTATCAAAATATCTGACACCACTTCATATGGAAGTGTTTAAAGAAAATGTTAATGCTGCAATTTCATTGGGTTTTAAAACCTCCGAGGATATTCTGAAAACTGACGGTCAGGATATATATTTGTACACTACCTATTCCCCAGTAAAAAATAGCCGAGGCGAAATATACGCAATCTGTTGTGTAACAACAGATATTACTGGTTCAGTTCAAGAAAAAGAAAAATTCACTGAATTAATCTATCAAGATCCCTTAACAAATATATTTAATCGTCGTAAAGTTTTTGATTACTACAAACTGGTTCAACAAGACAATCAAAAAATCTGGGTTTTGATTTTTGATTTGGATAATTTTAAGAGTTCAAATGACACTTTCGGACATGTTACAGGAGACCAGGTGTTGGTGGATTTCAGTAATCTGCTGAAGTCTACGTTTCCCTCATCAGCGATTATTGCGCGTTGGGGTGGAGATGAGTTTTTAGTGTTGGTTCCAAATATAACATATGGAAGTCTACGTGTGATTGAGACAACCATTCAAAATAGTATAACTTATCTTGACGAATTAGGTGTTTCAGTGTCAATCGGGGAAGCATTTGCCGAAGATACTATCAACAACAATTTAGATTATTATATTGATGCCGCTGATCTAAAAATGTATGAACGAAAGAGGCTCCAAAAAGGAGATTATATAAGAAATTCAAAGGTGAGACATCAATGAGTTTCTCTCAAAGTTTTATATTATTTAATGTAAGGAGATCAACTATTGAATTTTTATACTAGGTTTCACATACTTATCTAATCCTGAGACTGATGATGACAGTTAAAAATGCTAATGCCTTACAAAAGAAAGCATACTAAAAAATGATAAAATCAGAACATTTTTATTTGGTTTTCCAACCAATAGTCAGAGTTAGTGATCAAGATACGTTTGTAGTTGAAGAATTTGAAGTCTTGTTAAGATCAATTAAAACGCGAAAATTTCCGGCTGATACCTTTCATGAAATACTTGAAAACGAAAGTAAATATAACAAGTATATTTGTTGGTTTAAATCAGAGCTGAAACAGAAAATACAAGAGTATCCGAGTACTAAATTTTCTGTTAATCTGGATATTGACCAATTTCAATTCCACTCAACATTTCAATTTCTAAAGTATTTTTGTCAGTATCATGATCAATTGATCATTGAGATAACAGAACATACGCCAAAGAATAATCCAGAGCTTTTATTCGCTTTGGATGGGATATTAAAAAATATTAAGCTTTGTGATTACAAAATCGCAATCGATGATTATACTGAAGGCATAAATACTTTTTCATTATACAAAAATCATCGAAGATATTATGACCGTGTTAAAATCACATTTTTAGGATATAAATCTATTCTTCACATTTTAGGATTGGTCCTCTATGTTAGCTGTATGCGACTGTTCTTTTCCAAAAGAATTGAGATTGTCGTTGAAAGAATAGACTCGTTGCGCAAATTAAAAATTGCTAAAAATTTATCTGTTTGTCTCCAACAAGGGTTTTACTTTACAACAGATAACAATATCCGTTTAAGTGGTAAGGGCGATCATCATTACAAGCCTAATCCATAACAAATGAGGAAATAATTCTAAAAAGTATTTTTTACTAAACATATTTAAATTATATTTAAGTAATAGATGCATCTCTATTGATTAACAATGTTAATATATTTGTTGATTTAATTCCCTTCAACTTCGTATGTTGAGGTAATTTGTTGCCAAATGCATTTTATGTTATCATTAAGCTAGCAAAAGCTTATCTTGCTGTTTATAAAGGTATCATTTATAAGAAAGAGTAGGAGGCAAAATTATGATTTGGTCATTAATTGTTGGAGCTATTATTGGTGCTGTCGCTGGTGCTATTACCAATCGTGGGGCTGCCATGGGATGGATCGCTAATATCGTTGCTGGTTTGGTTGGTTCTGCATTGGGACAATGGTTACTTGGTACATGGGGCCCTAGCTTAGCAGGCATGGCACTTTTCCCATCAATCATTGGAGCTGTTATTGTCGTATTAATCGTGTCATATGTGATGGGTATTAGTGCACGAAAATAAGTACGACATAGAAATATAGGTACTATCTTAAAATGTCCTCTAGTTAAATCTAGGGACATTTTTTGTTTTAGATAGTATATAGAAAATAGAAAAAAGTTGCGCTACACAAAGTAAATTTTACCTAGTGTATCACAACTTTATAGTATCTAAATACAACAATAAAAGGCCGTAAATAGGATGTGTTTTTGTGTATGCGTTGGTGCATTTTGGACATAAAATGTTTGAAATTCTATAAAAAAATATGGAATTTTTCAAAGGAGCCAAATAGTGTATGAATGAATTGTGATAGCGAAGTAGAGGCAGATGATGTCCCTGAGGTTGCACGGATAACTAAAATCCAGGGTAGTGATTCAAAATGAAAAGGTTTAATTACATTAGTAATGATTTATTCTCCGATTTTTATAAGTATCTTGAAATGATCAAAGGTAGATATTCAGATCGTGATCACAGTAATAGTAATCATTGGTATAAATTTATGCCAACAAACTCTAATTAATTACGATTTATGATGATGAATTAATTGAAGAAATTATTAAGCGGTTCACTAAACAACCTAACACACTGTACTGGGTGCGAATTATATATCAAAGATTCTCAAAAATGATCAATGTGTTCTTTGAATATGGTGATATACATCCATCTCCAACTTCAAAACAGATTGGTGAGTATGATAGAATTGAAAAGGATCGCATGCATGAATTGGGTAGACGCATTGAACGCGAAACAAATGTGCGTGTAGAATTTTCAGGATTTGATGAATAGCAAAAAGGCCATACCATTTCGGTACGGCCTTTTTAATGTGAATATAATAACGCCAACAATAATCAAGACATTTTTGTAATTCTGTGGGTGCATTCGTGGGTGCATTTTGGGTGCAAAACGCTTGAAAGTCTATGAGACAATATGAAACTAAGTTGCCCAAAAAGCCCGTGTTATAGGCTTTTGTGAAAGTCTATGAAACAATATGAAATTCTCTAAGGAGCCAACGGGATTTGAACCCGTGCGCCGGCTCAACACCGGTTCGGCGGATTTCGAGTCCGCTGCATTACCACTCTGCCATAGCTCCACAATACTAAATAGTATAATGAATTCTGAGATCCTTTGCAACTGAAATTAAGCAGATCCTAACAAACGGCACTGGTTATTTTCAAGGCGGGCTGGATTGAGTCGCATGACAATCCCTTCTAAAATATGATAAAATAAGTCGTTAAAAATCGATTGAAAAGGGGTTTCTGATATGTCAGGACACAGTAAGTGGCAGAACATTCAAGGACGTAAGAACGCCCAAGATGCTAAACGTGGTAAGATCTTCCAAAAGATTTCGCGTGATTTGTATACAGTTGCAAAGGCAGGTGGTGTTGACCCTGATGGTAACGCAGCATTGCGTTTGGTGATGGATAAAGCCAAGGCTGCTAACATGCCCAAGGAGAACGTGCAGCGTGCTTTGGACAAAGCTGCGGGTGTGGGTGGGGCAGCCTACCAAGAATTAACTTATGAAGGTTATGGACCAGCTGGAATTGCGGTATTGGTTGAAGTTTTGACTGATAACACCAATCGGACTGCTTCAGCGATTCGTTCAGCGTTTAAGCGCTCTGGTGGTGAATTAGGTACTTCTGGTTCAGTGGCGTTCCAATTCGATCGTAAGGGTTATATTGAGATCCCACGTGGTGAAGAAGAGCCCGAGTTGGACGAAGACAACGTGATGATGGATGCTTTGGAAGCGGGTGCCGATGATGTGAAAGCCTTTGACGATCAATTTGAAATTCTCATTGATGACCCAAAGTCATTTGAAACAGTTCGCGATGCTTTGGAAGCCAAAGGGTACCATTTGCAAAATGATGAAGTAACCATGGTTGCCCAAAATCCGATGGCCGTTCCAGCGGACAAGGAAGAAGTGCTCGCACATTTAGTTGAAGAACTAGAAGACAATGAAGATGTTTCGGCCGTCTTCACAACAGCTGAATAATATTTTTTAACCTGTGATTTTCACAGGTTTTTTAATTGGCACTAGGGTATTTATCTGCAGACTAAAATCAATTATTAACAGCTTTATAAATGTTTTTGAAAGCGATTTCAGTGTACAATAGAGGTATGAATTAAAGCGAGGAAACCACATGTATCAACTCATTGACACTTTTATGGATCACTTAAAGCGACCAACACCATTATTTCTACTCCAATCAGCTACCTACGTGGTTATTTTCGTTCTATTGATCATTGAACTCACGACCGATTGGCTGCATGGCTCACCAAATCAGTATATCGCCGTGGGGGTGGTGGCCGTTTTATTTGCGTTGATTGGCTATAAAAAGAAACAGCTCCAGGCAAAAATAAACCAAACCAAAGACGCTCTCAAAAAATAGTCCTTTTTCTTCGCACTATGTAAAAGTAAGTGATATATTTTAATCATTAAATAGTAACTAGAGGAGGCCAGTAAATGGCAAACACTATTCGTGGGATGCACCACTTGACGACAATTACCTCGAGTGCACCCAAGATTTTCGAATTTTGGACTGAGACTTTAGGATTACACTTCATCAAAAAGACAGTTAATCAAGATGATGTTCGTACGTATCATTTGTACTTTACCGATGATATGGGGACAGCCGGCACGATTTTGACGTTCTTTGATTTTCCTGGTATTCAAAAGGCAATTCACGGGACTGACGAAATCACGCGGACGGCGTTCCGTATTCCAAGTGATGCTTCATTTGATTTTTGGATTAAGTGGTTTGACGATCATGATGTTAAGCATGCTGACGCGATCCATGAAGAGTTTGGGGCCAAGTACCTTAACTTTGAGGATTTTGATGGTCAGTTATATGCCTTGATGTCAAATGAAGGTAACCCAGGTAACTGGGCGACGGGTGAGCCTTATCGTAACTCGGTTATTCCGGCGGAACATCAAATCGTGGGCTTTGGACCACAATTGCTCACCATTAACAACGAAAATGCGCTTGATTTGATTTTTAAGAATGTTTTGGGTGCTAAGGAAGTCGCTCGTGAAGGCGATGATGTCCTTTATGAATTCGACAATGGTGGTTATGGGTCACAGGTACACACGCATTTGACGCGTTTGATTCCGCGTGGGTTGCAAGGTTTTGGAAATTCACATCACATGGCCTTTACGGTTGATGATGAGGATGCTTTGAACTACTGGATCAACCGGTTGCGTCAATTAGGCTTCCAAGACTCAGGATTTGTCGAACGCTATTACTTTAAGTCTGAATACTTCCGCCCAACGCCAGGTATCTTGTTAGAGCTTGCCACCAATGGACCAGGATTCTTGCAAGATGAGACGTATGAAGAAGCAGGTCATCACTTGGAGTTGCCACCATTCTTGGAACCACAACGTGAAGCAATCCAAGCAAATTTGGTTGCTTTTAATTCTGGTACTGAATCTGGTAGCTCAGAATTCTAAGTTACAAACTCAAGTAGAACAATCGATTTCCACAAGGAGTCGATTGTTTTTTTGTCTAAATAAGGCTAGTGGGCTGTCAGTCAGACTATTTCTTTTACTTTTGGTAAGTAAAAAAGTTATACTAAGGGCATATCAGACAAAGGTTGAAGGGGAAATATGATGGTCAAAACGAATGAAAATATCCGGCATGCATATGTATCAGGCGATCCAGACAAGGTGCCGTTTTTATTACTGCATGGCACGGGTGGTGATGAAAAGGATATGTTGGAGCTGGGTGAGTTTTTAGGCAGTGATAATCCGATGCTTTCAATCCGGGGTCGGGTGAATGAAAATGGCTTAAATCGTTATTTTGAACGATTCGAAGATGGTACATTTAACATCGATTCACTACATGAAGAAAGTGAATGGTTAGTTGGAGCGATTCGTGACTTAGCTCTCCGCTATGATTTTGATCCTAGTGAATTCGTGGTCGTCGGATATTCAAATGGGGCCAATGTTGCTGTGCAAATGTTGATGCGTCATCCAGAAATTTCATTTCGCGCGGCCGTCTTGTTGCACCCAATGTTAATTGAACCAACAGATATTGTCGTTAATTTAGAGGATACTAAAATTTTCATGACGTATGGTGAATTTGATCCATTAGTTTCACAAGAAGCTTTTGCAAACTTGAAAGACACCTTACGCAAGGGTAACCCAGCACTATCTGTTTTTCGTTATCAAGCATCACATGCGATTAATCAAGTGGAGATGCAGGCCGCTAAATTATGGCTGTATGGTAACGGTTTTGTGGCGGCAGAAACGGAAGAGCATCACCATCATTAAAATTAGATTTTTTTCATATACAGCCGTTAGATGTTGCTAAAATAGTGTGATTGTTTTCGGCAAAAATGAGAAAGGGATTATCCCCTTGCAAAAAGTTCAGAAACGGGTATTATAAACAACAATAACTTTTACGAAATTAGTTTTCGAAGCAGATATAATCCGAGAAAATGGCTTGGATGTTTCTACCGCCCACCGAAAGTGGCGACTATCCGCGAATATTTGAAATTACTATCATTGTAACCTTCAAAGCATTTGTGGAACGTTTGTTCACGAATGCTTTTTTCTGTAAAAGAAACAATTTTTTATAAAATGGAGGAATATAAAGTCATGGTAATGAATGGTGTAGTAGAAGGTGGATTTGCAAACAAAATTGCAATGTTAGGGTTAACATTTGATGACGTCTTAATGGTGCCAGCACCATCAGATGTCACGCCAAATACCGTTTCCACAAAGACTGAATTGACACCAACGTTGACTTTGAATATTCCAATTCTTTCAGCAGCGATGGATACAGTGACTGAATCACGTTTAGCGATTCGTTTGGCACAACTTGGTGGTTTGGGTGTCGTGCACAAGAACATGTTAATCGAACAACAAGCCGCTGAAGTGAAGCGCGTTAAGGATGCACCAGTTGATTTGGGCTTGAACCCAAACGCAGCGGTGGATGCGAATGGCCGCTTGTTGGTTGCCGGCGCGGTTGGAGTGACAAACGACACCCTTGATCGTGTCGCTGCCATGGTTGAAGCTGGGGTTGATGCGATTGTTTTGGACTCAGCCCACGGTCACTCAGCTGGTGTTTTGCGTAAGGTTACCGAAGTTCGTGAAGCCTTCCCAGAATTGAACATCATTGCTGGTAACATCGCGACCAGCGCGGGTGCGGCGGCTTTGTATGATGCCGGTGCGGACGTTGTTAAGGTTGGTATCGGACCAGGTTCAATTTGCACGACACGTGTCGTTGCGGGAACTGGTGTACCACAGGTCACTGCTATCATCGAAGCTGCAACTACTGCTGCACAATATGGTAAGACGATTGTTGCTGATGGTGGTATCAAGTGGTCAGGTGACATTGTTAAGGCCATCGCTGCTGGTGGTAATGCGGTGATGTTGGGTTCAATGTTGGCTGGTACTGATGAAACACCAGGCGAAGTCTTGGAAGATTCTACAACTGGTAAGAAGTTCAAAGCTTACCGTGGTATGGGTTCTATCGCGGCCATGGAAAACGGTTCAAAGGACCGTTACTTCCAAGGCGAAGTGAAGGAAGTCAACAAGATGGTGCCAGAAGGTATCGAAGCTCGTACTGAGTACAAAGGTACGTTGGCGGATGTTGTCTTCCAATTGATTGGTGGTTTGCGTTCAGGAATGGGCTACACTGGTTCTGCATCTATTAAGGATTTGGTTGAAAAAGGCCAATTCATACAAATTACAAATGCTGGGTTAATCGAATCACATCCACACGATGTGGAGATTACTGTGGCGGCCCCAAACTACAAGTAATCAACATAAGGCTGAGGTATCATCTGATATCCCAGCCTTTTCCATAACCAAAACGGATAATAGATCGAGAAGATAATGACAAAATTAGTAGATAAACATTTAATAAACGGTAAATTTCTGAATGTCTTTACATCAGTTTTTGAAGAAACTGAGTTATGGATAGACGGTGATAAGATTGTCCGACGGGGTCATTCGGATGCCTTGACGGCCAGCGAAACGGTTGATTTGGCGGGACAATATGTGACACCGGGCTTGATTGACGCGCATGTACATGTGGAGAGTTCCTTGTTAGCACCCTCTGAATTTAGTCGATTACTATTAAGCCGTGGCGTGACCCGCGTGTTTGCTGATCCCCACGAAATTGCGAGTGTGGCGGGGATTTCAGGGTTGCAATACATGATTGATGAAGCCCGGCAATCAGCGTTACACTTTCACTTTATGTTACCTTCTTCAGTGCCAGCCACCCCTTTTGAACACGCCGGGGCGGTGTTGCATGCCCAACATTTGAAGCCGTTTTATGAGTATCCAGAAGTGCATGGGTTAGCCGAAGTGATGGACTTCCCGGCCGTTGCCAATGGCGATGCTGACATGATGGCTAAAATCCATGATGCACAGGCTGCTGGACGGCATGTCGATGGACATGGTGCTGGCTTAACACGTGAGCAACTCGCGATTTATCGGGCAGTTGGCATTGATACGGATCACGAATCAGATAGCGCTGAAGCCGCCTTAGAACGCTTGGACGCGGGGATGGCTATCTTTATCCGTGAAGGGACAGTCGAGCGTGATGAAGTGGCAATTTTGCCAATTGTGACTGCTTTAAACCAACAATATTTCTCGTTTGCCACGGACGACAAGACGGCTGTTGATATCCAAAAAGAAGGGTCCATTGACTTTAATGTGAACTTGGCCGTTGCACAGGGACTGCCAATGACGCTCGCCTTAAAATTAGCTTCTTATAACGCAGCACAAGCACATCATCTGCAAAACGTTGGTGCGCTCACGGATGGCTATGCCGCCGACTTGGCGATTTTTGATGACTTAAATCATTTCACTGCCAAGCGCGTATTAGTTGGTGGTGAATGGGTAGATGATGACCCTAAAGCGAATGTTGTTTTGCCGTTGGCTAATCAAGCGCTTAATTTTGAAATGTCATTGGCCGATTTTACGGTACCGATGACGCAAACACGTGCACATGTCATCGAGATTGTGCCTCATCATATCACAACGCACCATTTGGTGATGGATGTACCAGTGGAGGATGGGCAATTCGTCGCGAATGAGGAGTTTGCTAAGATTGCGGTGGTGGAACGTTATCATAAATTGGGACATGGCTTGGGCATCATTAAAGGCTTCCAACTGAAACAGGGGGCGATTGCAGGGACAATTGCGCATGATTCCCATAATTTGGTGGTGGCAGGTGTTGATGATACAGCGATGTTACTCGCGGTCAATACGTTAAAGGAAATCGGTGGTGGGTTAGTGGTGGTTGACGGTCAATACCAAGTCACGGCGGTGCCATTAGCGATTGGGGGCTTAATGTCTGATCAGCCATATGAAGAACTAATTGTGCAAATGAATGCACTTCAGGCTGCGTTCAATACGATTAGTGATGCTGTATTTGATCCATTTATCACCTTATCATTCATGGCCTTACCAGTGATTCCGAGTTTAAAAATCACGGACCAAGGATTATTTGATTTTGAAACATTTAGTTTTATTGATCTTGAAGCCAAGTGATCCATGATCGATGAAAACCGCTACGTTGCCCTATTAGTAGGCAACATAGCGGTTTTTAACTTAAATAACAGTGGCACCAAGGACCGTTTTGAAGTGGTTTAGTGCCCATTCGTGCCCGGCTTGATTGAATGAAGCGACCGCATCACTAACCACTGTGATTTGATAACCCAAGTTATAGGCATCCACGGCGGTGTGCAGGACGCAGATATCCGTATCGACGCCAATCAGTGTGATATCGGTGATACCACGCTCACGGAGCCGGATATCTAAGTCCGTACCCGCAAAAGCAGAGTAGTGTCGCTTGTCAGTCCAGTAGACATTGGCCAAATCAGCCGTTTGTTCATAGTAGGCTTGGAGGTCACCAAAAAGATCGTGGCCCCAGGTACCCGCTACATTGTGGAGTGGAAATTGCTTCATTTCAGGGTGATAGCTATCGTCAGCTTCATGGCGATCAATGGTGTAGGCAACGAAATCGCCACGTTCTGTAAATTCTTTTGTTAGTTCGAGAATGCGATCATGAATGGCCTGGGCGGGGATGCCAGCTGTTAAGGACCCGGCCTCAGCTACAAAATCGTTAGTGTAATCGATTGAAATTAGTGCTTTCATATTGAGCCTCACTTTAGGATATGTCACAATGATACAGGTTAATTATAACGATACGATGGCCTAATTTATATAGTAAGATATTAGTAATACGAACCTGAAAATAAACATTAGAAGAGGATCATATAGATGACAACACTGATTGAGCAACTTGATTTGGGTGAGCATATTGAGTTACGGGAAATGACCCCTGACCAAAAAATTGAGGTCAAGGTCGCTTTAATGGGCGCGGCTGATTATTTTAATGAATTCGAAGGGGGTGTCAACCTGTCTGATGCGGCAGTGACGCACCTTTTTGCCAATCATTTATTGGGTATTTACGCCAACGGGGCCATCATTGGCTTAGTATCATTAGCTGAACCGACAGTGTCTTCCTGGTATATCGATACCTTTTTCGTGATTGAACAGTGGCGTGAACAAAAGGTGGCGACCAAAGTCATCACAGCGCTTAAAAATGTGGGCCATGATCGGGCGATTGAACAGCTCGAGCTCCAGGTGATTCAACCAAATGTGACCGCACACATGTTTTTATTCAAGCAAGGCTTCAAGATGCAGCGGGTTGTGCCTGAATGGCAGAATCAAGCTGGTGAGATTTATCCGTTGGACATCATGGCGTTGACCATTGAGTAAAACGGACAAAGGAACGAGTTTCACTGACATTTGAGAGATTAATTGCGAGATATGTTATAATTTTTTGTACGCGTATTTCCGACAGAGGGGCAATAAATTGAGTAGGGACTTTTTATTGGCATAGGTCTGGCATTACGTTAAAAATAGAAAGACAGGATCAAAAATCCATGAAAATTAAAGGGTTAACCCCAATTTTACTGATTGTTTTGGTAGTGCTATTCTTCACTGGAAATATCTATTTCTTGGCACGTCCATTAGCTAACTTTATGAATATTTCTGGTCAATATTTGGGTGGCGCTAACTCAGTTGGTTGGTCGATTATTATTTTGACCATCGTTGTCCGTGTGTTGATGTTACCAATGATGTTACACCAATCACGTGATATGACCATCCAACAAGAAAAGATGCGTCTGTTACAACCACAAATGCGTAAAGTGCAAGAAGCCACTAAAAACGCGCAAACCCAAGAAGAAAAGATGCTTGCCTCACAGGCAATGATGACCATTTACCGTGAGAACAATGTTTCAATGCTTGGTGGGATGAACTTTGCAACGTTGATTATCCAATGGCCAATCTTTTCTGGGTTGTATGGTGCGATTAATCCCCACGTGATTCACAATTGGAAATCAATGGCATGGGCATCAACGCAAATGGCCGAAATCAAGCACGCTGCTTTCTTCGGCATTCCTTTGACGAAGGCGAGCTTGATTTTAGCGATTGCAACAGCCTTGGCCTATGCTGCCCAGTCATATCTATCATCACTTGGTGTGCCAGAAGATCAGCGTAAGCAAATGCGTCAAATGATGTACATCATGCCAATCATGATGTTCTTCATGACTTATGTCACTAACGCCGGGGTTGGTTTGTACTTCTTCGTTGGTGCTTTGGTGATGATCGTGCAAACATTGATTATCAACGCTTGGCGGCCACATTTGCGCAAGCATGTTGAGTCAACTTTCACCGTTAAGGATGTTGTTGATGATGCATTGGCTGGCAAGATTGAACAACCAGCGCCAACTGGAACCTTTGCCAAGATGATGCAACAAGCGCAAGAACAGCAAGCACAACAAGACCAAACAACGGGACGTAAGGATGTTACTGATTCAGCAAAGCAATCAGACAATCCAAATCATCCCCGTAATGCGGGTAAGCAACACCATAAGTAAACTGATTTTAATGAGAATGACTGGGGATAGCTGCCCCAGTCATTTTTTTGTATCAAGCATGCAAACTGAGGTTGTCAGACAGCTCAGCCACGGCCTCAATCGGCTGGATAATGGTCATGCGAAATGGGGGTAATGGGCTATATTAAGTCTGAAAATTCCCATTAATTGGCGTACAATAGAATTAGAATTTGATGAAATTAGGTGAAATGATGGTTGCAAATGTGAAAAAGTTTTATTCGTCATGTACGACGATTTTGGTTGGTAAAGCGGCTAGTTATGATGGCTCAACCATTGTGGCACGGACGGAAGATTCAGCTAATGGCCAATTTGCGCCAAAGCGGTTTGTTGTTGTGACGCCTGAGGAACAACCAAAGATCTATACGTCAGTCATTAGTGGTGTGACGATTACATTACCCGAAAATCCCATGCGGTATACTTCAGTACCAAATGCGATTTTAGATGATGGTCTCTGGGCTGAGGCGGGTATCAATGATGCCAATGTTGCTGTGAGTGCGACTGAAACCATCACAACCAATGAACGTGTGTTAGGCGCTGATCCAATGGTACCCGGTGGTATTGGTGAGGAAGATATCACGACCATTGTCTTGCCATACATGCATTCAGCACGGGAAGGTGTTGAATTACTGGGCCAGTACCTTGAAAAGTATGGAACCTATGAACATAACGGTATTGCTTTTTCTGACATCGATGAGATTTGGTGGTTAGAGACCATTGGCGGTCATCACTGGATTGCCAAGCGGGTCCCAGATGATGCCTATGTTACCAATCCCAACCAACTCGGGATTCAAGAATTCCGTTTTGATGATCCAGACAACTACATGGCCGCAAGCGATTTGGAAGAATGGGTGGCTCAATATCACCTGAATCTCAGTCTTGATGGTACGCTGAATGCCCGTGATGCTTTCGGTTCACATACCGATAAGGATCATCATTACAACACACCGCGGGCTTGGTACATTCAAAAGAAGTTGACCCCAACAATGATTCAAGACCCAATGTCAGATGATATTCCATGGTCAAATAAGCCAACACGCAAGATCACGATCGAAGATGTGAATGACGTCTTGTCGAGTCATTACCAAGATACGCCCTATGATCCATATGGTAAGCAGGGGGATGAGCAAACTCGCAAGACTTTCCGTCCAATCGGCATTAACCGCAATGGTCATCTCAGTATTTTGCAAATCCGGCCTAATGTACCAGCTGAAATTGCTGGTGTCCAATGGCTGGCGTATTCATCGCAACCATTTAACACGATGGTGCCGTTCTATACCAATGTGGGGACGACGCCAGCAGCCTTTGCAAATACGACGGCCGCAGTGACAACCGATAGTTTTTATTGGACAAACCGCATCATTGCCGCTTTAGCCAGTCCAGTATTTGATGAAACAGTGGCCTTATTTGAAGATTATACCGAGTCGACGATGGCCGCTGGACATTTGTTGTTGAATACAACTGATGCGGCCGTTATTGCTGGAGTCGATGATGTACAAAGTGTGCTTGCGACGGCAAATCAACAAATCGCGGATGCGGTGGTCGCAGAAACTCAGCAACTATTGGCTGATGTTTTGTTTACCGCGTCAAATTTGATGGCGAACCATTTTTCACGTAATGATTAGTAATACGTCAGGATAGAGGTTGGAGAGAAACTGGGTGTTTTATCTGATCCCCGAAAAAGTGACAGCTCGTTGTGGTTTTTCAAGCGGTGTTTTATAATTATCTGGCAGCCAGAATTTTTTAAGCTGGTCATAAGGGCTGTATTATGCCAAAGGGTATGTTGATTTGAATAAAAATATTGTTGTGCGACTTGGACTATTCCTTGTTGCGTTTATAGGGACAGGATCTTTGGCATCATTTCTGTTTCCTAGTGTTTTTTCCTTTGGTCAGCAGACCATTATTTCATTAGCAGTAGCTGTAGTTGCTTTTATGATTGGTTCGCAGATCAAGGATAAAAAATAGTGGTCAGTGTTTTAAAGTTAAGGTCGTCACCGCTGGTCTTTGGACCAGCGGTTTTTTATTTTATTGATAACTGATCAAACAGCCAGCATTTCGTTGCCAAAAAAAAGACCCGCTGAATGTAACATTCAAGCGCGTCTACTTTGTTGTATTTCATGCTGAAATTGGCTGAGTTTGCGTCAAAAGGTTATGTTTGTATCCAACTCAGCTCTTTATTCGTGATGAATGTCCAGAGGGCCCCAGCGTAGAAAATGAGCAAAAAAATGCCATAAACTAGGTCTGGAATATAGAAGAATGCTAGTAATCGGGCCATCCAACCCTGATCCCAAACTGTGATTACTTGAACAAAAATATAGGCATAAAACAAAATTAAAGCAATTATCGTATTGAGTGTAAATAGGGAAGTTAGGGTGCCGGTGATCATAATAGTTCTGATGATATATGTTATAAACGCAAAGAGGATAATTGGTGTGATTGCCAGAGCCATGTAAAGACCAATTTGTTGAAACCAGTAAATAAATCTCATCCAGACAGGCATCTTTAGTCCATACATTTTAATATTTTGTAGGGCCCCCATATACCACCGTTTTCTTTGATTATAAAGTGATTTAAAATCTTCCATGACATCAGTAATCGACTCGATCCCAACGTGGGGAATCGTGTAGCCTAACGCTAATAAGGCCAAGGTCAACTCGTTATCTTCGGTCATACTATCGACATCATAATAACTGTCACCTTTTGGCAATTGTTTACCAATGATACGAGCCTCCTTGACTTTTTTCAGAGCATTCCAACTGATTAAGCTAGCCGTTCCTGATAAAACATATACTTCAATTCGTTCCTTAACTAACCGTCTAAAGCGCGCAAATTCCATTTGTTGTAAGGTACCCAGGATATTGTGGGAGTTGCGACCAACAAAAATAGAACTGACGCCACCAACATATTTATTTCGTCCCATTTTATTTTCAGCACGTTCAACGAAATCACTGTCCACCGTGGTATCTGCATCCATGACAATGACGGCAGAGTGTTTATGGCTATCAAGTTCAGCTGAGAGCTGGTCGAGGGCATAATTCAATGCACCGGCTTTTTTCTTAGTATTTTTACCGGGCATAACTAACACTTGTGCACCAGCAGCCATGGCTGCAACGGCCGTTAAATCTGTTGTATTATTTGGAACAACTAGAACTTTATCTGGCTTGCGCGTTTGGGTTAAGATACTTGTTACAGATTTAGCAACTGTATCTTGCTCATTCCATGCCGGAATTAAAACAACAATATACAAAGAGTGGTCCGTTAAACCTTTTTGGTTTTCTTCTTCCGAAAATAGTGGACGTCCTTTAAATGTGAGGGTCAGTTTTCGTTTACCAGTTTTAAAAGAAATTAAAAATTTAATTCCAATTGTTGGTAAAAATTGTAGGATATGAAATACAATTCCAATGTCAATAAATATAGACACATCAAATAAAAATGAATTCATCTTTTTCACCATTCAAATAATAATATTAAATGAAAAATAGCATACTATTTTGAAAATAACAATAAAAATAAATGGATATGTTTTTGGATAATCAAAAATAATGGTTGGTTTTACGGCCAGCATTATAAAAAGTAAGTGAATCATTAGGTCATGTTGTCTTACTGGTAATTAAGGGTTAATTAGGCATTTAACATAGTGATTTATCAAGAATTTTATAACTGGTAGAAAACGAGTAGAAAAAATATTTTTCAATTAAATGAACTGGCATGCTGATTTTAATTTGTTGCTTGAATATAATTTTTATGTTCATTTTAAAAGTTATGATGTAAAACGACCTTTTTTGCATAGATTTATTATAAAAAAACCAACTAACTCCGTAAAAAGTTAATTGGTTTTATATAGTTTCATGTGGCCTAGTTACCACCAATGTCCTAGTAGACTAATCAATAGGAGAGTCAAGCCACTAATAGTTGTTAGGAAAACCAGTGGTATAGATAGGGGCGTTTTGATGTTCGTGCGGGGGAACCCCTCTGAAAATCCGTGGGAGGTCATCCCCTCCGATAGATCCTGCGCCCAATTAATCGCCGTCAATATTGCCTTGAAATAAAGCTGTGGTGACCACAAATGGTATTTGATGCCGCGCATGGCAGCACCATACTGGATAATCTTAATTTGATGACGCACCCGAGGTAATAGGTTAAATGCCGCCAAAATCCCATACGTAAAGGTGTCGGATAATTTGAGATAATCACGCAAACTGAACAAAATCTCGCGGGGCGTATAAGCTAAGGTGACGGTCAAGCCAAGCATCAAAAAGGCATACAAACGACTCGTATAGATCAACGCAATATGCCAGTTGTCATAGGTACTAAAAGCCATGTATGACCACCAAGTCCCAAACGCAGCGGGTAGTGAAATCAGCAGCGCCCAGAACACTGGTTTTGGTTTAACACGTAATAGGAGCAACAAGGCCATCCCAATCAACACCAACACGCTATTTAACCAAACTGATTTAACAAACATGATGCCTAAACCAGTGATGGACACGAAGATCAACAAGGGTAAGGGTTGGCGATTAGTCATGAGGGGCCTCCGTTACTAGTGCGATGCGGTGATTAGCTAAGTGCAGTTCATAGTCGACGAATTCGTTTAAGAATTGACGTTGATGTGAAATCATCAATGCACTAATCTGATTAGTCACGATGTAGTCTTTAAGCAATGTGAGCAGGGTGCGAACCGAAGCACTATCCAGACCAGCCAGGGGTTCATCTAGTAATAGAACGGGATGACCGCTAATGAGGACGCTCAGTAATTGGACTTTTTTCTGTTGCCCACCAGATAGTTGGTACACGACGTGATCCAATACGTGGTCGAGGTTTAACGCAGTGATGGCGCGCTTGATACGGTCATCCGTCCAATAGTCCGTTAAGTGACTGTGGGCACGACTTTGCGCAAATTCTTCTCGGGGGGTCATCGTGATGAATTGGTCACTGGCATTTTGGAAAACATAACCTACGACTTGCGCCCAATCAAAGAGTTTATAGTCAGCCATTGTTTTACCAGCAAAAGTGACTTCACCGGACATGCTAAGTTGCTTACTAAGGACACGGAAAAGGGTCGATTTCCCAGAACCGTTTGCTCCTGATAGCAGGCCAAGCTGACCAACGGGTAAGGCAAAGCTACTATCATGCACGAGAATCGTTGCGCCAACCTGTAAGGTCAAGTCACGCCAGTGTAGCTGACTTTGTGCTGCAGGTGTCCCAACAATTGGTGGCACAGTTGGCGCCGTTAATTCAGTCAGGGCGACTTCAACGGGGCGTTGCTCCCGTAATTGAAAAACGTGGTCAACTAATGGTGCATAACCCGTTAAATCGTGGTCAGAGATAAAAATCGTTTTACCATGATCAGTTTGCAGCGACTTAATGATGTGCAACAACTGTTGGCGGCTTTCGGGATCAACATTGGCAAAGGGTTCATCTAACAAGATGATTTCCGCATTCAGCGCAAAAATGACAGCCAGGGCCACGCGCTGTTGTTCACCACCAGACATGGTGAATAACTGTCGTTCAGCTAATGGTACCAAGTCCAGCATCAGCAAAGCATTTTCAGTACGCGTCTGAATTTCTGTACGGGGTAATTGCAGGTTTTCTAACGCAAATTCAATTTGTTCACGCGGTGTTTGCATCGCAAATTGCCGTGTCGGATTTTGGAAAAGCATCGCAATGTGTTGTGCGCGTTCAAAACTGACAATTGGTCCAACGGGTTGTCCCAGCAAATAAACATCACCTTGCGTAATGTCACCGCTAAAATTAGGGTAGAGACCAGCCATTAATTTAAGTAAGGTCGATTTGCCAGAGCCACTGGGCCCGTAAAGCAAATTAAACGAGTTGGGTGCTAAAGTTAAAGCGACATCCCGAAGAATGTCGCTATTCTTTGACCCATAAGAGAAATTAAGTTTTCGAATTTCTAATTTGGTCATGAAATTATTCCTAGTGGCGAATGCCTGACTGATCAACTAACTTTTGAATCCAGTAAACTAATACACCGGCGAAAAATCCGATTGAAATGAAACGGATGATGAAAAGGGTGATGAGTAGGCCAAATGAGAATGTGTTGTAGCCACTTTGGAACCAGTCCCAAATGAACATCAAGACCGTCGTTGATACCGTTGACATGAACAAGCCAAACTTATCCCAGTTCTTGTAGCCAGTGAGCGCAAACCCAGCTTCACTGGAAACTCCCTGCACTAAACCATAAATGACATTTGAAAAGCCCCATTGTGAGAAGAGTAGCATTTCAACGACGGCTGCCAAGATTTCACCAATGGTTGTGGCACCGGCCTTTTTGAGTAACACACCAGCCATTGGACCAGCCATAATCCAAACACCCAGCGTCATGTCATTGGCATAAATCTTTAAAGGTGTGGCTGCAATCGCATTGTATGCGAAGCCCCATACTTCATAGATCACACCGAAGAAAATAGCAATAATGGCAAGTGTAATGACGTCATTTAATGACCATGAACGCTTGTCTTTTGATGAAACTGTTTGCATGGCGCAAACCTCCGAATTATTAGAATGTAACGTCAAACAAGCGTGATTCCCGCAAGCGCGATGGCAGTAGAACATCACAGCATTGGAATGATCGAACGCATGGAAAAGAAAAAAGACCCCGTCCAAGCAAAAAGCTGGACTGGGTCAGTTTACTTACTAGGTAAACAAACCAAGCTACCTCCGCCGGCATTATCCGGATCAGGTACGATGGGTATTATCTCAGCCCCAAAAGGAGCACCCCAGCTTGTTTGAATCGTCATAGGTAAGCATAACGGATTCTTAAAATAAATTCAATAGATAGTTACAGCGTTTGCAAGTTACCCCGGAAATCGGCTAGTGAACGATAGCCTTTTTTGGCCATCTCAGCTAATAATTCTGTCTTAAGACGGTCAAAGATAGCTGGTCCCTCAAAGGCAAGGTTGGTCCCGACCGAAACTAAATCAGCCCCACACAGGATGTGTTCATAGACGTCACGGCCGGTTTGGACACCACCGGTCCCGATAATTTTGATGGCAGGGTTCAGACGCAGTCGGAGGGCCCGAACATTGGCCAAAGCAGTTGGCTTCACGATTTCCCCGCCGATACCGCCAAAGCCGCCCTTAGGAGCGATCATCACGCTGTCGGTTTCTGGATCAATGGCCAGGGCGTTACCAATTGAATTAATGGTATTGACGAATGCCAAAGGGAAGTCGTTTAACACAGCCGCAACCATGTCGAAGTGCACAATATCGAAATAGGGTGGCAACTTGACCCCGAGGGGCTTGGTATAGAATTGGAAGACCTCAGTCAAAATGGCGCGGGTTGCATCGAAATCATAGGCCGTTTGTGGTTTACCAGGGACGTTTGGGCAAGATAGATTTAGTTCAACCAAACCATTAAAATTAGACGCTTGAATTTGGTGAAGCATCGCCAGATTATCGGTCTTGGTCAAGCCAGCAATTGACAGAAAAAGGGGCTTTACAGCCTGCTTAGTGATGACATAGTCTAAATAGTAATCTAAGCCATTATTAGGTAAACCCATCGAATTAATTGAACCAAGGGGCATTTTGGTAAAGCGGGGTGCTGGATTACCAGCCCGGAAACTAGGTGTGGCTGACTTGGTGACCAGTGACCCAGCCCCGGGGGCAGTCAATACCTGGTCAAGTTCCTCGGTGGTCATGCAATAGACACCAGCGGCATTCAGTAGGATGTCGTCAAATTCAAAGCCAGCAATGTTGGCGGTAAGCGTTGTCATGATGTTTTATTCCTCTCTGTGACTAATTAAACATAACAATATTGTGAAAAATTTATTTTAATCAGTGTACCCAATATTTGGTGAAAAGGGAAGGGAAAGATAGTGATATATGGAATTATTTTTTTGCGTACAACTTTCCTTGTACACCGGCGATGACTTACTATGCATTAAGGTAGAGAATATAGATTGAAAAATCTAAGAATGGGTTGATGACTCAAAGAGTAGCTAGCGATCAGGCGTGTTTCCACAGAAAAATCACACGGGAAGTCAAGTGAGAATGACAACTTACTTTTTGGTAGCACTTAGTTGCATTTAACTGACTAACGTGAAGCGCTTTCTTTTTTAGCAGTCAAGTAACAAAAACGTAAAAATTCTGGTAAAATTAAGACAATAAACAATTGTCAGTAACAAAGATGACGCGGAGGAATGACTGGTGAAAAGCACACTAAAAATTATTGGGTTATCAACAAATGCAGAATTGACCCAAAAAATTTCTGAAGAACTACATTTGCCAGTAACACCGGTTGAGGTGAAGCGCTTTAAGGACGGCGAGATCGCATTACGCGTGTTGGAAAGTATCCGTGGGGATGATGTATTTGTTGTGTCGCCAATCGGTGGTGAGGTTAATGATAGCTTTATGGAAATCATGATTGCAGTAGATGCTTTACGACGTGCATCAGCTAAAACGATTAATGTTGTCCTGCCATATTATGGATATGCCCGACAAGATCGTAAAGCAAAAGCACGCGAACCAATCAGTGCTAAATTAATTGCTTCATTACTCGAGATGAACGGCGTTGATCGCGTGGTTGCGGTTGATTTGCATGCTGATCAAGTACAGGGATTCTTTGATATTCCTGTGGATCATCTCCTTGGCGCACCGTTGTTATCAGATTATTTCTATTCACGTAAACTATTGGACAACTTAGTGGTTGTTGCGCCTGATCATAGCGGTGCTGGTCGTGCCCGGCGTTTTGCGGAAATCCTAGGCGCACCTTGGGGTGTGATTAATGACCGCGTGGCACGAGAAGATCCTAAGAACCCAGATGCCATTGTCGGTCATGTTTCTGGTCGCATTGCGATCATCGTTGATGATATTATTGACTCTGGTCGACGCATGGTAACCTCGGCAGCCGCTTTGAAGGCAGCTGGCGCACTTGACGTGTACGCAGTAGCGACCCATGCAGTCTTCTCAAATGATGCGGCAAATGTCTTAGCAGATGACGACAATATTCGCAAAGTGGTGGTAACGGATACTTTGCCCATTCCTGAAGATAAGCAATTTTCAAAGTTGGTGGTTTTGTCAGTGGCACCACTATTGGCTGAGGCCATTACCCGCATTCACAATAATCAGGACGTCGGATCACTCTTACGTTCGTCAAATAATCCTGAAGTTAAGTTATAAGGAGTAGCAAATCATGGTATATGCAGCAGATGAACAACGTTATGAAAAGTTACCTTACCGGCGTGTCGCTGATTCAGGCCTGATTTTACCCGCACTATCATTTGGGCTGTGGCGTAATTTGGGTGATGAAAAGCCATTGGCCAATTCACGTGAGGTGATGTTGAAAGCCTTTGACAATGGTATTTTTTCATTTGATAACGCATCTAACTATGGTCCTTCAAATGGTACCGCCGAAGAGACCTTTGGGGCCGTTTTCCAATCTGATTTGAAGCCTTACCGTAATGAATTGGTGATTACCACCAAAGCGGGGTATCACATGTGGCCGGGTCCTCTTGGCGAGTTTTCTGGTAAGAAGCCGTTAACAGCATCCTTAGATTTATCTTTGCAGCGTATGCACTTAGACTATGTTGATATTTTCTATGCGCATCGTTGGGATCCTAACACAAACTTACGTGAAACAGCCGAAGCACTAGATTTGTTGGTACGCCAAGGAAAGACATTGTACGTGGGTGTGTCAAACTATACGGCAGAACAAACGGCGGCCATTGCAGAAATCTTTGATGAGTTACACACACCATTTATTGGTAATCAGGTGTCATATAACATGTTGAATCGTGAAGCCGAGACAACTGGTTTGTTGGACGTGTTGGATGCGCACCATGCTGGGTTGATTGCATATGGTCCACTGGCCGAAGGATTGTTGACTGATCGTTATCTAGATGGCATTCCAGCTGATTTCCCATTGCACCGGACGAACAGTTTCATTGCTGATAACCGTGAGGCCTATGTGGCCAAGTTGAATGCCTTAAACGCGATTGCACAACAACGTGGACAAACATTGGCCCAATTGGCCATGGCCTGGCTATTACGTGATCCACGAGTGACATCAATCGTCATTGGGGCATCATCAGTTGAGCATTTGTTGGATAATGTGCGCGTGGCCGATAATATGACGTTAGGTGCTGAGGAATTGGCCGCGATCGAATCAATTTTGAACGATTAGCGTGAACCTGCTTCAGTTAGGAAAAATTGATAAAATACGCTAAAATAGAACGTATTGAATTGTATAGGTTCAATACGTTTTTTCGTATTGAACAGAGAGTGAGGATACTGCTTTGGGACGTTACCTATTAGATGATAAGCAAAAAGAAATGAATAAGAAGTGGTCGATCAATGAAAAGCGTGGTGAAACGCGCGCAGAGATGATTGCACGCTTGCGTGATGAGCGACTTGCACAACAAAAGGAGCGCGCTACCGATGAGTAGAAAGCTAATTGGTATCGATCTTGACGGCACGACGTTAAATGAGAAGAGTCAGGTTTCTGAACGGACCCGCCGTATTTTACAGGCAGTTCAAAATGAAGGACACATTATTTCCATTATCACTGGTCGATCAGCTCGACTATCAACCGATATTTATGACACGTTAGGGTTGAAATCACCGATGATTAATTTCAACGGCGCCTTGGGACACAAACCCCACCAAGTTTGGGATCGTGAATACTCACATCAAATTTCACGTGACATCGCGCTCGACTTGTTAGAAATTGCACCAGAGATGAATATCGAGCGGGTGGTTGCTGAGAATAAGGACTCTGTGTGGGCATCCCCAGGAAAAGTGTCAGCAAATTTGGATGACATCGAACAAATGTTCTTTCCAACGCGCGAAGCAGGACCGCAAATGTTGGATCGGTTATCCTTAAATGCAGATATTAATGCGATTTTATTGGAAGCCGCCAGTCCCCTCCATCAAACTCAAATCAAGCGGTTTGTGATGGATCGTTATGGTGAAGATCAGGTGACGGTCAAAACTTGGGGTGGTGAGTCACCGGTTTTGGAAGTGGCACCGGCCGGGGTTTCTAAGACCACGGGTTTGGACTACTTGCGCCATATTTATCAGATTGACAAGCAAGATATCTATGCCTTTGGGGATGAGATGAACGACTTGGAAATGATTCAATGGGCTGACCATGGGATTGTGATGGCTAATGGGAATCCTGAGTTAAAGGCGGTGTCTGATGATGTCACTGACTTACCAAACACGCAGGATGGGATGGCCCGTTATATCGCCAAGATGCTCCATATGGACATTGATTAGAAAGAGGACACGATGAAATTACCAGCAGGTTTTGAAGAGAAATATCGCGCCTTATTGGGTGATGAAGCTGATGCATTCATGGCTTCATTTGATAAGCCCGTTGTCAAGGCATACCGTGTTAACCCTCTTAAAGCACAACAAACTTTGTATGACACACCTGATGACGGTCGGGTTCCTTGGGGGCAGTGGGGTCATGTTGGGACAGTTTCGGGTCATTCAGTGGACCACACGACGGGCCTGATTTACTCGCAAGAACCAAGTGCCCAGTTGGTCGCCGAGGTTGCCCATCCTAACCCAGGTGAACGGGTGTTGGATTTGGCTGCTGCACCGGGGGGCAAGTCGACGCACCTCGCTTCATTTATGAATGGGGAGGGCCTGTTGATTTCAAACGAAATCTTCCGTAAGCGGGCGACGGTCTTATCTGAAAATATAGAACGGTTCGGTGTCCAAAATGCGATTGTGACCAACCACGCACCCCAGGACTTATCAAAGTGGTTGCCGGGTTACTTTGACAAAATTATTTTAGATGCACCTTGTTCAGGTGAAGGCATGTTTCGTAAGGATCCAGGGGCGATGCAGTACTGGGATGTCGATTATCCGGCCAAGTGTGCTGCCTTGCAACGCGAAATTTTGACGGAAGCGGTCAAGATGATGAAGCCAGGGGCTGAATTAACATACTCAACTTGCACCTTTGCGCCAGAAGAAGATGAACAAATCATTGCTTGGTTAATTGACACGTATCCATGGTTGGAAATTGTGCCAATTGATAAGCCTGCTGGTGTGGACGATGGTCGACCAGAATGGGCTGATGGTAACCCTGAGTTGGCTAAGACAGCCCGCTTGTTCCCTAATCACTTGGACGGTGAGGGGCATTTTGTGGCGAAATTGCGTTCAAAGTTAACGGATGAAGATGTCACCGCAAAGGCACCCAAGCTCGCTACAACAAATTTGAACAAGGAACAAAGCGCGCTTTGGGCTGCCTTCCAAAAGGATATGTTGCCAGATTATCAACCAGCTGTCTTGCAGGCTTTTGGTGAGCAACTGTACGCGCTACCAGCGGGGACACCTGACATGAAGCGCGTACAAGTCATGCGGGCCGGTGTACATTTAGGCACGTTTAAAAAGAATCGCTTTGAACCTAGTTTGTCATTGGCGTTGGCTGTGCAACCGACCGAATTTACCCGGGTCTATGCAACGAACGATGAAGAATGGGCAAAATATGTGCATGGCGACACCTTCTTCGTGGCGGACCGGGCGGCGTATGCAAATGGTTGGTATTTGTTGACCATGAATGGGAACGGGACTGGTTTTGGTAAGTTGGTCGATGGCCAGATGAAAAACTTCTATCCCAAGGGGTTACGCTTCCAGGTACGTGAGCAACCAACAGCCCTCGAGGATGAGATGTACTAAACTTGTACATCCTGGCATTTTGGTATTCTCATTAATAATTAATTAAGCTAAAATAGAGATAATTGCATCATCAAAAACGGTGATGGTTGGAAAGGAATTGCAGATGGCAGACGAAAGAATTACTCGTGATGACGTATTACACGTTGCCGAGTTGGCTAAGCTAGAATTGTCAGCGACCGAGGCTGATAAGTTCACCGAGCAACTTGAAAAGATTTTTGACTTGGTAGATACTTTGGCCGAAGTGGACACGGAGGGCGTTCAACCAACGTATTCAGTGACAGAAATGCGGACAGTTTTGCGTGAAGACGTGGCCGATAATGCCCACCAATTGGAGGCATTATTGCAAAATGCACCTGAACATCAAGAAACGTTGATCAAGGTGCCAGCAATTTTGACGGAGGAGTAGCCAGAATGGATTTCTTACAAACTGATTTAACTGACTTGCATGCTAAGTTGGTCAACAAAGAATTAAGTGCAGTTGATTTGACCAAGGCTACTTTGGAAAATATCGATGCTACCGATAGTAAATATGAAGCTTTTATCACGGTCATGCGTGATGAAGCCTTGGCTAAGGCCGAAGCAGTTGATGCTGCTGGGATTGATCCGAACAATGTTTTGTCAGGAATTCCCTATGGTATCAAGGACAACATGGTCACCAATGGTGTAGAAACAACGGCCGCCTCACGAATTCTTGAAGGGTTCAAGCCCATTTATGATGCCACGGTTGTTGAAAAGTTGTCTGACCAAGGTGCGATTGGGGTTGGTAAGTTGAACATGGACGAATTTGCCATGGGTTCCACTACTGAAACGTCCTACTATAAACAGACCAAAAATGCCTGGGACCAAACAAAGGTTCCTGGTGGGTCTTCAGGTGGGTCAGCCGTGGCGGTTGCTGCGGGTCAAGTCCCATTCGCCTTGGGATCAGATACGGGTGGTTCAATTCGTCAACCAGCCGCCTTTAACGGGATTGTTGGATTGAAGCCAACGTATGGTCGGGTGTCACGGTGGGGATTGATCGCCTTTGCTTCTTCATTGGATCAAATTGGTCAATTTACGCGCACCGTTAAGGATAACGCCGCTGTGTTAGGGGCGATTGCTGGTCGTGACGCCCGCGATCAGACATCATCTGATGTGCCGGTGCCTGATTACACAGCCTCATTGAATGGTGACATCAAAGGCTTAAAAATTGCTGTGCCAAAGGAATACTTTGGTGACGGTATTGATGAGCAGGTTAAAGCAACTGTTCGGGCCGGTATCAAGCAACTCGAGGCTTTGGGTGCCCAAGTTGATGAAGTATCCTTGCCACATACCAAGTATGGGGTGGCTGCTTACTACATCTTAGGTTCGTCAGAAGCGTCATCAAATCTGCAACGTTTTGATGGTATTCGCTACGGTTTCCGCGCTGAAAACGTTAAGACTTTGGATGATTTGTACATACAAACGCGTACGCAAGGCTTTGGTGATGAAGTGAAGCGTCGTATCATGCTGGGAACGTTCTCATTGTCAGCCGGTTCATACGATGCCTACTTTAAGAAGGCAGCGCAAGTGCGGACATTAATGAATGAAGATTTCCAAAATGTTTTTACCGACTATGATTTGATTGTGGCACCAACAACACCTAATGTGGCCTACAACTTCGGTGCTAATGAAGATGATCCACAAGTTACTTATATGAATGACGTTTTGACGATTCCAGTGAACATGGCTGGTTTGCCAGGTTTGTCAATCAATGCTGGGTTTGTTGATGGTTTGCCTGTTGGTATGCAAATTATTGGAAACCGTTTTCAAGAAGAAACTGTTTTCCGTGCAGCATACGCCTTTGAACAAGCAACCCGTTTGTTTGAACAAGTTCCAGGAGGTGCAAACTAATGGCTATTTCAAATTTTGAAACGACGATTGGACTAGAAGTCCACGTTGAGTTGAAGACCAATTCAAAGGCGATGTCTCCATCACCTGCTCAATTCGGTGACCAACCAAACACGAATACCAACGTGATTGACTGGGGATACCCCGGTGTTTTGCCCCAAGCTAACAAGGGGGCCCTTGAATATGGCATGATGGCAACTTTGGCTTTGCATGGTGAAGTGACTCATGATTTGCACTGGGATCGTAAGAATTACTTCTATCCTGATAATCCAAAAGCTTACCAAATCACACAACAATTCGAACCCATTGGTCGCAATGGTTGGTTGGAAATCGAAGTTGCCGGTGTGAAGAAGCGAGTCGGTATCCGTGAATTGCACGTCGAAGAAGACGCTGGTAAGAACACGCACGGTGGGGATGGCTACTCTTATGTCGACTTGAACCGTCAAGGCACACCATTGATTGAAATCGTTGGTGAAGCTGACATTCAATCACCTGATGAAGCTTATGCTTACCTGGAAGCTTTGAAGCAAGCTATTCAATTTACCGGTATTTCTGACGTTAAGATGGAAGAGGGTTCAATGCGTGTCGACGCTAACATTTCCATCCGACCATATGGTGCTGAGCAATACGGGACCAAGGTCGAGTTGAAGAACTTGAACTCATTCAACTTTGTGCGTAAAGGTCTTGAATACGAAGAGCAACGTCAAGCACAAATTTACTTGGCTGGTGGCACAATCAAGCAACAAACCCGGCGTTATGATGAAGCTACGGGTCAAACGGTCCTGATGCGGGTTAAGGAAACGGCGGATGATTACCGTTATTTCCCAGAACCAGATTTGACACCAGTCCACATTGACCAAATGTGGGTTGATGAAGTGGCGGCCAAGTTACCTGAATCAGCACCATCACGGCAACAACGTTATGTTAACGACCTTGGCTTGGAGCCATACGATGCTGCTGTTTTGACGCAAACCCTTGAAATGGCTAACTTCTTTGACGCGACGGTGACTGAGGGTGCGGATGCTAAGCGTGCCGCTAACTACTTGATGGGGGATGTGAATGCGTTCTTAAACGCTGAACACATGGACTTGCAAGATACTAAGTTGACGCCTAAGCACCTGGCTGGCATGATTCAGTTGATTGAAGATGGCACGATTTCAACTAAGATGGCTAAGAAGGTCTTTGCTGCGATTACAGCGGGTGAAGATCCAGTTGAATACGTTGAAGCAAATGGCTTGAAGCAATTATCAGATCCAGCTGTTTTGATGCCAATTATTGATGAAATTTTGGACAATAATGCCCAATCCGTAGCTGACTACCTTGGTGGTAAAGAACGCGCTACCAAGGCTTTGATCGGCCAAATCATGAAACAAACAAAGGGTAATGCCAACCCTAATGTTGTCAATGATTTGTTGCTGAAGGGTCTTGAAGCACGGCGTTAATCTATTTTTAAAACTCTAGTTTGTAGCAATGCAAATTAGAGTTTTTTTGGTAAATGAGGGCAAGGCTGCAATGAGAATTCATAATAAAACATCATTTTTATAGCAGTCTTAAGCCATCCATGATAATCTTATTATTGGTTGCAAAATTTGCATAAGAACGAAATGGTGAGAGAAGAAATATGACAACAAGTGCAGTGGTTGTGACATACAACCGGTTACCGTTGCTCAAGGAAGTGATTGCAGCCTTGCAAGCATCTGAGACACCGGTAGACCATTTGATTGTGGTTGATAATCATTCGGATCAAGAGACAAAAGAATACTTAACCAAGCTGGGTACGGCAATCGAGTATGTGCGTTTAGAGGAGAATTTAGGCGGCGCTGGTGGTTTTAATCATGGTGTCCGTTACTTTATGGAGCACACACAAGATGAGTTTGTCTGGCTGATGGATGATGACACGGTGCCAGCACCCGATGCTTTAGGGAAGTTGCTGGCATTTGCCAAAACAGAACCGCACTTTGGCTTTTTGTCATCAGATGTCCGCTGGATCGATGGTCATCGTGCGAAGATGAACAATCCGGCTCCTAAGCATGGGCTTTTTAAAATTCCAGAAAATGAAACAACCCCGGTTGAATTGATGAACGCGACTTTTGTTTCGTTGCTTGTGCGACGCGCAGTGGTGGCACAAATTGGTTTGCCAATTACGGCGTTCTTCATTTGGGGTGATGATATTGAATATACTGAACGGGCTGGCCGGGTTGCTCCCGGTTATTTCGTACCGGCTAGTCGGGTGATACACAAGATGGGCGCCAATGTCGGTTCAAACATTTTACACGATTCGCTGGAGCGCTTACCCCGGTATTTTTATTCGTATCGCAATAAAAAATACTATGGTGCCAAGCGCGACTTGCTTGGTCGTATAAAGTCGAATTTGCGAATTTATGGTGAGGGCTTACAATTAAGACTATTACCAGGCATTAGTCATCGCGCTGAACGCTTGAAGGTTTGGCGTGAGGGTGTGGCTGCTGGTAAGCAGTTTAATCCGGATATTGAATTTGCAGATCGTTATGAGGAGTAAATAATGGCTAATAAATACAACACAAAAAATTACGATTATCTCATCATTGGGGCGGGTCCATTTGGCATGATTTTTGCCTATGAAGCCGCTAAACGCGGTAAGCGCTCATTGATTGTTGAAAAACGGGCCCACATCGGTGGTAATATGTACACGCATACGGAGCATGGCATCACGGTGCACGATTTTGGAGCCCATATTTTCCATACCGACAACAAAGAAGTTTGGGATTATATTCGTCAATTCGCTGAATTTAATGGTTATCAAAATCAAGTGGTGGCCAATTATAAGGGCGATTTGTACAACTTACCATTCAATATGAACACTTTCTACGAGATGTGGGGAACTAAGACACCTGACGAGGCTAAGGCGAAGATTGAAGAGCAAAAGAAGGCTGCTCTGGCTGATCTTGGTGATAAGGCCCCTCGTAACTTGGAAGAACAAGCAATTTCGTTGATCGGTACGGATATTTACGAAAAGCTGATTAAGGGCTACACGGAAAAGCAATGGGGACGTAAGGCAACTGAATTGCCAGCGTTCATTATTAAGCGTTTGCCAGTCCGTTTCATCTACGATAACAACTACTTTAATCACCGGTACCAAGGAATTCCCGTTGGTGGCTATACGCAAATTTTCGAGAATATGATGGCCCAGTCAAATGGCTTGATTGACGTCATGTTGAACACGGACTTTTTTGATATCAAAGATGAAATCTTGCCCGAATTTGCGCATGTATTGTACACAGGGATGATTGACCAATTCTTTGATTACCAGTTTGGTGAATTGGAGTACCGCTCATTGCGCTTTGAGCATGAAGTCATTGATTCAGACAACTACCAAGGTAACTCGGTCATCAATTACACGGATGCAGAGACACCATATACGCGAGTAATGGAATGGAAGCATTTCGATGGTTTAGCCGATGAAGGTAAGACCATTATCACGCGTGAATACCCACAGACCTGGGATCGTAGCAAGGAAGCTTACTACCCAGTTAATGATGAGAAGAATACGCAAATTTATAAGCAATATGCGAAATTGGCGCGGACTGAACATCCTGATATTATTTTCGGTGGCCGGTTAGGACAGTATCGTTACTTTGACATGGACCAAGTGTTCAATGCTGCTTTGAACGAAGTGCGCAAGGAGTTTGGCATTGCAGCTGACTTTAATTTTGCCCATGATGAATTTCATTAACTAACAAGTCCGGCATAGTGTACTATGTGGGGCTTTTTATATGTGAGCATACTACTAATTTTTAGATAGCATAAATATTTTCGAAAACTCTTCGTGACTTATTCACGTACTATTTTGATAAAGAGTTATATAATATACGAGTAGATGTTGTAACAGAACTATTACGGGGGAACTGTAAATATGGCAGACGAAATGGCAGATTTTGGGGTTGTTGGGTTAGCCGTCATGGGACGTAACTTAGCATTGAACGTTGAGTCACGTGGATATACTGTGGCAATTTTTAATCGTTCATATGAAAAAACGGCAGACTTGGCGCAAAAGCATGCTGATAAGCACTTTGTGCCAGCCAAGACCGTGGCTGATTTCGTAAAATCAATTAAGAAGCCTCGTCGTATTATGATGATGGTTAAAGCAGGGGCACCAACCGATGCGACTATCGATGAATTGGTACCTTTGCTTGATAAGGGTGATATCTTGATTGATGGTGGTAACACCTACTTTGAAGATACGATCGCACGTAACAAGAAATTAGCCGCATCAGGCATTAACTTTATCGGAACCGGTGTTTCTGGTGGTGAGCTAGGAGCCTTGCAAGGTCCTTCAATGATGCCTGGTGGCCAAAAAGAAGCTTATGATTTGGTTGAACCAATCTTCAAGGAGATTGCTGCAAAGGCCCCAGAAGATGGTAAGCCAACTGTTTCATATGTTGGTCCAGACGGGGCAGGGCATTATGTCAAGATGGTGCATAATGGTATTGAGTACGGCGATATGGAATTGATCGCTGAGTCATATGATTTGTTGCACCGGGTCCTTGGTTTGTCAGCTGATGAATTGGCTGCTACCTTTGCTGATTGGAATAAGGGTGAGCTTGATTCATACCTTATCGAAATCACAGCTGATATTTTGCAACAAAAAGATGACATGGGTTCAGGTAAGCCAATCGTTGATATGATTTTGGATGCTGCTGGTAACAAGGGTACTGGAAAGTGGTCTTCACAATCAGCTTTGGAAGTTTCAGCACCACAATCACTGATTACTGAGTCAGTCTATGCCCGTTACCTTTCAGCAATGAAGGAAGACCGTGTCGCTGCTTCAAAGGTGTTGGCTGGTCCTGAATTTACGTTTGAAGGCGATGTTGAAGCGACGAAGGAAGACATTCGTAAGGCGCTATACTTTGGTAAGATCATGTCTTATGCACAAGGTTTTGATCAGTTACGAATGGCCTCAGAACACTTCGATTGGGATTTGCCATTTGGTGAACTTGCGCAATTGTGGCGTGCGGGTGCCATCATCCGTGCATCATTCTTGCAACGTATCACGGATGCCTACGATGCTAACCCAGGGATTCACAACTTGCTTTTGGATCCATACTTCGAAGGCATTGTTGAGGAATACCAAACAGCCGCTCGTAAGGTCGTTGCTTTGGCAGTGACAGCTGGCGTGCCAGCACCATCATTGTCAGCAGCGGTAGCTTATTACGATGGTTATCGTTCAGAAGTTCTGCCTGCTAACTTGATTCAAGCGCAACGTGACTACTTCGGTGCCCACACGTATGAACGTGTCGACAAGGACCGTGGTGAAATGTTCCACTACACTTGGTATGAAGAAGCATAACACTTAATGTAAAAGTGACTCCTGTAGCTAATTTAGTTACAGGAGTTTTAATTTATTGTGGTCATCAGCTAATCCTGCAAGGCCAGTCCGGGCCTATTCTGGTGCCCTTTGTGACGTTAGTGGCGATTATTGGTGTGCATCCGAAAAAACGCGGGTTCTTTTTGTGATAAAATAGTACTGTTTGGTATCATTAGCAAACGATCAGTACAAAAATCAAAGTTAAAATAGGAGGCTGCCATGATTGAAAATTGGACAGAATTTTTACAACCATATGAACAAGCAGTCGCAGAGTTAAAAGTAAAATTGCGGGCAATGCGGATTGAGTTTGAAACGGCTGGCGTGCATACCCCCATTGAATTTATCACCGGTCGCGTTAAGGCACAGCAAAACATCATTGAAAAGGCTGAGCGACGGCATGTCGCGATGGATCGTTTGGAGCAAGACATGCAAGATATTGCGGGCTTACGGATTATGACCCAATATGTCAAAGATATTTATACCGTCGTCGATCTCCTACGTGAACGGCAGGATATGGTGATTCTTGAAGAGCGTGATTACGTGACCAACGCGAAGCCTTCAGGTTATCAGTCCTACCATGTGGTGATTGAATATCCTATCCAAACCATCTCTGGTGAAAAAAAGTTGATTGCCGAAATTCAGATTCGGACCATGCAAATGAATGTGTGGGCAACGATTGAACATGCGATTAATTATAAATTCGACGGTGAAATTCCAAGTGACGTTCAAGATAAGCTGGAAGAGGTAGCCACACTTTCAATGAGAGTGGATACCATGTTTCAAGATATTCAAGAAGAAGTTACGATGATCAATAAGTAGGCGGAAAATGAGAATTGCAATTTATCACAATGACATTGAGCAAACAGTGACGGTCGCCAAGGACCTGCTAAATTTACTTAGTGCCCATCCCCATGAATTCACGATTGACGATGAAAATCCAGAAGTGGTGATTTCAGTTGGTGGCGATGGCACCCTTTTGGCCGCGTTCCATCATTATGCTGACGATTTAGAAAAAGTACGATTTATCGGTGTACATACAGGCCATCTGGGTTTCTATGCTGATTGGCAAAGTTTTGAACTGCCCGAGTTAGTGGAATCATTGCTCGTGGATAAGGCGAAAACCGTTCAGTATCCGTTGTTAACGATGCGCGTACATCATAAGTCAGGCATTGAAGAAGATGTGTTGGCGTTAAATGAAGCGGCCATTAAGCGACCACGGGGCACCTTGGTGGCTGATATTACCATCGATGGCGATTTTTTTGAACGCTTTCGGGGAGATGGTTTAACCGCGGCCACACCGACGGGTTCTACGGCCTATAATAAGGCCAATGGTGGGGCCATTTTGCACCCTAGCTTGGCATCAGTCCAACTATCAGAAATTGCTTCAATCAATAATCGGGTATATCGGACACTAGGGTCCCCCTTGATTATTGGTAGAAACGAAGTGGTGCGTATTGCCGAAATTAATAATAACGCTTCGGTGACCTTGGCATATGATCACTTGACGGTTGAAACCACGGATATTGAATGGGTCGAATTTCGGGCAGCGGAGCAACATATTTCATTTGCAGAGTACCGGCATACGCCATTTTGGCACCGTGTACGAAATAGTTTCATTGGGGACGAGGTAAATTAATGGCCACATTTAGTTGGACAAAATTGGACGAAGGTGGCTTAAAAATTAAAGCCTTTTTGGCACAACGCGGGGTTTCTCACCGCATGTTTAGCATCATTAAGCGTGGGGGCGGGAACATCTTGTTAGATGGACAACACGCGGCGACGATTGATGAAATTAAGCAGGGTCAAAAAATCACGGTGGTGATGCCACCAGAAGAAAGTAATACCATTATTCCGCCATCTGATTTACCACTGGATATTTTATTTGAAGATGAAAATTGGTTGGTCGTCAATAAGTCAGCTGGGGTGACCTCAGTTCCCGGTAAAGCTGATCGTGAAACCACAATGGTTAACCGGGTCAAGGGTTATTTGATGGCATCCGGTGCCAAAGACTTAGTCCCCCACGTAGTGACCCGTTTGGATCGGTTCACTTCCGGAGTTGCTTTGTTGGCTAAGCATCGTTTTGCCCATGGCCTGTTGGATAAAGCATTACAGTCACACACCGTTGACAAGCGGTATTATGCCCTGGTAGATGGTGATTTACCAGATGATTACGGCTTTATTGATGCACCAATTGGCCGCATGGATGATGATTTTATTCGTCGTGAAGTGCGGGCGGATGGTCGCGCTTCACAAACAGAATATTGGGTTATCAAGCGTTTCGGTAATCAAACCTTGGTCCGAGTGCAATTGCATACGGGGCGCACTCATCAAATTCGCGTGCACTTTAAGTATATTGGTCACCCATTAGTGGGTGATGAAATCTACGGTGGACCACTTGATCGGGGCATTCAACGACAGGCTTTGCATGCCTTTTGGCTGAGTTGGTATGATCCATTTGCACAGGAGCAAAAGTCATATATTGCATCCATGCCAGCTGACTTTGTGGCGGTCATGGACGGTTACGAACCGGTCATGGATAAGATTTAATGAGCGCAGTAAGAAGTGAGATGACTTAGTTAGATCGGCTAAGTCATTTTCTTTGTACTGCATACATATCGCGAACGACACACTGTCAATTGGGTGTTTAACTAAGGAAATGGCGTGAGGGTTGATCATGATAAATGATTGACGAGGATTGAGAATGAACGAAAAAAAGATTGGGCGTTTGCAAATTATTTTATTAGGCCTGTTAAATGGGATTGCGCCGCTAGCCATGGATTTTTATTTGCCAGGATTACCGGCACTACAACATGATCTAGAGACATCGGCTTCGCTGGCACAAATCACGATGACGGCAACCCTCTTTGGCATTGCATTGGGCCAGGCGTTGATTGGTCCCTGGTCTGACCATATTGGGCGGCGGCGGCCGTTGATTGCGGGGATGTTGTTGTTCACGTTAAGTTCATTGGCAATCGTATTTGCACCAAATATTTGGTTGATGATTGCCTTGCGCTTTATTCAGGGGCTCTCTGGCTCGGCTGGCATCGTTTTGTCACTGGCCATCTTAACCGATGTGTTTAGTGGCCCAGCATTAACCAAAAATGTCACGATTAATCAAACAATTAATGGTGTCTTCCCGGTATTAGCACCAGTGCTCGGGGGAATCGTCGTTGGTCTGGCCGACTGGCAAATGACTTTTTGGGTACTAACGATTACTAGTTTTGGCTTATTATTAGGTGTGGTGTTTTTTTTGCCGGAAACGAGAAAACCACTGGTGGCCCAGCAGATAGTGAGGTCGACCGCGTCCCTGAAGCTGTTACAAAACCGTCATTTCACGCGGATGCTCATCGCACAGGCGGCGATTATGGCTACGCTGTTTACCTATATTGCTGGGTCAACCTTCGTCTTGGAGAAAAATTTTCAGCTATCAACGACCGCCTTTGGCATTATTTATGCATTAAATGGGGCTGGCATGGCGGTGATGACCTATATTAGTGGGCGCATTGCCCGGCATATCGGGGCCTATGCCACGCTGGGCTGGTTCATAAAAATCGCGATCGGCGGTGCGCTATTACTGGTTGGCACGTTGGCATTTTCACCCAATCTATGGCTGTTTGTTGGTACATTGATGCTAACCATCTCAGCTTTGGGTGGTACATTTGGTATGTCGATGGCTTTAGCATTGGCTGGCCAGCGTGAACATTCAGGCGCTGCATCAGCGCTGTTGGGTGTATCACGCTATTTAGTCGCTGGTATCATGGCGCCAGTGGTTGGTCTGTTTGGTGAAACAAGCTATGCACCAATGGCCATTCTAATGCTCGTCACTTTATTAGTGGCCTATCTGTTTTATCGGATGAGTAGATACGGAGAATAAAATGGAATACATTATTTCGGATACACATTTTAATCATGAAAAGATTCTATATTTTGATAAATCACGGGCAGCCAGTCTGCAAGCTTTAGGCATTGAGCCAACGGTGGCCAATATGGATACCTATCTTGAAACAACTTGGAACGACATTATCAAGCCCGATGATACGGTCTATTTTTTAGGTGACCTTGGTATGTTTCGTAAGAAGCAAGATTTCATCACGCAGTTGCAACGCTTACATGGTCATAAGGTATTTTTCAAAGGCAATCATGATCATAGTGATCAACTAAAGGCCGCTTTAAAAGAGGAAACGACTGGTCTGGTGGAGGTTGTGACAACAGCGAAAGCCCTTAAAATTAATGGCTATCAAGTCTGGTTAAGTCATTATGCGATTGATTTACCTTATCCAATTTTGTCAATCCATGGTCATATCCACGAAGCGGAGTACCAGCGTGCGGGGATGGTTAATTTGTCGTTGGACTCGGCCTTGATGCAGACGCGACGCTTCGGTGCCCCCATTTCATTTGATGAATTGACCCCAGTATTGGCAGAGCGCCAGGCGACGATTGAAGCAATCTACGCCGTTGAATCTGAAAATAAGCGTTTTGATCGTTCCATTGAACGTGCTTTTGGGGAGACGATTACGATCAATAAACCCACGCCTGAGCAACGCCATGAATTAGCCCTGTTAGTGGAGTATCTGAATGCAAATCAGTTGACTTATGCGGATGTCTTGGCTAAATTCGGTATTCCAAATGAACCACGCGTGCTAAGTGACACAGAAAAGATGACCGTGGCTTTAACCGGCTTTGAGTTCGAAAAGCAAACTGGTCAATCCGGTAATACCGGTGGCCAATGAGTTATTTAAATCAATTTAACCACAATAAACTTGCATTTGATTTTCTGAAGGTGTATGATATTTAAGTTGAATTGATCTGGACAGTTAGCTCAGTTGGTAGAGCAACGGACTCTTAATCCGTGGGTCCAGGGTTCGAGCCCCTGACTGTCCATCTATATTTACGATTAGGCGTATCCTCTGGATACGCTTTTTTTGTCACTGGAACGTCATTGAAAAATGTTAAAATGGAGATACAACAAATTTAAATGTACGGACTCTTTATTAAGTAAGCGATGATATTTAGAAATAAGGTGGACAATTGAATGGCAACAGTGAGCGAAGTGGGCGAGTTATTAATTCAAAAGCAACAAACGATTACTAGCGCGGAAAGTTTGACGGCGGGGTTATTTGCCAGCACATTAGCTGAAGTGAGTGGCATTTCAGCGGCCTTAAAAGGGGCCTTTGTGACCTATTCACCTGAGATGAAGGAGGCATTAATCGGGGTGCCCCATATTTTGATTCAACGCCATGGCGTCGTTTCAGCGCAAGTGGCTGAGGCTATGGCCCGTGGAGCCAAGTACCAAACCAAGGCTGACTGGGCGGTGAGTTTTACCGGGGTGGCCGGCCCTGATGAATTAGAGGGGCAACCGGCAGGGACGGTGTTCATTGCGATTATTGATGATCACGATGAGGTGCACATCGCCCAAGGACACTTCGCTGGCAATCGACAAGTGGTGCGCCAGCAGAGTGTCCAACAAGCCTTAGATGAACTGACTAATTTATTAAGTAAAAATTAGTTGGCAGGGGCTTTAAATTAGGTTATACTATAATAAATTAAGTTAGAACTAATGGGGATATAAAAATGGCATCCGGAAAAAATATTAATCCAAACAAGAAAATTGAAGGCAAGATCATTGATCCAAAGGATCGGCAAACAGCATTGGATGATGCTTTGAAGAAAATTGAAAAGTCTTTCGGTAAGGGGTCAATTATGCGAATGGGTGAGTCTCAATTTGCCAAAATTGAATCAACGCCAACTGGATCACTTAAATTGGATATTGCACTAGGTATTGGTGGCTATCCTAAGGGACGTATTATTGAAATTTATGGACCTGAATCTTCAGGTAAGACAACCTTGGCATTGCATGCAGTGGCTGAATCACAACGTAATGGTGGGATCGTGGCTTATATTGATGCGGAAAACGCTATGGACGTTGAATACGCCAAGGCGTTGGGTGTGAATGTAGATGAATTGTTGCTATCACAACCTGATACTGGTGAACAAGGCTTGGCCATTGCCGATGCTTTGATCACCTCAGGGGCAATTGATATGGTAGTTATCGATTCTGTTGCCGCTTTGACACCAAAAGCCGAAATCGACGGTGAAATTGGTGACTCAACGGTGGGCTTGCAAGCCCGTATGATGTCACAAGCTTTGCGTAAGATGTCAGGTGCGATCTTAAAGACTGGCACAACGACCATCTTCATTAACCAATTGCGTGAGAAGATCGGTATCATGTTTGGTAACCCTGAGACTACACCTGGTGGTCGTGCCTTGAAGTTCTATTCAACGGTTCGTTTAGACGTACGTCGTAAAGGTGGCATTGACGCTACCAAGGCCGATGGGGATGATATTAAGTCCGTGGGTAACTTGACGCGTATTAAGGTTGTTAAAAACAAGGTGGCTGCACCATTCCGTGAGATTGAAGTTGAAATCATGTTTGGTAAGGGCATTTCAAAGACCGGTGAAATGATCGATTTGGCTTCGGACAAGGACATCATTAATAAGTCTGGTTCGTGGTTCTCATATAATGGTGAAAAAATTGGTCAAGGTAAGGTTAATGTTATCCGTTGGCTTGAAGATCCTGAAAACCAAGCGATTTATGATGACATCTATAGCAAGGTTCGTGCAGCATACATCGGTACTAACGATGGCTCAAATGATGAGGTGGTTGCCGAAGCTGCCGCCGATGATATTGAATTAAACATTGAAGAATAATGACTAGCAGTAGCATGAACCACGAGTTTAATGCACGGCACTGACATTCAGGGTGCGAAGTAGCAGGCTTCTCTTGCCAGGCTGTGTAGTCGGTTAGTTCGTGCTACCGCTAACTAGAATCATGAAAGAAAGGAATTGGCCAAACGTCAATTCCTTTTCTATTTCCGTTTGACGGATCGCCTGGTTAAAGCATAAACTAATAGGTAGATAACTAGTGATGACTAAAAAATAGATTGAGGAATATCTATGTTTTTTAAATATTTACGTACCTGGTGGGTGCACCCTTTGCTTGTCTTTGTGGCTTTGCTACTGGATGGCTCAATTGCCTTCCAAGGCGCTGAAGTTTTGTATAAAATGCCCATGGCCGCCAGTCCTTACCTGGTGATTTTGGCGATAATTATGCCACTGCTTTCTGGGACCCAAGACCAGCTTTCAACTTGGAATATGTATGGCACGGCATTTATTGCCGGCCTGATTTACGATATCTACTACACGGGCTATGTGGGGGTCTCAATGATTGGCTTCCCGTTGATGGTGTGGTTAGCATCATCGATTCAACAATACTTTACAACCAGCTTTTTATGGGGCTTGAGTACCTGGTTCCTAACCTTGAGTGCCTATTTAATCTTTGATTATTTGGCTTTTGGGGTGATTAACGTGGCTGATATGAGTGGTGAGAATTTTATTTTGTTCCACATGTTCCCATCCCTAATTCTAAATATTATGCTCTATGTCATTTTCTTTAGCTTGTTGAATTGGCTATATAATGGGTCGCGGATCCCAGACATCGCCAGTTATGATGTGGCTAGTAAGCAATTGGATGGGCGAATGCCATTGCGCCGTCGTTCGCAACGTTAATCTTTCTAAATGATTATGCTTGCAGTATGTGGCTATATTTGGTACACTAATGTTTGGTTTTAAAACCACATTAACGATATTCCGCTGGTCGGATGACGTAAGAATGTCGGCTAGGAGATTTGATTATGCGTCAAAATGCATTATTGGAAAAGTTGACTGAGTCACAATTGCGTACGGATGTTCCTGACTTCCGCGCTGGAGATTCAGTACGTGTCTACGCTAAGATCGTCGAAGGTACCCGTGAACGTGTTCAATTGTTCGAAGGTGTTGTTATCAAGCGTCAAGGAGCTGGTATTCAAGCTACTTACACTGTTCGTAAGATTTCAAACGGTGTTGGTGTTGAACGTACGTTCCCATTACACTCACCACGTGTAGAAAAGATCGAAGTTACTCGTCATGGTCGTGTTCGTCGCGCTAAGTTGTTCTACTTGCGTGCCTTGCATGGTAAGGCTGCTCGTATCCGAGAAGCTCGTCGCGTTTAATTTCACAGGAAAGGCATCCAATTTGGGTGCCTTTTCTGTTTTCTAAAAAAGAAAATTGCATGTGAAAAACTATAACCAAAAAACCATATCGTATCAATTAGGGTTGTGGTACTATAAAATAATTGAAGTTACTTTGTAAGGAGGTAGGGGATGTGTTAGTTTCTCGTACACGCGACATCTTATTACGCATTGGCGTATTTATTATCGCTAGCGCTTTAATTGCGATTGCTTTGAATAATTTTTTAATCCCAAACAATATTTTTTCAGCGGGATTTAATGGTATTTCGCAACTCATCAGCCTCTTTCTTAAGACAGTTTTTGGAGTGAATGTGCAAGTTGGTTTCATTGCCTTTGCGTTCAATGTCCCCGTTGCGATTGTTGGTTGGTTTTGGGCTGGTAAGAATTTCACCATTTTAAGTTTCTTAAATAACTTTTTGGCGGCGTTCTTACAAGTCATGTTGCCTAAGACGACCTTGGTGTCACATGATCCAATTTTGGCCGCCTTGTTTGGGGGGATCCTGATTGGGGTGGCGATTGGAATCACCTTCAAACTTGGTTTTTCGACTGGTGGGATGGATATCGTCGCGATGGCCGTGCAGAAGCGGACGGGGCGGTCGATTGGTTTCATTAACCTTGCAATTAACGGGGTTGTGGTCCTATTAGCGGGTGCCTTTATTGGTTGGCAAAATGCGATGTACACAGTTATTGGTATTTATGCAACCTCAGTGACCGTGGATAAGATCTATACATCACATCAAAAGTTAACGGCGTTTATTGTGACTAAGCATACCGAAGATGTCGTGCGCATTTTGCAAAACGATTTGATTCGGGGCATCACGATTATTGATTCGCGGGGTGCTTACACACGTGAAGGTTCACAAACACTGATGATGGTTTTGTCACGTTACGAGATGAATGATATGCAACGGCTGACTAAGTCGGTTGATCCAGATGCATTTATCAATGTCGTGAATACGATTGAGACTTCTACCAATTTTTGGAATGAGGAATTACAATCACAAGTACGTAGTGAACGTTTGGCCGCCCAAGCGCAAATTAAAGCGGCTTTGGATGAATAGTCAATTATTTAATTGTGTGTCTGTTCACATAGTTAGACTTGTGGTAAACTAAGTAAAAAGTTTTTCCTCAAGGAGATAGATTATGCCATTTATTCACGTGGAACTAGTTGAAGGACGTTCAGAGGCTCAATTAAAGGCGATGATGTCTGACATTACTGACGCAGTCGAAAAGAACATTGGGGTTCCTCGTTCAGCCATCAAAGTGATGGTTAATGAGCTACATGCTGATCGTTTTATGGACGGTGGCACGTTGCGTTCAGAGAAGTAAACTCATAAAAAATTATTAAGCAAGGAATTTTTTAGTGAAATTCCTTGTTTTTTTATGCACTAAAATAATATCATTAGGATAGCAAGCCTGATTAGGAATAAAGGGGAACTCATGGAACAACAATATATTTTAGCGCTGGATCAGGGGACGACCAGCACACGAGCGATATTATTTGATCATGATGGTCATAAGGTGGCTACGGCACAAAAAGAATTGCCCCAGATTTTTAGGCAATCTGGTTGGATTGAACATGATGCTAATGTGATTTGGGAACATGCCCGCCAAGTGATGGCGGAAGTTGTAATCAATGCCAATATCAAGCCTTATAAAGTTGCCTCAATCGGTATTACCAATCAACGTGAAACTACGGTCTTGTGGAACCGTCGTACCGGTGAGCCAATTGCTGATGCAGTAGTCTGGCAATCAAAGCAATCAGATATTTTTGCGAATGCACTCAAAGAGCAAGGGCTGACCCAAAAGGTATACGACAAAACCGGCTTATGGATTGATTCGTACTTCTCAGCGACTAAAATTATGTGGTTGTTGGAGAATGTACCTGGGGCACGTGAGCTCGCAGCAGAGGGGGATTTGCTATTTGGGACGATTGATACGTGGCTCCTGTGGAAGTTAACCAATGGTGCGGTGCATGCTACCGATTATTCAAATGCCTCTCGGACGATGCTATTTAACATTCATGATTTGCAATGGGATGAAGAATTGTTAGCACTATTTGATATTCCAGCAAATATTTTGCCAGAAGTGCGTGACTCATCAGGTATCTTTGGGTATACGGCTGAATTTGTATTCTTTGGCCTCCAGGTACCGATTGCCGGCATTGCTGGGGATCAACAGGCAGCCTTATTTGGGCACCAGGCATTTAAAACTGGTGACGTCAAAAATACGTTTGGTACGGGTTCATTTATCGTGATGAATACTGGTGAGCAACCAGCTATTTCAACACATGGCTTGTTAACCACGATTGGCTATGGTCTAGATGGTAAGGTAACTTATGCCCTGGAAGGCTCTGTGTTTATCGCAGGAGCGGCGATTCAATGGTTGCGGGATGGCTTGCAACTCATTATAAATGCACAAGAAACGGCTGAGATGGCTGATCGGTCACGTGAAAACCACCCCAAGCGGGTTTACCTTGTTCCGGCGTTCACCGGATTAGGTGCCCCATACTGGGATCAAAATACGCGTGGTGCAATGTTTGGCCTAACGCGCGCGACTGGTCGGGAAGATATCGTGCGGGCCACGTTGGAATCGCTAGCCTACCAAACTAAGGATGTGCTGGACGCGATGATTTCTGATACCCAATTAGATATTTCAACCCTGGTCATTGATGGTGGGGCAGCTGCTAATGACTACCTACAACGTTTCCTAGCTGACCTAATTGCTACCCCAATTAGTCGACCAGACCAATTAGAAACAACTGCATTAGGGGTGGCTTACTTGGCTGGACTGGGAGTTGGCTACTGGGATTCAGTTGCGACCTTGCCAAATAGCGATGAAGTTACCGTAGAGTTACCGGATGAACAGCACGCTGAAGACATGCAAGTAGCCTACCAAGGCTGGCAAAAGGCTGTTGAAGCAGCACGTATGTTCCCATTAGATGTCGAATAGTATAACGATATTGTATATTTTAAGTTACATTTAGGTAACATGACAGACAAACCTGCAGTCAAATAGCTTGGTCTTAAGATATTAAGCTTGGCTTTCTCTACAAATTAAATTAAAAACGGCATAAATCCACGGATTTTATACGTTTGTCAAAAAGCAGTCAGTGGGCACACATTGACTGCTTTTTTTAAAGTCTTCTTATTTTTAACGCGAACATGTGTTCGCCATTGTATTGGCGAATTTAGGGTTATGATAGAAAGTAAGATGATCATAGGTTAAGTATAGTTTTAGGAAGGTATGAGATATGGCGCGAATTACTAATAAAAAAGCAATTGCCGGCGTAGCGGGAGCACTTGGGGTTGTCGCTACGACGCAACTTCCAGGCGTACAAGCAGCGATCGAAAAGGTTGCTGACACACAAAACGCAAATTTTGCTGTAGTATCCAAAGGAACGACCAAAACGGATATTAAAAAGAGTTCAGATAAAGACAACGGGGTGGTAAAAGCTTCAAAAGTTGTGGCAAAGGCTAAAGCCGCGCAAGCACGGGTTGCTGCAGCAGCCAAGACGGCTACGAAGACGAAGACCGCTACGTCAGATAAGCAATTGCATGTGAGTTCAAATGAAGATGGCCAATTAGTCGCAACGGTCTCATCAGAAAATGATACCTCATCAGAAAGCGCTGCGTCTTCTGATGCAGCCGCATTAACGCCAGCGCAATCAGCTGCTGTGGCCAGTGTCGCTGCGTCTACCGCGACACCTTCAGTTGACGGTCAGACCTATACAGTTGTCGATGGCGATACTTTTGGCAAGTTGGCTGATAAATTTGGCGTTGCTGTGACAGATATTCAAGCGGCTAACCCCAATGTGACCGCAACCTCACTGCAAATTGGTCAGACACTCATCATTCCAACGACGACTGCAGTTAGTGCAGCCACTACGGTAACAACGACTGCCGACGCTGCCTCATCAGAAGCAACTGTTATTTCTGATGTAGCAACCGTTGCAGCTGTCGATAGTAGTTCTGCAACGGCTACGATTAGTTCAGCTGCTGAGATTGAAACGGTTGCCAGCTCAGTTGTTGCTTCAAGTGAAGCGACGGTTGCCTCATCAGCAAGTAGCGTAGTTGCTAGTTCAACAGCCTCATCTGTAAGTAGTGCAGCCACTAGTTCAACGGCGTCATCAGCAAGCAGTGCAGTTGCTAGTTCAACGGCGTCATCAGCAAGCAGTGCAGCCGCTAGTTCAACGGCGTCATCTGTAAGTAGTGCAGTTGCTAGTTCATCAGCAAGTAGCTCAGCAGCCTCAGAATCAACCACAGTCGCTGGTATTTCTACCGCCCAACAAGCCACATTAGATGCCTTGAATGCCTTGCGTACTTCAATGGGCCTTGGTGAGGTGACCTGGGATGCTAGTTTGGCCACCCGGGCTCAAGCACGTGCCGATCAAATTGCGACCACTGGAGAAATTCCTAGTGACCACTGGAGTTGGGGCGCTGGTCCGGAAGTGATTGCGATCCAATGGGGCGCTGGCGAACCAGTAATTAATGCGTGGTATGTTGATGATGCCTCGGTTGGTATGCAAGGTTCACCATTGGGACATCGCCGGTGGTTGTTAAGTCCAGATACAACTAAGGTTGGGTTTGGGATTAACGGTAATATTATTGACGGTATTTCAAATGGAACCTCATTCTAATCATTAAGACATTAAAAGAGCTAATGAATGTTAAATTCATGAGCTCTTTTTGCGGTGATTTAGTTACTTTGTGCATCTAAGCGCGCGATTTGCTCATCAATTAATGCAAGCACCTTCGCTTGATTTTCAGGATCTTCCAAATCGTATTCTTGCAAGTCAATGCGCATTTTAGGAGAAGCATCGTAAGCGTTGAACCATTGCTTGTATGCTGACCACATCTTAAAGTAGTATGTCCGTAACTCATCGTTGTCATCGAATTGTTCATAATCACGGCCACGCTTTTTGATTCGGTAGAGAATCGTATCAAAATCAGCATCAGCAAAGACCATTAAATCAGGACGCTTCTTATCAGTTGCTTCTAATTCAGCCATCATGTTGTTTAGTAATGTCATATAAACATCTAATTCAGCATCTGAGATGTTACCTTCGCGATGATTTTCTTGCGTAAATAGGGCATCTTCATAAATTGAACGATCTAAAACGTTATTGTCATCAGCGAGTGCTTTTTTGATCATCGCAAAACGCTTATTTAAGAAATAAATTTGTAAAAGAAAACCGTATTGCTTTGGGTCAGCGTAGTACAGGGGTAATACAGGGTTTTCCCCGACTGGCTCAAAGAAGGCTTTAGTTCCTAAATGTTTTGCAATTAAATCTGTTAGAGTCGTCTTACCAACTCCAATCATTCCGGCTGTGATAATCACCATGGTCGTCCTTCTTCCGTTAGATTTGGATCTTAGAATTGAGTGTGTATCTAACAGTATGTTAGATAACAACAAGCTGATATCTATCTTAGCGGAATATTTTATGAAAAACAACGGGTTGACAAACGAAAAAAAACGCTGATATGCCGGGAATACCGGTTTATCAGCGTTTAGAAAAATAATACAAATATGTTACTAAAATTTAGCAACATAGTGAGAATTTAGAGCGCAATTACTTTGCTTCGTTCTTAGCCAATGTATCACGGATTTCCAACAAGACAGACAATTCTGTTTCAGCAACCACTTCAGCTTCTTCTTCTTTATCAGACTTCTTACGCAGGTTTTGTGCAGCATTGATCCCCTTGATCATCACGAACACGGCTAGTGATGTGAAGATGAATGTAATCAAAGTTGAGATGAATGATCCAATTTTGATTTGTGCAGATCCGACTTGCCAAACAATGTTAGCAAAAGAAACAGACTTGGTCACGATACCAATCAATGGCATCATCAAGTCATCAACAACTGATTTCACAACAGTTGTGAATGCAGCACCCATAATAAATGCAACGGCAAGGTCCATAACGTTACCACGGACGATAAAATCACGGAATTCTGAAATAAACTTTTTCATAATAAATACTCCCTTATGCTTTCTGTGATAAAGCTATTATATATTATTTGCGGTGAATTCATATCGAAAAAACGTTAAATTTGATAAAATATTAGATAATAGAGTAAATGGGGGCAACAAAATGACGTATAAGATGCTGGTTTCTGATTTAGATGAAACCTTATTGAACAATGATGGGACCATTCATGAAGCCAATGTTAAGGCAATCCGTGAGGCGGTGGCACATGGATTTAAGTTCGTACCAAACACAGGGCGTTCATATACTTCAGTGCAAGATCTGTTGACGACATTGGGGTTGCGTGATCAAGCTGGGCAATTTGTGATTTCATACAATGGTGGGGCCATTGTTGAGAACAAAGACAATCAAGTGTTATTGGCCCGCGCGATGGACTTAACCTTAGCGCAAAAAGTATTTGATGCTGGTTTGGTGAATGACCAAGTTGACGTGCACATTTATACCGTTGATACCTTGTTTATCTATAATATTTCACCATCTGATGAGCGTTATATGCATGAACGAGGGGTTTCATATGAAATCGTTGAGACGACTGATTTGGCGTTCTTGCAGACGCAAGCGCCCCTGATGAAAGTGATTTTTGAACATCCTGATACTGATGTCCAACATGCCATTCATGATGCTGTCTTGGCAGCAGTCGGTGACACGGCCGTCGAGGCAACATACTCATCAGGGCGCTATGTAGAATTTAATCCAAAGGGTGTCGATAAGGGTAACGCCGCGCTACTACTAGGGGAAAAATTAGGTATTGCCCGTGACGAAATCATGGCAATCGGTGATAATTCTAACGATATCAAGATGTTAGAGGCTGTCGGTCTAGGGGTTTCAGTTGCTAATGGTATCCCAGCGGTTAAAGCAGTGGCTGACCTGGTATTAGAGCGTACCAATAATGAAGGGGCGGTTGCTGAATTATTAAATACGTATGTGTTACATGAAGGAGCTGACCAGGCATGATTGCACGAGCGATGTCAATAAGTGCGAGCGTGGGGATCATTGTCATTTTTGTGATCTTGGCCTTCGTGTCGCAGTTTTTTAATTGGCCGACTTGGTTGACGATTGTGGCATTTATTGGCTTATTTGTTTTGGCCTCCATCGGGATGACGCTTTTGACCATCTATTTGCGACCAGACTCAAAAGAAGATGAGGATGTTGATGAATAATATAACTAAGCAATTTGATACCAAGTGGTTCACTGGCATCATCTTACTAATCATTGGCTTGGTTTTGGACTTAGTCATTCAGTTTTCCGGCCAATTCGCCATTGTCTTACCACAGAAATGGCTGCATGTGACGGCTAACTCACCAATTGTATTGAGTCTTGAAATTGGTGTCACGCTGTTAGTTACCTGGTTAGCAGTCAGTTTGTTCATGAAGCTGTTGCGTAAAGAAAATCCACGCATCGGGTTTCATAAACTTGATGGCCGTCGGTTGCAGTGGAGTCTGCGCGGTTATGGGCTCATTTTGTTAGGTAGTTTACTGACAGGTATTCTACAAACGCTGATCATGGGCAAAACAATCACCTCGAGTAACCAAGCTGAGCTAGAAAGTTTAGTTAAAAGTGGCTTTTCTGGGGCCATCTTTGTGATTCTATTGGCCGTCTTTGTGGCCCCCATCCTCGAAGAATTGATTTTCCGGGGTGTTGTGATTAATTTCTTTTTTACGCAGCGTAATTGGTGGGCTAACATCCTCTTATCAGGTGTGCTATTTGGGTATTTCCACGTGGTGTTCCAGGAATTCCAGTGGTTTGCTTTTATCCAATATAGTCTGATGGGGATGGCCTTGGCCATTGTTTATAAAAAAACCAAGCAGATTCAGTATGCCATGATCACACACTTTATCAACAATACTGTGGCAACATTATTGATTTTAGGCTTGCTGTTATTCAAGTAACTTTGAAGCTAAAATTAATAGACGAATGCATCTAAAAATGATATATTAATAGATGTTGTTGCCGCCGTGGCGGAACTGGCAGACGCGCACCGTTCAGGTCGGTGTGGGAGCAATCCCGTGCAGGTTCGATTCCTGTCGGCGGCATTCAGATACAATTTTCATATTTCCGTAGGAACCCTGTTATACCAGTCTAAACCCTTGGTATGACAGGGATTTTCTTTGTTTTGAAAGTCGTAATTTTTACTACTAAATACCATGATTTACCATCATTTTTACTACCATTTGCTACAAATTTTCCAATAAATTGAGTGACTTTTTCTGATAACGTGACATATGAAAGTCACGTAATTATTTTAAACATATGTATTCCGGTTGATATGATTAAAGCCGCATGGGCAAAAGATTCAAAAGGCCAATCAGTTCCAACACATTATGTTATTAACGGTAACACTATTACACAAGTGATTGATTTTGATGAAAACAACTTCTTCCCTATTATTGCTGACCCTAATTGGGTCAAATTGGGGAAGCACTGGTATAATAAAGTTGTGAACGTTGGTAAAGCGATTGATATTGCGACAATTGCGGCTGGTGTAGGATTTTCAGCAAAAAGCACCAGTGCAGTTTTGAAATATATTAAAGCGCATCGCGCAAATATTAACAGGGCTGTATACGGCAAAATTAAAGCAATGTTGGGAATATCAGCAGCATCTTGGGTAAGCACGGCGCTAGATATTGCTTCAACAATTTCAGGATACAGCATTGGTTCAGTGCTAGCAGAAGCACTCGATCGTCTGGATGGTAAAAATGATAATTACGTCTTTGCGTAAAGAAGGTATTTTTAATGAAAAATAAAAGTGTTTATGTGAATACAAATCTTCCATATATCTTTGCGGTAATTGTGCTAGGTGGACCAGTTGGTTGGATGGTGTTAGACATGTTTGATTCTGCACCAGCTCAACATCAAATCATTACGACGTTTATCAGCATTGTTGGTCTTTTCGCGGTTGGGTTCTTCTGGGGACGGTCTTCGCGAACAAATGAAATTCTAAAGTTATCGGAAGAAATTGATGAATTAGAGCAAAAGACTCGTTGATTGGATTAGTTATTAATATTGGAATGGCATTCTGTGAGTGTTCTTTCTATGTTAGAAGTACGGTAAACTTTTCTGCGATAGTAAATATCAAAAAGAATTTGCGCAAAAGGCCTTGGTATTTAACCATGGCCTTTTTTGATGACGTAACCGAATAAGTGCGATGATTTGACTTTAACATTCTGGGGAACTTTTTTGGGGACTTGGTGCTATTCTTTGTTTCGTTCAAAGGTCACCTAAATCGTACAAATTAGCAATTTGACAGCAGTACTACATATTCGCACTGTGTTTATACGCAAAAAGTCGGCTTTTTTTAATTATTTAGACTTATCAAAAGGATGTCCGCGTAAGCCATCTTTTCATCGCCAATAATGAGCCAATCATATTACCAGCGTAAAGGATTAAGGTTCCGGCAAGATAATTTTGACGACGAATCCGTGTGGCCACTTGATCGGCCAGTTCACGAATCATAATTTCTAAATCTCGCCGTCGTTGATGCAAAATTACGCAAAGAGAAACAACAATATAATTTACCCATTCATATTGGTGAAAATTGTTGGATTGGGGCAGGGACGGTGATTGTGCCTGGTGTCAGGATTGGGGATAACACTGTTATCGCAGCGGGTAGCGTCGTTACCAAGGATATACCTGACAATGTGGTAGCCTTTGGGGTTCCATGTAAAGTACAAAAAGAAATTACACCTGACATGAAAGATCATTATAAAGTGTTGTAATCCAACTCCTAGATGGGCAAATTGGACAAAACTTAGAGCTTAAAAGATATAAAAACGGGTTGAAGTAGATCAACATGCAGGAACTTGTCACTGTTGTCCTGTATCTGGTATTTTTATAAAAAGAAAAGAGCCAAGTAGCAACAGCTGCTTGGCTCTTAATCTAATATCTCAAGGATGCTTAAACGTTGTTTTTTCGATGCGGACAGCTGTACCATAAGCTGTGACCGAGTCACCGATACTTGCTGATGATGAATCAAAACGCATCATGATAACAGCATTAGCACCCAATGCCCGCGCTTCATCCTTTAAACGTCTGATAGCAGTATCACGGGCAGCATGTTGTAATTTAGTATATCCTTTGATTTCCCCACCAACAATCGTTTTAAAGGACTGCCCAATAGTTGAAAAAACATTACGCGACCGCGTTGTCAGGCCAAATACTTCGCCATAAGTCTCTGTCACATGATAGCCGGCAACATTTTCAGTCGTAGTGATTAAAATTTCTTGCATGATTACGCCCCTTATAGCTTTTAACGTGAGTCCCATCTGCACGTAAAATACGCATTAAAAAATGACTTATTTAGTAAGTTCAATGCCTTTGCCCAAGAGATTGTCGATACATTCAGCATAATAATCATCATTATGCTCAGGATAAATCGGTGTGGTTAGCGCGACGATAGCTAACGTAGAGTAGGCTGGTGTTTTGGTGCCGCGGTAGAGTGGATTAAACCAATTTTGGTTAGGAACATAGCCCCGAGCAAGCATTTCTTGCATCACTAATTCATGGTATTGAAATAGTTTGTATGGTGAATATTTAAAAACATAGTCGACAGTTGCGTGTTTTTTACCCCAGCCACCACCACGAAGAGCGCAACATTCGCGATGTTGCCCTAAGAGTTGTTGGCGGGGTAGTTGCTTAATTAATTTCTCGTGCCATAATCGCATTTTATGGGCCTTCCTTGTAACCTTGTTTGGTCAGATGATCTTGAAAAAAGGGAATTTGTTAGCGCACTTTTTACAAATTGATAATAATTTTTCCGCGTGCGTGATGTGATTCGATGCGCGCATGGGCTGCTTGAATGCCACTAGTGGTCAGCGGGTATTGTGAATCAATGATTATTTTTAACTGATCATTTGCGATATAATCTGCCAATTGTTGTAGGTCTTGACCGTTTGGTTGTAGCCAGCCAGTGGCAATTATTTTAGCTTCATTTTGTGCCCGTTGGGTTTGTTCCGGTGAAAGACTGGCAGAAATAGTAATTAAGCGCCCACCCGACGATAAAATATCCATACCACCATCGATATCACCAATCGTATCTAAGACAGCATCATAGTCTGATAGGGTATCTTGGATGGCATGCTTATGATAATCAATAGCAATATCAGCACCCAATTGTTGCACTAAGGCAATATTGGATCCACTGACAGTGGTGGCGACTTGCGCTCCCATTAATTTTGCTAGTTGGATAGCAAAAATACCAACACCACCAGCACCAGCCTGAATTAAGACCTTTTTACCCGGGCCAATTTGTAATGCCCGTAACATTTGGAGGGCGGTCTCACCAGCTAAAGGAACGGCGGCGGCTTCAGAATCTGTTAAATTATCAGGTATCTTAGCCAATTGGTTGGTATCAACGGCCATGAATTCGGCGTAAGATCCGAAGCGACCAGTCACATCATTTGCAGGACGAGCAAAGACACGTTGACCAATTGAAAAATCGGTGACATTTTTTCCTATTGCGATGATTTCTCCTGCAACGTCCCAACCAAGGACCACTGGAAATTGCCATTGAAACCTACCACTAAGCAATCCTTGCCGGGCTTTGTAGTCGATCGGATTGACACTCGTCGCAGAGATAGCCACGAGGACTTGATCATCATTGATCGATGGTGCTGGATAATCTGATACAACCTGTAGCTCTGTTTTGTCTCCAAAATTTTTAATGATAGCAGCTTTCATTACGCTTATTCCTTTTCTTATGAACATTGTGTCACCACAATCAATGTCTTGTTATTTGTATAAAATTTGTTGTCCGTCGGTTATAAATTGCGGGATCAACTGTTATCTATATTGTAGTTTAGTTTTATATGTTTGAGCAGCCTGACTGTCTTTTTTAAAGAAAACAAAGATAAGGGGGAAAATAAAGCTTAATTAAGGATGCTGTCAAACATAATTAAGCGGTGTTAGTTTGATGATAATGCGAACAAAAACCCCTGATCGCACTGCAAAATAGGCGGCGCGATCAGGGGTTTTTGTTGATTTCGTGTTAGAGGTTAGTAAACTTGTTCATAAATTACTTTCACGGCGGCATCCACTTGATCAGCAGGCAAACCAAGCATCACGCTAATCCGTGAAGCTCCTTGGTTGACCATCGAAATATTGATGCCAGCTTCAGTGAGCGGTTCGATGATGTTAGCGACGGCACCGTGCATTTCTTGCATCCCCTCACCAACGACCATGATCAAGGCGTAATCGGTATGCCATTCTAAAATATCGGGCTGGATTTCTGTGCGAATGTCAGCAATCATGGCTTCAAATTGGGCACGTGAAGTGAGTGACTTATCGAAAATAATCGATAAATCATCAATTCCGGTCGGCATATGCTCATATGAGATGCCATGTCGATACAAGATATCTAACAGGCGTCGGGTGAAGCCAATTTCCTTATTGAGCAAGTAGCGGTGTAGATACAACGTTGCAAACCGATCGTCGCTGGCAATCCCCGTAATGGCGTGGGTCGTCGCAATTTCATTTTCGGGCACAATGAGGGTGCCCGGTGCTGCTGGTTCGTTGGTGTTACGGACGTTGATTGGGATGCCCGCCTTAATAACCGGGACAATTGCCTCATCGCTGAAAACGGCAAAACCCGCGTAGGCCAGTTCACGCATTTCACGATACGTCATTTTCGCGATGGGGGCAGGATTGGCCACGATTTTTGGACTGACAGCATAGATTGAAGACACGTCTGTGAAATTTTCGTAGACAGTAGCCTTCAACCCACGTGCCAAAATGGCCCCCGTAATGTCTGAACCACCACGTTTAAAGGTATTCATGTAACCATGTTCGTCGTAGGCAAAGAAGCCGGGGACCACGATGATTTCATCACTGGCCAGTGTAAACCAAGCCATTTTTTGGTAACTGATTTCAGCTAGCGTGGCGGCACGGGGGGCACCCGTTGTCTGCATACCAAGTTCTTTGGGTGATACAAAACGAGCATTATGGCCAGTTGCCTGTAAAATAAATGCGATTAGTTGGGCATTCAATAGTTCACCGTGCCCAGCAAAAGCGGCGTAGAGGTAATCAAACGAAGGGTAGTGCTGTTTGGCCAAATGCTGTAATTGCTCAATAATTTTGGGCATGATGGCAGTACTATCGACGTGGAAATAGGTCGCAATTGCTTGATAACGCGCTGCAATTTCAGCCACGATGGCTTGCGTATCATCGCCGTTGATGGCAGCTTGCGCGTATTGCAACAATAGATCAGTGACTTTGGTGTCGCCGGAAAAACGCTTGCCGGGAGCTGATACAGTCACTACTTGGCGGGTTGCATCAGCATCAATGATGGCGATAACTTTCTCTAATTGGGGGCCATCAGCTAGTGAAGTTCCCCCAAATTTAATAACTTTCATGTGCTTAAGTCCTTTTGGGAATGTATTGAAGTCTATTTAAGAGTAAGAAAATTAAAATGTCAAGATTGACACTCATTTTAATGCGTGTTATTCTCATTACAACTTAATGTTTGATAGAGGTCGCGAAAGACAAGAGTAAGTTCATGGAACCATGCCAATGGTGTTGAAATGAAGTGAAAGGGGATTTTGCCGAAATTGATTTGTGTGGCAGCAAATTAATTGGGCCGTTAATGAATAGTTAACGGACTGTCGCTGTAACCCAGCGGAGTGCTATCGGATGGTCCACGTTAACGATTTTTTATGCGTTCATGAGGCTGTGCGGCAGTGCACACTCATGGACGTTTTTTTGTACCCTGAGCGTGCACGTGCTTCTTCAAACAAAAAATAATGAATGGGGCAAACACATGGTAGTCGGATATTCAAGACCAACAAAAATTACAATTTCGCAGCACGCAGTCACCCATAACGTTAATGAAGTACGACAGGCGACAGGTGCGCGTATGATTTTTCTCGCTCTGAAGGCCAATGCGTATGGCTATGGCCTCTTGGAAATGGGCCAGGCAGCAGAACGCGCTGGAGTAGACGGAATTGGCGTGGCCATTTTGGAAGAGGCGTTGGCCTTACGTGAAGCGGGAATCGCCATGCCAATCTTGATTATGGGCATCGTTGATCCAAAGTATGCGCAAGTCATGGCAGAGAATAATATTATGGCAACCGTGAGTGATCTGGCTTGGCTTGAACAAGCACAGGCGGTGATGGACGGCCGGACGCGCCTCCTGATCAACGTCGCAGTGGATACGGGCATGACCCGCATTGGTGTCCGGTCGCAAGAAGCGTTACATGAATTGATTGATTACATTAAAGGCGCACCTGATTATTTCGTTTACCAAGCGATTATGACACACTTTGCAGAATCTGATTCCCTTAACAATGATTATTTTCATTATCAATTGGCTAATTGGGAACGGTTGACCGCGGGGATTGAATTACCTCCTATGGTGCATATCGCGAATTCAGGGGCCGCCATGTATCACGCCGATGAAATTCCTACGGATGTGGTGCGCGTTGGCACCGTGGTCTATGGCGTTGAACCATCCCGGGGGCAAGTGCGACCAGCCAATTATCTGGAACCAGTCCTTGGACTCGAAAGTGCGTTAGTCTATGTCAAGCAAATGCCAGCCGGTGTCGGCGTCTCATACTCGCATACGTATACAACCCATGCTGGTGAGTGGATTGGCACAGTCCCAATTGGTTATGGGGATGGCTTATCACGGAACCTACAAGATTTCGGGGTCATCATCAATGGTCAGCGGGCACGCATCGTCGGCCAGATTGCCATGGATCAACTCATGGTCTCACTACCAGAAGAGGTTCCCGTTGGCACTAAGGTCACATTTATTGGTAAAAACGGTGGGTTAGAAAACACCCTTGAAGATTTTAGTGACCATGCGGGCTTGGCACCGTGGGTGGTAACCACCTCATTACAAGAACGTATCAAGCGTGAACTCGTTGATTAGTTAGAAGGAGAACAGATATGACAACCCCTTATGAAGTAAGTGAAGAAGGCGAATTGAGCATCGGTGGGATCACGGCGAATGCATTGGCAGCTGAATTTCAAACACCGCTCTACGTCTATGACGTGACGAAAATTCGACAGTCGATGCGCGCCTTCCAGCAAGTGTTTGATGAAGAACAGATTGATTACGTGGTGAGTTTTGCTTCCAAGGCCTTTGCGACAACGGCGATGTACGAAATTGCCGCCCAGGAAGGGATTCATCTGGATGTTGTTTCCGGCGGTGAAATTGCCACGGCTTTGAATGCGAACTATCCAATGGCCCATGTGTCATTTAATGGTAATAACAAGTCGGAAGCTGAATTAATCATGGCCTTAGACAATGGTCTAGGGACAATTATCGTAGATAACCTTTATGAATTGAACATGTTATCTGAATTGGCTGCTGAACGGGGTATCGTGCAAAATATTTTGCTGCGTATCACACCAGGTATTGAAGCCCATACCCATGAATTTATTCAAACTGGTCAGACTGATTCAAAATTTGGCTTTGATGTCGACAGCGGTCAAGCTGAAGAAGCTTACCATATCGCCAGCGGGACCGCGTCATTGCATGTGCTGGGTGTGCATGCTCACATCGGCTCACAAATTTTTGATGTCACGGGGTTTGAAGCTGCTGCTGAAAAATTAGTGGCTATCGTCCATGATTGGGGCTTTGATCCTGAAGTGATTAATACCGGTGGTGGCTTTGGTATTCGCTATACCGACGAAGATCACCCTAAGCCGGCTAGTGAATTTGTCACGGCCATCATCGCTAAGATTCGGGAAAAGACGGGTGCCTATGGCATGCCGATGCCGGCCATTTGGATTGAACCTGGCCGCTCAATCGTTGGTGAGGCTGGGACGACCTTGTACACGATTGGCTCACGCAAGGATGTACCTGGCATTCGTTCGTATTTGGCCGTTGATGGGGGCATGGGTGATAATATTCGACCAGCAATGTACCAGGCCAATTATGAGGCGGTGTTGGTTGATCAACTAGACGCGCCAACGGAACAGGTCGTGCGGGTTGCGGGTAAGTACTGTGAATCGGGGGATGTTTTGGTCTGGCAACAAGCCTTGCCTAAGACAAAGCCCGGGGATGTCCTAGCTGTTCTTTCAACGGGTGCCTATGGTTACTCAATGGCTTCAAATTACAATCGTAACCCGATTCCAGCCGTTGTCTTCGTGGAAGATGGCGAGGCCAAGGAAGTGGTTGCGCGTCAAACTTATTCCGACATCCTGCGCTTGGACCGGCATTACATTTAATATTATAGAAGAAAGTGGAGAAATAACATGGCAGAACTAGATGCACAATCAATCATTAACTATATTGCAACCGCACCCAAGAAAACGCCGGTTAAGGTGTACATTGCTGGTGAATTAACTGGTTTGGAAATTCCTGATGGCGTGGAGGCATTTCTAGAAGTGTCAACGGGCGTGCTTTTTGGTGATTTGGCAGTCATTCGGCCGTTATTAGCAAGTCCAGCGATTACGCAAAGCCATCTTGAAATCTTGGCCCGTAATTCAGGGGTACCCTTGTTGGACTACGATGATATCAAGGCCCGCATTGAACCAGGCGCTGTGATCCGTGAACAAGTCCGCATCGGTGATAATGCGGTGATTATGATGGGTGCTATCATCAATATCGGGGCGGAAGTTGGCGCAGGGACCATGATCGATATGGGGGCCGTTTTGGGTGGTCGTGCCATCGTCGGTAAGCATAGTCATATTGGTGCCGGCGCCGTCCTAGCTGGTGTCGTTGAGCCAGCGTCAGCCACACCGGTGATTATTGAAGATAACGTCTTAGTTGGTGCCAATGCGGTGGTCATCGAGGGTGTCCATGTTGGCGAGGGTGCCGTAGTTGCGGCTGGTGCGATTGTGACCAAAGATGTGCCAGCACATACTGTGGTGGCTGGAGTACCTGCCCGGGTCATCAAGGAAATTGATGCTAAGACGGAAGCTAAGACGGCTTTGATCGATGCCTTGCGCACACTAGATTAGGAGCATCTGCATGGTATGGACAACTGAAGAACTAATTCGGGTGCGTCGTGCACTCCATGCCATGCCCGAATTAGCGTTACAAGAATATGAAACACACCGGTACTTGTTAAATGAAATTAGCCAATTGAATCAAGATTGGTTAACTATTCGAACTGTGCCAGAAGTGCCCACTGCAATTTTGGTACGCCTGCAGGGAACCCACCCTACCCGCACGATCGGTTACAGGGCGGACATGGATGCGTTGCCGATTGAAGAGGCTACGGGCTTACCCTTTAGTTCCCGGCATGCCGGGGTCATGCATGCATGTGGTCATGATATTCATATGACTGTTGGGCTGGGGATTCTAGCATACTTTGCCGAACAACAACCGAAAGACAATTTAATTTTCTTTTTCCAACCGGCTGAGGAAGCTGACTTTGGGGGTAAACATGTCTACGATTTAGGGGTCTTTAGTGGTGAATGGCGCCCAGATGAATTCTACGGGCTACATGACAATCCACAGTTACCGACTGGTCAAATTGCGACTCGGCCGGGGACCTTGTTTGCGGGGACTACTGAAATTCATGTGACCTTTACCGGAAAGGGTGGCCATGCAGCCTTCCCACAAGATAGCAATGATGCCATCGTCGCCGGCGCAGCGTTTGTCAGTCAGGTACAAACAGTGGTGTCGCGCAATGTCGATCCTGTTCAAGGAGGCGTGGTGACACTGGGGACCTTCCAAGCAGGTACCGCCGGTAATATTATTGCGGAAACGGCCCATCTAGATGGCACGATTCGCGCCTTTACACAAACGAATTTGGTAAACATGCAACAGCGTGTCCGCACAATTGCTGAGGCCATTGGCACGATGTATGGCGTGCAGGTTGATTTGGAACTGATTCAAGGTGGGTATATGCCCGTCGAAAACGATGCGACATTGGCGCAACTCATGATTGATTACTTTCAAGCAGATCCCACGGTCGCTTTTGCAGATATTGCGCCAGCGATGACGGGTGAGGACTTTGGCTTCTTACTACAGCAATTTCCTGGGGTGATGTTTTGGTTAGGCGTTGGTGATCCAGACCATCCCCTACATCATGCCAAAATGAGTCCCAATGAAGGGGCTTTAGCGGCTGGGGTAGATGCGATGGTTGGCTTTTTGAATTATCGAATGGAGCAATAACATGTATAACGATATTGAATTGATTACGGCAATTATCACGCCGTTTACCACGGAAGATACGATTGATTATCCGGCACTGGATGCCTTAACGGACAAGTTACTGGCAGAAGGTACGCAAGGCTTTGTGATTGGTGGGACCACTGGTGAGTCACCAACGTTGACCCATGCTGAAAAGTTGGCATTATATGCACATTTCGCGGCCTTCGTCGGTGATCGTGGCCCGGTTATTGCCAATGTCGGGGACAACAACACAGCTAATTCAGTTGCTTTGGCTGCGGAAGTCAGTGCTATTAGTGGGGTTGATGCGCTGTTGGCCGTGACCCCATATTATAGTAAGCCCAGTCAAAAGGGGATGATTGCGCACTTTAGCGCCATCGCTGATGCCGCCACTGTCCCAGTGATGTTGTATAACATCCCCGGCCGTTCTGCTGTTGGGTTGACGAATGAGTCAGTGATCACCTTAGCGCAACACCCTAATATTAATGCGGTGAAGCAAGTCACCACCATTGATGATATTGCTTATCTGGTCGAACATGCACCAGCCGACTTTTATGTCTACTCAGGTGAGGATGCACAAACATTAGCAGTCAAGGCGATCGGTGCCACGGGGACCATTTCAGTGGCTGCACATCTGTACAGCCCTGAAATTACGGCCCTCTATCAAGCATTGGCAGCAGGTGATATCCAAGAGGCTGGCCGTTTACAACGGTGGTTGACACCACGGATGAACGCTTTGTTTGCCTATCCATCTCCAGCACCGGTCAAGGCCGTGCTGGCCTTAGATGGTTTGGTGGCTAACACAACGCGCTTGCCGATTTTACCACTTGATGAAGCGGAAACGGCAGATATTTTACAACGATTGGGGCGTGACTAATGCAACGAGTAATACTAGCCGGTGGCTTTGGCAAGATGGGGTTGGCCATTCAAGAAAAGCTTGCTGCAACACCAGATATCGAAATTGTCGGAATTGTTAGTGGCCACGCGCATGCCAGTGCGTTGCCCGTCTTTACCAATTTGGCTGACGTTAATGTGGCGGCAGATGTGTGGTTGGATGTGACAACCCCCGCCACGGTTGCCGAAAATGCGAAGTTTGCCTTAGCGCAGGGGATGGACGTGGTGATTGGTACGAGTGGCATCGCAGAGGCGGACTTAGCAGAGTTAACCACACTGGCGACAACGCATGAGCGCCATGTCCTGGTTGTACCAAATTTTGCTTTATCAGCCGTGTTGTTGATGCAGTTTGCCCAACAGGCTGCAAAATATTTTCCGGACGCTGAGATTTTGGAAATTCATCATCCTGGTAAACTAGATGCGCCATCTGGCACGGCGAAAACCACGGCAAGTTTGATTGCGGCTGCCCGGACTGCAACCGCCCAAGCACCGGTGACTGATTTAGCAGCGCGGGGTGACTTGATTGAAGGCATTCCAGTGCATGCCATGCGTTTACCGGGTTTCGTGGCCGAAGAGGAAGTGGTTTTCAGTGGGATTGGTGAGAGTTTACGGATTAAGCAGACCTCATTTTCACGGGAATCCTTCATGAATGGCGTGGTATTAGCAGTGCAAAACGTAGTTACCGTGTCAGGGTTAGCGGTTGGCTTAGATAAAGTTTTGTAGTAGACATAGAAAGAAGAATGAATATGACAGAAGCAGCAGGATATAATGTGGCCATTCTTGGCGCCACGGGGGCGGTTGGCACACGCTTGATCGAGCAATTGAGCCAATCAACCATTCCAGTCAAGTCACTGAAGTTGTTGGCTTCAGCGCGCTCGGCTGGCCAAACGCGCACTTTTCGCGAGCAAGCCATCGTGATCGAAGAAGCGCAACCAGCATCTTTTGAAGGCATTGACCTCGTATTGGCTTCAGCTGGCGGTTCTGTTTCAGCGGCCTTGGCACCCGAAGCGGTTAAGCGGGGGGCCGTCGTCGTCGATAACTCCTCATTTTGGCGGATGCATGACGATGTCCCTTTGGTCGTCCCTGAAGTGAATGAACAAGCCCTTTACGAGCACCATGGCATTATCGCCAACCCAAACTGCTCGACCATTCAGATGGTGGTGGCCTTGGAACCAGTGCGCCAAGCATATGGGCTTAATCAAATCATTGTGTCAACCTATCAAGCGGCTTCGGGGGCTGGCCAAACAGCCTGGAATGAACTAAATGCGGAGGCTACGCAACATTTGGCTGGTGAAACGATGACCGCTGATATCTTGCCAGTCAAAGGGGCGCAACACCATTACCCATTGGCCTTCAACTTGTTGCCACAAATTGATGTGTTTGAAGAAGAAGATTACACGCATGAAGAATGGAAGATGATTCGTGAAACGAAGAAGATTATGTTGGGTGATAAGTTCTCCAAGGACATCAAGGTGACGGGAACGGCGGTACGGGTACCAATCGGTATCGGCCACGGCGAGTCAATCTACTTTGAGGTGAGCGATGCTGAAAAGGCGAACGTTGCCGGCATTCGGCAAGTGTTATCAACAGCAGATGGGGTCGTCTTGCAAGATGATCCAGCCAACCAACTATATCCACAACCACTCAATGCTGAGGGGAAGCGGGAAACCTTTGTGGGCCGCATCCGCCGTGACGTAGAAAATGACGGTTCTTTCCATATGTGGGTGGTCGCCGATAACTTGCTTAAGGGTGCAGCTTGGAACACGGTACAAATCGCTGAACGCTTAGTTGCGCTGGATTTGGTACATGTACCAGCGAATGTCACGATTCCTGGCCCAAAAGCCGAATAATTTATAAAAATTTATAGATAAAGTTTGTTTATTGTATTGTATCGCCAAGTTTTTTTCTATATACTAAATACAATGAATTACCGTCAAGGCGGTTTGAAAGAGGAGATAATTATGCCAGCAACACTTTCTGCATTGAGTGAAACTTACAATCATCGTTTGGCGGCTATTTTGCCATCACCAATCCGGGTCATCGACAGTGAATTCGCCCAGATTCCAGGAATCCTGCGTTTGACTTTGGGTGAACCGGACTTTGCGGTACCGGCGCATATCAAGGAAGCGGTGAAGCGCGCCGTTGACGCGGATGATTCACACTACGCAACGGCGTGGGGCCACGTTAGTTTACGTGAAGCCATTGCTGATTACCTGGCGACGCAATTTGACGCGAAGTATGATCCACAAAGTGAAATCTTGGTGACAGTGGGTGCCTCAGAAGCCATCTACGCGACCTTTAATGGTCTGCTAAACCCTGGCGATAAGATCATCATTCCAACGCCAACGTTCCCAATGTATGAAGCGATTGCTGAAGCCATGGGGGTTGAGGTGATTGGGATTAATACGGCACCTGAATTTGTGTTGACACCAGCTAAGTTGGAAGCAGCGATTGCTGAACATCCTGATGTGAAAGCAGTGATGTTTAATTACCCTTCAAACCCAACCGGCGTGACTTACTCAGACGCTGAAGTGCATGCCATTGCGGACGTTCTTAAGCAACATGAGTTGTTGGTCTTTTCTGATGAAATCTACGCCGAATTGATTTATGATGCACCGCACACATCAATTGCATCAATTTTGCCCGAACAAACGATTTTGATTTCTGGTTTGTCAAAGTCACACGCGATGACTGGTTACCGCATTGGTTACATTGCGGGTCCCGCCGATTTGATGAAGCATGTTGGGAAGATGCATCAATTCTTGGTTACGACTGCACCCGGTCCAATGATGGCTGCCGCCGAAGAAGCCTTGCGTAATGGTCACCAGGATGCTGTTGATATGCGTAATGAATATAAGGCCCGTCGTGATATGTTAGTAGCTGGGTTAACTGAATTAGGGTTTACAGCTGCGCAACCAGGTGGTGCTTTCTACTTGTTCGTGAAGATTCCGGCTTGGTTGGATCAAGACGACATGGCCTTCATTCACGATGTGGCTAATACAGTTAAGCTAGGCATTGTGGCTGGTTCAATCTTTGGTGCCGGTGGTGAAGGCTACGTGCGTTTGTCATACGCTGCCTCAATGGAAGACTTGCAAGAAGCCTTGGTACGCTTGGGTCAATATGTTGCATTGAAAAAGACGGCACAATAATTAATGAACACTCTGTAAATTTAAGACAGAGTGTTTTTTTATGGTGCAGCAGCTATGGTCGGCGAATAAGCGCTTTTTTTGATACAATTGGAGTATGAATTAGAAACTAGGTCGTAACCTAGCCGTGGAGAACTTATGAATAATAATGATATCGTTCGGCGCATTCGTTATGCGTATGACATCAAAGACGCTGACATGATTAAAATTTTTGGGTTGGGTGGCTTAGAAATTACTAAAGCACGTTACCGTGAAATTATGACGCAACAAGCCAAAGACACCCCGCGTGATGAAAAGTTATCACGACATGAATTGGAGCAATTCATGAATGGCTTGATCATTACCCAGCGTGGGGTGAAGTTGGCGGTTGATGGTCAGCCAATGGCGCCAAATTATAGCATGAACCGGGACAATCAAATTAATAATGTCGTTTTCAAAAAGTTAAAAATTGCGATGCAGTATACCAGCGAAGATATCCTTGGTTTCATGATGGAGGCCGGGTTTACCATGTCAAACGCTGAAATTACCGATATCCTACGAGCTAGCACCCACAAAAAGTATAAAATTGCGGGTGATCAATTTTTACGAAAATTGTTGCATGGCATTAATCTGGTACAACGACCAGATACCCCAAAAGATGAAGAGATTGTGTCAGACTAACAGCTTTTTTTTGACACAAAAAATATCAAATCTGCTCAACTTTCTGTAAAAATGGTATACTGTAAACGGTTACAAGTTTTGCTAACTTGTTACGATTTACACGAAAATGGAGAGTAATCATGGCATCAGAAAAAGTTGTTTTTGGAACATATACAAAGCGCGTTTCTAAGGGTCTGTATACGGCTGAGTTGAACACTGAAACCGGTGACTTGGAAAACATCACTGAGTTTGCTGAGCTGGGCAACCCTACCTATACTGCTTTAAGTGCAGCGGGTAAGTTGTATGCCGTTGACAAGCAAGGTGATCAAGGTGGGGTGGCTGTGGTTGATTTTGCAACCGGCACCATTGAGCAAGAGGTGCTGGCTGAAGGCGCTTCACCAGCCTACTTGGCCGTCGACGAGGCTCGTCAATTGTTGTACTCAGGTAACTACCACAAGGGAACTTTGGAAGTCTTTGCAATTGCTGCAGACGGTCAAATTACTTTGACGGATAGTTTCCAAAGTGAAGGTTCTGGTCCTCGTCCTGAGCAAGAATCAGCGCATGTGCACTTTAACAATTTGACACCTGATAACCGCGTGGTTGTTGTGGATTTGGGTGCTGACAAAGTCTACACTTTCGATGTTTCAGCTGAAGGTAAGTTGAGCTTGGTGACGACGTTTGAGACTGAGCCTGGTTTTGGTCCAAGACACATTCGTTTCAGCCCAGACGGTCAATACGCTTACCTATTAGGTGAGTTGTCATCATTGCTCTCAGTTTTGAAGTATGATGCTGCTACAGGATCATTTACATTGGTTCAAACAGTTTCAACGAAGCCAGCTGACTGGATTGAGCATAATGGTACAGCAGCGCTTCGTGTGTCTGATGACGGTAAGTTTGTGTACGCTTCAAACCGTGGCCACAATTCAATTGCTGTCTTTGCAGTGAGTGAAGCGGGTGCCCACCTTGAACGCATCCAATTGATTTCAACTGAAGGTGATTTCCCACGTGACTTCGCGTTGGATCCATCACAAGCTTGGGTCGTTGCTGCTAACCAAAACACAGACAACGTGAGTGTTTACCGCCGTGATATCGAGACTGGTTTGTTAGAGCTAGTGCACAAGGATATCGCCGTGCCAGAAACAGTTCGTGTTGAATTTGTCTAAAATAAATCGAAAAACGCCGGTGAACTGCATGTTTGCCGGTTTTTTGGTATCATAGACACATAACGGTTTAGGGGGTAGCTAGATGCGACGTAAAATGAATTCCGAAAATTCAGCGTTTTTTCGCTTAATTTTGAATAACAAGTTTGTCACCGGGTTACTAGTCATCTTATTATTGCTAATGGTTGTGTACATGTTACATGCTGTGCGCTTCATCTTTCAACCCATCGCAGCCTTTATGGGGGCGGTTGGTGCGCCAATTGTTGTGGCTGGTGTTTTCTATTACTTACTGAATCCCACGGTTGATTGGGCCGAGAAACGCTTTAAGATGAAGCGTAACCTCACCATCACCTTGGAATTTGTGATTTTGACGGCTTTGATTGTTTGGGCGGGGGCCGTCCTAGTGCCAATCGCACGTGACCAAATCGATAGCTTGGTGCGTCATTGGCCAGAGTATTGGAACAATATCACCGATAAGTTGAACCAATGGACATCTGATCGACGGTTTAAGGCTTTGAATAGCTGGGTCAAATCAACCAATAGTAATTTGGAAGGATATGTGGGAAACGTTGCGAGTTTGCTCAAAAATTCAGGTGGGTCAACGATTTCATCAGTCTTTAGCACAATTACGATGATTTTCATCACCATCGCGACTTTCCCGTTGATCTTGTTCTATCTATTAAAGGATGGGCATCAATTACCCGGTTATATGACGCAATTCCTGCCAGTGAAAGCGCGTCAGTCATTTATTGAGACAATTACAGAGATTAATCTGCAAATTTCAAACTACATTCGGGGCCAATTGAGTGTCGCCTTTGCGGTCGCACTGATGTTTGGCATCGGGTACATGATTATTGGCCTACCCTATGCCTGGCTCATTGCGGTCATTGCAGGGTTCTTGAACTTGATTCCCTTCTTGGGATCGTTCTTGGCGATGATTCCGGCGGTTGTGGTTGGGATGTTTGTTAGTCCGATGATGTTGGTCTATATTTTAATCGTATTCATCATTGAACAAACCTTAGAAGGTAAGGTGATCTCACCAAAGTTACTTGGTAACTCATTGAAGATTCACCCAGTGACGGTAGTAATCATTTTGCTGTCAGCCGGTAATATCTTTGGCGTCATTGGCGTCATCTTTGGTATCCCGGGTTATGCAATCGTGAAAGTCTTGGCTTCACGGCTGTATATCTGGTGGAAGCATAATTCTAACTTGTTTGACGATGATGAGACCAACGATCATATCACGCCGGTTGCGCCAGCGCCAACAGACGAGTAGAACATAAATCTTTTAATAAGAATCATGGAAGTGTAACATGTTGTAAAAAGCAACATGCTATACTTTTTTTGTGTGGACAGAAATGACTGTCGCGATAAAATCATTAATTTGAATACATAATTGAGAAAGAAGTGGGAAGCATGAGTACTAATCATATTGTTTTGTTTGAACCATTGATGCCAGCCAACACAGGTAATATTGCCCGGACGGCGACTGGCACGAACACAAAGTTACATTTAATTAAGCCTTTGGGATTTGAATTGGGTGATAAGCAAGTTAAGCGGGCTGGGTTGGACTACTGGGATACAGTGGATATTACCGTGCACGAAAACTTGCCAGCCTTTATGGAGACTTTGCAGGCAACGGACGAGTTGTTTTTGATTTCAAAATTTGCACCGCGTTCATATCACGAAGCGGACTACACAAATCCCGATCATGACTATTATTTCTTGTTTGGTAAAGAAACGACCGGCTTGCCAGAACCTTTCATGCGTTTACATGGTGAAAAGGCCCTGCGCATTCCACAAAATGACGATCATATTCGTTCATTGAACCTTGCTAATTCGGCCGCCATTATCATTTATGAAACATTACGCCAACAAGGGTTCCCAGAACTAGATCTAACTTACGAATACGAATTTGACAAACTAAAATAATGGTGAGAGGAGCGGGTGATGGCAACTAGAAAAGCACCAACTCAACGCAAGCCGACGAGAGCGCGTAAAACGCCCGTCCGGCGCAAGTCACCAACCAGTAAACAAAGTGATTTCGCTTATACCAGCAATGTTATTGCCGTCGTCGCCTTACTGCTTGAAATTTTAGCAGTCGGGCAGTTTGGCTTGGTCGGTAAATTCATGGCCAATCTGGTCCGTTATGTGGTCGGTGGATCCTATCAAGCGGTCTTGATTATTTTGGCCATGTTTCTGCTGTATGTGGCCGTTTATGGCAAGTGGCCGAAAGTCCGGCCCCGGATTTATGGGGGCTTAGGGTTATTTTATCTGGGCTTTATGTTGGCTGGCGCGATCTTATTATTTAATGAGATGCAAACACATACCGATATGATTAACACGATTGGGCGATTAATTGCCCAAGATATGAGTAATAAAGCTACCACCACACCGGTTGGCGGTGGCGTCATTGGGGCTGCGATCCTGTCAGTGACCTACATCGCAACCGCTAACTGGGGCTCATGGATTCTAGCAGTTTTTGCAATGTTGGCCGGGATTGTCATCTTTTTCAATCTACCGGTAAAGGAACTGCTCACGGGCTTCTTTGGGGCCAGTGAATTGGCAGGAAACGTTGTGGCTGATCAAGCCCGACAGGTCGTATCCAGTGGTGCGGCAAAGGTAGAAGAACTAAAAAGTAATTATCAAGCGAAGCGTGAAAGTACCCCCTATGATTTTGCGCCAGCGAGTGGGACTGATTCAGCAGCTGATGCTGAGGATGTTGAGGCAGCTGTCGATTTAAATAAGACCGTGGCTACTACGATGGATGAATTTAAGATGCCTGAAATCGTCGCCCCAGCACCAATCGATCTTGAAGAAAGTAACCTGGCACCGCTTCATTCCGTGGCGAGTTATGCGCCCGATAATGCTGTGGCCACGAACGACGATCTGGCTTCGTTGACGGCTGCCATGCCCGATGATGAGGCACCAAGTGATTTTGCACCATTAAGTCACGTCGATGCATTACGGGGACCCAATGAAAATACCTCACCAAAAACGACCGCACATCAGACTGATGTCGGTCATGTTGAGCCATCGACTAAATCAGTACCATCTGAAGACGTAGTGGTGAGTGGGTTTGGTAAGGTACCTGATGATCGTAATTACCAATTACCAACGACAACCCTATTAACTAAGGTTGGCTCGACTGATCAAAGTAAGGAACGAAATCAATTAGAAGAGAAGTCGCGCATTTTGCAACAAACTTTGGCCAGTTTTAATATCAAAGCCACCGTGGAAAAAGTTGTCTTGGGACCGACCATCACGCAGTATGAAATTAAACCTGCGATCGGGGTGAAGGTCTCTAAAATTACAAATCTCGCGGATGACTTGGCGTTAGCTTTGGCGGCCAAAAGTTTGCGTATTGAAGCGCCGATTCCAGGTAAATCATTAGTCGGCATTGAAGTGGCCAATGATCAACAGGCGATGGTCGGCTTCCGTGACATGATGGATAAGGCCGGCGTTGACACGAAAAATGTGTTGCTGGTACCAATCGGTAAAAGTGTTACGGGCGAAATTATCAAAATGAATTTGACGAAGATGCCGCATTTATTGATTGCCGGTTCGACGGGTTCTGGTAAATCAGTAGCTATCAATTCGATTTTGGCATCGATTTTGCTCCAAGCTAAGCCGTCGGAAGTGCGGTTAATGCTGGTTGATCCCAAACAGGTCGAGTTGAATGTCTACAATGATATTCCGCATTTGATTACCCCAGTGGTTTCGGAACCGCGTAAAGCAGCGGCCGCACTCAAAAAGGTCGTGGTCGAGATGGATAATCGTTTCAAGGCCTTGGCGGAGACCGGTATGCGTAACATTGCCGGTTATAATGATTACGTTGATAAGCAAGCAGCGCAGGGCGTTGTCATGCAGAAGATGCCTTATCTCGTGGTGGTGATTGACGAGTTGGCTGATTTAATGATGACCGTGTCTGGCGAAGTTGAGCCAGCCATCGTGCGCATTGCCCAGTTGGGCCGTGCGGCGGGTATTCACATGATCGTGGCGACGCAACGCCCTTCCGTTGATGTTATTACCGGTTTGATCAAGGCAAACGTGCCATCACGCATGGCCTTTGCGGTCGGTTCGGGTGTTGATTCACGTACCATTTTGGATAGTAACGGCGCTGAAAAGTTATTGGGCCGTGGGGACATGCTGTTTAATCCAATCGGTGCAAACAGTCCGTTACGTGTGCAAGGGGCCTTCTTATCTGATGAAGATGTGGCTAGTTTGACGAACTTTGTCAAGAATCAGGGGACAGCACAATACGATGAAGCCATGGAAATTACCGATTCAGATTTGGCTGTGATTGATGGTGAAACAGGTGCTGGTACGACCAGCGACTTGGATGAAAATTGGGATGCAGCGATTGATTTTGTGAATCTGGAAGGTAAGGGATCAGCGTCGATGTTACAACGGCACTTCCGCATGGGTTATAACCGGGCGGCCCGCTTGAACGACGATTTGATTGCAGCGGGGGTCTTGGCCCCTAAAGAGTCGCAATCTAAGCCAAGTCGTGTTTTAATGACCAAAGAGCAGTATTATGCACAGCAGGCAGCTGCCCAAGCAATCAACAATCAGTAAGAAAAGAGGCTCCTGATGACAATTCGCTATGATATGCATGACCAACAACCTGAAAATGACCTTATCGTGATGTTTAAACATGATATTAGTTATGATGTTGGGCGTAAGTACACTTTTGATCCCAAGCTGGGGAAGTTTCGCATGCACTTTGAAAATGTCGTTGTCGAAGTAGCTGATATTCGGGATAACCCTGATGCCAATCTGTACTTACAGGTGCATGGCCAAGGGCAAAAAGAACGTCATCCAATCGCTGATTTAGATTATCAACCCATTGCGGCTGATGAAATTAATTGGCTATAAACAAAAAAAGCTGCGACCAGTTCGATGATGAGCTGGTCGCAGCGTTTTTTGTTTACTTTTCTTCGGTAGACTTCAATGGATCGGCCGTTTTCTTGCCGAGAAAGTCATCTTTTTTAGAATCGTTCAGATCTGGAAAGACGAAACCTTCGAATTCACGTTCCAAATTATCTTGTCGTTTTGATTGTAATCCCATGGTGGCACCTCTTTTATTAATTGTTGCCACTAGTATAACACGAATCGCGAAATGCGGTTTTTTGGTCACAATAATGCATAAAATACATTTTCAACCGAAATAGTTGCATAAAATTACAAAAACAGCTATACTATGTGCATAGATATGAGTGAGAGAAGGAAAAGTGTATGACAACTGTGATGAAAATCGAAAACGTAACGAAGACATATGGTAAAAATGAAGTCCTCAAAGGCATCAGTAACCAGGTTGAAGAAGGCGAAGTAATCGCGATTCTTGGCCCTTCTGGTTCAGGTAAGTCAACTTTTTTGCGGGCTTTGAATATGTTAGAAGCACCGACTTCAGGGGCGATCTTCTTTGAGGATCAAGATATGGTTAGTCTTGATGAAGCGGCATTGGACACCGTGCGGGCGGATTTGGGGATGGTCTTTCAAAGTTTTGAACTATTCCCTAATATGACCGTGATTGAAAACGTCAAGTTGGCCCCTGTCAAGGTAAAAAACATCGCTGATGATATTGCCACCGCCACGGCCCAGGAGTTGTTAGAAAAGGTCGGGTTAGGTGATAAAGCCGATGTTTACCCTGGTTCACTATCGGGTGGTCAAAAGCAACGTGTGGCTATCGCCCGGGCATTGGCGATGCATCCAAAGATGTTGTTGTTTGACGAGCCTACTTCAGCCCTGGACCCAGAGATGGTTGGGGAAGTCTTGAAGGTTATGAATGATTTGGCCAAGGAAGGGATGACGATGCTGGTCGTCACCCACGAAATGGGCTTTGCGCGTGAAGTGGCTTCAAAAATTTGGTTTATGGATGGTGGTTACATCGTCGAAGAAGGGACACCAACAGAATTCTTTACCAATACCCAAACGGATCGTGCCAAAGACTTTTTGGCAAAGATGCTATAAGCGAAATTTGCATAGTATGCTATGATTTAGATAGTCATAACGGAACGATGAATCAGTTTTATGATTCATCGTTTTTTGTTTGGTCTGTGAAGTGTTCAATGGTTGAAATAGACGTTCAATTTGTGATAATTTTGCACATGCAGGCGACGTAACATCAACGCAATAAAGTAAAAAACCTATCGTTTTCCTGTGATAGGTGGGAGTAATAATGAAAAAATTTAACAGCGAAATCGTTTGGTTAGCAATCGCGTTTGGTGTGATGGCGGTCTTGTTTTTTTCAAGTAGTCAGACTTACGCTGAGCAAAGCCAACAAGGCAATCTACGCCATTGGTTGGTGAATCAACCATTTAAAGAATTTCTAGCTCAATTTAAATTTACGTATGCCGGTGAGGTTGAAGATGCTGCTAAAAATTATTTTACCTATGTCGAATTTTTAATGCGTAAAACCGCGCATTTTTCGACGTATTTCATTTTAGGATTGAGTTGGTTTATGGGGTTACGCCGACGAATCGGCAATCGTTTGTTAGCTGGTTTTGTGGCCTGGCAAGCGGCGACTGGTTATGCCGGCTTGGATGAGTTTCATCAGTCACTTACGGGTGGTCGGACACCGTTGATTCAAGACGTTGCCCTTGATAGTACGGGGGCTTTGACGGCAATTATCATAGCCACCATTATTTTAAGTATCACGAAACGTTTGCCACAGCGTCACCTATGATAGAAAGGAGTGCAGGATGGCTTCTGAACATATTGAACAAAAGTTAGCTCTACTACCGGATTTACCTGGCTCATATCAAATGAAAGATTTGAACGGCAAAATCATTTATGTTGGTAAAGCAAAAAATTTAAAAAATCGCGTGCGTTCATACTTTAAAAGTGAACATTCTGGTAAAACAGCACAATTGGTCGAAAATATTGCCGATTTTGATTTTATTGTGACCAGTTCTGAAAAGGAATCTTTATTACTTGAAATTACATTAATTCAAAAGTATCAGCCATATTACAATATTCGTTTGAAGCGTGGGACGGGCTATCCGTACATCAAAATCACCCATGAACGCGATCCTAAAATCGAATTAGTCAGTGAAGTTAAACCAGATAATGGTCAGTATTTTGGACCATACCCCAACGTGTATGCTGCGCAAGAAACCCTGCACTTTTTACAAAAAGTCTATCCGCTACGGCGTTGTAATGGGTATCAAGGTCGGCCTTGTTTATATGCCAATATGGGGCAGTGTTTAGGCCCTTGTTACCATGAGGTTCCAACGGCTGAATATGATGCCCAAATTCATAAGATCCAACGTTTCTTGGATGGCGATACTAAGACCGTCAAGAAGACGTTAAATACCAAGATGATGGCAGCCGCTGAAAAACTAGAATTTGAACGAGCTGCCGATTTGCGGGACCAGTTGAAATTTATCGAAGCTACTGTTGAAAAGCAGAAAATTATTTCAAAGGATGGCACCCCACGTGATTTGTTCAATTTTTATTTGGACAAAGGGTGGTTGTCAGTACAAGTATTCTTTATCCGGCAAGCCCGGTTGATGAAGCGTGAAAAACGGACCTTTGCCATTGTAGATACGGCTGAAGAGGAGCTAACGAGTTTTATTCTGCAGTTTTATAATCGAAAAAATGCCATTTTGCCAAAAGAGATTTTGGTACCTAAGGGTGTTGATACGAAAATGATTGCGGAAGTATTGCACGTGGCTGTGCGCACCCCCCAACGTGGTGAAAAACGTGAGCTAATGGACTTGGCCGCCAAAAATGCGCAAATTGTGCTAGCTGAAAAATTCCGGCTGATGGAAATGAATGAGTCCAAGACCAACGGGGCCATGCAAGAGATTGCGGATGCCCTTAACATCCCCACGATTCATCGTATTGAGGCGTTTGATCACTCGCATACGCAAGGTGAAGAGATGGTGTCGGCCATGGTTGTTTTTGAAGATGGGATCCCCAATAAGAGTTTGTACCGTAAATATAAGATTAAGACCCTTGATCATGCTGATGAACGGGCGGCCACGATGGAGGTCATTCGCCGTCGTTATACGCGGGTCCTCAAAGAACACAGTGACCTGCCTGATTTGATCCTCATGGACGGTGGTGAGATTCAATTGAACGCCGCGCGTGAGGTCATTGAAGATGAGTTAGGCTTGGCTGTTCCAGTGGCTGCTATGGTGAAAAATGACCATCACAAGACGGCTGATTTGTTGCGCGAAGAGGGTGAACCCCATGTCCATTTGGATGCCAAATCACAAGGGTTCTTCTTATTACAACGGATTCAAGATGAAGTCCATCGGTTTGCCATTACATTCCATCGTAATTTACGCTCAAAGCATTCACTGGCCTCAAAGTTGGATGAAATCAATGGGGTGGGACCGAAAACCCGGCAGAAATTATTGACCACGTTTGGGTCCATCAATAAGATTGCGAATGCCTCAATTGCAGAATTGCGGGCGGTCGGGGTCACGGAAAAAGTTGCCCAGGCGATTAAAATTTCTTTGACTGCATTGAAGGATGCCGATAGCTAGGTGTTTGTGTTACAATGAATTAGTTAATTTCGCAGTTAGTAACGACCAGGTTTGTGGACAACTTGGTCCATGAATAGGTTGCAAGGCAGCCTCGGAAAAGAGCAAGCGGCCGATTACGGCGGAAAGGTGGTTCACGATGGCGTTCGTTGACCAAGTTAAAATATACGTTAAAGGCGGAAAAGGTGGCGATGGTGCCGTCTCATTCCGTCATGAAAAGTACATCAACATGGGGGGGCCTTTTGGTGGTGATGGTGGCCATGGTGGTGATGTGATTCTTGTCGTTGACGAAGGATTACGCACTTTGATGGATTTCCGATATAAGCACCACTTTAAAGCTGATGGTGGCGGTAATGGTGCTACTAAGGCCATGACTGGTGCGTCAGCTGATGACATGATTATCAGGGTGCCAGAAGGTACGACCGTGACGGATGCCGACACGGGTGAAATTTTGGGCGATTTAGTCGATAAGGACGATCGTTTGATTGTTGCTGCAGGTGGTCGTGGTGGTCGTGGTAATATTCGTTTCGCGTCATCAAAGAATCCCGCCCCTGAAATTGCTGAAAACGGTGAACCAGGGATTGAGCGTAACATTACCCTTGAACTAAAGGTCCTAGCTGACGTTGGTTTGGTCGGTTTCCCATCCGTTGGAAAGTCAACTTTGCTATCAGTTGTGACGGCGGCTAAGCCAAAGATTGCGGCTTACCACTTTACGACTTTGGTCCCTAACTTAGGGATGGTTCGGTTGGAAGATGGTCGTGACTTTGTCATGGCTGACTTGCCTGGATTGATCGAGGGGGCTTCACAAGGTGTTGGCCTAGGTATTCAATTCTTGCGACACGTCGAACGTACACGTGTCATCTTGCATATGCTTGATATGAGTGGTGTGGACCCTGAAGAAGATCCATATACCAATTATGTTAAGATTAACCAAGAATTGGCGGAGTATGATCCAGCATTATTGGACCGGCCACAGATTATTGTGCCAACCAAGATGGACATGCCAGATGCTGCGGAGACTTTGGCAACTTTCAAAGAGAAGCTCGCCGCTGACCCGAAAGTCCCTGCTGATATCAAAATCATGCCAATTTCAGCGTTGACTCGGCAAGGATTAGAACCCTTGCTACAACAGACGGCCAATTTGTTGGATGAGACGCCACACTTTATTCCTAAGGGGATGGAGCCTAACGTCGATGAAACAGCAGTTTACGAGTTTGAAGAAGCCGAAGCACCATTTGAAATCATGCGCGATCCAGATGGCGTGTGGCTGTTGGTGGGTGATCAAATCGAAACGTTGTTCCAACGTACGAATACGGCCTTCACAGAGTCATTGATGCGTTTTGCACGGCAATTGCGTACCATGGGTGTCGATGATGCCTTGCGCGCAGCTGGTGCTAAAAACGGTGACACGGTTCAAATCTTGGACTTCCAATTTGAATTTGAAGACTAACGAACTAAGCAAAAGTGTCCCAATTGGGACACTTTTTTGTTTGTCCAGAGACAAAGAAAGCCCCTGTGTTTAAACAGGAGCTTGGGGTTTATTTCTGGCCCTTTTCGGGATGTTGATCGACATAGACGAAGGTTGGGTCAACTTCTTTATCAATGTCATCAAAAGCCGCGGTCAACGTATCACCAAACGCAGCAATGGCCTCATCGTTAAGTTTGGTTTTGCGGTCAATCATGATTGGATCACCATAAGCGATGGTGATTTTTTCACGTTTTAACAAGCCAGATAAGGTCAATGGTCCTTGGTAGACTGCGGGGACAACTGGGACACCAGCCATTTTGGCAATCATCAATGCGCCACCCTTCATCTCGTTGGAGTGGCGTGAACCTGAGGGGAACATAATCAGACTCATATCCGTGTTCTTTAAGGCTTTCACCGGGGTCTTGATAACCGATGGGCCGGGATGCTCCCGATCGACGGGAAAGGCGTGGCCATGGTTTAAGATAAACCGTAAGATTGGATTTTTGAACAATTCAATCTTAGCCATAAAAGTAAACGTCTTTGGCCAAGTCGCAATGGCAAAGTACAATGGATCCCACCAAGTACGGTGTGGCCCGACGAGAACATAGTTGCCGGCGGGTAACTTTTCCTTGTTAACGGTGGTGTAACGTCCATTAAAGATGACTGCTAATACTGCTAATACCCAGCGAGCAAATGAATAGAACATTACTAAATACCTCGTAAAATAATTTTGGAGCCATGCGCTTGCTGGCTCACAAGGGTTACTAAAAATAAAATAAGTGCATGACCTTTCAGGGCCATGTAGTATAATATCATATTTAGAAAAGACATTGTAGGAAATGAAGGTGTGGCCGATGGAAGTTGAATTGTTTGGGGATGAGCGGTTGGATATGTTGTACCGCGATGAAGTGCGGATTATCCAGAGTAAAGAAGTTTTTTCCTTTTCAATTGATGCAGTCTTGTTGGCTAACTTTGCCAATCCCCATAACGGTGGTAAGGGCACGATTGTTGATTTAGGTACCGGTAATGGGGCCATTCCATTATTTATGGCTCACAAGGTGACCGGCCACATTATCGGCATTGAGATTCAACCACGGTTGGCGGATATGGCGCGACGCTCAATTGCTTTGAATGACTTGGATGACAAAATTACGGTGATCAACAAAGACATGAAAGATATCTTTACCGATATTTTCCCTGGCTCAGTTGAAACGGTCGTCTCCAACCCACCTTACTTTGCAGCTACGGTGCAATCGCATAAGAATCCCAATGAACATTATGCGATTGCCCGGCATGAGATTAAAGCGGATTTGAAGCTAGTCAGCTACACGGCTAAGAAATTACTGAAGTCGGGCGGGCATTTTTATATGGTGCACCGCCCAGATCGCTTGTTTGAGATTTTGGATGCGCTGCGGGCTGAGAATTTAATCCCCAAACGGATTCAGTTTGTGTACCCCAAAGTCGGTAAGGAGGCCAACATGGTCTTGATTGAGTCCATTAAGAACGGGCGACTGACCGGGGCCCAGATTTTACCACCAGTGATTGTGCATAATGCCGATGGTACATATCGTGATGAAGTTTGGGCGATTTATGAAGGCCGTAATCATGACTGATAAGCCTTACTATATGTATGTCTTACTGACAGCTGATAATACTTTTTATGGTGGTTTCACCGATGATGTCGGTAAGCGCTTGGCCGTCCACGAAGCTGGCAAAGGCGCCAAGTACACGCGGCCAGCCCGGCGGCATCCCCTGCGTCTGCTCTACGCCGAGGCATTTGCAACGAAGAGTGCCGCCTTGCGTGCTGAAGCGGCCTTTAAAAAATTAACGCGTCTGCAGAAAGAAGCTTTTTTGCGGGAACATGGGGTCACAGATTTCACGCCAGCGCCACGTAAATAAGTGGTTGTAAAGACTTGACGATGCTCGCGGGTAGGTGTAGAATTTAATATTGGTTTACGGACCAAAAAATACTCACTAATACCAATAGTTGAACGGGTGCCTATATGGTCGTCGAACTACATGCGGTATTAGGTGGAAAAACATTTGGAGGATTTAACTCATGGCAGTTATCTCAATGAAGCAATTGCTTGAAGCTGGTGTACATTTCGGACACCAAACACGTCGCTGGAACCCTAAGATGGGTGAATTCATCTTTACTGAGCGTAATGGTATCTACATCATTGACTTGCAAAAGACAGTAAAGATGGTTGACCAAGCTTACAACTACGTTCGCGACGCTGCTGCTGACGGTGCCATTGTATTGTTCGTTGGTACTAAGAAGCAAGCTCAAGATGCAATTGCTGAAGAAGCAACTCGTGCAAACATGTACTTCGTTAACCACCGTTGGTTGGGTGGAACGTTGACTAACTGGTCAACAATCCAAAAGCGTATCGCACGTTTGAAGGAATTGCGCGCAATGTCAGAAGATGGTACTTTTGATCGTTTGCCAAAGAAGGAAGTTGCTTTGTTGACAAAGCAACGCGAAAAGTTGGAGAAGTTCTTGGGTGGTATCGCTGAAATGCCTAAGGTTCCTGACTTGTTGTTCATCGTTGATCCTCATAAGGAACAATTGGCTGTGCAAGAAGCACACAAGTTGAACATTCCTATCGTGGCTATGGTTGACACTAACGCTGACCCAGACCAAATCGATGTGAAGATCCCTTCTAACGATGATGCTATCCGTGCCGTACGTTTGATTACTGCTAAGATGGCTGATGCCGTTATCGAAGGTAACCAAGGTGAAGACGCCGTTGCTGATGAATTTTCAGCTGAAGACGGTGCCGACAAGGCTGCTTCAATCGAAGAATTGACTGAAATCGTTGAAGGCGACAACAACTAATTTTAGTTCATCAAAACCACAATCTCATTATTGAGGTTGTGGGTTTTTGTTGTCTATACAGGATTCGTGGTTCATAAACTCTGCCGGGATAATTATGGTTGCTTGTGCTACAATTTCCGTAGATGGAGGTAGCATTGATGGCAAAGATAAAATTAAAATACGCGATTCCAGGATACTTAAGCGGTCAAACAGCTCAGATTGGACAAAGCACGGTGACTTTTGATGAAACGACATTGTTCACTGATGCCACGGTGTTTAACCAACCATTGGCCCAGCTGAGTGCGGGGCTGGCGGCGAGTGCCTATCCAGTGGTGCAAAATAGTATGGCCCATGGGTTTGCCTGTGAAAATTTACGGGCGTTAGGGTTTGAAGATATTGAAGACTTTAATTATTCAGACACTGCCTGGAACGCCACTTTGCAAACTTATCCAACGGGGCATGATGAGAAAAATCAGGTGGCCTACACATTGGGTTATCAACCGGTCTGGGATGTCGTAGCCATCGTGATTCGGGGCACCCCACAAGGGATTGAATGGGTTGGTGATTTTCAATACGGTGGGGATGATGGCGCCACCAACTTACCATATCATGGTAACTATGCACTGGCGGGTGAGGCACTGCTAACGAACCTACAGGTATACCGAGAGACGCATCAAACAAGCAGACTCTGGGTGACCGGTCAATCACGGGGTGGGGCGGTAGCTGAGTATGTGGCTAAGGTACTGACTGATGAACACTCGGCGACGGTTTATAGCTACGCCGTGGCCCCTGCGCCGGCATTTCGTGGTGAGCCCCTGACCGGGTATGCAAATATTCATAACCTGATTAATCCACGGGACTTTGTGCCTAACTTTAATGTGCCCGGTTGGCAGTTTTACCACATCGGCCAAGTCCATGCGGTGCATACTGATCAGCCAGCTTTCTTAGAAAAATTTGCTGAAGAGGTGGATAACGCCTTTGTCACTAATCCAACCGCTGAGGCAGCGATTGCAAGCATGGTTGCCATTGGGAGTGGGATTGCACCGACGCTGGTGGACTATTACCAAAAACAGATCACATGGCATGACGGGGCACCGATGACGCCGTATGAATTTTACTTTGAGATTGCGCAGGCGTTTTACATGGATGCCAAAGACTTATCGCCGCGTGTCTTCGATTTTGCGGCCTATACCCCAGCAGAAAAGGACTGGCAAACCTTGTTATTGTACTTTATTGGTCAAGGTGAACCAGCCGTTGCCTTCAATGAGCATGCGAGTGTCACTTACTTTATTGCGACCCTGGCACAGACAGTCGCATAGCATTTTAAGGAACAAATACAACTGTTCTATGAAAACTGACGTATTTCATGTATAATTAACAAGATAACTATATTGTATATTTTGAAGGAGACCTTAAAAATGGCTATTACTGCTGCTCAAGTTAAGGAATTGCGTGACAAGACGAACGTTGGAATGATGGATGCTAAGAAGGCCTTGGTTGCGACTGATGGTGATTTGGACGCCGCTATCGACTTCTTGCGTGAAAAGGGAATGGCAAAGGCCGCTAAGAAGGCTGGCGCTATTGCTGCTGAAGGTATGACTTATGTTGCTACTAAGGGTAACGAAGCTGCTATCATCGAATTGAACTCACAAACTGACTTCGTTGCTGGTAACAAGGAATTTAATGACTTGTTGCACGCTGTTGCCAATGCAATCGTTGAGTTTAAGCCAGCCGATGTTGAAGCTGCCTTAGAATTAAAGGTTGATGCTGAAGGTCAAACTTTGAACGAATTGATCGTGCACACAACTCAAATCACTGGTGAAAAGATCACTTTGCGTCGTTTCGCAGTGATTACTGCTGAAGAAGGTCAAGTTTTGGGAGCATACTCACACATGGGTGGTCGGATCTCATCAATCGTCTTGGTTGAAGGTGCTGATGCCGAAGTTGCTAAGGATATCGCTATGCACGTTGCAGCGATTGCACCTAAGTACACTTCACGTGAAGAGGTTCCTGCGGAAGATTTGGCTCACGAAAAGGAAGTTCAATTGGCTGCAGAAGACTTGAACGGCAAGCCAGATGCCATCAAGGAAAAGATCGTTGAAGGTCGTTTGAACAAGTACTTGGCTGACATCTCATTGGTTGACCAAGCCTTTGTTAAGGGTGACGGTGAAACGGTTGCGGCTTACGTTGAATCAAAGGGTGGCAAGGTATTGTCATTCGTTCGTTACGAAGTTGGTGAAGGTATCGAAAAGGCAGAAACTGATTTTGCGGCTGAAGTTGCAGCACAAATCGGCTAATCCTTTTCGAAACTGGAGCAAACAAACATGGCAGATGTAAAGTATAAGCGTGTGTTACTTAAGTTGTCAGGTGAAGCCATGGCTGGTGAAAAAGGTCAAGGAATCGATCCGGCAACGGTTAATGCAATCGCGGCTGAAATTAAAGAAGTCTACGAACTAGGCGTCGAAATCGCAATTGTTATCGGTGGTGGTAACTTGTGGCGTGGTGAAGCAGGTGCTAAGTTGGGGATGGAACGTGCCCAAGCAGACTATGTTGGTATGCTTGGAACGGTGATGAATTCTTTGTCATTGCAAGATGCCTTAGAGTCATTAGATGTCCCAACGCGCGTGCAAACGGCGATTGAAATGCGTCAAGTGGCTGAACCTTACGTTCGTCGTAAGGCTGTTCGCCATCTTGAAAAAGGACGCATCGTCATTTTCGGTGCAGGAACTGGTTCACCTTACTTCTCAACAGATACAACTTCAGCTTTGCGCGCTGCTGAAATCAATGCTGACGCAATTTTGATGGGTAAAAATGGGGTTGATGGTGTCTATAATGACGATCCTCGCAAGAATCCTGACGCGGTAAAGTATGAAACTTTAACGCATATGGATGTTTTGTCACAAGGATTGAATGTCATGGACTCAACGGCTTCAACATTGTCAATGGACAATGATATTAACTTGGTCGTCTTCAATTTGAATACGCCAGGAAACATCAAACGAGTTGTATTGGGTGAAAATATTGGAACCACAGTGGAAGGACGTTAATTATGGCAAATCCAATTATTGAATCTGCTAAAGAACGTATGGCTAAGGCTGCAGATGTTTTGCAACGTGAGTTGGGAAACATCCGTGCTGGTGTCGCTAATCCTTCAATCTTGCGTAGTGTCACAGCTGAATACTATGGTGCGGAAACCCCATTGAACCAATTGGCTTCAATCTCGGTACCAGAACCACGTGTTTTGTTGATTACACCATTTGATAAGACAGCTTTAAAGGCTATCGAACAAGGTATTTTTGCGGCTAACCTTGGTCTTACACCAGCGAATGACGGGTCTGTTATTCGCTTGGTTATCCCAGCTTTGACTGAGGAATCACGTAAGACTTTGGCTAAGGATGTGAAAGCTGAAGCTGAAAAAGCTAAGGTTGCGGTACGTAATGTACGCCGTGATGCCTTAAACGATGCCAAGAAGGCTGACGACTTATCTGAAGATGAAGAGCGCAAGATCGAAAAGGATATTCAAGTGGTAACTGATGAAGCTATCAAGAATATCGATGTGATTCAAGCAGATAAAGAAAAAGAATTGACGACCATCTAATTGTGATCGTTCTATACCGAGCTCAGCGGGTGACCCCTGGGCTCTTTCTTTATGATTGGAGCATGTTACACAAATTTCTATCCGGTCTGAGGACGCTTATTAGTGGGCTTTGATTGCAAGGTGACATCAATTATGTGACAAGTAAAATTACTTGTCAGAAAATCGTTGAAATGGCTTGCTTTTTCAAAAGAACACGTGTAGTATTAGTATTTGTAATTTACTAGCTTTTGAATACGACGCAAGCTTGGGATTTGGCCCAATGCAGCTAAATCTGTCGTTATCATTAGTCGGTAGGGGCACCTACCTAATCTTATATCAAGGAGTGATGTTAATGCGCATTAACATTTTGTTAGAAGCCGCCGAAACAGGTGAGCGTATCTACCTAACTTCTAAGAATCGTCGTAACACACCTGATCGCTTGGAGCTAAAGAAGTACTCTCCAAAGTTGCGTCGTGTTACCACATTCAAGGAGGTTAAGTAACCATGGCTAAGAAGTCAAAGATCGCTAAGGCTAAGAAAATTGAAGCAACGGTTGCTAAGTATGCTGCAAAGCGTGCTGCATTGAAGGAAGCTGGAGACTACATTGGTTTGTCAAAGTTGCCTCGTAATGCATCACCTGTACGTGTTCACAACCGTGACAAGATTGATGGACGTCCACACGCTTACATGCGTGAATTCGGAATGTCTCGTTTGAACTTCCGTCAATTGGCACACAAGGGATTGATTCCTGGTGTTAAGAAGGCTTCTTGGTAATTTGCATTTTACCTTAAGTTTTCAAAAGAACCCACTTACTCGTTTGAGTAGGTGGGTTCTTTTTTGCTGTACAGATCAGTCAATGAATTAGGTGCACGCGCTTAGTGGTTGAATTTTGACAAAGTAGCACAATATTGCCACATAATGTAGTAAACTATTAGATAGTACGTGAGTCGATCACGGTAATTTCATTAATGAATTGGAGAACTAAAAAATGGCTAAGACGCTTGTTTTTGGACACCAAAACCCAGACACTGACACAATTGCATCAGCAATCGGAGCATCATATTTGTTGAACACGTTGTACGACCAAGACACCGAAGCAGTGGCCTTGGGAACTGTTAACGATGAGACAAAGTTCGCTTTGGACAAATTTGGTGTTGCCGCACCACGTGTCATCGAAACAGCCGATACTGAAGATGTTTATTTGGTGGACCACAATGAAGCTGCTCAATCAGTGGCTAATATCGCTGAAGTTAATGTGTTGGGAATTTATGATCACCACAAGTTTGACTTTAAGTCATCAGCACCACTTTACATCATTAATAAGCCTTGGGGTTCAGTGGCGACAATCCTCTTCTTTGAGTTTAAGACGGCGAATGTTGCCATTCCAGCTGAAATTGCTGGTTTGTTGGCTTCAGCCGTTATCTCAGACACATTGTTGTTGAAGAGCCCAACGACCACTGCAATGGACAAGGAAGCTTTGGCAGGTTTGGCAGCAGCTGCTGGTTTGGACGATGTTGAAGCTTACGGTTTGGCCTTGTTGAAGGCCGGTACTGACTTGTCAAAGAAGTCAGAAAAGGAATTGATTGATGGCGATGCCAAGTCATTTGAAATTGGCGGTCATACTTTCCGCATCGGTCAAGTCAATACAGTTGATATCGACGAAGTTTTGACACGTCAAGCAGCCCTTGAAACAGAAATCAAGGCGGAAATGGCTGCTGAAGGTTACGACAACTTCTTGTTTGTCATTACTGATATCCTGAATTCAAACTCAAAGGCACTCTACATTGGTGCAGAAACAGCGGCCGTTGAAAAGGCCTTCGACAAGTCTTTGACGGATAACGTGATCGACTTACCAGGGGTGGTTTCACGTAAGAAGCAAGTCGTTCCACCATTGAACGCGGCCTTCTAATCAAGCTTAATAATCGATGTTCACGTTAATCGTGGCCACTGATTATTTTTATATTATGAAAAAGTGTTGACGAAACGATGAGGATACGTTAATATTATGCACATAGTTTAAAACAAAGTGATCAGGAAAGTAGGTTACTTACCAAATTCAAGAGAGTTATCGGTTGGTGGAAGATAACGTGCGGTGAGTTTTCGAAGATGGCCTGTGATTGGACTACGGTGACTAGCAAGTCTAGAAGCTGAGTACGGGGTGGTGACCGTTATCAACACACACATATCGGTTCGGCATCATCTCGCTTTGAACCCGTATGTTGCTGAGGTTTATTTGGGCGACCAAATTTACGAATTAGAATGGTATCACGAGAGCTCGTTTCTAAGTTTTTAACTTAGGGATGGGCTTTTTTATTGTCCAAACAATGATTATTTTACTTTTTAGGAGTGGTGTGAGATGAAGAAGATTCAAATTTTGGCTGCAACAGCGGCGACTGTTTTTACTGCTAGTACTGTCGTATCCACAACGACCCAGGTGGCGTCAGCTGCAAGCAAGAAAACGGTTACAGTGGGTGTCGTCGGTGATTCTGACCGTCAATTGTGGGAATATGTTGTAAAGGATGCAAAGAAGAAGTATGGCATCACGATCAAGCTGAAGGAATTCACGGATTATGTGCAACCGAACAAGGCCGTGGCTGATGGGTCATTGGACTTGAATTCATTCCAGACCTTGAACTACTTTAAGACACAAAATCCAGAATACAAGAACAAATTGGCCACGATTGGTAAGACGTATATCACACCAATCAAGTTGTATTCAAAGACATTGACTAGCTTGAAGGATATCAAGAAGGGCGCTACGATTGCCATTCCAAATGATGCCTCAAACGAAAAGCGCGCTTTGGACTTGTTGGTTTCAGCCAAGTTAATCAAGTATGATACGTCAAAGAAGACGCCAACGGCTAAGGATATTACTAAGAATAAGAAGAATTTGAAGATCAAGGAAGTTGAATCTGCGCAAGCGGCGGCTGCTCTGAAGTCAGTCGATGCCGCGGTGGTGAACACGAACTACGCTTTGGATGCCAAGTTGACTGATAAGGAAACATTGTTCACGGAGCCCGTTAACAAGAAGGCTGCCGGTTACATCAACTACATTGTGGCCTTGAAGAAGGACAAGAACAAGAAAATTTACAAGCAAGTCGTCAAAGCCTACCAAACCGACAAGACAAAGAAGCATATCAAGGCATTGTATGGTACAGCTGAAAAAGCTGCCTGGGATATCAAGTTGAAGTAAGCTAAAATAGATACATCGCAAGCGTTATAGAAGAAAGATGGAGGAAATTGACATGGCAGAACAAACAGCCATTTTTGCAGGGGGATGTTTTTGGTGCATGGTGCAACCATTTGACACGTTAGCCGGGATTGAAAAGGTTCTTTCAGGATATACCGGTGGCCACAAGGATAATCCGACTTACGAAGAAGTGTCAGCCCACACAACGGGTCACACTGAAGCGGTCAAGGTATGGTTTGATGATGCTGTCATTTCATACAAGGAATTAGTTGATCTCTATTGGCAAGTGACTGATCCAACGGATGCCATGGGTCAATTCCAAGACCGGGGTGATAATTACCGACCAGTGATTTTCGTCAACTCTCCTGAGCAGCGGGCCATTGCTGAAGAATCAAAGCAAGCATTGGTTGCAAGCAAAGTCTTTGGTGATGAACCTATCGTGGTCACTATCGAAGATGCCCAGACTTTCTGGATTGCAGAAGATTATCATCAAGACTTCTACAAGAAAAATGTCGATCGTTATGAAGCCGAACATGCCCCTCGCCAAGACTTTATTGATGCACATTGGGGTGTCAACGAAGGGTAATTCACACAATAAGATGAGTGAATTATGAGAGTGCAATTTGCGTAATCGGTCACCTAAATAAAGTTGAAAAAGCGATTTAGTCCCTGACTAAGTCGCTTTTTTATATGAAATCAATCTTTTGGTTAAGAAACTCTTGAAGAACAAAATGATAAGTGTTATCTTAATTATTAGAAATTTATTAGGAGAATGAATTGCGTATGAGCGACGAATTGTTAATTGCACGAGATGTATCTGTCGCCTTTAAAATTGCGGGAGAGTTCCAAACGGCACTGCATAAGGTGAACCTCGATATTCATCGGGGCGAGGTATTAGCCTTGGTAGGTGAGTCGGGATCGGGTAAGTCAACTTTTGCGATGAGTATTATGGGACTACATAGTCGTGATCAGGCAAAGGTGACCGGTTCAATTACATTAAACGGTGATGAACTGGTTGGATTGTCAGAAGAGGCTTTTGATACCTACCGCGGGGCAACGGTAGGTATGATTTTCCAGGATCCTTTGTCAAGTTTGAACCCGTTGATGAAAATTGGTGACCAGATTGGTGAGGCGATCACGATTCACCAATCAAAGAAGACAAATGTGCATGAACATGTGATTCGTTTACTCGATGATGTTGGTATTGTGAATCCACAACGGGTTGCGGAAGCCTATCCGCACGAACTATCTGGTGGGATGCGGCAACGTGTCATGATCGCGATTGCATTAGCCAATGAACCAGATTTGATTATTGCCGATGAGCCAACCACAGCCTTGGATGCCACCATTCAAGCACAAATCCTAGATTTGATTAAGGATATTCAAGAAAAGAAAAATGCGGGTATTTTACTAATTACGCATGATCTAGGCGTTGTGGCTGAAATGGCTGACACCGTGGCAGTGATGTATGCCGGTCAGATCGTCGAGAAGGCTAGCGCAGTGGATTTGTTTGAACATCCTCAGCATCCCTATACTCGTTCATTGTTGCGGGCTGACCCATCTGACGTCAATCCAGGGGAAGAGTTATACGCCATTCCTGGTACGGTACCAGCCTTGAAGGATATGGATCACTCCAAAGATCTGTTCTTGAAGCGTGTGCCATGGTTGGATGTAGCCACGGTCGAAGCGACCGTTGATGAAGAACTCCAAGACTTGGGTAACGGACACTTTGTCCGCGGTAACGCCTGGCGTAGTTTTGAGTTTATTGATGTTGTGAAAGAGGATAGTATACGATGAGCGAATTAGTCAGAATTGAAAATTTACAAGTCTATTATCCAATCCGTTCAGGCTTTTTGAATCGTATCACGGATAATGTCAAAGCGGTTGATGACGTGTCCTTTGTCATCGAGGCCGGTAAAACATATGGCTTAGTGGGTGAATCAGGATCAGGCAAGTCAACCATTGGGAAGTCATTGGTGGGATTGGAAGATCCCACGAGTGGCAAAATTTTGTTTGAAGGAAAAGAAGTCACCACCATCAAACAAAAGAAGGCCCTGAACTACAACAAAGATGTTCAAATGGTTTTTCAGGATAGTCAATCATCTTTGAACCCGCGCAAGACCATTGGTGAAATCATTGCGGAACCTTTGAAGAGCTTCGGGGTACCAGGCAAGATTGAAGCGGGTTACCAAGGTGAACGGTCGTTTGATCAAGTGCTCATTGACCAACGTGTGTTAGAGTTATTGGAGATTGTCGGCTTACCAGCACGGACCATTACCCAATACCCCTTCCAATTCTCGGGTGGTCAACGCCAACGAATCGGGGTGGCGCGGGCTTTAGCGTCAAATCCGCGTTTAATTGTGGCTGATGAGCCAGTGTCGGCATTGGATTTATCAGTGCAAGCGCAAGTCTTAAATTTCATGAAAAAGATTCAGCGTGATTATGGCATTAGTTTTTTGTTCATCTCACATGATTTGGGTGTGGTGAAGTATATGACTGATAATATTGCCATCATGCACAATGGTCGTTTCGTTGAAGTCGGCACCACGGCCGACATTTTTAACAATCCGCAACATATCTACACGAAACGCTTACTTTCAGCGATTCCGAGTCTGAATGTCCGCGAACGTGGTGAAAAACGCGCTATTCGTAAAGCGGTTGAGCAAGAGTTTCAAAACAATAAGACGAAGTACTACGAAAAAGATGGTACTCGTGATAAGGCATACGATCTCGCGCCGGTTGCTGGTTCAATGACGCATTTTTCAGCCGTGAAGAGAGAGGAGAACTAAGCTATGTGGAAAACAGTTTTCCGCCGTTTCTTAATCATGATTCCCCAGTTAATCTTGGTCTCGGTGATTATTTTTGCCATCGCTCAATTAATGCCCGGTGACCCGTTCTACGGTAATCTTAATCCCAATCTGGATCCGGCGACCATCGAACGGATGCGGCATGCGGCTGGGCTGGACTTACCATGGTACCAACAATACTTTAAGTGGGTTGGTAATGTCTTACACGGTGATTTAGGTACCTCATATGTCGTGAATAAGGGTTGGACAGTAACTCGGATTATTAGTACGCGCATTTGGCCAACCTTGACTATGGGTCTGATTGCCGCCATCTTAACCTATGTGCTGGCGATTTCACAAGCACTGTTGGCAGCTCGTCATGAGAATAAGTGGATTGATAATACATTGGTTGTTTGGAATACTTTGACGTCAGCAGTCCCTTCATTTGTTTTTTATTTCATCATGATGGTTTTGTTTGTGTATGTGATTCCCATTTTCCCAAGTTCCGGGACGGGTATTGATGATTCACAATCTTTCTTGACGAACTTTTTCAGTAATTTACGGTATGCATTTTTGCCAGCATTGACGATTGCGTTGTTTAGTACAAATGGTATTTTTCAATATTTACGCGCTAATTTACTTGATCAACAGGCGCAAGATTATGTGCGGACGGCACGGGCGAAGGGTGTCCATCTGAAGGATGTTTTCCGGCGCCACATCTTACGAAACGCCTTTTTGCCAATCGCTTCTGGGATTGGCTATTCAATTACGGGTGTGCTTGGTGGTGCGATCTTTGCTGAAACGGTGTTCGGTTATCCGGGGCTTGGGGCCTTGTTCGTACAAGCCTTAACCAGTCGTGATTACACAGTGATTACAGCATTGATGTTGTTGCAAGGATTTTTAGCCTTGCTGGGTGGGTTATTGTCAGATATCATTTCTGCATGGGTTGACCCACGCATTCGTGTGAAGTAAGGGGTGTGACATGAAAAGTACATTTAACAAACAACGCTTGGGGTCACGCTTTGTCAAAAACTTTTGGCGTGAACTCGAGCATGATAATTTAGGATTGATTGCCACGATACTCTTGATCGTGCTCTTCTTGTTTATTTTTATCGGGCAACTTTTCGTTCCCAGTGATATTGGCACGATGAGTAGTGTATTGGATTCTAATCTGCCTCCATTGACCAATGGTCATATTCTGGGCACGACAGACTCAGGGGCCGACTTACTCTTGACGCTCATTGTAGCGGCCCGTAATTCCTTGATTATCGGTTTCGGGGTGGCCACGTTGATCACTTTGATTTCGGTGGTCTTTGGGATGATGATTGGTTATTTTGGTGGTTGGGTCGATTGGCTTGCCATGCGGATTATCGATTTTTGGTTAGTGATGCCGATTCTGATGATTTTGGCAATTATTTTTTCAACGGCCAAGGGGATGTCCATTTGGAGCTTGATTGTTATTTTGTCACTGATGAATTGGCCGGCGAACGTGCGGTTGGTGCGCACGTTAACGCTGTCCGAAGTCAATCGTGATTATGTTGAAGCAGGTAAGATATCAGGCACACCTTGGTTCAAAATCTTGTTCACGGGTATTTTGCCAAACATTTCTTCAACTATCATTTCTGACTATGCACTCACCTTAGCCGGCTCGATCGGTCTAGAAACTGGGTTGACTTTCTTGGGGTTTGGGTTGAAGCACGGTACGAGTTCAATTGGTTCAATGTTGACAGTGTTAAGTGATAGCTCGGCCTCATCAATCTACACGAACTGGTGGTTGTGGTTACCAGTTACCTTGGTTTTGATTATTATCACCTTTGGGATTGTTGTCTTAGGACAAGTCGTTCGCCGAGCAATCGATCAACGCCAATCAATTTCATAATTTAAAAAAGACGTTCCGTTTGGAATGTCTTTTTTATTAAATTTATTATATTTGTTCTCATAAAATAATGATGGTTATTTAAGTTATGCCTTAATGAGCCATAGTGAAACGGTTTCAAAAGGATGAATGATTTTTTAAAAATGCCTTTTTAATAGCTTGTATAGCTAATAAATGTGTAAAATCAAATTAAATAAGAATTAGATTAGAAAAAGTATTGACTTTTTAATTTCCACTGGTAAACTTGGTAACAGTTAGAAATTTAATTCACGTTTAAGGTAGTGGATTTAGAAGATGAGGATAAGTGTTTATGGTAAGTACGGGAAAGAAAATCGGATATGGCGTGGGTGGTTTGATTGTCGTTGCCGGTGGTGCATGGGCCATCTTGGCCAATCAATCAAACAACAATAGCTCATCTACAGCAAAGGTCGCGAGTGCCGGATCATTTAAGGGTGATTATAAAAATGCAAAGACAGCAGTTAAAAACGGTAGCTTGACCGTAACCACACCAGGAACTGCTTCTAGCCCCATTTCATTTGGTGGATATCTTGAATTTACCCAATGGTCTGCTGCAGCTTCACAATTGGGACCAGCAAGTAACTCCATTTTCTATTCAGATTCAAAGAATCGTTTGGAAAATGGTGGGCCAGCTAATTTCAAGATCGACAAGGACAAGAAGACGGTTACCATCACTTTGCGTAAGGATTTGAAGTGGTCAGACGGTAAGCAAGTTGTTGCTCGTGACGTGGCCTTCTCACTTGAGACTTTGGCAACTAATGAGGTGGCCACGAGCAATTTCTCAACGGCTTACACAAATATTAAAGGTGTGACGGATTTCCAAAATGGTAAGGCTGACTCAATCTCTGGTATTAAGTACAACGATGGTGAGAATGGTAAGAAGTTGACGATTTCATATACTTCATTGCCAGCCGCTTTGGCATGGGGGGATGGTATTCCAACGTATGCCTTGCCATACCACGACTTGAAAGATGTTAAGTCAAAGGATTTGGCTACTTCAACAAAGGTCACAAAGCACCCATTGTCATTTGCTGCATACAAGGTAGCGTCAGTTTCATCAGACTCAACGGTTAAGTTCACTCGTAACAGTGAATACTACGGCAAGAAGGCTAAGTTGGCTTCAATTACCTACTACGTCAACCAAGACCAAACGAAGTTGTCTTCTGATTTGGGCAAGCAGAAGTTTGATATCGTGACGTCCGTGCCATCAGCTTTGTGGAAAGATGGTAACACAGCTGTTTTGTCAAAGTTCAATAATGCCAAGGGTTACGCATCAACTGGGCAATACGACTCAGGTTACTGGGAATTGTACTTTAATTTGGGTCACACAAATGCTAAGACCTCAAAGATTGTCCAAGATCGTTCAACACCTTTGCAAAACAAGAACGTGCGTAAGGCCGTTGGTTATGCAATGAACGTCGGTGATGTCACTAAGAAGTACGGAAACGGCTTGGTTGTCCCTGCGTCAACGCTTGTATCAAAGAACATTACTAAGAGTGAGTTCTACAATAAGTCAGTTAAGGGTTACCAAACCAAGTCATCTGGTGATGTTAAGAACGCGGCGAAGTACTTGAAGAAGGCTGGCTACAAGAAGGATGCCAATGGTTACTTTGCTAAGAGTGGTAAAGAATTGACTTTGACATACTTGGCTCGTTCAGGTAAAACTACTTCAGAAGCTGAAGCTAAGGCTTACATTGCTGCTTGGAAGGCCGCTGGTATCAAGGTGAAGTTGTATCAAGACAAGCTCGTTGATCCTTCAACTTGGCAATCAATCGTGTTAGCTAACAACAATGACTGGGATATCACTGATGGTGGTTGGTCAGAAGGTTCTGCACCAACATTTGACCAATTGTGGGCTGACAACGCGCCATACAACTTGGGTCACGTTACTTCAAAAGCTTTAACAAAGAACTTGAAGGAAACGTCAGCTGCAACATCCGACAAGGAATTGATTGCTGGTGTTAAGGCATTCCAAAAGTTGGTGGTTGATGATGAAGCTTACACCATCCCAACACGTACTAATATCGATGTGCAATTGGTAAACGGTCGTGTGAAGGGCTGGACAACCGCACCAACGAACAACTTCTGGGCAAAGTTGTCTGTTACTTCTGATAAGGCAGTTACATCTGGTAACCCTCGATCAGCAAAGTAATCACATAAAAGTTTCAAAGAGACACCTCATCGATGAAAACCAAAAAGGACCCCGCATCAAATTGTTGCGGGGTCTTTTTATGAGCATCACAGCCAGAAGGGATATGGCTGGGTCGTGAATTCCAAATTAATGGCTTGCCGGCAAAGTTCTTCACCATCGGCGTGGGCATAATTAATTTCGTCGGTGCGGAGATGGATTTTGGCATTTGTCCAGCGGTGAACCTCAGGTAGTTGCTCGTATGGGTTACCGGTTAGTATTTTGACCAGAATCCAGATTAAACGACGCATGGTAGCTTGTTTTTCGATCACGACCAAATCGAGAAGGCCATCTGTCGGGTTAGCATCTGGCAGGATTTTTACGCCGCCACCGAAGTAAGGATGATTCGAGAGAGTCAGCAAATAGGCTTGATGCACGCGTGTATGCTGGCCATTCACATAGACGTCTAAAGTAAAGGGTACCTGATGGACTAGCGTTTTGACAATGGATGTCAGATAAGCGAGTTTGCCTAACCCAAGGGCATTTAGCACCTTTTTTGAACGCGAGTGGTTCGTGTTAAATACGGCAAGGGCGTCAAACCCGATCCCGATGTTATTGACAAAATAAGCGGGTTGCTTGGTCAAACTGTCGGCATAGACCCCAATATCGACTAACTTGGGCGGTTGCGTGGCGGTCGTGTTGAGAATCATTTCGAGCGCGGCGAGGGGTGTGCTAGGTAACCCATGGGCCCGGGCAAAATCATTACCAGAACCAGCCGGGATGTATGCCAGTGGTAATTGGGCAGCCGGCTTAGCGTGTAAGATGCCGTTCAGTGCCTCATTAAGCGTCCCATCGCCACCAACTACCACGAGATAGGTGTTGTCAGGGAGACCGTGCAAGGCATACCAGGCCGTCCAATTGGCGATATCGCCTAAACGTTGACTAATCCGAAAGGTATAATGGCAGCGGTGTTCCTTTAAATAGGTTTCAATAACCGGCCAAAGCTTGGTCGCTTTACCCGATCGGGCAGAGGGGTTAATTAAAAAAATATAGTCAGACATAGTACTTTCCTTGCTTGCTAATTCTATTCATTTTAGCAAAAATAAATTAATAAGTACTATTAATACGTGAATTTAACGAACAGGGTGTCGTTAATCATCATGCAAAAGCATAACAGGCGGAAGAAGTTCTGATATTGTGCTAAAATATTAGATATTGATTAGGAAAAGAGGATGCATATGGACGCGATGTCGTTGTCGCCACGGTTAGCACTGGTGGCGTCTTTTGTACCCGCACAGGCCCGTTTAGCAGATATTGGTTCGGACCACGCCTATTTACCAGCGCATTTATTATTGACAGGAAAAATTTCCTTTGCAGTAGCTGGCGAGGTGGCCGCCGGGCCGTTAGAAAATGTGCAACATGAAATTGAACGCACACATTTAAGTGAGACATTGATTGGGCGCTTAGGGGATGGCTTTGCAGCAATTGAGCCGGCTGACAAGATTGATACGGTGACGATTGCAGGCATGGGTGGCCGATTGATTGCCGAGATTTTAACAGCTGGGCATACGCCAGGAAAACAGTATCAACGGTTGATTTTACAACCCAATATTGATGTGGATGTCGTTCGTACTTGGTTACAAGATAATGGCTACGCTTTGATTGATGAAACGATGGTCTTTGATGACAATCATTACTACGAAGTCCTAGTTGCTGAACCGGGAGTCACAAAGTTTACCACCCGACAGCTGAAATTTGGGCCGTTTAATCTTGCACGCCGACCAGAAGTTTGGCAAGCCCGTTGGCAACAAGAAGCCGATCGGATTCATACAATCATGACTCAGCTAGCTGCAGCGGAAAAGACCGCGACACCGGCATATCACGCGTATCAGGCCGCCCGGGATCACATTCTGGAGGTGTTGGCATGATAGCTAGTGAATTAATTGCAAAGATCGAAGCCCATGCGCCACGCGAGTTAGCGTGGGAACGGGATCCAATTGGCTTGCAGATCGGTGATCCTAACCGTGATATCAAAACAGTGATGACCACGTTAGATGTGCGCCCAGAAGTGGTCACAGAAGCCATTGAACAGCATGTTGATTTTATTTTTGCCCATCATCCAGTGATGTTTCGGCCAGCCAAAAATCTTGATTTATCACAGCCACAAAATCAAATGTACGCTGATTTGATCAAGCACGATATTGTGGTCTATGCCGCGCATACCAATTTGGATGCGGCGACTGATGGCATGAATGATTGGTTAGCTGAATTATTGGGGATCACCCAAACGAAACCCATTCTGCCAAATGCAGACGGCGTAACAGGGTTAGGCCGGATCGGTACCTTAGCAACACCAATGACCGTCGCGCAATTTGCACAACAAGTGCGGGCAACTTTTGATGTCGCGACGGTGCGGGTGATTGCCAATGACCTAGAACGGCCGATTCAAACAATTGCCGTGCTTGGTGGCGATGGTGGTAGCGAGTACCCGGCCGCGTTGGCCGCGGGTGCCGATGCTTATGTAACGGCAGATTTGTATTATCATGTAGGGCACGATGTGTTAGCAGATGACTTTGTCGTGATCGACCCGGATCATCATATGGAAGCCATTGCCAAGCCGAAAATGGCTGAACTAGTCCAACGATGGCAAGTTGAAAATAATTGGGCATTAACCCGGGTATTTGCGTCAACCGTAAATACAGATCCATACACTTATATTTTTTAGAGGAAGGTTTTTAGCATGGTAGAGACAGAATATCCAAATTTGGTTGAACGCTTTGTCAAGTACGTCAAAGTTAATACACGTTCAAATGAGGAATCAACAACAGTACCTTCAGATCCCAAGGAAGTCGCTTTTTTGGCTGATTTAGCTGCGGAGTTGCAGTCAATTGGTTTGGAGAATGTGCGAACAATGGCTGATGGTTACGTATTTGCCGAATTAGCGGCGAACGTGGCCGAGGAAGTCCCAACCATTGGGTTTATTTCACACGTTGATACGGCTGACTTCAACGCTGAGAACGTCAACCCACAATTTGTTGAAAATTATGATGGTGTTTCCGACATCAAGTTGAATGATGACTTCAAATTGACGACGGCGCAGTTCCCATCATTGAAGAAGTATCAAGGACATACCTTGATTACAACAGATGGGACCACCTTGCTCGGGGCCGATGACAAGGCAGGGGTGGCTGAAATCGTCACGTTAGCGGAGTACTTGTTAACCCATCCTGAAATTAAGCACGGTAAGTTGGTCTTTGGGTTCGGTCCTGATGAAGAGATTGGGATCGGGGCAGATCATTTTAACGTGGCTGAATTTGGCGCTGATTTTGCATACACGGTGGACGGTGGCCCACTCGGCGAATTAGAATGGGAAACTTTCTCAGCAGCTGATGCTCGCGTGAAGATTCAAGGATTAAATGTGCACCCTGGTTCGGCCAAGGATACGATGATTAACGCTATTCAAGTGGCTTTTGACTTCCATGCACAATTGCCTGCAAGTGACCGACCAGAACATACTGAAGGACGCGAAGGTTTCTGGCATGTCATCAATGTCGCTGGAAACCCAGAAGAAGCAGAATTGCGGTACATCGTTCGTGATCACGATCGGGCGAAGTTCAACGAGCGTAAGCAAACTTTGCAAGACATTGCGGCTAAGTTTAACGAAGCGTTTGGTGAAGAGCGCGTCACGGTAGAATTGCATGACCAATACTACAACATGGGCGAAATCTTGAAGGATGATATGACGCCAGTTGATTTGGCTGAGCAGGCAATGAAGGAATTAGCGATTGAACCAATCATCGAACCCGTACGTGGGGGAACTGATGGTTCAAAGATTACCTTCTTGGGCTTGCCCACACCAAACTTGTTTGCTGGTGGCGAGAACATGCATGGTCGTTTTGAGTACGTTTCGACAACCGTCATGGCCCAAGCCGTGGATGTGTTGTTGAAAATCTCTGAATTGAACCTACGGAAATAAACATTTACAGGCGTTATGCCTGTGTACATATCATTTGCAAGTGCAGAATGGAGTTTGAAACATGCAACAAAAGTGGTGGCAGCAACGATTTGTGTGGCTAGCCGGAATTTTCGGGGGCGTTGTGATTGTCCTAATGCCGCTATTGGGTGGGTTGTTCTGGCGGCTTTTCCAGCCAATTGCGTATCCCCGCGAAGTGTTATTCGCCCGTGATGCCCCAATGCAAGCAGGCTTTATGGGCGTTAATTTGTTGGGGAATTTATTGATCCTTTTAATTTTTAGTGCGCTTTTTTTACTGGCACAGTATCATCGTGAAGCTAAATTGATGGTGGCGGTACGTGGAGCGACGATCGGTTGGGCAGTTTGGGTCGTGTTCGCCGTGATTTGGCCACCAACTTCGATGGCCAGTGTCATCAGCGCTGACCAAACCATCTCGGTTCGCGCACTAGTGAGTCTCATCATCGTCATATTGTTAGCCGTATCCTTTTATCAAATTGGCTTGCAATATGGTCGGTTAGATCATCCAGCTTTAAATAACGTCTGGCGCTTGGCAGCCCTTTTGATGATTTTGTTCTCTATTTTACGATTAGGTGTCCAAGCGATGGGACTGCCTTTAATCGGGGTAATCGATCAGTTATTTGCCATTAGTTCGGTCTTAGCACCGGTATACACAGCGGTTTACATTGTTCGTGATATTCAAGCATAAAAAAGCACTAAGCCGTTTTGCTGTGGCTTAGTGCTTTTTTAGTAAATTGAGTCCCGGTATAGACCGACGACACGGCCTAAAATTGTGAGGTACGCCGGGTCTAATAGATCTGGGGCAATGCCATCGTTATCGGTGGTGATACGGATGCGTTCAGTCTCTTGGAAATACCGACCGATATAGTACTCATCCGCCCGGTAGCGGACAATCGCAATTTCACCGTTATCGATGGTTTCTTGACGCCGCACAATGATATTATCACCATCTAAAATGCCCATATTTTTTAAATGACTGCCATGATAACGCATCATGAAAAGTTTACCGCGGTGTTGTAATAAATTCGGTGGAATGGGGAATTGCGGTACGGAATTGTCATCAAATTTGATGGTGGCCAGTTCAAAAACGGGCATTGTGGTGATTGCTTGGTAGATGCCAAGATGTGCTAATCCAGCTTCGGTTAGCTCGATAGCGCGATTTTTATCATCATGGCGAACCAAAAAGCCTTTACTTTCTAAACGTTTCAAATGACCGTGCACCGTTGAAGGTGAAGCCAAATTCGCGGCTTGCGCAATCTCACGAATCGCGGGTGGGTAACCGTTGGATTGGAGAAAGGAATAGATGAAACGAAGGATAATATCAGATGTGTGACCACGTTCAGCCATGCGCAGGCCTCCTTTCAAATATAGTTCTGTCTCAAATTTTACATGGTTAAAGCGCGTTTGTCTGGCAAAATGTTCGGACAGAAACAATTTCTTAAACGTGGTAAAATAAGCATCAGGTAAAATTAAAAGATGAAGTGAGGGTGAAAAGATGGCTGAAAGTGAACGTATCTTAGCGGTTCGGACACGGATTAACGAATTGGCAGCAAAGGACAAGACGGCTGAAGGATTGACAAAAGAAGAGGAAGCTGAACGCGCTGATTTGCGCCAAGAATTCTTGGCCAACTTCCGGGCAGCCTTCCGCTCACAGGTCGAAATGTTACAAGTATTCGATGATGATGGTAATGAAGTGACGCCTGAAAAGATTAAACAAGTGCAACGCGAAAAGGGTGTCCGCGAAGATTAATTTGAATCCAGCACGGGCAGTTCATGACAGGTTTAGTCGCGGGCACCGCGCTGCTGGCATAACTGGTTATTAAGAATTTGTGAATTACATAGCCAGTAACTTATTTTTCGTATAGAATATAAGATGAATAAATTATGGGTAGTTAGCTACCATACATGGAGAAAACAATTATGAGTACAAGTATTTGGATCGTTATTGTCGTGATTGCGGCAGTTTTGGGTGCCATTGCTGGGTTCTTTTTGGCCCGTCGTTCAATGGAAAGTTATTTGAAGAAGAACCCACCTATCTCTGAAGAGATGATGAAATCAATGATGACTTCAATGGGTCAAAAGCCTTCACAAAAGCGTTTGAACCAAATGATGGCGCAAATGAAGGCCCAACAAAACCACAAATAAATCGACTAAAAAAACACCATCCGTCATCACTGACGGGTGGTGTTTTTTGTAGCTACCTTAAAATTCTTCATAAATATCTGGATCTTGGTTCTGTAAACGTCCATCAACCCGAGAGAGAGAGTTAATCATTTGGACTTCATCCCCAGTTAATTCAAAATCTAAAATCGCCAAATTTTCGCGTTGACGAGCGGCATTAGTTGACTTTGGTAGTGCCATCACGCCACGTTGTAGATCCCAACGTAGAATCACTTGACCAACTGATCTGGCATGTGCCTTTGCAATGGACGTCAACACAGGATCGTTCAAAATTTCACTGCCTCGGCCCAATGGGCTCCAGGCTTGGGTGATGATTTTATGCTCACGATCATAGACCAACGTTCCTTCTTGGTTAAAGTATGGGTGGAGCTCAACTTGATTGATTTCAGGGGTCACGCCGGTTTCGGCAATCAAGCGATCAATATGGGCCGGTGTAAAGTTTGACACCCCAATGTGCTTAACCCAACCCCGCTTTTTAGCTTCAATTAGGGCCTGCCAAGCTTCAACGTAAAGATCTTGTTTAGGATTTGGCCAATGGATCAGATAAACATCAAAAAATTCTAAGTTCAAACGGAGGAGGGATTCTTGAATGGTATCCAAAGCGGCCTGGTAATGTTGATAGCGACCAGGCAATTTAGAAGCAATGATCAATTCATCGCGGGCTTTACCGGACTGCCGAATCGCCTCGCCCACAGTGGCTTCGTTATCATAGTTAAAGGCACCGTCTAGATAGGTGTAGCCATTGGTGAGGGCCTGCTTGATGGCTGCGATCCCGGCATCCCCCTTGAGACTCCAGGTACCAAACCCAACGGCTGGTACTTGATCGGTACTGTTGTTAAAGGTATAAACGTACATAATCAAACCTCCTAATCTGTTATCTACATCATACGCTTAATTGAAATAGCGGGAAAGTGTTGACATCCGTTGCAAAACATTTTATTATGAATATTGTTGTTTGCGAGAAGTCGTGGATATGCGGATGTAGTACAATGGCTAGTGCTCCAGCCTTCCAAGCTGGGAATGCGGGTTCGATTCCCGTCGTCCGCTTTGTCTGGTTAGACAAGGTATCAACTTAATATGCGGATGTAGTACAATGGCTAGTGCTCCAGCCTTCCAAGCTGGGAATGCGGGTTCGATTCCCGTCGTCCGCTTATCTGACGACATTATTAACTGATAATGTCGTTTTTTCGTGCGTAAAAGAATACGAAATATGGAATAGTCTTGCATTTTCTGATACACTATATAATAAGAATGTTCGGAACAAGAAAGTTCGATCTAGTTAGTCGTCGACTAATTAGCTAACAGAAAATTTATATTTAGGAGAGATTTATCTCATGATTTTTAAGGTTTATTACCAAGAGACAAAGAAACGTAACCCTAAGCGTGAAGACACACGTTCATTGTACATTGATGCAGCGAACATGCCTGAAGCTCGGATGATCGTTGAAGAAAACACCAGCCACAACATCGAACTGATCGAGGCGTTGTCAGACAAGGCTTTGGCCTATGAACAACAAGGTGTTAATTTCAAAGTTGTGACGGTTGCCGAATTGGCAGCTGCCAAAGAAGACTAAGGCGGTATTTGAATGTCAACAAATCTGGATATACGTTCAGACGAGACAGCGGTATTTGCTTTGGGTGGTATGGGCGAAATCGGTAAGAATACGTATGCGATTCAAGTGCAAGACGAAATTATCGTCATTGACGCCGGTGTTAAGTTCCCAGAAGATGAGTTACTTGGGATTGATTATGTCATTCCTGATTACTCATACCTCATTGCAAATCGTGACAAAGTGAAGGCGTTATTGATTACCCACGGGCACGAAGATCACATCGGTGCCATTCACTTTTTCTTAAATGCTGTGAACGTTCCTGTTTATGCAGGACCACTCGCCTTAGCGTTAATTAGAAACAAATTGGACGAACATCACTTACTTGGTAAGGTTGAATTACATGAATTGTCAGAAGATGATGTCATTAAATTCGACCACATGTCAGTGGAGTTCTTCCGAACAACACACTCCATTCCTGATACTTTTGGGATGTCCATCACGACACCAGCTGGTGTGATCGTGGAGACGGGTGATTTTAAGTTTGATCTCACGCCAACCACTAAGCAGCCACCAAACTTGCAAAAGATGGCACGGATTGGTTCTGAAGGGGTCTTACTATTAATGTCTGACTCAACCAATGCTGAACGTGATGAATTCTCCAAGTCAGAAAAATGGGTCGGTAAGACGATTGACAAATTGTTTGATGAAATTGATGGCCGGATTATTTTTGCGACCTTCGCCTCAAACATGTCGCGTGTCCAAATGGCCACTGAAGCTGCGATCGCACATGGTCGCAAAATTTCGGTCTTCGGTCGTTCAATGGACAACGCGGTCACAAATGGTCGTGCCTTAGGCTACCTTGATATTCCTGAGGATATGCTCGTTGATGCCCGCGAAATCAATCGCCTGCCAGACAATGAAGTGTTAATTCTGTCTACCGGATCACAAGGTGAACCCATGGCGGCATTGGCCCGTATTGCGAATGGGACACATAAGCAAATCTCGATTAAGCCTGGGGACACAGTCATCTTCTCCTCTTCACCCATTCCTGGTAACACGCAGTCAGTTAACCGCGTGATCAACGAATTAGAAGAGGCCGGGGCGGATGTGATTCATGGTAAAGTGAATAACATTCACACCTCTGGTCACGGTGGTCAAGAAGAGCAGAAGTTGATGTTGTCTTTGATGAAACCGAAGTACTTCATGCCAGTCCATGGTGAGTATCGGATGTTGAAAGTCCATGCTGGTCTAGGTGAGCAAGTTGGTGTTCCTGAAGAGAATATCTTCGTCTTAGATAATGGAGATGTGTTGGCTTTAACGGCTGATTCAGCTCGCTTGGCAGACCACATCCCAGCTGAAGACACGTATGTCGATGGTAACGGTATCGGTGATATCGGCACTGCCGTCCTACGTGATCGTCAAATGCTATCACAGGATGGCTTGGTCGTCGTCGTGGCTACAATTGATTTGAAGAGCCAAGAAATCACGGCTGGTCCGGATATCTTGTCACGTGGCTTTATCTATATGCGTGAATCTGAAGAATTGATCAACGAAGGACGTAAGGAAATTTTCCATGCGTTGCTCACTGCGATGCACGAACCAGGTGCAACGGAGCATTCAATTCGTAATGCCGTTATTTCACGTTTGCAACGTTTCTTGTACGAACAAACTAAGCGGCGACCATTGATTTTGCCAATGTTTATTATGATTTAATTAGATTGAAGTTAATTGGGAGGGGATGTTAGCATCTCCTCCCATTTTACGATGTTAGTTAAGGTAGGTAAGTTTGATGACAGCACCTTATATTACAATTGCCCAATCTGAGTATACGTATGAGCAAGTGATTAAAAAGTCACGATTTATTGTCAGCTTAATGCGCGTCACAGATAAGGCAGCGGCCAAAGCGTTTATCGAACGTATTAGTCAAGCCAATCGCAAGGCAAACCATAATGTCTGGACCTATTTACTAGGTGATCGTGATGAAATTCAACGTTATTCTGATGACGGCGAACCGGCTGGTACGGCTGGGGTACCAATGTTAGAGGTATTGAAAAACAACGGTATTCATGACGTTGTCGCCGTACAAACGCGTTATTTTGGGGGCATCAAGTTGGGCGCTGGTGGCTTGATTAGAGCCTACGCTGGGACGATGGCGAGTGCAGTGGCAACTGTGGGCTTGGTACAACGGATTGAACGGCGCCAACTGACGTTAACAATCGAGTATGCCCAATATGAACCCCTTAAGTATTGGTTGGAAAGTCAAGCGTACTCGATTTTAGATACTGAATATGCGACTGGAGTAACCCTAACGGTACCTGTGAACACGGAACTTGTTGCGGACTTTGTACAGGCTGTGACGGATCATCTACAGGGGAAGGTGACCGTCGAAGTTGGCGCGGTCAATCTATTTGAAATACCATACGATAAGGCCGTTACGGCAAAAACATCATCTTTGAAATAAGGATGTCAGTACACAGAAAAACGCGCGGTTACATAAAACCGGGCGTTTTTCTGTGCTTAATTATAAACTTTTAACATGTCACGACCACGGGTAACGTAGTTTTCAAAATCAGCTTCAGGTAATAACCCGCCACCAGTGATCCAAACAATGTGGGTCGCTTGATCTAAGACCTCAGGGTGCTCAAATTGGGCAACAGTTGGCAGAATCCCCGTAAAACCAGCACTGGATGATGGTTCGAGTTTTAAGCCTTCGGTATCATGTAATAAGGCGAGGTAGGCATAGATGATGTCATCGTCAAATGTTTGTGACCCATAAAGCAAGGTCCGCATTATTTTACCAGCGAGGCGTGAGGGACGCCCAACGGCCAACCCATCGGCCTCCGTCTTGCCGTCCAACCCAAGATCATAGACGGTGATTTTTTCGTTACGCTTGGTCCGCATCCCCAGCGTGACTGAGGGCACATGTGTTGGTTCAACAAAGACCGGGTAAACATGCTCGCCAAGTAAGGCATGAATGCCAAAACTGACGCCTGAAGGACTACCCCCGACCCCAGCTGGCAAGTAGACAAAGACCGGGTGGGCTGCATCGGGTGTGATGTCAGCATCATGGAGTTGTTTTTGGAGGTGATAAGCCGCTGAAGCGTAGCCTAGGAATAAATCACTCGACCCTTCATCATCGATGAAGTAGGTCATCGGCTCACTGGCGGCTTGCTGGCGACCAGCATCAATGGCAGCCGTGAAGTCATCGGCGTATTCGACGACGGTCACACCCTTGCTCCGGAGTAGGTCTTTTTTCCAGGACCGGGCGTCGGCCGACATATGCACGGTGGTATGGAAACCCAACCGAGCCGCGGTAATCCCAATACTCATCCCTAAGTTGCCAGTCGAACCAACGGCAATGCCGTACTTGGCAAAAAGCGACCGGTATTGCGCGGTGGCTAAGATGCTGTAATCGTCCTCGTAACTAAGACCATGTTCTAAGGCAATGCTTTCCGCAAATTTCAGCACTTCATAAATACCGCCACGGGACTTGATAGAGCCAGAGATTGGTAGTTGATTATCAGCTTTCACATAGATGGTTCCCGGGACAGCAGCTTGATTGAATCGCTCAAAGGCGGCTTGCATATGGGGCACAGCCAGCAGCGGTGATTCCAGGATACCGTCAGATGGACGGGTTTCGGGGAAGGCACTTGTTAGGTAAGGTTGAAACCGGTGCCAGCGCGCCACGGCATCGATCACATCGGCCGCACGGAACGGTAAGTCAGCCAGATCACGAAATTCTGAGTTACGCCAAAATGTGGGTGTATAGGTTGCATAGGGTTCAAGTTCTGGAAATTCGGTCAGTAAATCAGGCATAGTCAAAGCGGTCCTTTTATTTTTAAGTTACATAAAGTATATAGCTAGTCCAAATGAATGTTAGCAATAATGTGACATAACTTGACATTGGTGTAACAGCAAGCTTTAAGTTTCCAGCAATCTATTCTTGCTATAATGAATTTACTAACATAAAGTGAGAGTGACCATGAAAAGAAAGCAAAAAAAACGCATTTGGCCCATCATCTTTTTCGTGGTGGTGCCAATCATTTTGGCAATCAGTGGGGGTACGACGGGTTACCTGCTCAGTCAGGAAGCCACGCAACCAGTCATCACGAACCAAAAAATTAAGGGGACACAGTACAAAATCCATAAAGTGGATGATGTGACCTACATTGTTAATACTAAGACCAAGCAGAAATTGAAGGGGTTGCATATCATTAACGGGGCGACTTACTATTTGGATAAAAAGACTGGTAAAATGGCGCATGGCCTGAAAAAAATTGGCAATTACACCTATTATTTTGAGAAAAATGGGCAAGACAATCCTGTTAAGGCGTACAAGACAGTTGCCGCCAGCCTGCAGAGTACCGACACGCGGGTGAATAAAGCGATCAAAATTGGGATGCAATATATTGGCAATAGTCCCTACGTTTATGGTGGTGGTCGGACTGACGCGGACGTTGCCGCCGGTAAATTCGATTGTTCTGCGTTCGTCGCGTGGATCTATCGTAAAGCTGGCTTACCGCTGGTCGTCCAATCAGCTGCCACCACGACTTTATTCTCAGAAGTCGGGACGTCGGTTGCGTGGGATGACATGCAGCGGGGTGATTTGTTGATTACACCAGTTGGCTCAAGCGAGGACTTACAGCATATGGCGGTTTACCTCGGTGGCGGCTTCATTTTGCAAGATGCGAATTCGACAAATGGGGTGACGATTAGTCGCTTGAATGAGACAATTCCATCAAAGGTCATCAAAAATACAACTTGGGCGGCATTGTTCCAACCTGGTCTAGTTAAGCGCGTCACTGAATAATGAATAGCCCGAGAGTGTCAAAACACCCCCGGGCTTTTTTCTTTTTATTTATCCAAGTAACTGGTTTTTTTGGTATCGGCCATGCGCGTATACACGAGCAATGAGATTAAAATAGCGCCGCTGACATACCAGAAGAAGAAATTTTCATGGTGTGCATTTTTCAACCAAAGGGCAATGTATTCAACCGTGCCGCCAAAAATGGCGACGGTGAGGCCGTACGGGAGGCCAACACCGAGGGCCCGAATTTCAGTTGGAAACATCTCAGCTTTGACAATCGCGTTGATTGAGGTATAACCGGTGACGATGACAAGCCCCCCCAGCATGAGTAAAAAGGCGATCCAAGGCGATTTAACATGTTGGAGTACCGTGAAAAGGGGCACAGTAAGTAAAGTACCTGAAATACCAAACCAGAGCAAGAGGGCTTTGCGGCCAATCTTATCGGATAGATGACCAGCAACCGGTTGGAGGAGCATGAAGATAAACAATGCCCAGAAATTCACTTGTGAAACGACATTGGGTGCCAAACCCATGGAATTAATCATGAATTTTTGTAGATAAGTGGTATAGGTGTAAAACGAAATCGTCCCACCTAATGTGAGGCCAACCACCGTAAGCACGGCTTTGGGGTATTTAGCCAATTGGCGTAAAGTCCCAGTTTCTTTATTAGCGGCTTTGGCAGCTGTGAATTGATCGGATTCAAGCATAGATAAACGCAACCAGAGAACGATTAAGGCACCGACTGCCCCGACAAAGAAGGGAATCCGCCAGCCCCAGGCGTAAATTTGCGCCGAAGTGAGGGTGGCTTGGATGATGATTTGCACCAATAAGGCAATCAATTGACCAGCGATTAAGGTCACATATTGGAATGACGCATAGAAACCGCGATGTTCTTTACTGGCCATTTCAGAGAGGTACGTGGCCGAAGTGCCGTATTCGCCGCCCAGTGACAACCCCTGAATCAGACGGGTGATGACTAAGATGATTGGCGACAAGATACCAATCGTGTCATAACCAGGCGTCAGACCAATCACAAGCGACCCACCTGCCATCAGGAGAATCGAGAGGGTTAGTGACGCGCGCCGGCCATTTTTATCCGCAAAACGGCCAAGAATTAAACTACCAATTGGGCGCATAATGAAGCCAATCGCAAAGATCGCAGCGGCATTGAGTAGCTGAGCAGTTTGATCCTCGCTTGGGAAAAATGACGCTGAAAAGTAGACAGAAAATGAAGCGTAGACATACCAATCAAACCACTCAATTAAATTACCGAGTGAACCTTTGATGATGTTGCTCGCCGTTGATCGTTCCGTACGTTTTGCAGATGTGTTAGACAAAATGGTATCCTCCTAATTCTATAAAAATCTCACAGTGTAAACATAACTTGAAATTAAAATAATAGCGAAAAATACGTTAGCTTTGTTGACATCAATAGTGAAATTGATCATCAAAAACTTAAGCTGATTGTTGCTCTAAAATGCACAAAGTCAAGGCCTGGCGCCATTTTTTTGACGTAATTCAATAATGAGTTTAGAATGTCTTGTTAGCGAAGTTAAAAATATTTATGAATGCAAATAAAAATAGGAAGAAGACGGTATCGTGTTGCAAAAATTAAACCAACTTGAAACCTGGCGCCGCAATTTGTTTATTTTGTGGTTTGGGGTCTTCATGACTGGTATTGGCTTTAGTGAAGTGATGCCATTTTTATCACTCTATGTTGATACTTTAGGACATTTCACAAAAAATGAGTTGACTTTTTATAGTGGCTTAGCCTTTCTGATGAGTTTTTTGGTGCAAATCTTTGTTTCACCACTTTGGGGTAAATTAGCCGACTTAAAAGGTCGTAAATTAATGTTACTACGGGCAGCCTTTGGGATGGCGATTGCCTTTTCACTGATGGGTACTGTGACCAATGTCTGGGAGTTAATTGGGTTACGGGCGCTGCAAGGCTTCTTTGGCGGTTTTATTTCCAATGCCAACGCCATGATTGCGGCCCAAACACCTAAGGAACATTCCGGCTATGCCTTAGGTATCTTGGTAACTGGTATCACAGCTGGTAATTTGTTAGGGCCTTTCGTTGGTGGTGTCTTAGCCTCAATTGTGAGTTATCGCATGGCTTTTTTCATCACGGGCGTTATTTTGCTATTGGTCTTTGTTCTGGTGTTAATCTTTGTGAAAGAAGAGTTTAGCCCAGTTGCGCGTGGCGAAACGCTGTCGAGGCGGGAAGTCGTGGCTAAATTACCCCATCCTCGGGTGACAATCGGGCTGTTTATTACCACGATGATCGTGATGACGGTGAATACTTCAATTAGTCCAATTGTGTCATTGTTCGTGCGTGAATTGAACCATGGTGCGGGTAATACAACGTTCCTAGCAGGTGTCATTGCGGCAATGCCTGGTATTGCGACAGTGATCGCGGCACCCCGGTTTGGTCGTCTAGGTGACAAGATTGGGACACGGCGGATTGTAATGTATGGTTTTATTCTAGCTTTTTGGATGTTTATTCCCACGAGCTTTGTCACCTCAGTCCTACAATTAGGCATTCTACGATTCATGGTTGGTATTTCTGATGCTAGTATGTTACCAGCCGTGCAAACGATGTTGGCCAAGACGACGCCGCAAGAAATTACGAGTCGTGTCTTTGCTTATAATCAATCGTTTCAGGCGATTGGGGCCGTGGCTGGGCCGTTACTCGGGACGGTGGTCGCGAGTTACTTTGATTATCGTGGGATTTTCATTGCGTCAGCGATGTTGATTGCACTGAATGCGATTCTATTTTTTGTCAACACGCGTGAAGTCGCATCTGACAAGTAATTTAACGCTTGACTGTTGTGGTCAGGCGTTTTTGTTATAATAGAATGAATGAAATCCCGAAGAAAAGGATTAGCTAATGAATATCAAGATAATCGTCGCGACGCATAAGGCTTATGCGATGCCACAGAATGAACTTTACCTGCCCGTCCAAGTGGGGGCAGCACTCAATGAACCCATTGCTGGCTATACACCAGATAATACCGGTCAGCATATTTCTGCCCAGAACCCTTTTTATAATGAATTAACGGCCCTTTATTGGGCGAAGTATCACCTGGCTGATCAAGATGTCGTGGGGTTAGCCCATTATCGTCGCTATCTGGGTCAGCGAGCGAGTCATGATTTACGAGACATTCTCAATGCGGAGCAGATTGCCACGTTATTGAGTGACCATGACGTGATTGTGCCCAAGAAACGCCATTACTACATTGAATCGCAAGAACAACATTACCTGAATGCGCACGCTGCGCTCCCCTATGAGACGATGCTGGCCGTTGTGGCTGAAAAATATCCGCAGTTTGCGGCAGCCACAACGCAGATGCGGACCTCTAAAGCGGCCCATTTGTTTAATATGAGTATTATGAAGCAGGCGCAATTCCAGGCGTACACCGACTTTGTGTTTGATGTTCTTGGTGAAGTGGCCAAACGGGTGGATCTTGATCAATATACCGGTCAAGATCGACGTGCCTTGGGATTCTTAGGTGAGCGCTTAATGGATGTCTGGTTGCTTGGCTCACACCAAAATTATGTTGAAGTGCCGTTAGTGCAAACGGAACGGACAAATTGGTTAGATAAAGGTTATCAATTTTTGAAACGCCATTTTGGCAAAAATGGCGGGAAAACACACTTTTAAATTCAAGTTAGGCTTTGGCAGTCAGTTGACTATCAAAGCTTTTTTTACTGCCCAAAATCCTGGTTATGTTGCAATATTGTAACAAAACATGACCAGCGTTCCGGGTGACGGTCGAGTTAACAGGGCGATGAGGTGTGACAGATGAGAAAAAATAGCTGTCAAAGGTGATGTGGCCGGTATATTTTCCTGATACGACTAAAGTTTAAGAAAACTTTAAAATTGTTATACATTGTTAAAGAGATGATAAATTCCTTCGTGTAGACTAGTTATATATTGAGAGCAGTGTGACGAGTACGAAAGGAAGAGTCATGATGAATAAGAAATTTGGTTGGATTATTGGGAGTGTTGTTGCAGTTGTCATTTTAGGTAGTGGCACTGCGGTTGTGTTAGGCAATCATCAGAGTAAACAAGAAAGTACTAAAAGTCATCAAACGACGCAAAAGAGTTCAAGTAAGCAGGTTACCAAAAAGCAAAGCACGCAGAAAAAAAGTGCCACGAGTGCCGTGACTGCCAGGGCAACCACATCAAATACACCCACCACCGACGCCAGTACCGCAGCGAGTGTCAGCGCGGCCAAAGCTAAAGCAGCGACCGCTAACACATCCAGCGTCACTACTGGCGAAAATGTCGACAAAGCAAGTGAATACAGCGCGATTAAAAAGACCAATTCAGGGGTGACAATCACAGATGAGATGGTACAAGAGGCCCGTGGCGAGCTACGCGAGCAAGGCGTCCAACCCGGTTCATTCAGCGATTTAGACATCGCTAAGGTGATTGAAAAAGCTAACAACGAAGGTATCGATTATAAGACAGCCATTGAGGAGCTTTTTCCCGCTTTCTTTAAATAATTGAAAACACGAAAGGAAAACACTTTATGGCACGTAAAACAGTTCAATTATTAATTTTATTCGGATTATTTATTGGTATTATTGGTCAGCAACAATCAGTATTTGCGAGTCTTGATGCCAACGAACAAAAAGCTTTCATTAATAAATTAAAGGGGAGTGTGCAAAAAGCTACTGAGGAACAACGGTTGTACGCGTCATTGCAGATGGCACAAGCGATTGTCGAGAGTGGCTGGGGGGAAAGTGCTCTCGCAAAAGAGGCGAATAATTATTTTGGGGTTAAAGGTAGTTATAATGGGCAGTCAGTGACTATGCCTACTGCCGAATTCGACGAGTATGGTAACCAGTATGAAATTACGGCATCATTTCGGAAATATCCTTCTGCTTATCAATCAATGAAGGATAACGCAGCTTTATTGCGACAGGGTGTTAGTTGGAATCATGCCATTTATTCAGGTACTTGGCGGGAGAAGGCTAAATCAGGTACGCAAGCTGCCAATGGGTTGATTCCAAATTATGCGACTGACCCTGATTATGCAACCACATTAAAAAGTGTCATTAATACTCATGATTTAACAACCTTGGACCAGACTAAAAGTGTGATCAAAACACAACAAAATGTCGTCAAAACAGCCATATTAAAAACAGGTACACGAGTTGATGGCATGTATTCAGGTGCTCCCTATAATGTCTCGGGTTCTAAGAATGTTGGTAATACGAGTGCTTATCAGGGCTTAACCGTCAAAATCACAAAAATTGCCCAGGTAAAAAAGCCGGATGGAACGAATGGCGCGCAGTACGCTTATACGACGATTGGTGGTAAAAATGTCTGGGTTGATTTAGCTGGCTTTAAAGTGATCCAGGATGGGGTAACCACATTGGTTAATGCCAAAAGTGGTTATCAGACAGCGACGATTTCAAGTACCACACGTACGGATGGCTTGTATCTCACGGCGCCATATAGCGTGGTTGGTGCAAAAAATGCCGGTAATACGAAATTATATAACGGTCAACAAGTATTAATTTCTAAAACGGTGCAAACTAAAAAACCAAATGGGAAGCTTGCCAGCACGTATGCATACATTAAATTGGGAACAAAAAATTATTACGTCGATGTGTTGGCTTTGACTGGTATCAAAACATCGGTAGCGACCCTCATTAATCAACAGACGGTCAACCAGACGGCAATCATCAATGCAACCACGCGTAAGGATGGCTTATACAGCAATAACCCCTATGGTATGAGTAATGCAAAACGCATAGGTACTTCCACCGCATATGCGGGCCAGACGTTGACCGTGTCACGTTATGCGCAAGTGTATCAGGCCAATTGGACGACCGGTGTTAAGTTTGCCTATGTCACCATTAGTGGTAAGTCGTTTTGGATTGATGCCCGCGCTCTGACCAAGGTTAAAAATGGGACCGCGACGTTGACCAATGTCCAAAATGTTAAGCAAACCGCCGTTGTTAATGCGTCACAGGCGATTTATGACCTGTATCGTAACAATCCATCAGGGATGCCAACGGCGGTGAAGCAGGGCACTACGCAAGCGCTTGATCAGCAGACGGTGACAATTAGTCAATACGCCCAGGTGATGCAAGGGGATGGGACGACAGGTCCCGTCTTCGCACACATTTCAGTCAATGGTCAGACTTATTGGGTCGACAAACGCGCCCTCCGTAGCATTGAAAACGGTATTGCATCCCTAACGAGTGTGAAAGTGGTTAATAAGCAAGCCGTTATTAATGCCACTAAACGGCGTGATGGGATTTACAGTGGGGCACCTTATCAAGTGGTGAACGCGAAGCGGGTGGCGACATCAAGCAGTTATCAGGGTAAGAAAGTTACGGTGACCATGACTGCCATCGTGAAGAAGCCGAATGGTCAGATTGGTGCCCAATTTGCATTAATCACGCTAAATAATCAAGCCGTTTGGATTGATATCAAGGGCCTGACAATACTTAACTAATTCAACATGAGAGAAGAGGTAATATGAGGATTTTGAAAACATTAGCACTGGTCGTTGGTGCGGTGTTCACGGGAATCATGCTCGGCCAAACCTCACCTGCAAGTGCCAACACGGTTAATAATTATATTATTGACAAAGTGAATAATGCGGACTGGCATGGTGCGACCGAAATCACGTCACCAGATTATTTTGCAGTGATTAATTATCTGCGGGGCGATTATGGTAAAAATGGCTCAGACTATGGCTTTCGCAAGGGGGTCAAGAAACCGGAGGGGGTGGTTGTGCATGAAACGGCCAACACTTCTGACGGCAATAAAGCAGCCGGTGAAATTGCGTATATGGTCAATAATTATGAATCTGCTTTTGTCCACGGCTTTGTCACCGGGAGTGCTAGTACAAAATTAGGTGATAATTCGGGCTCAGTCGCGCTAGCTGATACAAATTATCTCGCATGGGGTGCAGGTCCTACCGCTAATTCACGGTATTTGCAAACTGAACAAGTGCGGGTCAGTAGTAAAAATCAATTTGCACAGGAATTACTGAATCTAGCCACAACGCAGGCGGCTTATTTGAAGCAATACGGTCTTAAACCAACGCTTGGTAATACGAGTACCAAAAAAGGCACGGTGTGGTCACATCAGATGACTTCAAAAGCATTCGGTGAGACCGATCACACTGATCCGGATGGGTACTGGCGTGATTCAGCTAAAAAGTGGTTTGGGACGACCTATACGATGAATGACTATTTTGCGTTGTTGAGCAAAGTCTATGCAAATGAGTTACAAGGTAAAGATACGTTAACCAACGAAGTGACCGTGAGTCAAACAGCGATCATCAACGCAACGACGCGTAATGATGGCTTGTACCTGAATGCACCGTACAATGTGAAGGGGGCCACCAGGTATGGCTCAACGAAGACCTACAATAAGTTAACTGTCGTGATTTCAAAAACGGCACAGATTAAAAAGCCCGATGGCACTAAGACGACCAAATATGCCTATATTTCGCTAAATGGTAAAAATGTCTGGGTCGATTTGGCTGGTTTAAAAATTATTCAAACGGGTAAAACGACTTTAATCAATCAGAAAACGACCAATTTAGTGGGCACCATTTCGACAGCCACACGTTCTGATGGGATTTATTCAGGGGCACCATATAGTGTCGCCGGTGCCAAGAATGTGGGCAACACAAAGAGCTACAACGGTGTACAAGTTTGGATTAGCAAAACTGCCCAAACCCGTCTACCAACGGGTAAAGTGGGTGCCACCTTCGCGTATGTGAAGCTTAATAATGCGTATTACTGGATCGACATGAATGCGTTCACCAATGTCAAAACTGCAACAGCCACGTTGATTAATCAAAAAACAGTGAGTCAAACGGCGATCATCGATGCGACTAAACGTGCGGATGGGCTATACTTAAACGCACCATACGGACTGGTCACAGCGCAACGCTACGGTGGCACCAAGAGCTACAATGCCACCACGGTGACCGTTACGCGCTATGCCCAGGTGCGCCGTGCCGACTTAACCGCCGGGGCCACCTTTGCGCTCATTAATCTAAATGGCCAACAGGTGTGGGTGGATCAGCTCGCACTACGTAGTATCACGAATGGAATTGCAACTTTGAGCAACGTTAAGCAGCTGGCCAAAACGGTGACGATTGATGCCAGTCAGCGTGCGGATGGGATCTATGCCAATGCACCTTACGGTATCATTCAAGCTAAACGGGTTGGCACAACCACGAGTTATAATCAATTAACGGTTGTCGCCGATCAACAAGCGACCGTTCGGCGGGCCAATGGGACGACCGGGGCTACATTTATTCATCTAAAAATCAATGGTGCATGGTATTGGGTTGATATTAGAGCTGTGGAATAGTTGCTTCATATATCAACGAAATTTCTGGATTATTAGCAAGAAGACCTCTCAAACTGTGTCGGCTTTTGAGGTCTTCTTTTCGCGCCCAAATCTATCTTTTGATAGATATCATGGCCAAAATATTGTAAACTGTTTTTGATTGTTAAAAGTGAGTTATCCTGCTGAAAGAGATGAAAATCAATGATTAAAGTGAATAAAATTAAAGATAGATTGAAGAAAGCGGGTGAATTTGCGTATTTCTATTTCCGTAAATTACCAATTGAAAAAAATTCAATTATAATGGAAAGTACGCAAGGAACAGATTTTGCCGGGCATCCAAAGGCGGTTCTACGAGGATTGGCTGAGACGCAAAATTTAAAAGTTAAGGTGTACGTTGTTGCACGGGCAGAAGTCTTTGCCACGGTCAGCGCGACTGTGCAGGCGGTGGTCGGTGATAGTGGCCTTAATGTGCAAGTCATCAAGTTTTCAAGTACGGCCTATATGTACCACCTGGCAACTGCCGAGAAGCTGGTTAACGATACTAGCTTTTGGCCATTTTTCCATAAGCGTCATGGTCAAACCTACTTCAATATCTGGCATGGAACGCCATTGAAGCGCATGGGGAAGCACGAGCAACCAGTCGGCTGGGGCAACGTACAGCATAACTTATTATCAGCCAACTACTTGATTGGTAATAATGAGTATATGCTCAGGACCCTTACCGCAGCGTATAATTTAAAAAATATTGCGCAGACTAAGCTTGTTGAATTACCTTCACCACGTAATAGTGAGTTATTCAATGACCAAGTGAGCGATGAAAATTACTATGTCTGGATGCCGACGTGGCACCCATCACATACGACGGCTCAATTTATGGATTTGCTGACTGAATTTTCACAGAGTTTGCCTAGTGATACCAAGCTAAAAGTGAAGTTGCACCCGTTTGAAGATGAACTATTGACAGATCAAGATGTCGCAGTCTTTTCAAATATTGAACGCTTACCTCGTGAAGTGCCAGTTTACGAATTACTCGGCTTATCCAAGGGGTTGATCACAGATTACAGTTCAATTTTATTTGATGTGGCCGCCATTCGTTTGCCAGTGGTCTTGTATCAATTTGAAAAGGATCTTTATGAAGCCGACCGTGGTGTCTATCAAGAAGCTGTCGATGATATCCCATTTGTCGTGACCACCACGGCTAGTGCTACCGTTGATGAACTAGTCGCTTTCCAGTTGGATGAGGCGTATGAAGTCTTTGCGCAAAAATATGCCTCACATGATCAAGCATTTGGTTATCGTGAAGTCGCTAATTTCATCTTGGCGCCTAATGATGCCAAAGCTGTTTCATTGTTAAATGGCAAGGAGACGGTGTTATTATTCCCGGGCCCCCTCCTTGATAACGGGATCACGGGTGCTTTTGTGAATACCCTTAAGAGTATCGACCTGTCTAAACGTAATTATGTGGTCTACATCCCGGGTGAGATGATTCCGGCGCAATTCTTGTATAAATTGGAAGAATTGGCGGTGAGCTATGTCATGCCTCATGGTACTGGTCAGATGGGTCTGCTACAAGCCGCGACCTTTTTTGGCCGGTTAAATGATGAACATGTTTCTTCATGGTTTGACTTTGGTTTTTTGCGAAACCTATCCGAAAAGGGCGCCCGCTACGAATTTTTGCGCACAGTTAGTGGTTTACCAACTGATTGGTTTGTCCATTATCCGGGCTATGAGCGTCGGCAAGCTTTGTTACTGAATGGTATTTCAGGCACTAACATTAAAACGGCTATCTTTATTCATTCAGATATGCCACAAGAATTTGATGTCCGGCATAATTTTGATAAGGCCATCATTTCAAGATCTTATGAGGTGGCAGATGCCGTCGTTGGTGTGCATCAATCCATGATTGACCTGTTGGTGGCCGACGGTCGTTTTGTCAATCCTAACAAAATGCGTGGGCACTTCACGGTCGTGAACAACTTTACAAATTATATGGAAGTTAAAGAGCAATCAGCCGTTTCACAAGCGGTTGCCTTGTTAAAGACGCCCGTTCAATACGTGGACAATCGCTCATTAATGCGACAATATGATCTTTTTGAAGCAACGGATAAAATTAGCGATGCAGTGAAAGCGGCTTTTGTGCTATCAGATGTCATCGGTAATCTTGAAACGAGCTTGCCATTTGTCTATCAAAATAGACAAGCGATTTTTTCAGATATCGCGGCCATTTTTGGTCCCCAAAGCGCTATTAAAATCAATGAATCTGCCTTATCGGCCTTTTATGGTATTTCAGTGCTCCGCTTATTAAATGACTTATATAATCCGGCACTGAAATTCTTTGTGAATGTGGGTCGCTTCTCAACGCAAAAGGCCCATGATCGGGTATTGCGAGCATTTGCGGCCATTGAAAAGGACCATCCGGAATATCGTTTGGTGATCGTGGCCCCCCACGGAGAAAGTGATATCAAGGCGGAAACCATTAATTACATTCGCCAAAGTAAGTTTTCCGAAAAGGTCTATGTGCTTGGTGGCATGTCAAATCCATATGCACTGATGCGTCGTGCGGAGGCGTTCTTGTTTCCCTCTCGCTATGAGGGACTTGGGTTAGTTGCCTTTGAGGCGCTCGCAGCTGAAACAACGGTGATTTCAACGGCTTTGCCACCCATTGTGCAAACCTTAAATGATTCACAGCAGCATCCTGCTGAAGATTACATGTATTTTTCTGACAATGAGGGTGATGATTTTGTGGCCCATGTGGTGGACTTTGTCCGTCAGGGTAGTCAAAGGAAGACGGCCATTGACTTTGAGTCGATGGAACGCCGATCATTAGCTGATTGGGAAAAGATGTTCACCCTTTAGTGGCGTAAAATAATTAAATATGCAGATGAAATTACAAGGGCGGGCCCCTGCATTTCATCTGCATATTTTTTTCTATGTCATCATGGGAGTAAGTAAACTATTTTTTCAAGGTTCCGCTATGCTTTTAAGCCTGCCGCTATGCTAAAATATAGCTAATAGTATGCCAGGGAAGAGGAATGACGATGGCAGATAAACAAACTGAATTAAAAGCAATGTTAGACCAGGGGTTAATCACCCAGGCTGACTATGATCAACAGATGGCCCAGCTGAATTCAAACCACCTGGACCAGGCTGATGTTAAGCCTGAAGCGACCAAGCAAGCAGCTAAGTTTGCGGTCAAAACGACTTGTCCAAATTGTGGCTCAACGGATTTTGCATGGCAGCCTAGTCTGCAAAAATTCGCTTGCAATTACTGTAAAGCACAGTTTGAAATTGAAACGCCCGACTACTTAGCAAAAGCAGCGGCATTGAAGAATGATGAAGTCTATAACTTATCAGGTAAAACGGTTTCTGTCGGATTAAGTAAGGCCGTCGACAAAGAAAATGTCGGCATTGTCACGTACCAGTGTCCCAATTGTGGTGCGACCATTTCTTTCTCCACCCAAGATGCATGGTCTTCAATTAAATGTGAATGGTGCCGTGGTGAAATTTCAGCAGAAAATGTCGTGCCCAATGGCTACAATCCGGATTTGGTGGTACGTTTTGAAGTTGCCAAAGAACAGGCGCAGGCTAACGTGGCCGATTTTATCAATCGGCGCCGGTGGTTGGTTTCAAAAAAATTCTTGCGGGAATTCAAGGCAGCCGACATTCGACCAGTGTATGTCCCTCAAATGATGATTGATGTGAACGCGAATGAATCAATTCAAGGTCTCGGCGGGGTCTTGCTAAATATGTACACCGAAACTTATGAAAGTGATGACGGTAAATCAACTTATTCGGTCACTTATTACGATTATGATGTTTATCAGTGGGAACGGCATTTTGTCCTGGGTATCAACGACCTGACCCTAGGGGCAAATGAGGCCCTTTCGCAACAATCAAAGACGTCAACTAACAATGTGATTGATGTTGTCAAGCCGTTTGATACCAGTAAGGCAGTGCCCTATCAGCATCAATATCTACAGGGGGGTTATCGGTCAGAACGTCGGACTCTGGATGTTGATGATGTGACACCGGACGTGCAAAAAATTGCCATTGATATGGGGTATAGTCAAGTTCAGCCGACGTTGAATTATGATCATGGCGTGCGTTATGACAATGCCACGATGGAAGTCAACGGGATTCGTTACGCGGCGGTGCTTTGTCCCATTTGGTTGTATTCTTACTATGAATATGACAGCAAAGGCAATTTTAAGCGGCAACATTATTGTGTCGTGAATGGTCAGACAGGTAAGACCATTGGCTCAATGCCGATCAATGTGACTGCTCAAATAGGGTGGTCAATTGCGGGTGCCGTGGCGATGTTTGTGTTATTGTTCTTTGTCTTTCCCTTTGGTGGGGTGGATATCGACATAAAGTGGATTCTCGGCTTGTCAGTGGCCGTTTTCGCCGCTATCGCCTACTTTACTTATACGGCTGTCCGTAACACGGATAAGCACAACGATTACGTGCGTAATACCGAAAATGAAATGTTTGATCTAGAGAGTAGTGATGTGTGGGTTGACCGGGTGATTCGTTCAACCAATCCATCAATTTAGTAAAAGAGGAGCTTAATATGGGATTAATTAAAGCATTCGCCGGCGCAATTGGTGGCGCATTCGCAGATAGTTGGAAAGACATTATCGTACCCGCAGCATTTGACGAAATGACAGCGGTGGTACCAGGTGTTAAGCAAGGTCAAAATAATGGTCGGGGTTCAAATACAAAGAGTTCATACGGCATCATCACGAATGATTCAAAAGTATATGTACCAGAAAACACCGCGGCCATCATCTTTAATGAAGGTGGGCTGACGGATGTTATTACGGAACCAGGGGGCTTTACGGTCACTGATGGTGAACCAAGCATCTTTACGAACTCTGATTTAGCTGATGGGCTTGATGCACTGATTCACGAATCATGGGAACGCTTTAAGTTTGGTGGCCAACCCGCTGCGCAAAAAGCCATTGTCTATGTGAACTTGCGTGAAATTCGGGGTAATAAGTTTGGCACACCCGGTCCATTAGTTTATAACGATGCCTTCTATGGTGCCGATTTGGAAGTGCTGGCGCGGGGACAATACACGATTAAAATTAAGGATCCGATTCGATTCTTAAAAGAATTCGTGCCTGCCAATACGACATACTATTCATTTGCAGACGATGCGGCCACTTCACAATTATTTGCTGAATTTATTGCGCAATTTAATGCGAGTCTCAATGGCTTGTCAGCGACTTATCGCATCTCACAGTTACCAGCCCAATCATTGATTTTAGCGAATGCGATTACGGGTGGTGCGGAAGATACGAATGGTTGGTTGCGTCGTTTTGGTTTGAGTATTGAGAAAATTGCGATTGAATCCATCGAGTTCAGCCAAGATTCGCGTGAGCTCGTGAAGCAATTCAATACTAATCGGATGTCGACAATGGCCTTTGCCAATATTCCAACTGATGCAGCGAACGTGGCGGCCCAGCAAAAGATTGCCCAAGGTGTCGAAAATCACGGGTTGGGTGATGGTGGTGGCCTCATGCTAGGTGCCAATATTGCGGGCACCATGGGTAATCCAATGGCCACGCCTGCCCAATCTAGTGCACCGGCCGCACCATCCCCAATGGAAAAACTAAAACAGCTCAAGGAACTGCTAGATGCCGGGCTGATCTCACAAACGGATTTTGACACGAAGAAAGCTGAAATTTTGAGCGAGATGTAAAGCACAAATGCCAAGTCAGTCTGACGCAAAAGCACACGTTACGGCGGGTGCTTTTTTGGTTGCCCAATGCATCTTCTGACAGGGCGAGGCTTTGTAAAATACGCTATAATTAAAGTACGAATCAAGAATGGGGAGAAAAATATGCAAGCAATTGTCATTCCACAACCATGGGCGAATGATCTTGTCTTAGGTAAGTTCACTGAAATTGATTTAGCGGTGACGACCCAGGCATCAGAAATTTTGCTCGTCTCAGGTAATGAGGAAGTTAGCGGTGAGTATGCCTTAGGGTTAGCTAAAGGCTATGCCCTGGGTATTTTGCGCGTCAAATCAATCACACCAACGGCGACTGGTTTTGAATGGGTCTTAGATAGCCCTCGTTTGGTGGCACCGTTTGCGGTGGCCACTGACGCCGATTTATTAGAAGTTGACGATGCCTTAATCCACGAGAATTTTCCAGCAACCGTCGAATTAGAAGATTGGATGGCGCATCCAGGTGAAGCCTTCCCACCGGCATTGCAGACACATGCCGATGCCCTACTCGCGATTGGTACTCAACAATTACCTAGTGACTATCAAGCCATTTTAACGGCGACCAATGGTGATTGGGAGGCCGTCGATGCCGCGTGGTACGAGCATGAATATGCGGCACAAGCAGCCATCTTAAGTAGTTTATCAGATGAGGAATTTGCTGCTTTGCAAGTCCAAACCGATGCAGATGAGTGGGCAGAGTTAGTGGCTGCCCGGGCGTTATTATTGAAAGGAACGAAAGATGAGCAAGGGAACGATTAAACATAATGATTTTGCCCGCGGTGCCAAAGAGAAGGGTCAAGTGAGTGCTGAAGCTAAAAAAGCAGCTCGATTGGCCTTATTAGCACAGGCAAAGGCTAAACAAACCAAAGAATCCTAATTTTGTCGCTTTTTAGGCATATTTTATGTATAGTAGATGGGTTACTTTAGAACAGATTGATTGTGAAAAGGCGGTATAACATGGCAACGTTTGCAGAACGAATGTTAGATGAATTAGCTGGTGGACAAATCGAGGCAGCCCAAAAGTCGTTTGCCTCTTCATTACGTTACGATGATGATGATACGATTTATTCATTAGCAGAGGAATTGTACGCTTTGGGCTTTTCAAATCAAGCCAAGCGCGCCTATTCAAAGTTGCTAGATAAGTATCCTGAGGAAGATCAATTGCGGACGGCCTTGGCGGATATCGCCATTGATGAAGATGATACCGATCTGGCATTATCACTTTTGTCGGAAATTAACGCTGATTCTGATGCTTATCTACAAGCTTTGTTAGTGAGTGCGGACCTTTACCAAACAGAAGGGTTAGTTGAAGCATCTGAGGCCAAGCTAAATGAAGCCTATCAGCTGGCTCCTGATGAAGAGATTGTCCAATTCGCCTTGGCTGAATTCTATTTTGCCACGGGTCGTTATCAAGAAGCGATTCCATACTATCGGGGCTTATTGCAAATTGGGGCGCGTAAGTTCTCTGGTTTGGATATTGTGTCACGCATCGGGGTTGCCTACGCTTTGTCAGGGGATGCTGAAAAAGCCAAGGCCTACTTGGAGCAAATCAAGGATGTCGATCTGACCCCGGATGTGCGCTTCCAGTTGGGGATGGTGTATGCGACAGATGAAGAAACCCGTGATCAAGCCATTGATCAACTAGAAGCGTTACAGGAATTGGATACTTCATTTGCCGGCTTATATGAACCTCTTGGTCAATTATATGAAGATAAGGGTAACCTAGAGAAGGCCTTGATTACCTATCAAGCGGGATTGGCTGTCGACCAATTTAACGAAAAATTGTACGTCAAAGCGGCGCGTATTGCCCAAGCACAAGGGGATGTTGCAGAGGCTGAAAGCCTTTATAAAAAGGGCTTAGAAGCTAACCCAGAGGACATCACGTTAATTATGGGCTATTCAACTTTGTTGGTTTCTGAGGGGGATTCAGTTGAAAATATCAACTTCTTGAATCAATACATGGAAGCGGATGATTTTGAAATTGATCCGCAAATGTACTGGAACTTGGCACAATCATATACCACGCTTGAAGACTATGAGATGGCGACAAAGTACTGGAATGCCGCCTTGCCATTCTTTATGGACAATACCAATTTCTTAAAGCCGGCCTATTATTACTTCCGTGAAGAAGGTGAGCGAACTTTGGCGCAAGAAGCATTGCAACAATATGTGCGCTTGAATCCTGAAGATCTAGAAATGGCTGAAGAATTAGAACACTTAAATTAATTTTGGACACCTCCAGGTAGCCGCGCTCTTTATTAAGTGCAGTGCTATGGAGGTGTTTTTTAATGTTTGATGACCTGTTTGATCGAATCAAAGATAGACTTGATGATACAAAATATATGGTGATAATTATCGGTGTCGTGGGCCTGTTGGTTAGTGGCGGTATTTGGTTGGTCACGCGCGCGCAGGCCAGTCCATCAGGGGCCATGTCCTTCGTGACAAGTACCCCTACAATCAGTGATGCGACGACGAGTACGAGCCCTAGTGTCACCGCTGTCCGGGCGACCAGTGTCGTTAACACCGTGACCATTGATGTAAAGGGGGGCGTCAAGGAACCTGGTGTTTACACCTTTACAACGGAGCCCACTGTCGATGAGGTATTGAAAAAAGCTGGGGGCGTGACCCCGAATGTGAAGCTCGCGCGGTTAAATCTGGCTGCCCGCATGCAAACGGCACAGGTTCTGTATATCCCGATTAATGATGAAAAAGTGCCCGTGGAGTTTCCCTTGCCGGGGATGACGACCCAAGCGTCAGTCGTGAGTGGTTCGTCAACGGCGAGTGGAAGCACTGGTGATACCCCGTTAATTTCGTTGAATACGGCAACGCTAACTGATTTGCAAACTTTGTCGGGCATTGGTGAAAAACGCGCGCAGGATATCATTGATCTGCGTGATCGGATGGGTGGCTTTAAGTCGGTGGCTGATCTAAAAGAAGTGAGTGGCATTGGCGATAAGACGTTTGAAAAAATTGCCCCCTACGTACAGGTCCCATGAGTGGGTACTGGTTGCTGCTGGGTCTTTGTTTTGCTTGTTTACAGTCCTTAATCGTTTGGCATATTTGGTGGCTCGCGGGTTTTGCGGGGTGGTTTTTTGTCCTCAGCTGGTATTACTTTCGCCGCTGGTTACGCTGCACGATCCTGATTTTATTGGTGAGTGTGGGGATCGCTGGCTGGCAAGACTTTACCATGATTGCACACCAACGGGAGATGCGTGTCACCCAGCTCCTGGTACACCCCGACGATATCAAAATTAATGGTGGGATGGTGACAGGCACGGGACTTACTGCCACGCAAGCCAAGGTCTATTTTAGGTGGTATTTGGCGACACCCACGCAGTTAACCTCAGTTAAAACCTGGACGCAACCCTTTGTATTGACCGGTAACATCGAGACGGCTGCCCCGGCGGTAAAACGGAATCGTTATAGTTTTGATTTTAGACAATTCCTCTATACAAAAGGGATTTATTGGCAGGCAACGATTATGAATGGTCAAGCGCATGGGGTCGAACAGCCGTCCCTGGTTAGTTGGATCAAGACGCTCCATCTGTTGGCAGTCCGGCACTTCGAAGCCCTGCCAAGTGGTTTGCGCGATTACGGCGAAACGTTGTTTTTAGGCTATACGCGGGCGACTTTTTACGAGGATAACGTTGGGGTTGAACAAACAGGCTTAGTGCATCTCTTCAGTATCTCGGGTTTTCAAATTATGGGCTTTTATGTATGCTGGCGTCGTTTTTGGCGCTGGTGTCATGTCTCCAAGGAAACCAATTTATGGACGTTGCAAGTTGGTTTGATGTTTATCTGGCTGTTTTCAGGTGAAGTTTTATCATTGATTCGCCCCGTTTTACTAGCCAGTATGTCGGTCTTTAAGGAATTAGGGTATCTTAAACTCACTTTATTGGATGCGTGGGGCTTAACGCTCATTTTCGGTCTCATGCTTGAACCGGGTGTGCTACAGAATTTAGGGGGCCAATTATCCTATTTACTATCATTTGGCCTCCTGTGGTTACAAAGATGTCGGTACTGGCAGATTAGCTGCTACCTAGGGTTACTCATCATGCCCGTATTGATTTGGCATAATTATGAGTGGCACCCGATGACTTTAGCCGCCAATATCTTGATCGTGCCACTTTTTTCCATGTTTATCGTGCCGGTTGTCTTGGTAGGATTAGTCGCTAGTGGGTTGGATTGGTTGCCACTGATGAATCTCTGTAACGAATTTGTGTTGATGTGTCAGCATGCCATTGCCTGGTGTGATCAACTACCCGGTAATCTAATATTTGGTCAAACGCCGCTCATGCTCTTGCTGGCTTTTTTTCTAGGGGTGCTTTATGCCATGGCTAAGCACCGCCACTCGACTTATTGGGTGCTTAGTGTCGTCTTTGGGATGATGGTTGTTTGGCCAGCGCTTAACCCGGTCGGTCACGTCATTTTTTTTGATGTGGGTCAAGGAGATTGTACGATCATCAAATTGCCGGGTTCACAGCAGGCTTATCTCATCGATGTCGGGGGTAAGGTGGTTTTTCAACAGGCCAGCTGGCAGACCAGGACCCATGTCAAGAACTATCTAGCTGAGGAAATTGTTACTAATCTTAAGGGGTTAGGTGTAAAACGAATTGCCGGGTTGGTGCTTACGCATAAGGACACTGACCATATTGGTGATTTTGCGGATATGGCCAAGTTAATCAAGATTGAGCGTGTCTACTTACCCGCGGGGATGGAAACGACCGATGTTTACTTAAAAAAGATTCAACCAACGCACATCCCAGTTACTTTGATTACTGCCGGTGCCAAAACCGATTTTCCAGTGCAGTTTTTGCATCCGTTCGGTGCAGGAACTGCTGAAAATCAGGATTCAATTGTGAGTTATGGGCACTTTGGTCGGCGGAATTTCTTGATGACGGGTGATTTAGAACAGGCCGGTGAATTAGCCGTGAGCAAGGCCTTTCCGACTTTGCGCACGGATGTCTTGAAATTTGGTCACCATGGCTCCAAAAATAGTACCGCACCAGATTTTGTGGCCACACTGAAGCCAACAATTGGAATTGTTTCGGCGGGGATGCACAATCGTTATCATCATCCGGCCCCGGAAACACTTCAAACGGCGGCTGATGCGAATATCCAGGTTTATAATACGCAAACGTCTGGTATGATAGATTACAGATGGACAAATTGGTCCGAAAAATGGGAGGTTCAGTTACATGGCGTTGACGCTACAAACACTCAAAAATAGTCTATCGCGCGGTGAGTTCGAGCCCATTTACCTCATTCAAGGGACTGATTTGTATTTGATGGAACAAGTCCGGGCTGCCTTTACTGCTATTGTCGCGCCTGAAGATCGTTCAATGAATTTAGCAACGTTTGATATGCGCGAACAACCCCTCGGGGCTGCCATTGATGATAGTCGTGCCATGCCATTTTTTGGTGAGCGGCGGGTGGTTATCATCGATAATGCCTATTTTCTCACGGGGGAAACTGGTGGCAAGATCGAGCACTATGTCGAAGATCTACAGACATACATGGCCCATCCCGAACCACAAACAATTCTAGTGATTTTCGCGCCATTTGAAAAATTGGATGGCCGTAAGAAAATCACGAAACAGTTAAAAGAATTGCCCGGCTACTTAACATTTGGGAAAATCGAAGAAAAAGAGATTCGGCAAATGATTAATGAACGGTTGGCTGAGCAGGGGTATCAAATGACGGCAGCGGCAGGTAATCGGCTCATTGAATTAACTAATCTAAATCTCACCCAAATTATGGCCGAATTGGATAAGTTGATGCTGTACAGTATCGATACCAAGGTGATTGAAGAAGCAGCCGTCGATGCGTTGGTTTCGCGCACGTTGAACCAGGATGTCTTTGAACTCATTAATTTGTTGTTACATCGTAAAATTACCCCAGCGGTGATGCTTTATCATCAATTAATCTTGAACGGTGAAGAACCATTACGGTTGCAAGGTGCGATTTTAGGCCAATTCCGACTTTTAGTGCAGGCGAAGGGGTCCAAGTTAAGTGAAAAGGGACTGGCAACGGCGTTATCGGTGCATCCATATCGAGTGAAGTTAGCCCGACAAACTGTGCGTAGTTTTGGCTACAAAGACCTAGCACAAGCTTTTTTGGGCCTAGTTAACATGGAAAAGCAACTTAAGAGCACCCGGCGCGATCCTGAATTATTATTTGAGTTATTTATCCTACGTTTTCAAAATCAATCTTAGTACTTGCACTTATTGGAAATAACCGGTATACTAACCTAGTGCAATTTTGCATGACCTAAATCTGTGTTTAACGGTTCACCATCGTTCTACTCGGTTTTAGGCGACACTATATTTATTTAAGAAAGGTGGAACATTCCAATGGCTATTTCTGCAGAACGCAAGAATGAGATCATGAAGGAGTTCGCACGTCACGAAGGTGATACTGGTTCAGTTGAGGTACAAGTTGCAGTTTTGACTGCTGACATTAACTCATTGAACGGGCATATGTCTGAGCACAAGCATGACTTCCATTCACAACGTGGATTGATGAAGAAGATCGGTCACCGTCGTAACTTGCTACGCTACTTGCGTAACACTGACGTACAACGTTACCGTGAATTGATTGCTAAGCTTGGTTTGCGTCGTTAATTTTAAGCGATTAACACGTAAATTCAAAGACATTTCATCGAAGGAGAATAGACGATGCCAGTTATCGAAGGTTCAATCAAGCGTGCTCGTTTGAACAAGGTTCAACGCGAGCGCAACATCATTGCTACTTCAGCATACCGTACTGAAGTTAAGAAGTTCCGCAAGGCTGTTGAAGCTGGTGCAGACAACTTACAAGAGTTGTTTGTTAATGCTTCATCTGCTTTGGATCGCGCAGCTTCAAAGGGATTGATTGCTAAGAACAAGGCTTCACGTGACAAGTCACGTTTGGCAGCTTTGTTAAACAAGTAATAAATTTAAGAAAAACTACTGATTTCGCAAGAGATCGGTAGTTTTTTTGTATCTACCTGTCTTTTATGGGAAAATACGAGTAATAACTTAGTCAATAACCGAGGTACCCATATGACAGTGACAATCAATCCAAACCTCTTTGAAATCTTTCCGCTATCTGATTTACACGTTTTAGATGGGCATACATATGCCTTACGTAGTCATGCGCGTGAAACTGAAAATGATTATGTCAGCGATCTTGTTGAACTGCATGACGGCGAATTTTCCATTCTAGTGGAACAAGTCGTACAGATACGCGCGCAGGGTCAACACTTATATTACCAAGTTGACAATGACATTTTCCGTTTTCATCCCGATGCAGCGGATGAAAAGGTTGTCTCAGAAAAGACTAAGATCACCAATTTTGTGCCAACTAACACAGGCACAATTGTTTATGTGACCTTGGTTGAGAAATATCCAAAGCATAACCTTGTTTTAGATAAACCCACGTTGCACAGCATCAAAACCTTAACGTATAAGGCTGATAACAAGGGTTATATTGATACGGAACAGCATTATTATCTAAAAGTCCAGACGTTTGAGAAGAATTGGACAATCGTGTCCGCTAAGACGCCGTTGGTGTTGCTGGATGCCTTCGCAGATAGTCGCGTGCTTTATACGCGGCAAACGACATCATATGATGCCTTATATGTGTTTAATGAATTGGTGGAATATCAGGTTGCTGCGGACAAAACCTTTGTCATCTCGCATGATGGAATTGCTGAGGTTTCAGAGGCCCAATACAGCACAAACGGGGCCGATGTTTTATTTGTGGCGCAAGATAAGCAAAATTTGAACCACCGGATGAGTGCACTCTATCGCTTTAATTTTGCTGAAAATACGTTGAATGGCATTTTTCAAAGTGAGGATGTGGCGGCTGGCATTAGCTCTGATACGATTATCAAAGGGCAAGCCCGCCATTTGAAGTGGCTTGATGACGATAATTTTGTGTTTCAAACGGGCTATCACGGGCATTCCCGGTTGTATATCGGCGATCTGAGCGGGGCAGTTACTTTGATTCGCGATGAACGTGAACAGATTGTCGATTTTGCATTTGATGACGAATTTGCCATGGTGTTGCGTTCAACCACTGACCATCCGAGTCAATTAATTGATCTCACGACCAAGGCGGTGCAGTTTGACGAGCATCAAACCTATCCAATCGCGCAAAAATATGTTTTCCTCAGTGAAAATCAAGCGATTATCGATGCCTGGTTTATGCCTAATCAAGCAGGGACCCAGGCGCCCGTCATTTTGTATGTCCACGGTGGCCCGCATGCGGCCTACGGTGATACTTTTTTCTTGGAATTTCAGCAATTAACCGCGTTAGGGTATAACGTTGTCTTTATTAATCCCCATGGCTCGACGACGTATGGGCAAGCCTTTATGGATGCAGTCATCCAGCATTATGGTGAACAGGATTACCGTGATTTGCTGACCGGGTTGGATGCAGCGATCACGCAACACCCCGAGTTGATTGATGCCACGCGCCAGTACATCATTGGTGGTTCCTATGGTGGGTATATGACGACTTGGGCGATTGGTCATACAACCCGGTTTAAAGCAGCTATTGCGCAACGTCCGGTCACTGATTGGATGATGTTAGCAGGGACTTCCGATATTGGATCGGTGTTCATTACCGATGAGATGGGCGTCAGTCCATATGACGAGAGTGGCCGCCAAGTGCTTTACCATAAGTCACCCATTGCCTATGTCAAAACGGTCCGGACCCCAATTTTATTGCTGCACGGTGAGTATGATATGCGCACACCGTTGAGTCAGTCCGAAGCTTACTTTACTGCACTAAAAATGACGAATGACGTTGAAGTAGAGTTGGTCCGATTACCCCAATCATGGCACGGTGTCTCACGAAATGGGTTACCAAACCTGCGCGTCTTACGAATTGAGAAAATGCAGAGTTGGTTAAATCATCATCAATAAGTACCACACAGAGTCCCTGGTGGTAGCTCAAGAAATGTCCTTGCTTTCTTTGAGTTATCACTGAGGGATTTTTCGTTTACGCAAGAGATTTTGTTGGAGGCGTCTAAGATTTATGGTAATATAGAAAATAAATACTAACGTTGGGTCTTAGTAACTGCTAGCCCGTTAAGAAATGAGATTAATAAATTATGAGTAACACGACATTAAGCGTAATGCCGTTCGGTGGTTTGCGTGAAAACGGGAAAAACATGTATGCCGTAACGGTTGATGAAGATATTTTTATTTTAGATGCTGGGTTAAAGTACCCAGAAAGTGATTTGTTGGGTGTGGACGTAGTCATTCCTGACTTCCAATACTTAGTTGAACACCAAGATAAGGTGGCCGGCATCTTTTTGACGCATGGTCATGCGGATGCCATTGGGGCCTTGCCATACTTATTGTCAGAGATGTCTGTCCCTGTTTTTGGTTCAGAAATCACCATTGAATTGGCAAAATTGGCCATTGAAGCAGAACCTTTGACGAAGGACTTTAATGATTACCACATTGTGCGTGGTGATCAAGAAGTGGAATTTGGAGATGTTACCGTCTCATTCTTTGAAACGACCCATACGATCCCAGAGTCTTTGGGGATTGTTATTGGGACACCAGAGGGGCAAATTGTTTATACTGGTGACTTCAAGTTTGATACCACAGCGTCACCATACTACCGGACTGATTTATTGCGCTTAGCTGAAATTGGACGTAAGGGTGTGAAGGCCTTGTTGATTGATGCGGCTGGGACGGCTAACATTGGTCAGTCTGCGCATGAATCCGAAATTGCGACGTACATTTATGATGGCATGCATCATCATAAGGGACGCATCATTGTGGCTGCAGTGGCTTCAAACATCCAACGTATCCAACAAGTCATTGACGCCAGTTATAAGGTTGGGCGTAAAATCGTCCTTTCTGGGAATGATCTAGAAAAGGTTGTGCGCACGGCGCTACGCTTGAAGAAGTTGAGCCTGCCGGTACCAGAAAATGAACTCTTTGTTTCATTGAAGAACATGGCCAAGTTGACACCTGAAGAAACGGTCATCCTAGAAACTGGTAAGATGGGGGAACCCATCCGCCACTTACAACGGATGGCCCATGGTGATGACCGGAGCATTCAAATCCAAAAGGGTGATTTGGTCTTTATTACAACGACCCCATCAACAGCGATGGAGGGAATTGTGGCCCGTACGCGTGACTCACTTTTCCGTGCTGGGGCTGATGTGAAGCAAATCTCAACTGATTTGAAGTCTTCAGGGCATGCCTCGAAGAACGATTTCCAATTTATGTTAAACTTGCTCAAGCCGGAAAATGTCATTCCAGTGCAGGGGGAGTACCGGGTCTTAAACGCCGCGGCTCATGCAGCTAAGGAAGTGGGTTACACCGAGGCACATACCTTCATCCTTAAGAATGGTGACAACTTGCAATTGACAGCCGAGCCTGTCTTGACTGGTTCAATCCAAGTTGGTTCAACGATGATTGACGGTTCTGGCGTGGGTGATATTGGTTCAATCGTCTTGAACGATCGCCGCATTTTGTCAGAAGATGGCGTGTTAATCGCCGTTGTTACCATTGATCGTAAAAAGAAAAAGGTGGTGGCCGCACCAAAGATTGATTCACGTGGCTTTGTTTACGTGAAGACTTCGCGGGATTTGATGCATGAAGCGGGTGAATTAGTGCAAAATACGGTTGCTGATGGCATCAAGAATACCAAGGAATTTGATTGGGGTAACTTAAAAAATTCTGTCCGTGATGTTTTAGGTAAGTACTTGTACGAACAAACACGTCGTAAGCCCGTGATTTTGCCGGTTATTATGGAGGCAAACCAAAACGGTCGTCGTCGTAAGAAGCCTAAGTCAGCCCATGCTGATAATCAACCAAATCAAGGGAACGCACCAACGCCTGCGGTTAATGTGAACCAACCAGCCCAAACGGGTGATGGGGAAGCGAAGAAGAAGCGCCGTCCTCGTCGTCGTAAGCCTAAAAACCCGGCGACAGTTGCACCGGTAGCAACACAAGAAAACTAATTAAGAACTGCTATTCAACAAGCAATGGTTGGATAGCAGTTTTTCTACACAGACGGGGGTAGCGCTATGAATGACATCGAATTTAACCAACAAGAGACAAAAGCACGTCAATTTTTTGCGGATGGTCGGATCATTGATGCCCTTGATGTCTTAGATGACTTGTATAATGAGCGACAAACCTTTGCCCTCAATCAATTTGTCACTGAAGTTTTAATCGCTGATGGTCAATTTCAATTGGCTGAAATGATTATGGATGAGTTTGTGGATGAGTATCTCGAAACAAAACCAGAAGCCTACATGGCTGTGTTAATGCACAATCGTCATTTTTTAAAGGCGCGTGAATTTAGTCTGGAAACTGCCGTATCTGCTGCGTTATTGAGTGAAATTGAAACGGCTGAAGCAGCTTATGCCGAGGATATGCGCGAAACCATCCAAACTATTCAACGCCATTTTTACCATCTTAGTAATGAAGACGTTGCCCAACAAGCGCATCGTTTAGAAGAGGCTGAGAAGCTCCCTTACGAGGCCTATGTGCACGGCGCGCAATACTTATTGGTCGACCCCTATATTCATCCCATTACGCGGGCCACGATCATTGATCGCCTGCGTCGGTTAGCCGTCAACCAGCCGGTCAAAAGTGATTGGTTGCAGGACCAACAGATTACCTTTGTCCCTGCAAAACTGGTGGCTATCGACGACACGGTTGAGTTTAAAGCCATCAAACAAGCCTTAGAAAAATATCAAAACTTTGATGATCAACAACTCGAAACGTTACTGGCCACGGTGCGGCTTGCGTTAATGGTGGCTTACCCAGCACTGGATCGGGTGGTCAAAGATCCCGATCAGTGGGCACAGGCTGTTTTGGCTGAAATGGTGGGTGAGGAATATGCAAATGAAGATCCAACCCAACGCGCATTACGCCGTGAACTGCAAGAAAAATCACTGGCCCTGTTAATGTGAGCGCCATAATCGGCAAAAAGTCCGGTAAATTCAGATATATTCACTGATAAACAGTTTACAAATGCGTTTTGATTGGATATAATAACTTAAGTTTTCCAAATGGAAACAAACAATTATTTATTTTTCGCAAAGATGTGTATTTCAGCACGGGTTGTAGTATAATTATTATATGCAACTTTTAAAGTTGTAACTAGTTACATCTGCGAAAATTAGGAGGATAAGCTTTTGGCTAAGGAACATTACGAGCGTACAAAGCCGCACGTTAACATCGGAACTATTGGTCACGTCGACCACGGTAAGACTACTTTGACAGCTGCGATCTCAAAGACGTTGGCTGACATGGGATTGTCAAAGCAAACAGACTTTGCATCAATCGACGCGGCTCCTGAAGAAAAGGAACGTGGAATCACAATCAACACTGCTCACATCGAGTATGAGACTGAGAAGCGCCACTACGCCCACATCGACGCCCCTGGTCACGCGGACTACGTTAAGAACATGATCACTGGTGCTGCCCAAATGGACGGTGCTATCTTGGTTATTGCTGCCACTGACGGTCCTATGCCACAAACTCGTGAGCACATCTTGTTGGCTCGCCAAGTTGGTGTTGAATACCTAATCGTCTTCTTGAACAAGACTGATTTGGTTGACGACGAAGAATTGGTTGACTTGGTCGAAATGGAAGCACGTGAATTGTTGTCAGAATATGACTTCGATGGTGATAACATTCCATTCGTACGTGGTTCAGCTTTGAAGGCCTTGGAAGGTGATGCAGAAAACGTTGAAATCATCAAGAACTTGATGGACATCGTTGACGAATACATCCCAACTCCAGAGCGTGATACTGAAAAGCCATTCTTGATGCCAGTTGAAGACGTCTTCACGATCACTGGTCGTGGAACTGTTGCTTCTGGACGTATCGACCGTGGAACTGTTAACTTGAACGACGAAGTTGAAATCGTTGGTTTGAAGGAAGACGTTCGTAAGACAGTTGTTACTGGAATCGAAATGTTCCGTAAGACTATGGAATCAGCTCAAGCCGGAGACAACATCGGTGCTTTGTTGCGTGGTGTTGACCGTACTGAAATCGAACGTGGACAAGTTTTGGCTAAGCCAGGTTCAATCAAGACACACACAGACTTCTTGGCTGAAGTTTATGTCTTGACTAAGGAAGAAGGAGGCCGTCACACGCCATTCTTCACTAACTACCGTCCACAATTCTACTTCCACACTACTGACGTTACTGGAGTTGTTCAGTTGCCAGAAGGTGTAGAAATGGTTATGCCTGGTGATCACGTTACTTTCGATGTAAAGTTGATCTCTCCAGTTGCCATTGAAGAAGGATTGAAGTTTACTGTTCGTGAAGGTGGACGTACTGTCGGTGCCGGAACTGTTACTACAGTTAACGACTAATATTTAGATATTAGTTTCTAACTAGTAAACTTTGAGAAAAGGAAACAAACTTTGTTTGTTTCCTTTTTTTGTGCAGTTTACGAATTATTTATTAGAATTTGCTACAAATATTTGGGAAAATATGGCATAATAGAAACAATAACTTAGCAAATAGAGTTATTGTTCATTTATTATGCTAAAAATCAAAGGAGAATATGATGGTTGACCGCAAAATTCCAGTGACGATGGGAACGCAACATCCTGACAATGCAAATGGTCCTTTTTGGGATGTATCAAATCATCCATTTATTTCTGCATATAACGAAACAATGGAAGCTTATGAAAACTTTTCTTCGTTAGATGTTGATGAATATATGTGGGATTGGGAAGGTAAGCATGCGGATGCGGCTGTAATTGATCGTCTATTCTCAGACCAATTGGAATACTTCAAGGCGCACCAACTTGGCCGTGATAAGTTTATTACGTTCCGCTTTCCAAACATTTGGGAGGAGCGTGGTTATAATTTGATGCAGGCGATGACCGCCTTCTTGTCATCTGAGGATTTCGCCTCAGACCTGGGCTTTGAAAACCGACCATTATTTGAAGCTATTCTGCCAATGGCACAGCGGGCTGATCAAATCATCGAGATGCAAAAGCTCTTCAAGAAATTGGCCGAGTTTAAGTCAGAGAACTTCACCACGTCAAGCAAAGCTAATACACCTTATATCGAGATGATTCCTTTGTTTGAAGACTTCGAAACGCAACTTGGTGCGCCTGAGATCTTAAAGGAGTACCTTGCGTTACATGAAGAGACCTTTGGTTTCCGACCAAAGTACATGCGTGTTTTCTTAGCTGGGTCTGATTCAGCCTTGTCATCAGGCTTTATGAGTTCTATCTCTGGTAACAAGTTGGCCATTGCGCGTCTTTACGAATTTGCTGAAGAGGAAGGCATTGAAATTTTCCCAATCGTGGGAATGGGTTCAGCCATCTTCCGTGGTGGCTTGTCACCACGTCGGATTCCTCGCTTCTTTGAAGAGTTCGGGGGCGTGCGGACGGTTACCGTTCAATCAGCCTTCCGTTATGATTACCCTCTAGTTGAGGTCGTCAATGCCATTCAAGATTTGCAAGATCATTTGCAAGACGTCCCAGCCATTTCGTTTACGGCTGAAGACAAAGCCATCATGATCGAAATTGCGCGTCATTCGGCTGAATATTATCACGAGACCCTTGATAACTTGGTGATGGATATGCAGCCACTGTTCAAGGCCTTTCCAAAGCGGCGTGATCGTCGGCAACACGTTGGTGTCTTAGGCTACTCACGTCAGATAGATGGGATTTCATTGCCACGGGCAATTAACTTTACCGGGGCTTTCTACTCAATTGGTGTGCCACCAGAGTTCATTGGTTTTGGCCGTGCTTTGCGGGACATGGATGCGCAGACTCGGGCGGTCTTTGAACGCCACTACCCAAACCTTAAGGCTGATTTCACTGAGTTGGCACAATATGTCAACTTAGATGCTTTGGCTATTTTGGAAACGGGGAATTCAGCTTGGACGTCCGTGCGTGAAGACATCGAGATATTACAAGCCGAATTTGGCTTCAAGGTTGGGCCACAAACGCGCGAACAAGAACAGCATGCCCAGTTAGCTTTGCAATTGGTACAAATCCGTGAAGGTGCTAGTGTGGCCATCACAGCGTTGATTAATCGTGAAGCTCAACTACGTCACTTCTTAGGTTAATAAAATTCATCAAGCGGTGTCAGCCAATCAGGGTGACACCGCTTGAAACTTTTTTAGCCAGAATCGTTGTCAACGACTGGAATTTCCGGTATTATATACTAGTATGTAATGATAGAAATACAAGTTCTCGATAGGGACCTTGTTTCGGAGGAATTAAAGTCATGGTTGCAACTAACGCAATTTTCACAAAGAGTGAAGGAAATAAGGGAACTTTGAAGTTCGAAGTTCCAGTTGAAGTCTACGAAAAGGGACTTGAACAAGCTTTTGATAAGGTAAAGGGACAAATCTCAGTTCCTGGTTTCCGTAAGGGGAAGATGCCAAAGCAAATGTTCATGAAGATGTACGGTGAGGAATCATTGTACCAAGATGCATTGAACATTGTTTTGCCAGACGTTTACGCTGACGCCGTTGCTGAAGCTGGTATCGTTGCGGTTGGACAACCAAAGATCGATGCAGAATCAATGGAAAAGGGTTCAGCATGGGTTTTGACTGCTGAAACTGAAATTGCACCTGAAGTTGAATTGGGTGAATACAAGGGTGTTAAGGTTGATAAGGTCGACGCTGAAGTTTCAGACGCCGATGTTGATGCAGAAATCGAACGCTTGCGTGAAGGTCAAGCCGAATTGGTTTTAGCTGAAGATGCCGAAGCTAAGAATGGTGACACTGTTGTGATCGACTTTGATGGTTCCGTTGATGGCGACCACTTCGACGGTGGCAAGGGTGACAACTACAGCTTAGAGCTTGGTTCAGGTTCATTCATTCCTGGTTTCGAAGACCAATTGGTTGGTCACAAGGCTGGCGAAGACGTTAATGTAAACGTAACTTTCCCAGAAGACTACCAAGCAGCTGACTTGGCTGGTAAGGATGCTTTGTTTGAAGTAACGATCCACGAAGTTAAGACAAAGGAAGTTCCTGAGCTTGATGACGAATTCGCCAAGGATGTCGATGAAGAAGTTGCTTCATTGGAAGAATTGAAGGCCAAGGTTAAGGATCGTTTGGTTGAAGCTAAGACAGCTGAAGCTAATGAAGCTAAGGAAGATGCAGCGGTTTCTGCAGCTGTTGATAACGCGAAGGTTGTTGGGGATGTTATCCCTAATGGCATGATTGAAGAAGATGTGCACCGTCAATTGAACGCCTTTTTCTCAAACATGCAAAACCAAGGTGTTTCACCAGAATTGTACTTCCAAATCACTGGTACGACTGAAGCTGATTTGCACAAGCAATACGAAGAAGGTGCTACTAACCGTGTGAAGACTAACTTAGTATTGGAAGCCATCGTTAAGGCTGAAGGCATCGAGCCATCAGACGCTGACGTTGAAGCTGAAATTGCTGACTTGGCCGCAACTTACGGTATGTCAGACGCCGATGTTCGTGCAGCTTTGTCAACTGACATGTTGAAGCACGATATCGCTATCAAGAAGGCTGTTGAAGTCGTTGTTGATAACGCTGTTGAAGCTTAATTTTAACGCAAATATGAGGATGAATTCATGTCTTGGCATGAGTTCATCCTTTTTGCATAAAGCGAAAACTTGCGCTATCTGATACAATGGTAGTACTTGATTAAAAATAGAAATGGAGCGAGTTATTCGTGTTTAATAATGAAGATGGCAACGATATGGCTTATTGCTCATTCTGTGGTAAGTCAGCCGCAGAAGTGGATAAGTTAATCGCTGGCCCAGGAGTCTATATCTGTAACGAATGTGTGGCTTTGGCGCAAGACATCATCAATGAAGATGCCGCCGCTGCCCATGAAGAAGCGCAATTGACTTTGATGACCCCCCACGAAATCGTCGACAATTTGAACGCGTACGTGGTTGGTCAAGAAGATGCAAAGCGCACCTTAGCTGTCGCCGTATACAACCACTACAAGCGGGTTAATGCGATGTTGTCTGGTGAATCGATGGAATCAGGTGTTGAGCTCCAAAAGTCAAACATCGCCATGGTGGGACCAACTGGTTCAGGTAAGACATACATCGCCCAATCATTGGCAAAGATGCTAAATGTGCCCTTTGCGATTGCGGATGCGACCACCTTAACTGAAGCAGGTTATGTTGGTGAAGACGTTGAAAACATCTTGTTGAAGTTGATTCAAGCGGCGGATTATGATGTTGACCGTGCTGAAGTTGGGATCATTTATATCGATGAAATCGACAAGATTGCTAAAAAAGCTGAAAATGTCTCAATTACGCGTGATGTTTCCGGCGAAGGTGTCCAACAAGCCTTATTGAAAATGCTAGAGGGTACCATTGCTAATGTGCCACCCCAGGGTGGTCGTAAGCACCCTAACCAAGAGTTTATTCAAATTGATACGACGAATATTTTATTCATCGTTGGGGGCGCCTTTGCGGGTATTGAACAAATCGTCAAGGAACGGCTCGGCGCTAAAGTCATTGGGTTTGGGACTGACTCAAAGTCAGGTGCCGGCTTGAATACCCATAAGAGCATCATGGAACAAGTCTTGCCCGAGGATTTGATGAGTTTTGGTCTGATCCCAGAATTCATTGGTCGTTTGCCAATTTTGACTGCCTTACAAGAGCTGTCAGAGGACGACTTGGTGCATATTTTGACGGAACCAAAGAATGCCTTGGTGAAGCAATATCAAGTCCTGTTTGCGTTGGATGATTTCAAGTTGACCTTTGAACCGGATGCCTTGAAGGCGATGGCGCATTTGGCGATTGAGCGTGAAACCGGGGCGCGTGGTTTGCGTTCAATTATCGAAGAAGTGTTACGTGATATCATGTTTGATTTACCTGGGCAAAAAGATGTCAACGAAGTAGTAATCACTACCGAAAACGTTACTGATCATACTGCGCCAAAATTGATTAAGGCGTAAGAGGAGAATACTATGGAAGTTCATAATGTGGAGATAACGACCAGTGCCGTGAAGCCTAGTCAATATCCCCAAACTGATATCCCTGAAATTGCTTTCGTCGGTCGTTCAAACGTTGGTAAGTCATCATTAACAAACAGCTTGATTAACCGACGGTCTTTTGCGCGGACGTCTTCTCAACCTGGTAAAACACAAACCTTGAACTTTTATAAAGTTGAAGAACAGGTGTTTTTCGTGGACGTGCCTGGTTATGGTTACGCCAAGGTTTCAAAGAAAATGCGTGAAGAGTTCGGTCAGATGATTGAAACGTATCTGACTGAACGCCCGCAGCTAAAAGGGGTCGTTTCTTTAGTTGACGCCCGCCACGAACCTTCCGAAGAGGATATCGCCATGTACAACTGGTTGACTTACTACAACATTCCGGTGTTGGTAGTGGCGACTAAGGCTGATAAAATCGCCCGCGGTAAGTGGAATAAGGCCGAATCAGTGATCAAAAAAGCACTTGAATTCGACCGGGAAACGTCAGCGTTCCAAATGTTCTCAGCGGTGACTAAGTCAGGTAAAGATGAAGTCTGGGCTTGGATTGAAGAACGTATGGCCGATTAATCAAAACAAAAAAAGAGCAACCTATCGTTGGATAGGTTGCTCTTTTTGATGGCGGTTAATTATCATAGAAAAAGTTTTGGACAATTTGCACACTGTTTTCGTCACCAACGAAATACAGGGTATCACCCAACTCAATTTTAGCATAGGGTCCCGGGGAGATCACCAGTTTATCTTCATGACCGATACCGACTAAAGTCGTCCCGGTGAGATGCCAAAAATTGAGTTCACTCAGCGTTTTACCATAGAGTGATGAATTTTCGGTTAACGTCAACTCAAATGGGGTTAGCGGGTTATGCTGTTGATAATGTTGGGATTGATCAACATAGTTCTTGATTGATTTTGCCAGGGCATTTAAGCCTGCTTGGTGCTCTTTAATCTGTTCGGTTAGCCCATTTTCTAGTGATTGTAAGTCGCGGGCCTCATTTTCAGCGGCCACATATTCCTGGGCTTTTTGCCGGGAAACCACGATGGCGCCGCTCCCATGGCGAATTTCAACAATCTCTAAGTCAACTAAGACGTTTAAGGCCCGGCGAGCGGTCTCTGATGAGACACCAAAAGTCGTAGCCAAGGTTGAACGCGCATGAATCTTTTCGCCAACCTTAATCTGATTCGTACTGATTTTTTCCGCGATACGTAATGCAATGACACGATAGCGGGGTTGCTTAATTGTCGACATGACATCTACACCTCATTTAAATTACTACCCATAGCATAACACAGATGAGCTTAAAAACTGACACTTTCAATGTTTTAAGTGACACGAAAATAGAATTATAAGTTGTTACTTTAAAAATTGGTATTCATTAATAAACGTCACAATGTAGGTAATCAAAAGGTAATTGTTTGAAATGGTATACCATGAAAACATTGACAAAAGTGACAACTTTATGTTTACAATAGGGTTGTCACTTATCGAAAGTGAGATATTTCGAACAAGTAGGAGAAGAGAATATGGCTAAAGTAGAAATACAGCATTTAACGAAAATATTTGGTAAGCGAACGAAAGCTGCTTTGCAGTTAGTTCATGAACAAGTACCAAAAACAGATATTTTGAAGAAGACGGGTGCAACAGTTGGTGTGTACGACGTTAACTTGTCCATTGAAGCCGGTGAAATATTTGTGATCATGGGGCTATCTGGTTCAGGTAAGTCAACTCTGATTCGTTTGTTGAATCGTTTAATCGAACCCACCTCTGGTTCAGTTTTGATCGATGATCAAGATGTTTCTAAACTAAATAAAGAAGATTTACTAGAAGTTCGTCGCAAGAAAATGAGCATGGTCTTTCAGAGTTTCGGTCTCTTTCCACAGCGAACTATTCTGGAGAATACAGAATATGGCTTGGAAATTCAGGGTGTCAAACCTGAAATCCGGCGTAAAAAAGCAGAAAAGGCGTTGGAAAACGCGAATCTCTTGGCGTTTAAAGATCAGTATCCCAGTCAACTATCTGGTGGTATGCAGCAACGTGTCGGCTTGGCGCGTGCCTTGGCAAATGATCCTGAAATCCTATTAATGGATGAGGCGTTTTCAGCCTTGGATCCCTTGATTAGGCGTGATATGCAAGATGAACTATTGGATCTACAAACGAAATTCCAAAAAACGATTATCTTCATTTCGCATGATTTGAATGAAGCCTTACGTATCGGTGATCGGATTGCCATCATGAAAGATGGTCAGATTCAACAAGTTGGGACTGGTGAAGAAATCCTGACCCACCCAGCGAATGATTATGTGCGTGCCTTTATTGAGGATGTCGATCGTTCAAAGGTTTTGACAGCTGAAAATATCATGATTCCGCCAATTTATACCAATATCGAGGTCGATGGGCCTAACGTGGCGTTGAAGAAAATGCGTACTGAAGAAGTTAGTGGTTTGGTGGCCGTTGATCGTGGTCGTAATTTCCGTGGGTTTGTGACGAGTGAGGATGCGCTACGGGCACGAAAAGAAGGGTTACCCCTTTCTGAAGTTGCCACTCAGATGCCAACGGTCCCTAAGGATATGTTGGTGGCTGACATTATGCCATTAATTTATGATGCGCCAACCCCTTTGGCAGTGGTTGAACAGGGACGCTTACTAGGAGTCATTATTCGTGGTCGTGTGCTAGAGGCATTGGCCGAGAGCGCTGAGACGGAGGAGAAGTAATTATGGGAGAATTAGTTGGGAAACTACCGGTAGCCCAGTGGGTGGAAGATATTGTTGATTGGTTAACGACGAATTTGAGTGGGATGTTTAATTTCATTCAGACGGTCGGTAATAAACTGATGGATGGAATGACGGCTGGTTTGACAGCGATTCCCGCTTGGATGTTTATTATCGGTTTGACCGCGTTAGCATTGATTTTTTCAAGTAAAAAATTAGGCTTTGTCTTTTTCACGTTTATTGGGTTGCTCTTTATCTGGAATCAAAATCTATGGGCAGATTTGATGAGTACCTTAACGTTGGTCCTCGTTTCTAGTATCATCTCGATTGTGATCGGGGTACCACTAGGAATTTGGATGTCAAAGAAAGAATACGTGGCACGTGTTGTGCAACCAATCTTGGACTTCATGCAGACGATGCCTGGGTTCGTGTACTTGATTCCCGCGGTTGCGTTCTTCGGCATTGGTGTCGTACCAGGTGTCTTCGCGTCAGTGATTTTCGCCTTGCCACCAACTGTCCGGATGACGAACTTAGGAATCCGGCAAGTGCCAAATGATTTGGTTGAAGCGGCTGATTCATTTGGATCAACGCCAAAACAGAAATTATTCAAGCTTGAATTGCCATTGGCGACGAGTACGATTTTAGCCGGTATAAACCAAACTATTATGTTGGCATTGTCAATGGTTGTGATTGCCTCAATGATCGGTGCCCCTGGGCTAGGTCGTGGTGTGCTTTCCGCCGTCCAAAATGCCGATGTTGGTAAAGGATTCGTCAATGGATTAGCGCTGGTTGTCTTAGCGATTATTATTGACCGTTTTACCCAGAAATTAAATGTCTCACCAGAAGATAAAGTGCAAAATGGTTCAAAACCATGGCGTAAGTGGGCTACCTTGGGAATCTTTGTTGTGATGATCGGTACTGGTTTTGCAAATAGTTTTGTTGCAAGTGGTGCCAAAGCAAAAACATTGGACTTAGTTTACGTTCAATGGGATTCTGAAGTGGCCTCAAGTAACGTCTTGGCGGTGGCCATGCGACAACATGGGTATAAAGTGAATTTGACACCGCTGGATAATTCAATCATGTGGCAATCAGTGGCCAACGGTCAGGCAGATGCTTCTGTTTCAGCCTGGTTGCCAACCACCCACTCAGCCCAATACAACAAGTACAAGGATCAAATTGATTTGCTTGGACCAAATCTAAAGGGTGCCACCACTGGTTTGGTAGTGCCAAAGTATATGAAGGTCAACTCAATTGCTGACCTGACCACTGAGGCCAACAAGAACATTACGGGTATTGAGCCAGGTGCCGGTGAAATGAAGGCAGCTACCAAGGCCTTAACCGCATATGGTCTGAAGAGCCAAGGTTGGCAGTTAACACCCGCATCATCTGGTGCGATGACCGTCGCCTTAGGTAAGGCTATCAAGGCCCACCAGGACATCATTGTGACTGGTTGGCAGCCACACTGGATGTTCCAAAAGTATGATTTGAAGTATTTGAAGGATCCAAAGCATGTCTTTGGTGAAGCAGAAACCATTAATACCTTTACGCGTAAGGATTTGAAGCAAGATAAGCCTAAGGTTTATAAAGTTTTGAAGAATTTCAAGTGGACGAAGGCTGATATGGAAAAGGTGATGCTGGATGTATCCAATGGTAAATCCGTTGAATCAGCAGCTAAGGATTGGATCAGCAAGCACCCTAAGCAAGTCGATGCTTGGTTCAAGTAAAAACTTTGATGAGTAAAGATGACGCCCCTTAAACCCGCAAGCACATGTTATTCTATCCATATCTATTATGAATGCAAATAAAGAGGTTTGTGGACTTCCACGCCTATGCTATAATTATTAGCAATTGCATTGGTTGTATAACCAATAATGATAGAATGGAGAATATATTATGCCTGTGACGGTTTATTCTTTCTCACATCGCTCTTCAGCATTAAGTGCATTAAAGTCAGTAACAGAGTTTTTTGAGCTTAATCAGCTACCATACAATGTGGTCCAGATGAAAGATTCTGAATCATTACCGGTAGATTTGCCTACGATGCGCCAAATTTGCGCAGCCGAGGATCCAGAAACAACGATATTCAAAAATCCGCGTGGCATGTCAATTGATGACTGGACAGTTCAAGATATCATTGCGTCGCCCAATAAATCATTGAAGTCACCATTGACGGTAGAGTTCGATGAAGCAGCCCATGTCACCCATGTGATGGCGGGCATTAATCAAGATATGTTAGGCTTGTTCATTCCACACGATCGGCGTAAGCAAGAACTGGCAGATTTGTTAGCTAAGGCTGATTCATTGAGTGATTAAGAGAAAGTAAAATAACACACGACCGACTATGCCATTTAGACAACAATCATAGTAAATGATGATGGACCTATGGCTTAGCTGGTGGGATGCGTTAATAAGATAGAAGCCAGCACATTAATTGCTGGCTTTTGCTTGTCAGATGTAACAACAATATTTTGGGGGCACAACATGGTTGTAATGGAAAACTACTTTAAAAATTTACGCGCTAAAATCGGGCATGATGAAATTATTATGTCAGGTGTGGCCGGTATTTTATTCAACGAGGATCGCACGGCTGTCTTACTGCAGAAACGTAGTGATTCAAGCCAGGATGTTTGGGGAATTCCAGGTGGTATGATTCCATTAAATGACACCAATAGTAGTGCTATTATCCGAGAGTTTAAAGAAGAAATGAACTTGGATGTCAAGCCGGTTTCATTGTGGGGGGTCCAATCTGATTTCCATATTGAATTTCCCTCAGGGGACAAGGCGCAAATTATTGGGACCCTCCTTGAAGTTGAGAAAATTGGTGGTGATCTTGAGGTTGATGGGGATGAGACCATAGAAGCAGAATTTGTACCATTGGATCCGGTACCAACTATGTATAATTCACAACACCAATACTGGATCGACCAAGTAGCAGCGGGTAACCGCGGTTTCTTTAAAAATTAAGTGATTAATTAAGTGGTTGATGAGTAACCGCACACAATCTCTTATGAAACTATAACTGAATAGATATACAAAACAGACTATAATTATTCATGTATATTGAATAATTATAGTCTGTTTTTTGCTGTGGATCAGCATGTGATACAGCATCATAATTTATAAGTAGAGGAGTTTGTATGAGTTCGAAATCGAAAAAGTTGGGCTTAGGGGCCGTAATTTTAATGATGTTTACGACCATTTTTGGGTTTGCCAATGGGCCGGTGGCCTTTGCACAAATGGGCTATGCCGCCATCATTTGGTATTTGTTAGGTGGCTTACTATTTTTTCTACCGACAGCGATGATGTACGCTGAATTTGGTGCTTCATATACCGATGCCAAAGGTGGTATTTATACGTGGATGGAAGAAGCACTGGGCCAAAAAGTTGCTTTCATTGCCACGTTTGTGGGCCTGGCTTCATGGATTACCTGGATGATTGGGGTGGCCCAAAAGGTCTGGATTCCTTTTTCAACCTTGTTTGCGGGCCATGATGCCACCCAAAGCTGGTCATTATTTGGTATGTCGAGTGGAGAAACTGTCGGCGTTTTGGCGGCGTTGTTCGTCATCGTCGTTGCGTTCTTTGTCAATCGTGGGGTTTCGGCCATCGCGCGGATCTCATCAATCGGGGGCGTCTTCGTGATGGCTTTGAATGGAATCTTGTTGCTGGCTTCCGTGGTAATTTTACTAGCTTCTGGGGGGCACTTCGCTGAACCAGTGCAGTTGCATTCATTCTTAATTTCAAGTAACCCAGCCTTCCAATCACCTTTCCAAATGATTTCGTTTGCCTTGTATGCTATTTTTGCTTATGCTGGGTTGGAACAAATGGGTAGTGTTATGGAGAATATCGATGAACCTGAAAAGACCTATCCGAAGGGCGCTATTATCGCAACCATCGTGATCGGTATTGGGTATTCGCTGTCAATCTTGCTATGGGGTGTCTCAACGAACTGGCTACATTTAAGCGCAATGAAATCAGCTAATCTGGGGAATATCACCTATGTCTTGATGAATAATCTGGGTGTGCAGCTGGGTCAATCTTTGCATTTGTCCCAGGCCACCGCGCTCTTATTAGGTGATCTCTTCACTCGTTTTGCGGGGATTGGTATGTTTATGGCCTACGTGGGTTCCTTCTTTTATCTAACTTATGGACCAATCAAGTCATTCATTCTTGGTACGCCCAAAGAATTTTGGCCAGCGCGCGTGGTGCGTTTGAATAAGCACGGTATTCCTGCAACGGCTGTTTGGGCCCAAGCCATCATTGTGGTGGTCTTAATCCTAGGAATTTCATTCGGTGGGAAGAATGCCAGCCAGTTGTACCTGATTTTGACGAATATGGGCAATGTTTCGACGACCCTGCCATATGTCTTCTTAGTTTTGGCATTTCCATTCTTTAAGCGTTTACCAAATGTGAAGCGCCCGTTTGTCTTCTTTAAGAGTGCAAAAAGTTATTGGCCAGTAACGATTTTGGTTGAGTTATTGATGTTGCTTTCAATCGGTTTGACGATTTGGGAGCCCTTTAGCACCGGTGATTGGTTTGATGGTATGTGGACGATTTTAGGCCCAGTATTATTTGCAATCATTGCCTGGATTTTGTTTGCACGCGCTGAGAAGCACGAAAAAACAAACGATTAATCTAAAAGAACGACTACGCAATTGTCTGCATAGCCGTTCTTTTTAGTTACGAGTTGATTCCCGGACAATTAATTCAGGAACGATAAGTTGTGGTTGCCAAGCGGTATTAGTTAATTGCGCTTCTAAGAGGTGAATTAACTCATTGGCAATCTGTGGTAGTGGTTGTCGGATGGTCGTCAGTCGCCGTGACGCAATTTGATCCAAATAAACCCCATCAAAGCCAATCACCGCGACATCCTCTGGAATACGGAACCCCGCATCCAAAATTCCCCGCACGACCCCCAAGCCAATCTGATCGGTTGCACAAACAAAAGCCATGTTAGGCGTCAAAGCCAGCTGCTGGACTAATGTTTCAGCCAAACGATCGTTATTAGTAATACGATGGACGTGGGGGAGATTATGGGCGGCCTGCGTCGCATCGAGATATCCTTGCTCACGTTGCCGCGCAAAGTATTCGTCCATCGTCAGCCCGATATAGTGAATATTAGTATAGCCATGCATCAATAATTGTTGCGTGGCTATTTTTGTGCCCAAGCGATTATCGACATCGACATACGGAATATCTTCGCTAATTTCTCCATAACTAACGTACGGGATGTCCAATGCCTTCAACCAGACCAAGTCATGGTGACGCGCGCCCACGACAATTAAACCATCAACATTTGGATTTAAACTTTGACGTGAGTGCCCCAATTCTAAGGTATAACCAGATTGCTGTAAGGCATCACTGATATAGATCAGCAGCTTGCCATAGTAGGGTTCTACTTGATCAACATCCTCTAACATCAAGAATTGGAACACAAACGATTTATGTTTCGAAAGTGCTAAACCGGCCCGGTTAGGTTGGTAGTTTAACGCAGTGACGGCCGCGAGCACATCCTGCCGAATTTCAGCTGAAACTAGTTCTGGATGATTTAAGGCCCGCGAAACAGTCATTTTGGATACATGGGCTAAAGCGGCGACATCTTTTAAAGTAGCCATACAATTCCCCCTCAAAAAGTACTCAATTCAGTATAGCAAAAACAAGTCATTTTTGAAAACGTTTACATCATTGTCATATATGGAATGAACAGCGTTTTATTTATGATACCGGTAACACTAGTTTTACACTTGAAAACGCTTACATGGACAGTTTATAGTTAAGACATCCAATCGGGCATGCACAAATGTTACCTAGGTTGAAATGATTATTAATTTGAGTAGCTCGAGATGGGATTTTGAGATTTTGTCGGTTCGAGAAAGGAAAGAAACATGACAAAGCAGAGTAGTAATACAACAGTCGGCAAGAAGATGCTACCAACCCTAGCACTTTCGACGTTGATGTTAATGACATTTGGTAATTTGGGAACTTCGATGGCCTTTTCATTACAAAGTGCCAATATGGGGCGAATTTTTCAAACCTTGGGCGCTGATCCAACGAAGTTAGGCTTTTTCTTCATTTTGCCACCATTGGCAGGAATGTTAGTACAACCACTCGTCGGGTACTTCTCAGATCGTACCTGGATACCAAAAATTGGGCGTCGTTTGCCTTATTTGATTCTTGGTTCAGTGGTGGCCATCATTGTAATGGTCTTGTTACCAAATTCAGGCTCTTTTGGGTTTAAGACTTCGACTGCCTTATGGTTTGGGGCGATTGCGATCTTGTTTATGGACTTGTCATCAAATATGTCAATGCAACCATTTAAAATGATGATTTCAGACATGGTTAACGATGAGCAAAAAGATTTTGCATGGTCATGGCAAACCATCTGGGGCAATATTGGTGGTGTCATTGCGAACTTATTCCCTTACATTTTCACAGCATTAGGGGTTGCCAATGTTGCGGCTGAAGGTCAATTGCCAGCATCCGTTAAGCTAGCATTTTATGTTGGAGCAATCATCTTAGCAGTTTCTGCCGCTTTCACCATTTGGAAGGTTGAGGAGTATGATCCAAAGACCTATGCCAAGTACCACGGTATCGAAGAGAACCGTGAAAAGCTCAGCATGGTGCAAATTTTGGTTAAGGCACCCAAGGTATTTTGGACGTTGGGCCTAGTTGAATTCTTCTCATGGGCTGGCTTCCAATACCTATGGACATATGGTACGGGTACTGTGGCGCAAAATATTTGGCATACAGTTGACGCAGCGTCAAAGGGCTTCCAAGCAGCCGGTAACTGGTTTGGTGTTTTGTCAGCGATTGAAACGGTTGCTGCCATTGTTTGGGGGATTATGATTTCTCGACTTAACAATAAGACCCGTAAGCCAGCGTACACCTTGGGCATGCTTTTGGGAGCTGTCGGCTTCTATCTGGTCGCAACCACGCACTCACAAGCCATGTCAGCAGTGGCCTTTGTCTTCTTGGGCATCGCTTGGGTGACGATGAACGCCATCCCATTCACGATTTTGACGAATGCTTTGGACGGTTCACATGATGGAACTTACATGGGCTTGTTCAATTCTTGGATCTGTTTGCCACAAATTGTCGCTTCAGTTGCTTCGTTTGCTTTGTTCCCAGCTTTGGGTAACTTCATGCCACACATGATTTTGGTATCTGCCGTTCTATTCTTGATCGGTGCCTTGTCAGTTTGGATTATTAAGGAAACGTCAGTTGAACACGGTTTGTAAGCAATGAATGTCGCTACGGCGGCATTGTTCAACATCACAATGAGGCATCAACATTCTCTCTAAACAAATGTCACTAAATCAAACAATCAACAGCTGATTGTGGTGTTGAACAATGCTGACCGTAGTTAATTAGAAAGAAGGATTCTATGAATTTAGCAGCCATTTACCATCGCCCGGAAAGTGAGATGGCTTATCTATATGACGAAGAGACGATGCATATCCGGCTACGCACAGCGCGCGCGGATATCGCAGCAGTGTCTTTGATTGCAGGAGATCCATATAGTTTACGTAGCCTTCCTCAAGTCGAACCGTTCTATAAAAGGCCGGTGCCGATGCAATTAATTTTATCTGACGCGCAGTTTGATTATTGGCAAATCAGTGTCACCGAACCTAAACGCCGGTTAGGTTATGCTTTTTTTATCACCGATACGGCTGGTGAAACGGTGTTATATACCGATAAGGGCTTTGTGCCAGCAACCGATGCCTGGTTAATGGATATGAATACCTACTTCCGGATGCCCTTTTTTCAAACGATTGACGCCTTCCATGCGCCAGAGTGGGTTAAGCAAACGGTATGGTATCAAATATTCCCTGAACGGTTTGCAAATGGAGATGTAAGCAACGATCCGGTCGGTACAAAGTCTTGGCGGTCAACTGATCATCCTGGTCGGCAGGACTACTATGGTGGTGATTTACAGGGCATTTTGGACCACTTAGATCATTTGGTGACCTTGGGCGTCAATGGTATTTACCTCAACCCTATTTTTAAGGCACCTTCCAATCATAAGTATGACACGCAGGACTATTTAGAAATCGATCCTGATTTTGGTGACAAAGCCTTATTTAAGGCATTCGTAACCGCAGCGCATGCTCGGGGTATCAGGGTAATGTTAGATGCAGTCTTTAACCATATGGGGGATACGGCACCTGAATGGCAAGATGTTATGACGCATGGCGCTGACTCTAAATATGCGCAGTGGTTTCATATTCATGAGTTTCCGGTTACCTACACGGCTACTGACAATTTCGAATTTGCAGCGGATGCGACCTACGATACCTTTGATTACACCCCGCATATGCCAAAATTAAATACTGCCAATCCAGAAGTACAAGCATATCTGTTAAATATCGCCACCTACTGGATTCGTGAGTTTGATATTGATGCGTGGCGGTTGGATGTGGCCAATGAAATTTCACATCACTTTTGGAAACAATTTAAACAAGCAACGACAGCCTTGAAGCCTGATTTTTACATCTTAGGCGAAATTTGGCACAATTCACAAGCCTGGTTGCATGGGGATGAGTTCTCGGCAGTGATGAATTATACCTACACGGGCGCTATCCTTGATTATTTCATCCATCATAAAATCACGGCGACTGCAATGATGGACCGATTAAATCAGCAATTGATGCGCTACCGTGATCAAACTAATCAAATGATGTTTAATGCGTTAGACTCGCACGATACTCCCCGTATCAAAACCTTAGCTGGGGATGATATGGATCTCGTGCAGCAAGTTTTAGCCTTTACCTTCGTCCAACCAGGGGTGCCATCGATTTATTACGGCACTGAATACGGCATGACGGGTGAAAATGATCCGGATGATCGCAAACCAATGGTGTGGGAGCCAGCGTTACAGGATCAGGCTATGTTTGCCTTCATGCAACGACTCATCAGTTTCCGACGGGAGCAAGCACCGCTGCTATCTGAGGGGACGCTGACGTGGCACATCATCAAGACTGACGTGGTGGCACTGACGCGGACGCTTGGTCAGCAACAACTGACGGCGGTTTTCAATGCCGGTACACAAGCAGAACCCCTGGCGGTCACAAATGTCTTGTTAGCTAATCAGTATGAGTCACAGCACTTAGCGCCACATGGTTTTGTTATTTACCAAAATTAAGAAGAGGAATTTATCATGAAACGAATTTTTGAAATCGATCCCTGGACGATCACATCGCACGAACTAAACGCTGAAGATAAGCGTCTGCAGGAATCAATCACCTCGTTAGGCAACGAACACATGGGGATGCGGGGGATGTTTGAAGAAACCTATTCTGGTGACACCCATCTTGGGGTCTACATCGGTGGGGTTTGGTTCCCTGATAAAACCCGCGTTGGTTGGTGGAAAAATGGCTACCCCTTGTATTTTGGTAAGGCAATCAACGCCGTGAATTTCACCAAGGCTAAATTCACCATTGATGGCCAAGAGGTTGATTTAGCCAAGCATGCCTATCAAGATTTTGTCGTGACATTGGATATGCACGATGGGGTTTTGTATCGCGAATTTACGGTGTTTGGCGTGCATGTGACGATTACACGCTTGATCTCTGCAGCGACTAAGGAGTTGGCAGCTTGGCGCTTTGCCTTTGAGGCTGTCGATGGGGCAACGCACCAGGTCGTCGTTGATGCTAGCATCGATGCGGACGTCGTCAATGAAGACGCCAATTATGATGAGAAATTCTGGCAGGTCTTGGATAAAAATGCTGACCAGTCAGCATCCTGGATGTCAACGCAAACCGTGCCAAATGATTTTGGGGTGCCCCAATTTACGGTGGTGGCTGAACAAACGTTTGCCGGTGATTTTACACAAACTGCGAACACTAGTACCGCCTTTGCCGTGACAAACAGTTTTGCGGCGACGGTCGGCGCTACACCGGTGGTCTTGGAGAAGCGGGTGATTGTCACGACTTCGCGTGATTATGCGGATAATGTAGCCGTGGTGGCTGGTGCCCACACGCTGTCACAGCAGGTCACGGCCCGTAGCTTTGCAGATATTTTTACCGCCCATGCCGCTGAATGGCACGCGCGTTGGGAAAAAGCCGATGTCCAAATTGAAGGGGATGTCCCAGCACAACAGGGGATTCGTTTTAACTTGTTCCACTTGTTTGCGACTTACTACGGCAATGATTCACGGTTAAATATTGGACCAAAGGGCTTCACTGGTGAAAAGTATGGTGGGGCAACCTACTGGGATACGGAAGCCTTTGCGATTCCCGTCTATCTTGGGGTCACCAAGCCAGAAGTGGTGAAGACCTTACTGAAATACCGGTATGACCAATTAGCAGGTGCTTATCACAATGCCCAACAACAAGATTTGGCGGGGGCACTTTATCCGATGGTGACGTTTGATGGGATTGAGTCGCACAATGAATGGGAGATTACCTTTGAAGAAATTCACCGTAATGCAACGATTGCCTATGCCATCTACAATTACACGAATCTGACCGGTGACCATACATGGGAACGCGGTGAAGGAGCCGAAGTGCTCATCGGTATTGCGCGTTTCTGGGCTGGTCGCGTTCATTACTCAAAGCACCAAGCGGCCTACATGATCCATGGGGTCACTGGGCCAAACGAGTATGAAAATAACGTCAATAATAACTTCTACACTAACTGGATGGCCAAGTGGGTTTTGTCTTATGCGACGGACGTATTACCAAAGATTGATGACCAAATCGCAGCCAAGTTAGCTGTGACTGATGAAGAGGTGGCTCATTGGCAAGATATTATTGCTAAGATGTGGTTGCCAGAAGTGGACACCACGGATGTTGACGGCAATCCACGCCATATTTTCTTGGCCCAGGATGGTTGGCTCGATAAGGATCTGGTCCCTGTCCGTGATTTGCCAGCAGACGAATTACCAATCAACCAACACTGGTCATGGGATCGAGTCTTACGTTCACCTTACATCAAGCAATCTGATACATTGCATGCGATGTATTACTTTCCAGATGCCTTTACCGAGGAACAAAAACGTGACAATTATCTCTTCTATGAGCCATTTACGGTGCATGAATCTTCTTTGAGTCCCTCAGTGCATTCAATTATTGCGGCTGATTTGAAGATGGAAGATAAGGCCGTGGAGTTCTACGAACGCACCGCTCGGTTAGATTTGGATAATTATAACAACGATACCAATGATGGCTTACACATCACTTCGATGACGGGTGCTTGGCTGTCAATCGTGCAAGGGTTCGCGGGGATGCGGGTGCGTGATGATCAATTAGTCTTAAATCCCTTCTTGCCAAAGAAGTGGACGAGTTATCAGTTCCGTTTGATCTACCGTGGTCGCATTTTAGAAATTAAAGTTGCCGCGGAGGATAGTACAGTGAAGCTCATCGATGGTGAGCCATTGATCATCCTGTTAAACGGCATTGAGACGGAGGTCAAGTGACATGCCTAGATTTGAAGATATCAAAGGGTTTGCCTTTGACTTAGATGGTGTTATTACGGACACAGCACGCTTACATGGGCAGGCATGGCGGCAAACCGCTGATACGGTTGGCACCCCCTGGACGGCTGAATTAGCCGAAAGTTTAAAAGGGATCTCACGACTGGAATCCTTGGAAATGATCCTCGCTGCGGGCGGTCACGCCAATGATTATACCGAGCGCGAAAAGGAAGCATTGGCTGATGAGAAAAATAAAGCCTACCAAGAACTCATCAAGACATTGACACCTGCAGATATTTTGCCTGGGATGGGTGATTTTATCAGAGATGCCGTGGCTCAAGGGTACCGTTTGTCAATCGCTTCGGCCTCTAAGAATGCCCCAGCCATCTTAAATAATCTGGGACTGACCAAGTATTTTATCGGTATCGTAGATCCGGCGACTTTGTCAGCTGGTAAGCCCGATCCGGAGATCTTTGTTCGCGCCGCCGCCGTTCTAGATTTGCCTAATGAACAAATCATTGGCTTAGAAGATTCAGCTGCGGGCATTAAGTCAATTAATGCTGCGGGGCAGACATCCCTCGGCATTGCAGCAGCTGGGGTCTTGCCAGAGGCAAAGTTACATTTTACGGCTACCAGTCAAGTCACTTTGGCAACTATTGCTACGAAAATGAATCAATAATTAAAATTTTTCAGAGTTATGCACCACGATTGGGTGCGTAACTCTTTTTTGGTTTTTTGCGTTATAATTTAGTAAAAGGGAACATTAATATGCTACCGATATACTTTTAATGATGAGGTGATAGCGATGAGTACATTGGATACACTATTAAATGACTTAAATACTTATGAAGATGAAATGATTGAAATTCGGCGTCATTTACATGAAAATCCCGAAATTTCTTTTCAAGAAAAAGAGACTCACGATTACATCTATAACTTTTACAAAGATTTAGGCTGTGACATCAAGAATGTTGGCGAGGGTTACGGTATGGTCGTTGACATCAATGATGGTAAGCCAGGCAAGAAATTAGCCATCCGGGCTGATTTTGATGCCCTGGCCATCGTTGAAGATAATGATTTACCTTTTCAATCAAAAAACCGTGGGGTCATGCATGCCTGTGGTCACGATGCTCACACGGCTTATTTAATGGTATTAGCTCGTGAGCTCAACAAAATCAAGGATGAAATTCCTGGCTCAATCCGCATTATCCACCAACCAGCCGAAGAAGTTGCTCCCGGTGGTGCTAAGGGCATGATCGCTGATGGTGCCTTGGCCGATGTCAATGACATTATCGGGGTTCACGTGATGACGAGCATGGATACTGGTGTGGTTGCTTACCACACGAAGGAATCACAAACTGGCCGTTCTAACTTTGACATTACCATCACCGGTGCCGGTGGGCATGCCTCAATGCCACAGATTTCAAATGATGCGATTGTCGCTGCAAGTTACTTTGTCACAGAATTACAAACCATCGTGTCACGGCGTGTCGACCCATTCGATACGGCCACACTCACGATTGGTTCATTTGAAGGTGACGGTAGTTATAATGCAATTAAAGATCAGGTGAAGCTCAAGGGTGATGTCCGCATGATGAAGGAGACCACGCGGACAGTGATTCGGGAACAAATTGCCCAAATTGCCAAGGGCTTGGAAATCACTTTTGGTGTGACCGTTGATATTAACTACGATGACAATTACCCAGTGCTTTATAATTCAGAAAAGTTGACCAATTTCGCCGTGGAAGCCATTAAGGAGCAAGCGATTCCTGAGGTGACGGAAGTGCTCGATCTTGGCCCACAAAATCCTTCTGAAGATTTCTCTTACTATGGTCAAGTCGTACCCGCAACATTCCTATACGTTGGTGCACGTCCCGCTGATGGTGGTAATTATCCACACCACAGCCCTAAATTTAAAATGAATGAGGATAGTATTTTGATTGCCGCTAAAACAGTTGCGACTGTTGTGATGCGCTATTTTGATACGCAAGAATAAAAGACCTATGACAAACGATGAAATAATTAATATCGCCTCTGAAACTGGCCGATTGTTGCTAATTGGGGGGGCCGAGTCTTTTCGTACCGAAGACACGGTTGAACGCATCGGTAACGCGCTCGGCCTACCATTAACGTGTTATGTTACCTTGACAGCGGTGATGGTTTCAGAAAAAAACGGTTCCAAAGCGAAGGTGATTAAGGCCAAGCCTGGTGCCTTTAATTTGCGGACCGTCGATGAAATCAATACCTTGTCGCGTGCGTTGACTGATAAAAAAATTTCAGATGTGGAATTCATCGCGCAACTCAATCAAATTAAGCACCATATTATCGATTATCCAAGCTTTTTGAAAATCATTAGTGCCGGCTTAGTCTCAATGGCACCGATGTTAGTCGCTAAAGCCACCTTTTTAGAATATGTATTGATGTTTGTGACCGGCCTACTCGGCTACCTGGCTTATTATTTAACGGCCAAGCGATCGACGACGCCGTATGCCCCAGAATTTATTGGTGGGTTTGCGATTGGTGTCTTCGCTATTTTAGGGACGCTCATTAATAGCCACGTGACGCCGAGTACGATTGTTTTAGGCGCCGTGATGCCACTAGTGCCCGGCTTAGCGATCACCAACGCGCTACGTGAAATGGTCAGGGGGGATGTCATTTCAGGCATCGTGCGCACGGTCAATTCGATGATTGTGCTGACATCCCTGGCGATCGGCGTTTGGATTGCAATCGAACTCATGAATATGATTTAGGGGAGTGGTTATGGATATTGTATGGAGTAGTATCTTAGCGCTCATTTCCAGTGTGGCCTTTTCAATTATTGCCAATGTGCCACGCCGGGCCTTAACCGGCTCTGCGATTACCGGTCTGGTGGCGTGGATTGTATATTATAGTTTGAACATCAACAACATTGGCCTTGCGATTCCGAATTTCGCTGCGGGGATCGTCATCGGTGTTTTGGGAACCTATTTGGCCCGGAAAATAAAGATCCCCGTGACGATGATTTTCATCGGCTCGTTGATCTCACTGGTACCGGGTGGGATGGCTTTCACGACAATCCAAAATGTTTCGAATACGTTAGATTTGATTCAAGGTTTGCTGAACACTTTGATTGTCGCGATGTCGTTATCGTTGGGTATTGGGTCAGCTAGTATTTTTAATAAATGGCTCTATCGCTAAGTGATATTAAATGGCATAGGATGCTTTAAGTAAATAGTAGTACCTCTAAAAATTAGGGGATAAAGTAACTGGCCAGAAAAATTTCGGTATTGTACCGAGGTTTTTCTGGCCAGTTTTGGTTTGCGCTAGCTGAACTGATTATTGCTCATCATTTTTCCTAAATTGATAGGGTGTTTCACCGGTCCATCGCTTAAACTGACGGGTGAAATGGGCCGAGTCGTTGTAGCCTAACGCGGCACTAATCGTGAATATATTGATATCAGGTAGCCTGAGCAATCTTTTTGCTTGGGCTATTTTTAATTTGGTCAGGTATTGGCGGGGTGAGTAACCGTAAATTTTTTTAAAAACACTGCCACCATAACTTGGACTGATTTGTAGCTCTTGGTAGATTTTATCGATACTGACTTTTTGGAATTTGTCGGGTACCAAAAAGTCCTCATTAAAGTAGGCGTGCACTTGATGTTGGAGTTTTGAGCGAATGCCATAGGCGATCGAGCTGGCAATTTTGAGTTGTGAGGCATCGATCGCATTTGTCGTAGCATGATCATTGGCGAATAAATTCAGAATAAATTCTGATAATGCCTTATGAATTTTTAATTCATCGATGAACGAGTATTCCATATTTTCATTGAGCAAACATCTTAATTGCTCAACTGATTTGGCCACTTCAACACTGTTTTCCGAGCCACTTGGAAAGCTCAAGATGGCTTGATTCATCAAATTTCTAACAAAGCGATCATCATCTAAATTAAAGTGAAAATTGAAGTATGTGGTCTCAGCTAAGCTTCTAGTTTCATGCCAGACATTCGGGCTGAGCACCATGATATCACCAGCATTCAGGTGAATTTGGCTGTCGAGGACCTCAACGACGATCGCCCCTTTTACTATGTAAAATGTTTCAAAAGCTAAGTGTCGTTCTAAAGGGTAGTGCCACTGTTTACTAATGGCTTGTTGATGGCCCCCAAAGAAGGTGATATTCCAATCCATTGCGGGCATTCTGATTGAGTTTTGTAATTCTTTAGTTTTAAATTTCTCCATGGGTAATCCTCAAAAAGGGCAGTTTTACAACAATTAAAGCGCTTACATTAATATCTATTATGACCCATAATAACGTTGTTAACAAGACAACAATGAATTCATTAGTTTTCAGAGGGGGAACGTAATGGAAAAACAGAACAACTTATTGTATGGCGTTGCTTATTACTTTGAGTACCTACCGTATGACCGGATTGATGAAGATATTAAGATGATGCTGGCTGCCAACATTAATGTCGTGCGAATCGGTGAAAGTACTTGGAGTACCTATGAACCAGAGGATGGGGTTTTTGATTTCAGCAAGTTGATTTATACGCTAGAAAAAATGCAACAAGCCGGGATCGCCGTGATTGTTGGCACGCCAACATATGCTTTTCCAGCTTGGTTGGCAAAGAAGTATCCCGAAGTCTTGGTCGAAAATGACGGTCAACGGCAACTATATGGTCGGCGCCAAATCATGGATATCACAAGTCCTGTTTTTCGGGCTTATGCGGAAAGAATTATTCGACGGATGCTCAGTGAAGTGATTCATTTTGACAATATCATTGGTTACCAGGTTGATAATGAAACCAAGCATTACGGTACGTCCGCTGCGCATGTGCAAGCTGCTTTCATTCAAAAAATGAAAGTTACATTTGATGGTGATTTAGCTGCTTTAAATCAAGCATTTGGTTTGGACTATTGGTCTAATCGGATTAATTCCTGGGAGGATTTTCCCAGTGTGAACGGGACCATCAATGCAAGTTTAGCAGGGGCCTTTTCAAAATTTCAGCGGGAACTCGTCACAGATTATTTAAGTTGGCAGGTTGATATTGTTAATGATTATAAGAAAGCCAACCAGTTTGTGACCCATAATTTTGATTTTGAATGGCGGGACTATTCATATGGTATCCAGCCAGATGTGAATCATTTCTCAGCTGCCCAGGCACTTGATGTGGCTGGCGTTGATGTCTATCATCCATCGCAAAAACAGCTCACAGGTGTCGAAAATTCCTTTGTTGGGGATGTGGCCAGAAATTTGAAACAACAAAATTACCTGGTTTTAGAAACGCAAGCCCAGGCCTTTAAAAGTTGGACGCCTTATCCCGGCCAACTCTACCAATTAGCGTTTAACCACATCGCTAATGGTGCCAATATGGTCGAGTATTGGCATTGGCATTCGATTCATAATTCATTTGAGACCTACTGGAAGGGATTGTTAAGTCACGATTTCCAGCCCAACCCGGTCTATAACGAAGCCAAACAAGTCGGGCAAGATTTCAAACGACTGTCCGATAAACTAGTCAACTTAAAACACGACGCAACGGTGGCGATTGTCGTCGACAATGAGAGTCTGACGACCACGTCAGATGACCGCTGGATGGAGTTTGGGGTCGGTGATCACGTCAAATATAACGACGTCTTCCGCCGCATTTATGACAGTTTTTATCGGCAAAATATTCGTACTGATATCTTGAATCCGCAAACGATTGCACTGGATCAGTATGCTTTGGTGGTTGTGCCAATGCTGTATGTGAGTGATCGTTCATTTTTACAACGATTAAATGATTATATTCATGAGGGGGGCCATGTGCTCTTTACCTTCAAGGATGGGGTGGCCGATGAGCATGTTAAGGTCCGCACGGCACTGCAACCGGCGATTATTCAAGAAGCTGTGGGCGCCCACTATCAATTGTTTGTTGATCCCAATGGCGAGAAATTACGCGATGTCAGTGGCGTTTTCCAAGATAGTGATCTAGTCATCAGTGATTGGTCAGAGTTGCTCGTCACCGATACAGCCACGTCTTTAGCTAACTATGATGATCATTGGGCCCAATATGCAGCCATTACTGAAAATCATTATGGTGCGGGGATGGCTTGGTATTTGGGTACCTGGGCGAGTGCGAGTGTCATTGATCAGTTAATTAAACATGTCGTCAAAAATTCAAATGTGGCGCCTAGCCCATATGGGGTAGCTTGGCCACTGATTGTGAAGTCGGCGGAGAACCATGAGCATGCACACATAGATTTCTTGTTTAATTTTTCTGATCAAACACAGCAAATAACGCTGCCGTTTGATGGCGTCGAACTCTTGCATCAAGAAAATATAAATTCTAATCAGCAATGGGAGTTAGCTCCCTGGTCAGTTAAAATTCTAGAAAGAAGAGATAAATGAATAATATGGTAAATGAACAAGTTGAACCACATGTAGGTCTTCGCTTCAAAAGTGCCTACTTCCTGTTTTCGTTGCTCTGGATGGCTGGACTCGCGATTGTGGCGGCCGTCTTGTTACCACAACATTTGCGAACGGTTGTTGGTGTTGCCGGTTCCACGGCGGCCTTTGGTGTCTTGAATGCTGCGACGGCCATCACCTCGCTGGTATCGAATTTGATTGTCGGTAATTTATCCGATCGAACACGGTCACGTTTTGGCCAACGCACACCTTGGATTATCGCGGGTGGCATTGTTGGTGGTCTGTCGCTGTTTGCGGTTGGTCTATTCGATAATGTTTGGTTGATTGGTATTAGCTACTGCATGAGCATGGTGGGCTTGAACATGATGATTGCGCCCGCTATGGCAACGCTTTCAGACCGTGTGCCAGAAAAAATGCGGGCCACTGCTTCTGCCTTTTATTCAGCTGGAACAACCGTTGGTACATCATTGGGAACTTTAATCGGGGCACGCTTTATTAGCATTCAAATGCCTGGGTTCATCGCAGCTGGGATTTTGATGGCCGTTGCTGGTTTGGCAACCGTTATCGTGTGGCCACATGAAAAGACAGCGCAGGATCTACCACCAGTTACGGGCGGGATCAAAGAGTTAATTGCTTCATTCAAACCACCAGTTAAGGGTGCGCGTGATTTCTGGCTTGCCTTCGGTGGTCGGTCACTACTGATCTTCTCATACTACATGATTTTAAATTACCAACTATACATTTTGCTGAGTTATATCGGACAAAGTGAAAAGTCAGCCGCTGCCACCATTTCCGTCATGTCACTTGTGACCATGGTGGTCGGTTTAGTTGGTTCATTAGTTTCAGGTGCATTGTCAGATAAATTTGGTCGCCGCAAGTTACCAGTTAACTTTGCAACCTTGTTGATGTCAATTGGTTTCTTACTGCCATGGTTGCTAAAAACACCATTTTCAATGATTTTGTTTGCCGGGTTTGCGGGCTTAGGTTACGCCGTCTATGGGGCGGTCGACCAAGCGCTAAACATCGACGTGCTGCCTAATAAGGCAGAGTCTGGTAAAGATTTAGGTATTCTAAACATGGCAACCACCTTAGGTCAGACAGCTGGGCCAATCGTTACCAGTATCCTGGTTGGTGTTGGTGGGTATAACCTAGTTTTTCCAACGGCGGTTGTCTTCTCAGTGCTTGCAATGGTATTTATTCAAATGATTAAGTCAACAAAGTGAGGAATTTTAAAATGATTAAAGGTGTTAATTTAGGTGGCTGGCTCGTCTTAGAAAAGTGGATGTCACCACAGTTATTTGCGGGCGTTGCGGCTGATGATGAATATTATTTGCCCCAAGATTTAAGTGAAACTGATTATCAGAATCGGATTGCGATGCATCGGGCAAACTTCATCACGGAAGCAGACTTTGTGCGAATCGCCAGTATGGGGCTTGATACGGTCCGCATCCCGGTACCCTATTTCATTTTCGGGGATGTGCAACCATTTATTGGGGCAATCGACTGGCTAGATAAGGCCTTTAACTGGGCTGAAGCGTACGGCTTGCAAATTTTGATTGATTTGCATACGGTGCCTGGTAGTCAAAATGGCTTTGATAATGGGGGGATTTCAGGGGTGCAAAATTGGGCCCAACATCCTGATCAAGTAGCCTTTGCGCTTTCAGTGCTGCACCGTTTGGCTGAGCGCTATGGTGACCGCAGTGGGTTGTACGGTATCGAGGTGTTAAATGAGCCGGCGACTGAAAAAATGTATCGCAATATGCTCGACCGTTACCCAGCACGGGAACCTGAGATGACCGCAGAGAATGCACCTATCACCTTTGAGTTCCTATATGATTTCTATAAAACCGCGTATGAAGATCTGCGAACGGTGCTCCCTGCCGATAAGGTCATTATGTTCCATGACGGCTTTGACATCACCCAGTGGGCTGATTTCTTCCAAAAGAATACCTTTGAAAATGTCGTTTTGGATACGCATCATTATTTGATGATTGCCGAGATTGAAACTGGTGAATTAACCTTAGATTCCTACCATAAGTACATTGAAGGGGTTGGTGATTCAATTGCTGAGGTAAAGCAGTTCGTACCCGTGGTTGTGGGTGAGTGGACCCTGTTTAATTCACTGGCGACCGGCGTTGACACCAAGGGTGGCCTCAATCCCACGCAAGAAGTCTTTGACCATGAAGTCACGGTTGACAAGGACCGGGCCTTGAAGATCTATCAGGATTTGTGGCGTTTGCAAGTTGATCAGTGGCAACGGGGGGATGGCTATTTCTTCTGGAGCTACAAGATTAACATCGATACGATCAATGACAAAGACTGGTTTGGTTGGGATTCTTGGTCACTTGAACGCTCAGTGAATAAGGGCTGGGCCGAAATTTAACATTTTTCGCAATTGAAAGGCATAAAGAGCATGACGAAAATCAAAAATCCAATTATTCCGGGGATGGCGCCGGATCCATCAATTCTGCGCGTTGACGATAAGTATTACATTGCCACATCGACGTTTCATTGGGCACCGGCCATTGAACTATATGAGTCGACTGATCTACAAAACTGGCATGTAATCGAACACGCTTTTAACAACGATGAAATTTCTTTGCAAGGCACGGCAACTCCCGCAGGTATCTGGGCACCCCATTTGTCATATGATCAAAAAAATAAGCGCTACTGGATTGCCTATTCACACATGCTGAATATGAACGGCCGGGAATTCAATGCGAATTCCTTCGCAATTTGGTCTGATAGCATTCATGGACCTTGGTCGGAGCCAATTTACCTGACTTCTATCGGCTTTGATCCATCGTTGTTCCATGATGAAGATGGTAAGACCTACGTCTCAATCCTAGAATGGGAGTCCCGGCCAAACTATCAGGCACCTGGTCGGATTGTGATTGCCGAATTCGACTTTGAGGCACACAAATTAGCGAGTCCCTGGCACACCGTGACGACGGGATTTACGACCCGCGGGGCTTCGGAAGCGCCAAACGTTTATAAGCGCCATGGCTACTATTACCTCATGATTGCCGCTGGTGGGACTGGTTATGCCCATGGTGTGGAAATTGGGCGTTCACGCAATATCTTTGGTCCATATGAACCGCATCCAAGTGGTGAACCCATTGTCACGGCCTCACCAGCGCACCTCTTTTCTAAGGGTGACCCCGATGCTGGTCAATTCCAAATGTATAACCCAACGTCTCCAATTCAAAAAGCGGGGCATGGGTCATTAGTTGAAACGCCCGGTGGTGAATGGTATCTGGCCCATCTCATGTCACGGCCACTACCACATACGACGCTCAATCCGTTGGGCCGTGAAACCGGTCTGCAAAAGATGCATTGGACCGCAGATGATTGGTTAGAGATGGCCGATGGTTCTAATCTTGCTAAAGAAACCGTTGATGCGCCTAAGGATGCCATCATCGAAACACCGGTATCACACGACATCACTGAATCTTTTGCCGGCCATACTTATCAGACCAACTTCATGTCGCCGTATCGTTTCCAGCATGAACAATGGGTCAATACTACTGAACGGCCGGGTCACCTGCGCATCTATGGAGGGGAGTCGTTGTTCTCACAAATGAACCCTAGTATGCTAGCGACGCGGGCAACGTCGTTTGATTATAGTATTGAAACCGAAGTAGAATTTCAGCCTGATCATTATTCAGAAACGGCTGGTTTGGGCTTGTATTATGATTCAAACAATTGGTTATACCTACGCCTATATTGGTCAGCTTCTGCAAATTCTTTGGCGGTTGGGTTATCACAAGCTAAGTTGGGTGAAAAAATAACCTATCTCTATCAAAAACTGCCGGTCCAGGTGGGTAAGGTGCAGCTCAAGGTGCGCTACAATTTCGGAATTGCGACGGTTTTGGCGAAGACACCAGCAGCCGATGAATGGACCACGATTGTCGCTGATATTGATGTCCAGTATCTCTCCGATGAAGGCGTCAACGGCGTGAAGGGCGAAATTGGCGGCTTCACCGGCCTGTTTAACTTCTTAGCAGTCACCGATGCTCATCAACACGATAGTTTTGCAGATTTCACCTACTATAAGGTTTTAAATGACCTCGATGAAAGTGCATTAGACTAAACAAACCGAGACACAGCAATAACTCCTATGGCACATAGGGGTTATTTTTGTTAATATAGATACGTATATATGTAAATTTACAAGGAGAGACATAATGATTATGTTAGTTGGTGGCGTCCGTTAAAAGGACGTCTAAAAAAATGACGTTCTTTTTCGCTTAGTTTCAATTAAACGAGATGGAGAACGGAATGATGAATATAGATTCAAACAATATTAGAAATTTTTCGATCATTGCCCACATTGATCACGGTAAGTCGACTTTAGCAGACCGTATTATGGAGTTCACCAACACGGTGGATGACAGGACTGCTAAGCCCCAATTACTGGATAATATGACGGTCGAAAAAGAACACGGTGTGACGGTTAAAGCCCAAACTGTCACCAATTATTATCTTGCCAAAGACAATCAGCAATACGTATTGAACTTGATTGACACACCAGGTCACGTTGATTTTTCGTATGAAGTATCTAAAAGCCTGTCTGCGACAGAAGGTGTGATTTTACTGGTTGATGCTACGCAAGGAGTGCAAGCGCAAACGATTGCGAATTATAATTTGGCCAAAGCCCAGCATATTAAAATCATGCCGGTGATTAATAAAATTGACAGTCCCAATGCTGAAGTAGCGACCGTTAAACAGCAAATCTTGGATCTGGATAGTGAGTTTAAGTCAGCAGATATCCTGGAGACTTCTGCGAAAAACGGTACCGGGGTGCCTGAATTACTGGAAGCCATCGTGGCCAACATTCCTGCACCGCAAGTAGCTGACCAAGCCCCAGAACTAAAAGCGCTCGTGTTCGATATGACCTATGATAGCTATCAAGGTGTCATCGTCCACATTCGCTTAGTGGCCGGTGAGATCAAAGCCAACCAGAAGCTCGTCTTGATGAATGCTGGTAAAACATTTGATGCCAAAGCAATCGGCATCTTCAATCCGAATATGGTTGAACAAGACACGCTGTACGCTGGTGAAGTTGGCTATGTGGTCACGGGTATCAAAGAAGTGAACCAAATTCGAGTGGGTGATACGATCACGACCGCGGTTGCCGGTACGGCAGAGCCAGTACCTGGTTATGAAGAGGCAACTCCCGTAGTCTATGCGGGTATTTTCCCGAAGGACGATTTTCTAGCGATGAAGTCAGCGCTATTTAAAATCGCGTTAAATGACTCGTCTTTGAAGATTGAAGACGATTACTCTGATGCGTTGGGTCAGGGCTTTCGCGTGGGCTTCTTGGGTAATTTCCATTTGCAGATTATCAAAGAACGTTTACTCGTGGAGTATGGGGTGGAAGTGATTACGACTTCACCGAATGTCACCTACAAGGTGCATTTGAAGAATGACAAGGTCGTTTCAGTCAATAATCCCGTCAATTTCCCCAATTATTCGGATATCGATTATGTGGAAGAACCCATTGTCATGGTGACGATCACGACACTGCCCGAGTCCGTTAATCAGGTGATTAACTTATCAGAGAAGTACCGGGGGTCTTGATTGACTTGAATAACCTCAGTAACCTCAGTAACTTAGTCCAGTTGACTTATAACATGCCGTTATCTGAAATCGCGTACCATTTTTTCAACGCTTTGAAGTCAGAAACTCATGGTTACGCGACGTTGTCGATGGGTGAGATCACTTATCAGCCCGCCGATGTCGTGAAAATGACCTTTGATATTAATTACAGTAATGTACCACAATTGACGTTCATTACAAACCGGGTCAATGCTGCGGATCAGTCCCAAGAACTTGTCCACAAGCTAAAGTACGCCGTGCCCCGCCAATTGTATCCAATGCCGGCACAAGCAATTGTTGAAGGGAAAGTCATCGCCCGCGTCGACATTCCCCCAATTCGAAAGAATGCCGCCGTCTCTGGTGAGAAAAAGAGTATCTCAAAGCAACAAGCCTTGCTCCGCCGACAAAGCCTAAACAAGCGCAAAGCCAAGCAACTAGAATTTGAATTACCCCAAAGCGTCTTTGATATTTTCTTGGATATTTAGGATGTTATGTGTTTAATGCTATAAAAAAACAGGCAGAGTCCCTTGATTAAAGGGGGGCTGCCTGTTTTATTTTTAAAAAGAATTTAATTTTCTGTCTCAATGAGAAACCAATGCCACGAAGCGAGTACAATTGCAACGGATAAAATGAAATGATTGGTAGGTTTAATATTCTAAATCTGATGATTTGAAAACAAAAAAATTCTGAATCAGCAATGACTAGTGATATTGTTGAGATGGTTGAAGTTTTTTCAGTCTAAAAGATGCTTTTTTTCATCTATTTCATGTCATAATAGAATAAGCAAACAATAATTAGCAATGCGTATTGGATGAACTGATTCTATGGCTGATTATTGATTAATTACAGTTAAGGATCATTGAACTATGACATCAGAGTTATCGATTGAAAGTCAATTTATTCATATTTTAAGTGAACAGGAAAACCAATGGCGTTTTCGTCCAGATTTGAAGACTGAGGCTGATCTGTGGATTAATTTTAGAATGCATCTCAATCGGTTAAATACCGCTGTCTTAGAAGGTCTCATGTTAACTGATCTGGAATTTGAACGTGTTCGGGTTGAGTTTTTGCGTTTGACCAGTTCCCCATTTTTAGCCTCACAATGGTTACGTGGTGAAAATGGTGTTGCCCAAATTCTCTTGGAACGTGAGTCCGGTGACAAAATCAGTTTAGAGGCTTTTCGTAATAAAGATATCGCGGGTGGTACCTCAGCATATGAAGTGGTTCATCAAATTGTTCCTGATACGGAACGAAGTACGAGAGGTGATGTGACCCTGCTCATTAACGGTCTTCCTATTATTCATATTGAACTAAAAAAAGAATCAGCTAAAGATGGCTACATGCAAGCTTATCACCAGATCCAACGCTACGCCCAAGATGGTTTTCTCAATGGAATTTATGCGACCACGCAATTATTTGTGGTCTCTAACAAAGTCGACACCCGTTATTTTGCTCGTCCTAGCGAGGACACTGATGCAGCTTATCAACAAATGACTAAATTTTTGTTCAATTGGCGAACAATAGACAATGTCCCTGTTCCGGATTTGTTCGATTTTGCGCGAACGGTATTGCGGATCCCCGATGCCCATGAATTAATTAGCCAGTTTACAATTTTGGTAGATGATCAAAAAAGTCAAAAGTTCTTAATGGTGTTACGGCCTTATCAAATTCATGCTATTCGTAGAATCAGACAACAAGCTGCTCTACATGAAGGCGGGTTTATTTGGCATGCCACGGGCTCTGGTAAAACTATTACTAGTTTTGTCGCCACCAAATTACTGGCACAAAATTCAGTTGGCGTTGATCGTACGATTATGGTTGTTGACCGAACTGATTTAGATTCCCAAACCAAAAATGAATTCACTAAATTTGCTTCTGAGTATCAAACTGGGCAAACATCCGGCGATAGCATCAATAATACGCTCATTGTTGGTATTGAAAATCAACATCAATTAGCACAAGGTTTATTATCGAAAAAGAATAATAATACGATCATAATTACGACCATTCAAAAACTTTCCGCTGCAATGCGTTCGGCACAAGCAGAAAGTGATAAAGATGGGCATAATAAGTTTGATCAATTACGTAAAGAACACATTGTATTTATTGTTGATGAAGCCCATCGTGCGGTCAGTGATGAGGAAATGCGCAAAATAAAAAGGTTTTTACCTAATTCAACTTGGTTTGGTTTAACGGGTACACCAATCTTTGAAGAGAATCAAAAGCAAGAAAATGGGACGTATGCGCGAACGACTGAACAACAGTATGGTCCACTGTTGCATGCTTATACCACTAAAAATGCCATGGATGATGAGGCTGTCCTAGGCTTTCAAGTCGAGTACCATTCACTATTACCAGAAGGTGATCAAGAGGCTATTGTGGCCCGGGTTAATCACGGCCACGTCCCTGAAGAGGTGATTGAGCAAGAAAAGTTATTGCCAAATGAGATTTACGAAACACCGCAACATATCGAAGCGATGTTACACAAAATTTTTGACCGTCGCAGTGTGGTGAAGAAGTTTAAAGTTAAAAATGGGTTTCCGACCATGGCTGGGATTTTGACAACCAGTTCCATTGCACAGGCTAAAAGAATCTACAATACCTTGCAAGAATTGAAAGCAGCTGGTACGTTGCTAACTGGTCGCCAGTTCGATGAACGGCATAAATTAGTTGATCCTGATTTTCCAAGAGTTGCGATTACGTTCTCGACGAATCCTGAGCAACAGGATCAAAATCAGACTGATGATGAATTGTTAAAAATTATGGCCGACTATGCTAAGCAATTCAATAGTACACCGTATACTGACGAAAAGTTATATAATCAAAACATCAATAATCGATTGGCTCGGAAAGAAAAACAATATCAGTCTGATGGTCAGTGGCTTGATTTAGTCATTGTTGTTGATCGTTTATTGACCGGGTTTGATTCTCCAACAATTCAAACATTATATGTTGATCGTGAGATGAAATACCAGAAGTTATTACAGGCTTTCTCACGAACGAATCGAATTTACTTGGGTAAGGACGCAGGTAAGATTGTCACTTTCCGTAAGCCAGAAACGATGAAAGAAAATGTGAAGGCTACTTTTCGGTTGTTCTCAAATGAAAATCAAAACTTTGAAGCACTGGTACCACGAGAGTATACAGCAGTGCGGGCTGAATTTGATAGTCTGGTTAATGCTTACTACGCAGCGGAAGAGGCTTTAACCGATAATCCAGGGCATTTACCTACCATGATTGAACAGGTTAGGGCATATCAAAAGTTGGAAAATAGTTTCAAAGCCTTAAAAAGTTACGACGATTATGAAGAAGAAGCGGATACATTGGCCCCCATTGTCGAGCAATTGCCAACTTTCCAAGGTAAAGTGGAAAATCTCAAGGCAAAGATCAAAGCTGAAGTTGCCGCTGGAGATGGCGACGATCAAATCGATGTTGATGAATTATTAGCTGATATTGTGTTCTCATCAACTCAAAATGCAACACATAAAGAAAATGTGGATAGCTTCTATATCAACCAATTGCTAAAAGCAATTCAAGATAACAAAGTCGGTGCAATTGAGGAATTTGATAAAGAAGTGCAGGGGAAAGATCCCTTGGTACAACCGATGTATCGTGATTTGAAGGAGCACCTACTACAATCAGATGAGCAAGTGGATGTGGTCGCACTGAAAGAGGAAGCTATCCAAGCCAGAATTGCAGCCTTGACCGAAGAGCAGGCGGCTGAGTTTGGGCTGTCTTTGGATTTTCTGAAGTTAGCAGCAAATGAATACCAGGCGGATAAACAAGTGATTCCGTATCTATCCGATCTACTAGATACAATGACGCTGTCAAAGGCTGATTTTGAATCACAAACCGGTGAAAAATACCGTAGGCGCACTAAAATTATTGAACAACGTTTACGAGAACGTTTTGATGTTATTCAAAAGTGGAAAGAAGAACTATAATGGCAGCAGGTTTAGAACAACAACTATGGGCAGCCGCTGATATCTTACGCGGCAAAATGGATGCAAGTGAATATAAAAATTATCTTTTGGGGTTAGTCTTTTACAAGTACCTGTCAGATGCCGAACTCCGTGAAGCGTATGAACAAGAAAATGGTAAAATAACTGTTTTCCCAGCTCGTGATGTTCAATATAAAACATTAATGGACTGGTATGCAGAAGATGCAACTGAATTAGCAGAAATTATTCAATTACAAAAGGGTTATTTTATCCCACCGGTTCACTTGTTTTATACATATCGTCAGCAAGCCGATCGATATGAATTTAATTTGACTGATTTACAAGCTGGGTTTAATGAGCTTGAACGACAGGGTAACCAATTTCAAGGGTTATTTGCAGATATTGATCTGAACTCAACTAAGTTGGGATCCAATGCGCAACAACGGAATGTTACGATTACTGAAGTCCTCCGGGCTTTAGATGAAATTGACCTATTTGCACACGATGGAGATGTGATTGGGGATGCCTATGAATACCTAATCGGACAATTTGCGGCTGGTGCTGGTAAAAAAGCAGGAGAGTTCTACACTCCACAAGCTGTGTCACGCATTATCTCTGAAATTACGGCTATTGGTCAAGAAGATCGTGCCCCCTTTCATATTTATGATCCCACAATGGGATCAGGTTCATTGATGTTAAATATCCGACGTTATTTATTGCATCCACAGCAAGTTCATTATCATGGACAAGAATTAAATACGACTACGTATAACCTTGCGCGTATGAATCTTATTTTGCATGGTGTTGATCAGGATCGTATGAACCTAAACAATGGGGATACCCTGGACGCTGATTGGCCTACTGAAGAGCCACACCAATTTGATGCCGTGGTGATGAATCCTCCTTACTCAGCAAAGTGGTCAGCGGCAGACAAGTTTTTATCAGATCAACGGTTTGAACGTTTTGGTAAGTTAGCGCCTAAATCAAAAGCCGACTTTGCTTTCTTATTGCACAGTTTTTATCACTTAAAAGATACAGGAACAATGGGCATTGTTCTACCACACGGGGTCTTGTTCCGCGGGGCAGCTGAAGGTACTATTCGCCAGGCCTTACTTGAGATGGGCGCGATTGATGCTGTGATTGCGTTACCAGCTAATATCTTCTATGGAACAAGTATCCCAACCATAGTGATTATTCTAAAGAAACAGCGTGATACACGTGACGTGTTGTTTATTGATGCTTCAAATGACTTTGAAAAACAAAAAAATCAAAACATTTTGTTGCCCGAACACATCGAAAAGATCGTGAGCGCTTATAAGAGTCGTGTTGATATCGATAAGTATGCCCACGTCGCTAGTTTTGAAGAAATCAAAGAAAATGATTTCAACTTAAATATTCCGCGTTACGTGGATACATTTGAGGAGGAAGATCCCATTGATTTGGTGCAAGTCAGTGACGATCTAGCCAAAGTGGAAGCCGATATAGAAACCACCCAAGCAGAGCTGTTAAGTATGATTGATGAATTGGCAGTAACGGAAGATAGTGAAGCCATTATTGAAGCTACAAAGCGTTTATTGGTAGGTGGTCATCATGAATAAGAGGGTGCCAGAAATTCGTTTTGTAGGGTTTAGTAATGATTGGGAAATGTATGCTCTGAAAGACGTAGTAACTAATCAAATAAAAGGTAAAGCACAATTTGAGAAACTACACAGTGGTGATGTTGAATATTTGGATACTTCACGATTAAATGGTGCGCAACCAGTCTTTACTGATGGAGTGAAGGATGTAACTAGAGATGATATCATAATCCTCTGGGATGGCTCAAAAGCAGGCACTGTATATATTGGATACGAAGGTGCATTAGGTTCTACCTTAAAGGGATTTAGAACGAAATCATATGCACAATTTGTCTATCAGTTATTGAAAAAAAATCAAGAGTACATTTATAATAATTATCGAACTCCAAATATTCCCCATGTTCAAAAAGATTTCTTGGAAGTGTTTAAAATTACCATTCCTAATATACAAGAACAACAAAAAATAGGTTCATTCTTCAAACAACTTGATAACCTCATCGACCTTCATCAGCGTAAGTTGGCCCTGCTCAAGGAACAGAAAAAAGGCTTCCTGCAAAAAATGTTTCCTCAAGACGGTGCCATGGTTCTTGAAGTTCGGTTTGCAGGGTTTAGTGGTGATTGGGCGATGCACAAGTTAGGTAACCTGATCAATGTGCACTCCGGTCGTGACTATAAACATTTGAATAAAGGAAACGTACCTGTGTACGGAACCGGTGGTTATATGACCAGTGTTGATGAGGCTTTATCACAAGAGGTAGACGCCATAGGAATCGGACGAAAAGGGACCATTGATAAGCCTTATATTCTAAGAGCACCTTTTTGGACCGTTGACACATTGTTTTTTGCAATCCCTGAGAATGGTAACGATTTAAATTTTATCAATAGTATTTTTCAACAGATTAATTGGAAACAATACGATGAGAGTACAGGAGTGCCTAGTCTTTCAAAAAAAACCATTAATCAGGTACAAGTAATTGTCCCAACTAGTATTGAACAACAAAAAATAGGTGCATTCTTCAAAAAGTTAGATGACGTTATTACTTTTCAAGAGCGTAAATTAGATTTACTTAAAGAACAGAAAAAGGGCTTCCTGCAAAGAATGTTTGTCTAACAGTATTTTACATTAAATTTTGGTAGGAAGAATTAAAGGGATTAATGAATTACGAGATGTTTCATTGTTATTTTGTAAACTATGACAGCAACCATTTTAAGATTAAAAGAGCGTCGCTAAGTTGATTTTTCAATTTATTAACGGATTAGAATGAATTTTTTGATACCCGTGATTCACTTATAATAGTCCTGTCAAACGTAGTGCTATAATTAGTCCCATAAGAAACCGTTAAAAGGCCGCATTTGGGAGCAAATTATGGAAAATTTTTGGCGTTCTATATCTGATAAAGCGGACATATTTTGGTCGCTTGGCTTTTTATGTTTCATATTTGTGTCGGTGAGTTTGTTCTCACACACTCAGGATTGGAATTGGGCCATATTTGAAGCTGCACCTACCTGGTTTGCGTTAATCATGGGGGGAGGTCTGATACAATTTTCAAGGGAAATTACTAAGAAAAATGAGTTACTAGCGTCATCTGAGCCACCTAAAACGGTTCCTGCGACGGCAACTAAAACCTCTCCCACAACTGTAGCTAAAAGAAATGCTAAAAGTATTGGGCCAGACGTTTCTGACGACCGGACACTAATAGATGATGATACTGCCGACATAATTACCTATGTCGCTGCGGACTATCTGATCAACCATGACCGAGATGATAATGATTGGGATGGTGATGGCAGTGACAGTAGTGATGGGGATGAGACGTAATTCACGGTATTATAATTTTCATAGTGCTAAATAAGCCTGCCCACTTATAAAGTAGGCAGGCTTCTTTTGATTAAACTATCAATATTGATAAATCCTTACTCAAGGACTATCTTATCGATTGAACTTCTTTTCGATATCCACGCTGTTTAGACGCATTTCACCCCAGGCATTGAGACTATTGATGATTGGCACTAGGGTATTGCCAATTTCACTCATACTGTATTGCGTATGTTTGACACGCCCAACCATATATTCGCTCTTATCGATCAGATGATCGTCCATGAGTTCATTGAGTTGGTTAGACAGGACTTTTTTGCTGATGCCCTTGAGATTATTCATAAAGTAGGAAAAGCTTTGTGGACCTTCCTGGATTAAAATCCACAGGATCATGAGTTTGTGTTTCCCACTGAACATTGAGACCGTGAATTCCTTGGTGCAATCAAAATCACCATTTTGCAACTTATTGATGACGTTATTTCTAAAACTATCTGTCATGATATGATTTATTTCTCCTAACTTCAGCCATTGTAGAGGTTACCTAAAAGTGCCCTCTGTTGGCATCTTGACGAACATCCTATAATGATTATATCAACTAGAGAAGGACGGTAGTAATTTATTATGAAACTACAATTAGCAATTGATTTAGAGGACGTGCAGGGAGCCATCGACCTGATTAACAAGACTAAGGATAGCATTGACATCTTTGAATATGGTACACCATTAGTGATTAATTTTGGTCTGGAAGGGTTACAAAAGATTCGTACGGAATTCCCTGACATTACCTTGTTGGCTGATTTAAAGATTATGGACGTTGCGTCATATGAAGTCAATCAAGCTTTCAAGTATGGTGCAGATATTACGACAATTCTAGGTGTTGCTGAGGATCAATCAATTAAGGATGCTGTTAAGGCCGCTCATGAAGCTGGTAAAGAGCTCCTAGTCGACATGATTGGTGTGCAAGATGTGGCCAAGCGTGCGCGTGAGATCGATGCTTTCGGTGCTGACTATATTGGTACGCACACTGGTTACGATTTGCAAGCCCTCGGTCAAGATCCATTTGCGACCTTCAGTATCATTAAGGAAAATGTCTCAAAGACCAAGACTGCCATCGCTGGTGGAATTAAGTTAGAGGCAGCAGACGAGATCAAGCAAGCTAACCCAGACTTGTTGATCATTGGTGGTGCCATCAGTACTGTTGATGATCCAGCAGCGGCTGCCGCAGCATTCAAGCAAATTCTAGGATAACTCCTAGTTTAATAGGAGGCATGTATGAATTGGGAAATTATCTTATCTGAACTAAATGCAAATACAGATACGCAAATTTCTACCGAATTATTAACATTAATCAAGCAAACTGATCGGATCTTCTTAACTGGCGCCGGTCGTTCAGGGCTAGCATTAAAGGCCTTTACGATGCGTTTGTCGCAATTAGGAAAAGTGGTTTTCTTCGTCGGTGAAACAACCACGCCCGCAATCGGTGAGTCAGATCTATTAATCATCGCCTCTTCATCTGGAGAAACGAGTCAATTGATTAAGTATGCTGACATCGCAAAGGATGCGGGTGCAAAAATTTGGTTGTGGAGTACTAATGATACTAATCCGCTCGCTAATAAAGCCGATTACGTGACTTTATTAGCCGGTAAAAGTAAATTTACTAGTGCAGAAGCCGTCACGATCCAACCAATGGGCAGTTTATTTGAACAATCCGTTTGGTTATTCGGTGATTTATTTACGCTAAATTACATGCATGAATATGACATCGCCGAAGATAATTTAAAAGAAAGGCATGCTAATCTTGAATAATGCGACATTAACGTTTGAAACACAACAGCTAGCACCGTTTGTTTCAAATATAGAGTTAACAATGCTACAACCCATGGTGACCGTTGCGGATACAATGCTACGCCAAGGGACTGGTGCTGGTGCAGCCTACACTGACTGGCTGCATTTACCTACAGAATATGACAAGAATGAATTTGCTCGTATTCAGGCGGCAGCCAAGAAAATCCAAGCAAACTCAAAGGTTTTGGTTGTGATTGGTATCGGTGGATCATACTTGGGTGCCCGGGCAGCCATTGATTTTTTGAACGAATACTTCAACAATTACTTGCCAGACGAGCAACGTGACTTTCCACAGGTGTTATTCGCGGGTAACTCGATTGCACCAGCATACTTGAACAGCTTAATCAAAGTGATTGGTGACCGTGACTTTTCAGTGAATGTCATCTCAAAGTCCGGTACAACGACTGAACCAGCCATCGCTTTCCGTGTATTTAAGCAAATGTTGGAAGACAAGTATGGCGTTGACGGTGCGCATGATCGCATCTATGTCACAACCGATGCTAAGCGGGGTGCTTTGAAGACCTTGGCAGATGCAGAGGGCTACGAAAGGTTCGTTGTACCTGATGGTGTCGGTGGACGCTTCTCAGTTTTGACCGCAGTGGGTCTATTGCCAATCGCAACTGCTGGTGGTGACATCGAACAATTGACGGCCGGTGCAGCTGCTGGTGAGGTGGCCTACGCTGACGCTGATCTAACGAAGAATCCAGCCTATCAATACGCTGCCTACCGTAACATTTTGTACCGCAAAGGGTATACGACTGAACTGTTGATCAACTACGATCCAACATTGGTCCAATTCGGTGAGTGGTGGAAGCAATTGCAAGGTGAGTCAGAAGGTAAGGATGGCAAGGGCATCTTCCCAGCTACCGGAAACTTCTCAACCGACTTGCACAGTTTTGGTCAATACATCCAAGATGGTCGACGCAACATGTTTGAGACATTGTTCCGGATCACTGAGCCAGTATCAGATGTCGTCATTCCAGAAATGGACGCTGACGATGGTTTGGGTTACTTGCAAGGCGAGAAGATGAGCTATGTCAACCGAACGGCGTCAGAAGGCACGTTGTTGGCCCACGTTGACGGCGGTGTTCCAAACATGATCGTGGAGCTGAATAAGCAAGACGAATTTGGATTGGGACAAGCCATCTACTTCTTTGAAGTGGCTGTTGCAATTTCTGGTTATTTGAATGGAATCAATCCATTTGACCAACCAGGCGTTGAGGCCTACAAGCGCAACATGTTTGGTTTGCTAGGCAAGCCGGGCTATGAAGAGCTGACGGCTCAATTGAAGATACGATTGTAAAATTAAGAAAGCAGCTAATCTCACGGTGTTGAGATTAGCTGCTTTTTTGTGGTTATTAAATTACATCGTTTCAAATAGGTAGTAAGACCTTTTGTTGGAATCATTTCTAGACGTAGAGTATTCAATCGGTTTACCGTTCACCAGCCAAACGATTTGTTCGATTTCGAGAATGGCAGAATTTTTGGACACATTCAAATAACGCATATCTAACTCATCAGCCTGTCGCGCCTGAATATTTCTGGAAATACCAGCAAACTTAAGGTGCAACGTATCGTGAATGTAGGTATAGATAGAAGACTCTAAGACTGATTGTGATAAACCAGGTACCAAGGCTACCGGCATATAAGTATTTTCAATGATGAAAGGATCGCCATCAAGCAGACGTAACCGAATGATGTGGTAGACCGGTTCTTCATCGTTGATATTGAGATGGGTTTTCACGTCTGCACTTGGAAACTCCAGATCAAACTTGATGACTTTACTGGCAACGCGCTCTGCTCCCGCTTGATCTGTGAGGCCTTCAAAGTTACTGGCCGGGGCGTCTTTGTCGGTAATTAATGTAGAGGGTCCGATCACAACCGTGCCGAAACCAGAAGTTTTTAAAACGAAGCCCGCATTCGCTAAATTGTCGAGGGCGTTTTTAATCGTGATTTTACTGACAGCGAAATCTTCAGCCAGCGTTTTTTGATCGGGTAGGATACTGCCTTTGGCGTAATAGCCTGAAATAATTTTTGCTTTAATATCGTTGGCGACTAATTCATATTTCTTCATGTATAAATTCCTTTAGTAGTGTTGTTTTAAGAGACATCGTGATTGTCGGAAAACATCAGGTCTTAGTGCTATTTTCTATCATGCCTAAACTTTCAGAAAGCAGCATTCGTGACGATCAGCTCATTATTAATCATTATAACAAATCGTCCATTTAAAACAAAAAACATAATCTTTAAAATATAAAACATTGATTTTGATTAAACGAGGTAATATAATTGAATCATCGCATGAGAAAGCGCTTTCATTGATGCATATCAAAAGGAGACTGGTTTTTATGACAACGAATCGAAAGATGCCCAAAACATTTTACTGGGGGAACTCAGTATCAAGTATGCAAACTGAAGGGGCATGGCAGGCAGATAATAAGGGACTATCGGTTTATGATGTACGTCCAGCAACAGAGAGTACAACGGATTGGCATGATGCCATTGATGAATTCAATCGGTACGAGGAAGATCTTGATTTGATGCAGAGCATGCATATGAACATGTATCGTATTCAAATTTCTTGGTCAAGAATCGTGCCAGATGGTGACGGCGCAATTAACGAACAGGGGTTTGCTTATTATGATCGCTTGGTAAATGCGATGTTAGCCAGAGGCATTGAACCGATGATCTGTTTGTATCATTTTGATATGCCATTAGCCTTAGCCGAGAAGCAAAGTGGTTTTTTGTCACGTGACACCGTGGCGGCATTCTTTCGGTTTGGCAAGGCCGTGATTGATCATTTTGCCGATCGGGTCAAGTACTGGATCACATTTAATGAACATAATTTATATTTTACCGATGAAGTTTTTCATATTTCAGGCTATACAGAAACTGAGCAGTCAGTGGACCATATGTATACTATTTTTCATCATACCATGTTGGCGCACGCTCAGATTACAAAGTACATCCATGACACGTATAGCGAACTAAAAATTGGTGGCATGTTAGCTTATACACCGATTTATCCAGCTACTGAAAGTCCCGCAGACGCATTTGCTGTGCGTAAGCAAAACGAGTTCACCTATGAAAATATCAATTCTTTGTTCGTGGGCAATGCATATTCGCCTGAAGTGGCACAGTATATTGACACTCATGACATTGATCTAGATTGGCAACCAGCAGACGCAGATCTTTTGGCTGCCACCTATGCCGATTTCCTATCATTTAGCTATTATCGGACAATGGTTTTAGATGCGCGTCGCATACCTGCCAATGAAGTACCTAATCGCTTCATGAATCATAGTACTGCTGAGAATCAATTTTTAGAGCATAGCGAGTGGGGGTGGAATATTGACCCATTAGGCTTTAGAAATGTGATTACGGATCTCTATAACCGCTATCGCGTGCCAGTATTTCCAATTGAAAATGGTATTGGCATCAAAGAAGTTTGGGATGGTGAACACGAGATTCAAGATGATCTGCGCATTCAATACCATGAGAAGCACATTAAAGCGATGAAGGATGCCATGTTCATCGATGGTGCCAAAGTTTTAGGTTACTTAGGCTGGGGGCTGATAGACATTCCAAGTTCGCATGCTGATGTTGAAAAAAGGTACGGCGCGGTTTACGTTAATCGCACCAATCACAATCTTAAGGACTTAAAGCGCGTCCCTAAAAAGTCATTTTACTGGTTCCAAAACATTTTAGGTCAGAATGGAGATACCTTATAATGGAAAATCAAGTTAATGGAAAAATGAGCTCATTTATAACCAAAAAACTGCTACCGGCAATTTTGAAGTTTGTTAATACAAAGGCCGTGAAGGCTTTGCAAGATGGAATGGTTTATGCTTTGCCATTTATCATCATCGGATCTATCTTTTTGATTCTGTCAAACGTCCCTGTCCCAGCCATCGCCACGGCATTAAAAAATTCAGGTTGGTCTGCTTTCTTCACGCAAGCCTATACGACGACTTTTGGTATTTTGTCGATTTGGGCAGCGGTTGGTATCGCCTATGTTTACGTACGTAATGAAGGCCTCGAAGCGCTTCCTGCTGGTTTGACCTCCTTGTCAGCCTTCTTAATGTTGCAAATGCTACAAGTGACCACGCCTCTGGTCGGGGTGATGGGCAAAAGTGGTGCCGGTATCACAAATAGTGCCGGAACAGTTGTTTTATCAGGTGCAGAGGTATCAAATCATATCGATAAATTACCGGCTGCACTGCAATCATTTTTACAATCACCAGTGACAGGTGTCATTAACATTAGCTGGTTAAGTGGTCAGGGCATGGTCGCCGCCATTATCGTCGGAATCCTAGTTGGTTGGGCCTACTCAAAAATGATCAAAGCTGGGTGGAAAATTACACTACCAGAACAGGTTCCCGCGAATGTGGCGAATCAATTTACAGCGATGATTCCTTCAGGTGTTATCTTAATTGCTACCATGTTAATTTATGCCGTCATCAAGATGACCCTTAATACAGACATGCTGAACTTGATTTATAATTCATTGTCAGCACCAATGCAAGGCTTGTCAGATTCACTCGTCGGCGCGATCTTGATTGCCTTCTTGGTATCATTCTTCTGGTTCTTCGGAGTCCATGGTGGCTTAATCATGGGTGGTATTGCCGGTGCATTTTTGATTCCAAATACTGCTAACAATGCGGCATTGTATCAAGCAGGCAAGTTGTCATTAAACAATGGCGCCCACATCGTCACGAATGAGTTCTACAATAATTTCATTAATTTAACAGGCTCGGGTATTACCATTGGGCTGGTTATCTTCACATTGGTCGCTGCCAAATCTGTGCAGTTCAAAACGATTGGTAGAATAGAGTTCGTGCCCGCACTATTTAATATTAATGAACCATTTTTATTTGGTCTGCCGTTGGTATTGAATCCATTCTTGGCAATTCCATTCTTCCTAACGCCAGTTATCATTGCCATCTCAACCTACAGTGTGATTTACTTTGGGATTGTGCCACCGCTAAACGGTGTGGCGGCACCATGGACAACGCCTGCGATTATTTCAGGGTTCCTGATTGGTGGCTGGAAAATGGCAATTTGGCAGGCCATCACGTTGGTCATTTCCGCATTGGTCTACTTTCCATTTGCTAAGAAATATGATCAATATCTATTTGAGCAAGAACAGGAAAAAGCTCGTAATGAAGGATTAGAAATTTAAAGTATTAGAAATAGCTTGCATTTAAAAATACCCTTATGCTAATTAACGGATTTTCTTGTTGAGTCCGTGGAATTAGTATAGGGGTATTTTTGTAGTGATCTCTGACTTCATTATTACCATAATAAATTAGCCTATTTACTTAAATTTAGGTTGACATAGTACTTGTATAGAGATACAGTATATTCAATTAAAATGAGAAAACGATAATAAAATGATTAGCAAAAAAACAGAGAATAGGATGCTGGCTAAATCTGGATTAATAATACTAAAGAAGATTACTGTCGTTGGAGAAGATGCATGATATATCACAACTATTCACACTATAAATTTTTCTGGCTGAATGTTTTTGGCCTGATCTACAGTACCGAGAACATTATTATGGCCTACATTGTCGGGACTTTGACCAACATGGCGACGCGTAATCAGTTTTCTAAAGTATCAACCTTTTTTATTCAGATCTTGATAGCCTTGATCATCGTTTTGGTTGCTAATCTGAGTTTCAATTATCTTAAGACCGACGCAATCAAGCAGACAAACTCTAAGCTCAGAGCGAAAGTATTGGGTGGGATGCTGCGAAATAAGCGGGAAGATAGTTCGAATTTAGGTTTTTTGACGAATGATTTCAAACTACTGGAAACGAATCGGTATGCGGCTGAGATCGAAATCCTGATCAATTTTTATACAGTTATTCTGGCATTGAGTTACGCATTGTATTTAAATTGGCGCATTACATTGATTTTCTTAATTGGATCCGTTTTGCCCACTATTGCTTCTAATTTTTTCCAAAAGGGTATTCAAACGGCTTCCGATGAGTGGACAGCCGCCAATGATAAGTATGTCAGCCAAACTAAAAATTTGTTGGCTGGCACAGCAACGTTCAACTTGTATGGCAAACAAGATAACGCCGTCGCACAGAATCGATGGACGATCAACCACTTAGAGGCAAAATTGGCAAAAATGAACCTACTTAACATCAATGCCAATGCCTATCTTAATATCATTGCCATCGGGGGGACTTTTTTAATACCATTTTTCGTCGGGATTGTTTTAGTTATCAAAGGACAGACGACGTTAGGCGCGCTTTTTGCAATCACGCAACTGTCTAATTCGTTTACTAATCCAATTTTACAAATTTTAAATCAACGGAATAACTTATCAACGACCAAGGGAATCGTTGATAAAATCAAGGCATTTATTACAAGCACCGATCAGGAAACCACGGATGCAATTGAGATCAAACAGTTTGATTCTTTGATAGTTGACGATTTGTCGTTAAAACGTCACCAACAGAGCCTTGCAAATCACATTGATTTCACCCTTAAAAAAGGGCAGAAGGTTGCAATCATCGGACCATCTGGTTCGGGGAAATCGACCCTGCTCCAGTTTTTGATGTATGGGGATTATGGACAAGCAAAGCGACTTTTGGTCAATCAAACCGAAATCCAACAAGGGTCCATAACGAAATTATTCGCTTACTCGAGTCAGAGTGCTGTGATTTTTGCGGATACACTTTGGTTTAATTTGACTTTGGGTGTAGATCTCGACCAAACAAAAGTCCTTCAAGTGTGTGAGGGGTTAGACTTAGGTAAACTCGTCAAAGAAAAGGGCCTTGATTATCACTTGGGCGATAATGCTGATCAATTATCTGGTGGTCAATTATCGCGAATCGAATTGGCACGAGCGATTTTAGCTGACCGACCAATCCTACTGTTAGACGAGGTTAATGCTTCGCTGGATAAAGCAACGTCTCAGGTGATTCATGACTACTTGTTTGCTTCAGATTTTACTTTTATCGAAGTGATCCACCATTACGAACCAGCAGAATTGAAACGCTATGACACGGTCATCGATTTCAATGAACATATTTTTGAAGATGCTGGTGGGAAAGTATTACCTGCAAATTTACTAAATTAGTTCGACAAGAATATCGTTAGCGCGTATGACGCTAAAAAGCCAAAGAGGTTAGCTTCTCTTTGGCTTATTTTTTTAATTAGCGCATAATTTGGCATGACTAAAAACCAGGGTTATTGGGTTTCACGAATGAAATTTGTCAACATTTTGACAGCTGGATTTGGATTTTGGCGGTTAGTTGCCAAAATGATTTTATAACAGTGGGCGGTGTTCGCTAGGGTTTTGAAAACGACCCCATTAGTGCTAAAGAGCGAGTTTTCCGGGAAAAAGGCGATCAACCGCTTCAGCCTAATGAGCATAAATAATAACTCCAGACTCTGGATACGGGTGATGCTGTGAAATGCATAGCCGTCTTTGTGCGCGTTATCAGTCAGACCATGCGGCTCAGTGACACCGGCATCAGAAGATATGAAAATGACATCGCGGTTAGCGAGGGCCTTGCTGGGTACCACGTCGTATTGGCAAAGATCATCATCTTCGGCCACCGCAATCATCATATGACCTTCTTCCAGGATGGTTGTTTCAATTTGGGCAAAATCTCGGATGGCGCTGAGCGCATAATCACGTGAAAACAAAATATCGACGGTTTGCGACAGCAGGGCTTGATTATTATCACGAAAATTATCTTGCAAAAGGGTGATGTCAATTTCAGGGTGTTGCGCCATAAACTCGTGCAGCAGGGGGGACATTAACTGTGTCTCGTAATACGTCGTGAAACCAATTGATAAGGTTTGCTTATCAGTTGAGCCAATCGCGTAGGCCAGTTGAACGGCTTGTTCGTAATTGTTAACCAACTGTTTTGCGTGATTATAAAACTGGCGCCCAGCTGCGGTCACGGTGACCCGGTTCTTTTGCCGGATAAACAGGGGCGTGCCAATTTCCTCTTCAAGATTTTTCATTTGTTTACTAATGGCCGTCTGCGAGACGAAATTCTTTTGGGCTGCGGCTGTGAAACTAGCTAGGTCAACGGCGTCAAGAAAGTAGGTAAGGCGTTCAATACTCATAAAACCCTCCTGGATCAACTTTTGGTTGGGGTAACAAACTTATCGTTTGTGTTCAATCATTCACAATGATACTACACTAAACCTTGTTAGTAAGTGATTTTATTAACAATATAAGATTTTTATTAGATTATTTTGAACCTAAAACTAAGAAGTAACAACCATGAGTAAGGTTATTTCAGCAAGTGAAGCTGTAAACTTGATTAAAGATAATGACACAATCGCAGTCAGTGGGTTTGGCCTGGCCGGAGTCGCTGAAGAGCTATTAATGGCTTTGGAAGAGCGGTATGCAACTGAAGCCCATCCCCAAGGATTGACGGCTATGCATTCCAGTGCGGTTGGTAACCGTGATCAAAAAGGGATGAGCCACTTGGCAGCCCCTGGTTTGTTGAAGCGTTGGATTGGTGGTATTGCGTCGGCATCCCCACGAATTGCTGAGGCGATCAATAATAATGAGCTAGAGGCATACAACCTACCACAGGGTGTCATCACACGTATGTATCATGACATTGCCACGAAGGGACCTGGTGTGATCACCAAAATTGGCTTAGGCACCTTCGTTGACCCAGAATTAGAAGGTGCCAAAATGAACACCAAGACGACTGCAGATATCGTGACCAAGCTTTCTTTGGATGGTGATGAATGGCTGCGGTATCCGACCTTTCCAATTAACGTGGCGCTGATTCGTGGTACGTATGCGGATGAAGCTGGTAACTTGACCCTTGATAAAGAAGGGTTGGACATGGAAGTACAAGCGATTGCCCAAGCCGCTCACAATTCAGGGGGCATCGTGATTGCCCAAGTGGAAACGGTGACTGAAAACAACACCTTACATCCTAAGCAGGTCAAGGTACCGGGTATCCTCGTTGATTATCTCGTGGTTGCCCAGCCTGAGAACCAATTCCAAACGGAAAATACGTTGTATAACCCTGCCTTCTCAGGGGAAGTCCGGGTACCGTTGCAGTCAGTGACAGTGTTGCCTTTGGATGCCAAGAAGGTCATCGCCCGTCGTGCAGCCATGGAATTACGTTCAGGCGCCATCTTGAATTTGGGCGTTGGTATCCCAGTGAACGTCTCAGCGGTTACCGCTGAAGAAGGTGTCAGCAATGACTTTGTTTTGACCACCGAAGCGGGTTCCGTTGGGGGTGTGCCAGCTGGTCTGAAAGACTTTGGGCATGCCTATAACTCACAAGCCATTGTTGATATGGATGCTCAATTTGACTTCTATGATGGTGGTGGAATTGATCTATCCGTGCTGGGATTGGCACAAACCGATGCCCTGGGGAACGTCAACGTTTCCAAGTTCAACGGTCGTGTCGCCGGGGCTGGTGGCTTTATCGACATTTCACAAACAGCTAAGAAGCTGGTCTTTGCGGGTACGTTCACGGCGGCTGGTTTGAAGGAACACATCGCCGATGGCAAGTTGGTCATCGATGAAGAAGGCCGTTTTACTAAGTTTGTGGCGCAGGTTGAGCAAATTACCTTCTCAGGTAAATACGCTGCCGCTAACCAGCAACCAGTGGTTTATGTCACTGAGCGCGCTGTCTTTGAACTGACAGCAAGTGGGTTGATGTTGACGGAAATCGCACCCGGCATGGACTTAGACAAGGACATTTTGGCACACATGGACTTCAAGCCACTCATCAGTGATCATTTGAAGGAAATGGATGCTGGTTTGTTCGCCGAAAAATGGGGCGGGTTATCAGCCCTAGTTAACCAATAAAAATACGCAAGAAAAAAGAGGAATAGGTATCATGGCAACTGTTGCAGAAATTCTAGGAACAAAGTATCCCTTGATTCAAGGGTCAATGGCCCGTATCTCACGTCACGAATTGGTCATTGCAGTGTCAAACGCTGGTGGACTGGGTGTTTTGACGTCAGCTGGGTTTGATAAGGAAGGCTTACGCGCGGAAATCCGTAAGGTGAAGGCTGGTACTGACAAGCCTTTCGCTGTGAACTTGATGTTGATGATGAAAAACATTCCTGATATGGTTGACGTGATCATCGAAGAAGCGGTACCAATTGTGATGACTGGTGCTGGTACGCCAAAGGTTTACATGCCCGCCCTGACCGCAGCCGGGATCAAGGTGATTCCCGTGATTCCTTCAGTTAAATTAGCTAAGAAGATGGAAGATTTGGGTGCTGTGGCCGTAGTTGCCGAAGGGATGGAGTCCGGCGGCCACGTTGGTGAGACGACGACTATGGCACTCGTGCCACAAGTCGTGTTAGCTGTGAACATCCCCGTGATTGCCGCTGGTGGTATCGGTGATGGCCGCGGTGTAGCGGCTGCTTATGCTTTGGGTGCGCAAGGTATCCAGGCGGGGACGATTTTCTTAACGGCCGATGAAACCCCCGTGCCAGAGGCCTTCAAGCAAGCCGTTTTGGACGCCAATGACACAGCAACGACGGTGACGGGTCGTCGCTCAGGAGCGCCAGTTCGCTCCATCAAGAATCCGATGATCGCTAAGTATCTGGAGCTTGAGTACTCAGGGGCTTCACGAGATGCCTTGGAAGAGTTGTCTTTAGGATCTTTGTCAAAGGCTGTCTTTGAGGGGGATGTTGAAAATGGTTCCGTCATGGCTGGCGAGATTGCAGGTATGGTTAATAGCCAGCGTCCCGTAAAGGATATTATTGAAGGTTTGTTCAATGAAGCTGAAGCAGTGGTGAACCACTTGAAGATTACGTACTAGCCACGATTAGGTACCCAGTCATCTGGTGCATTAACGAAAGAAACTAGCAAATTAAATTACCGCTGCAAAAAGGATCCTTATGAGTGATGAGGATTCTTTTTTGGTCGCAACGCTTATGCGTCAGGAGTTCAAAAGCGCTGGGGGTCCTTTTTTCAAAGTCATTGAGCTTAATAGTTGATGACAACCTCTTCTTTTTTTCTAGTTTACATAATATATTTACACAAAATTCCAATCCCTATGATAGCGGGCTTCTGCTTCAAAAGAGCCCCTTGACAAAGGGGTTGCTTTTTTACTTATTGTGCGTATAATTATAGGAGCTGTAATACTATTTTTTTGCTTTGATTTATGCAATCTAAGCATACTGATTATGTTGTAACCAATGTAAAGAACGGAGGTTGTCATGGCGACACGTATTCCTAATGAAGTCGTGGAAGAAATCCGTCAACGCATTAATATTGTTGACGTGATTAGCCAACACGTACAACTCCGTAAACAGGGACGCAATCTGTTTGGATTGTGTCCTTTTCATGAGGAGCGCACCCCATCATTTTCGGTCAACGAAGAAAAGCAGATTTTTCATTGTTTTTCATGTGGCCGCGGTGGGAATGTTTTCAGCTTTTTGATGGATTTGGAAGACTTGAGCTTCCCCCAGGCCGTGGCCAAAGTTGCGCCAATGGCGGGCATCGAAATTGCTGAAGATGTTTCGGAAACAACTGCTAAGCCAGTTGATCCCCAGATCCAGGCCTTACTTGACTTGTACGCCGATGCTACAAAGCTGTATCACCATTTCCTGGTGAACACAGCCGTCGGCGAACAAGCCCTTGACTACCTCCATGAGCGGGGGCTCGACGATGGCACGATTGATGCCTATAGTCTGGGTTTTGCGCCGACAGGGGATGTCTTACTAAAATATTTTGAAGAAAAAAAGATTGATTATCAATTATTACGCGCCTCGGAATTATTTGTCACTTGGTCGGATGGGACACTCCATGATCGTTTTAACGATCGGGTACTGTTCACGATTCGTAATGCCAAGGGGCAACCAATTGCCTACTCAGGCCGTAAGTTAACGAGTGGCGATGATGAGCCCAAGTATATCAACTCACCAGAAAGTCCACTATTTGAGAAGTCACGTGAGCTCTTTAATCTAGATATGGCCAAGAATGCTATTCGTAAGTCGAAGCAGGTCATTTTGTTTGAAGGGTTTATGGATGTGATTGCGGCCTTTCAAGCGGGCATCAACAATGGGGTTGCCTCAATGGGCACCAGTTTGACACCGGAACAAGTGCACATTTTGAACCGGATGGCCGAAAGTATCTCGGTTACTTATGATGCCGATAGTGCCGGTCAAGCAGCCACCAAGCGCGCCTTAGATTTAATTGCGATGAACAGTCAATTAAAGGCCCAGGTTGTGCATATCCCGGACAATCAAGATCCAGATGAATTTTTGCGTAGTCATGATTCAACAGCGTTCACAAATGTGTTTGTGCATAATACGGAAGACCCGGTGGCCTTTAATATTCGCTATCTCCAGACTGATCGCAATATGAATAATCAGGCGGAAGTGTTTGCCTATATTGCAGACGTGTTGCCGGTGATTGCCAGCGTGGATGAACCATTGATTCGTGAAACGTATTTGGCACAATTATCCGATGCCTATCATATTTCGCTGGCAGGGTTGCAACAACAAATCCAACCGCTGTTACTGGCAAAGATTGCGCAGGGCCAGGGTGGTGCCCGGCAGACCCAGACTCAGTCACGTCAGCAAAATGCTGGGGCACAGACGCCTTGGCAAAATGACACCCGTTCCTGGTCGGGGGCTGCCCAGCCCACTTTGCGGCCACGGTCATCACGTGGTGAACAAGCTGAGCAAATTGTGCTCGCGTGGATTTTACGTGATCCGCTTGTTTGGCTCAATGTCACCAGTCGTGAGGATTTTCATTTCAACCAGGCCAACTATGAAACCCTATTATTGTTAGCGTCAGCGTATAAAGATGAGTTTGGGGGCAATGTGCCAGTCGATGCCGCCCGGTTTATGGACTATGTGCAGCGACCAGATTTGACACGGATCATTGCGAGTCTTGATGACATTGACGATCGCTTGTTTGACACTGACGATTACCAAAGCCAAATCGATGATTATATCCGGGTAATTATGCAGGAAAGTCCCCTTGAAGACCAAATTAAGCAGGTTCGCCGTGAGCTTTCTGAGGCTAGTCAAGTGCATAATCAAGCGTTAGTGGCACAATTAACCATCAAGTTAGTTGAACTAATGAAGCAAAATCAACCGCAACGCAAGTCTTAAATGAAGATAAGGAGCCTTTTAACATGGCAAATAAGAAAAAAGTAGCAACTGTTGAATTTGATAAAGCAGTTTTTGATCGGGCAACTAAGAAGGTCATCAAAGAATTTAAGGCCGATAAGGAAATCAAGGAATCTTCTTTGCAAGAGACCTTGGTGAAGGCTTTCAGTTTGAATGCGGATCAGATCGATGATTTGTACGATACAATTGAATCAGCCGGGATTGCCATCGTTGATGAAAAGGGTGAACCTTCCGTACGTGCTTTGAACAACAAGAAGACCACTTTGACTGAAAAAGAGTTGAAGCAATCTGCTGATGCACCAACTGGGATGAAGATCAACGACCCTGTGCGCATGTATCTGAAGGAAATTGGCCGAGTTTCACTGTTGACTGGTGCCGAAGAAGTTACCTTGGCTGAGCGTATCGAACAAGGTGATGATTCAGCTAAGCAAGAATTGGCTGAAGCCAACCTCCGTCTGGTTGTCTCAATTGCTAAGCGTTACGTTGGTCGTGGGATGCAATTCTTGGATTTGATTCAAGAAGGAAACATGGGTCTGATGAAGGCCGTTGAGAAGTTTGATTATCGCAAGGGATTTAAGTTCTCAACTTATGCTACTTGGTGGATTCGTCAAGCGATTACCCGTGCCATTGCCGACCAAGCACGGACGATTCGTATCCCCGTGCACATGGTGGAAACGATTAACAAGTTGATCCGTATCCAACGTAACTTGTTGTCAGATTTGGGTCGTGAACCAACGCCTGACGAAATCGGTGCCGAGATGGATATCGCCACTGAAAAAGTCCGTGATATCTTGAAGATCGCGCAAGAGCCAGTGTCATTGGAAACACCAATTGGTGAAGAGGATGATTCCCACTTGGGTGACTTCATCGAAGACCATGAGGCCGTGTCTCCAGCTGATTCAGCAGCTTACCAAATGTTGAAAGAACAATTAGAATCTGTTTTGGATACGTTGACTGATCGTGAAGAGAACGTGTTGCGGTTGCGGTTTGGTTTGGAAGATGGTCGGACGCGGACTTTGGAAGAAGTGGGTAAGGTCTTTGGGGTGACGCGTGAACGTATCCGTCAAATCGAAGCTAAGGCCTTGCGTAAGCTACGCCACCCATCACGTTCAAAGCAATTGCGTGATTTCTTGGACTAAAAACAAGTGCCAAACATTTATTCGGACAACCAGTGGTTTCTCAGAATAAGTGCACAAGCAAATAAAATTTCCAAAACGGGTAAAATGCTAGTGTTTTACCCGTTTTTTGAGTACAATAAAGATTAGCCCTAGTCAAGCTTTCACAAGCTGATTAGATACATAGCAAACAATTTAGTTTACTGCGTAAAATACGGTATTGGACTGCGGGTACTAATCCCAATCGGTCCGGTATCGATAACAAAGGATTAGATTATGGCAGAAGCAAAAGTATTAACTTGGATTGAGGTGCATGACCTTTATGCATCTTATATGAACGACGAACATATTACCAAAGTTGATCAGGCATTTGAGTTTGCATCCAACCTGCATAAGGATCAAAAGCGCAAGTCAGGTGAACCTTACATTATTCATCCAATTCAAGTGGCCGGTATTTTGGCCGAGCTCCATATGGACCCCGACACAGTGATTGCGGGGTTCTTGCATGATGTCGTTGAAGATACGGATGCCACGTTGGAAGACGTTGAGGCTGCCTTTGGCAAAGACGTTGCGGGCATTGTTGATGGCGTGTCAAAAATTTCAAAGATTGAGTATAAATCAGCTTCAGAACAATTAGCTGAAAATCACCGGAAGCTGTTATTGGCAATGTCACATGACATTCGGGTGATCTTTGTAAAGTTGGCGGATCGTTTACACAATATCCGTACCTTAGGGGCTTTGCGTGAGGACAAGCAGAAGCGCATTGCCTCAGAAACATTAGAGATCTACGCCCCATTGGCAGATCGTTTAGGAATTATGACGATTAAGTGGGAGTTGGAAGATACGGCGCTACGTTACCTAGACTATGAAAGTTATCATTTTATCGCGCAGTCAATGCAATTGCGACGGCAAGAACGTTTGGACATTGTCGAACATGCGGTGCAAGACATTCAAACTTCCATTGATGAACTTAAATTAAAAAATGTGGAAGTTTATGGTCGGCCCAAGCACATCTATTCGATTTATCGTAAGATGCAAGACAAGCATAAGCAGTTCGATGAAATTTACGATCTGTTAGCGATTCGAGTACTCGTTGATTCCGTGCCCGATACGTATGCCGTGTTGGGTGCGATTCATGCGCGATGGACGCCCATGCCTGGTCGTTTCAAGGATTACATTGCTTTGCCTAAAGCCAATGGCTATCAGTCATTACATACTTCCGTGATTGGTCCCGGTGGCCGCCCATTGGAAGTACAAATCCGGACGCATAAAATGCATGAAATTGCCGAGTTCGGGGTCGCTGCCCACTGGGCCTATAAAGAAGGTAATTTTGCCGGAGCCGACGTACAAAACACCGACCAACAGAAATTGAATGTGATTCAAGGTATCTTGGAATTGCAAAAAGAATCTAGTGATTCTGATGATTTCATGGAGTCTGTGAAGGGTGATTTGTTTTCCGACCGCGTCTATGCGTTCACACCCAAGGGCGATGTCTTTGAACTGTCAAAGGGTGCTGGTCCGCTAGACATGGCCTTCACGATTCACACCAATGTCGGTACGACCACCACGGGTGCCAAGGTCAATGGCAAAATTGTCCCTTTGGATTATGAAATTAAAACTGGCGATATTGTCGAAATCATGACCAGTGCCAACGCCAAGCCAAACCGTGATTGGTTAAACCTGGTCAAGACCCGGCGGGCACGTAATAAGATCAAGCAATACTTCCGCAAGCAGGATCGAGACGAGAACATCACCGCTGGTAAGACCATGTTGGCCAGTTTCTTGACGGAAGAAGGTTACGATGCTGACGAGATCATGTCAGATGAGAATGCCTTGAGTGCGATGGAGCGGTTGCACTACCATTCCGTGGACGATATGTATGCGTCACTTGGTTTTGGCGAATTGTCACCTCAGGGCGTGGCCAACCGCTTTACGGAAGACATTCGCGCGCGTGAAGAAGAAGAACGGCTAGCGGCCGAGCAAAAAGCCCTCTTTGAAGAACATCAAACGGTGGACGTTAAGAAAAATCATCATAACAAAAAGGGCGATGATCGCATTGTCATTCAGGGGATTGATTCAATGTTGGTCCGTTTGGGGCACTGTTGTACACCGGTACCCGGGGATGAGGTCGTCGGTTATATCACTAAGGGACGGGGTGTCTCAGTGCACCGCGTCGGCTGCCCTAATTTAGCCGCCGCCACTGAAGTGGGTCAACGGACGGTTGATGTTGCTTGGGAAGATCCTGAGGGTAACACCAAGCGCGAGTACGATGCTGATTTGGTTATCTTGGGGATGAACCGGGGTAAGCTGTTGAATGATGTCATTCGGATTGCCAGCAACACGACGAAGTCATTGAACTCAATTAATGGCCGTATTGATAATAACAATAACGCCATTATCACGATGACAGTCGGGGTGCGTAATTTAGAGCAACTTGAACACATCATGGATACCCTGAAGAACATCAAAGATATCTTTGAAGTTAAGCGGGCCTTTAAATAAAAAATTGATTAAGATGGACTGGAGTATCTCTAGTCCATTTTTAGTGAAAGTGAGAAAATAATGCGAGTACTATTACAAAGAAGTCGGCAAGCACAGGTCAAGATCGGTGAAACCGTGGTGGGTGAAATCGACCATGGCTACGTCTTATTGGTTGGCATTGAGGATGCTGATACGGACAAGGATGTGGCTTATTTGGTCCGTAAGATCACGAACTTAAGGGTATTTGAAGATGCTGCCGGCAAGATGAATTTAAGCATTCAAGAAGTTTCCGGCAGTATCTTATCCGTATCACAATTCACTTTGTATGCCGATACACGCAAGGGCAACCGGCCGAGCTTTACGGCGGCCGGCCAGCCCGCTTTTGCAAAGGAAATGTATCAAAAATTCAATGAGCAATTGCGCGCCGCCGGTCTGACCGTCGCGACCGGTGAATTTGGTGCGGATATGCAAGTAAGCCTGGTGAATGATGGCCCGGTGACGATTTGGTTCGATACTAATCAAATACGTTGAGTAATTAACCTATTCTTTTAGCATGGTGGCCACGTGACTCCCTTTCGGCACAAATAATATGCTAAAATAAGCGCATTGTTCGCATAAATACCCCTATCTGCAGATAAATCTTTTACAAAAATGCTTTTTTGACTGTTTATTTTTGCGATTAGGTATATTACAATGTTATAATAATAATATAGAAAATGGCATAGAAGAGGTGGATACCATGAGTGAAAAGCTAATCCAATTGCGTGTCGAGGACAATGTTAAAGATAAAGCTGATGAAATTTTTAAAGCACAAGGTTTGACAACTCAGACTGCAATTAAAATTTTCTTGACGCAAGTGGCCAATACTGGCGAGTCACCATTCGATAACTTATTCTCAAGTAACAAGAACTAAAACCAAATTGTAAAAGTAATCAAAAACCTGAAAGCGCTTGTTACTTTCGGGTTTTTTGTTGCCCAAAAGGGGTAGCTGTTGGTGAACAAGTCATGCAATGAAGATGAGGTAGGTACGATGGTTAATCCAAACACACACACACACGATCGGACAACCCCCGTTGAACTAACCAATATGATTATGATTGAAAATGCGACAACCGGCCAATTGTTGGTCCAACACCGTGTGAAAGATGCGTGGTCAGGGCTAGCTTTTCCGGGTGGTCACATTGAACCCGGTGAGACGGTGACCGCATCAGTCTATCGGGAAGCCTTGGAGGAAACCGGGCTGGTGATTGCTCATCCCCAATTCGTCGGTATCAAAGAGTGGCCGATCGGGGATGGTGCGCGCTACATTGTCTTCTTATATAAAACCACTGAATATCAGGGGGAACTCCAGGCGCGCGAGGGGGCGCTTCGCTGGCTGACGCGCGCTGAAATTTTAAGTGGGGACTACGAATTACCCAATACCTTTGCGGAAATGTTTCAGGTATTCGATGATACAACCGTCAATGAGTTAGCCTTGGGGGTGCAAGATGCTCAAGGTCAGCGAGTGATTCGTTGGGAATAACCAATCATAAAAATAACGAACATTCTAAAACTTTGGGTCCCCTTGCGGACCCAAAGTTTTTTGTATACAGGGTATAAATATTCAGCACATTAATTTAATGTTACATTGTTTTCATTTGTTTTCATTGGTGTCACATTAATATTAAATGTAAGTGTTTTGTCCCTAATTTGGTTTTATTTAAGACAGAAGCACTACTATAATGAAGTTAATATTGATTTTTTATTAAAATCACAATAGATTAATAAGAGGAATTTTCATGACAAAATTAGTGGACGCCTTGCAACAGCAGTTGGTTCAACGGGCAGCGGAACCAACTTTGAAAAATGTTGCGGAAGACGATTGGCTCACCGGAACGGCGGTTGCCAATCTAGTAAATGAAGTGAAGGCGGCCATGCGCGCACGCGATTTACATTTTGGCGATGTGGTCCTGCTCGCCTTGGAAAATGACAAGCGGGTGGTGATCCTCGAGCAAGCGTTGTTTGAGTTAGGCATCATTGCCCATCCGATCGCCCCATCATCGGGTAAGACGATTATCCAAAATGAATTCGCTGATTATCATTATCAGGCAATGATTATCGAAGAAACCTTAACGGCCGCTTTCGATCATGATGAAAATTTTCATCAAGAAACGTTCACCATTGAGGGTGCCATGACCTACAATTTCTATCGGTATCGGCATGCCCAAGCAAGTACTGGGGAAGACCAAGCACCGACTGAACAAGCGATTGCCCTCATGCTTAATACGTCCGGTACCACGGGTAAGCCCAAGCGAGTCGGCCTGACGCACGCGCAGGTTTATCATGCCGCCGTGCATATTGGTCAAAGTCAGGGATTGTCAGCGACGGATACAAATATGTTGGTCATGCCCGTCTTTCATATTAACGCCCAATTGATCTCGATTCTAGGAACGCGTGTTTCTGGTGGTCGCTTGGTAGTGGCCCCTAAGTTTTCGGCACGCGAATTTTGGCGTCAAGTGGCGACACATCAAGTCACCTGGGTCTCCATTGTACCGACCATTATTGGTATTTTGCAGATGAATGCCAATGCACTGGCAGAATACACGAAGTACCAAGACGCTATCCAGCTACAGTATGTCCGTTCCGCTTCCTTCTCCTTGCCAGAAGAGCGGTGGCGTGCCTTTGAAGCCACGTTTGGGGTGCCTGTCCTTGAAGGGTATGGGATGACGGAAGCCGCTAGCTTAATCACCTTGAATCCAAAGGACCACCCAAAGATTGGGACGGTCGGGTTACCCATTGCCACGGATATTGCGCTCTTGCATGACGGTGAAATTACCAAGGACGCACACCAAGTTGGGGAAATTTTGTTGCGTGGCGAACACGTCATTAACGATTATGTCGATTCAAACCCCGCTTCATTTATCGATGGTTGGCTAAAAACAGGTGATGTGGGTCGGTTTGATGACGATGGTTACTTGGCCATCGTTGGTCGAATCAAAGAAATCATCAATCATGGTGGTGAAAAAGTCGCCCCCGCAGCGATTGAAGCCACGCTGTCTAAATTGCCTTTCATCCAAGAAGTGATTGTAGTCGGGACCCCGCACCCACTATACGGTGAAGAGGTCACTGCCGTGGTCATTAGCCGGGAGACAGTCTTGTCAGAAGATGAACAGACCGCCCAAATTAAGGCCTATGCTGCGAGCGAGCTGTCAAAGCCGGAACGGCCAACGACTGTCATCTATGTCACGGACTACCCCCGTAACCCCACGGGTAAGGTGTTGCGCCATCAATTAATTGCCGAAATTAAAGAAAATGCATTGGAGAAAAACGTATGAACAATCAAACTAAACAACCGCGGTTGTTGACTGCAGTAGTGCTACCTTGGGTACTGCCAGTCTTGATCATCATTGGGTGGCAAATCACGGCCAGCTTGGAATTGATTTCAGTCTCTGTCTTGCCATCCCCAACCGACGTCGTGTCACAAGCGGTGACGCTCACTAAAAGTGGTGAATTGCAAAAGAATATGAGCATTTCACTATTTCGAGCCACTTCTGGCTTACTAATTGGTGGGCTGATTGGTTTTGCCTTTGGTGTCTTCAATGGTGTTTCCAACTACGCCCGGCTATTCTTTAACAGTTCCATCCAAATGGTACGTAATATTCCTCATTTGGCCTTAATTCCATTAATTATCATTTGGATGGGGATTGGTGAAGATGCCAAGATTGCTTTGGTGGCGATCGGGGTGTTGTTCCCGATTTACATTAATACATTCCATGGGATTCGTTCAGTTGATCAAAAGTTGATTGAAATGGGGCACTCTTATGGCTTGAGCAAACGGCAGATGTTCACGAAGATCATTTTCCCAGGGGCCTTACCATCTATTCTGATGGGCTTGCGATATGCTTTGGGTGTGATGTGGACGACCTTGATTGTGTCAGAAACGATCTCATCAAGCTCAGGTATCGGCTATATGGAAACCAATGCCCAACAATTTTTGGATATGCCAACTATTTTCTTAAGTATTTTGATTTATGCACTTTTGGGAAAGTTGTCAGACTGGATTGCGTTGAGCTTTGAAAGCATTTTGTTGAACTGGCAGAAGGGATAAGACAACATGACAGAAACAAAAATTCAATTGCAACATGTCGTTAAGGCATATGGTGACAATGTTGTCTTAAAAGATATTAATTTTGAGATTCAAGCAGGTGAATTCATTTCGTTCGTTGGTCAAAGTGGTGGTGGTAAAACGACGCTGCTCCGGTTAATCGCCGGTTTGGAAGCAACGAACTCAGGTGATATCATCATTGCCGGTCAACAGTTGCAGGGGCAAAACCAAGTGGCCCGGGTCATGTTCCAAGACGCACGTTTGTTGCCTTGGATGACCGTCGTTGACAATCTGACCTTTGGTAGCAAGGATGCCCAAGAAAAGCAGCGCGCCTTAGCCTTGTTAGAACGGGTGGAATTGGGTGAAAAGGCGGATGCCTACCCAAGTTCATTGTCAGGTGGTCAACAACAACGGGTGGCTTTGGCCCGGGCATTGATGTCTGACCCTGAGATCTTGCTGTTGGATGAACCGTTGGGGGCTTTGGATGCTCTGACACGTTTAAAGATGCAACAGTTAGTGGCGGACATTGTGGCGGAGTCTAATCTGACAACTATTTTGATTACTCACGATGTGCGTGAAGGTGTGTTACTGGCTGATCGCGTGGTCGCTGTCAAAGATGGTGACTTAGGATTGATCGTCGCCGGTCAACGCCATCAAACTGATCGCCTCGCTATTGATCAAACGATTGATGACGTGCAAAACTTTATTCTGGCAGAAAGTGAGTAATCGACATGAAGCAAACAATTAAAAAAACACTGCTTGCGGTCTTCTTGGTCCTTTGGGGAGCTGGCGCAGTCTATGGTTACTTTCAAGCAACTGATAGTGGCTCAAAGTTAAAGACGGTGACTATCGCCTACCAAAAGGGTGATCCAATCGATTTGGCCATCCAACACGGTGAATTATCTAAGAAGATGAAGGCCCAGGGTTATAAGGTCGTCTACCGCCAATTCACAGACGGTTCGGCTGAAATGCAAGCATTGGCTGCGGGTAGTGTCGATTACGCACGAACTGGTGATACGCCACCAGTGACCGCGCAGGCAGCGGGCACGTCCATTGCCTACATCGCCGCTGGTGGGACGCGTGAAAAGGGTTCTGCGATTGTGGTTGGCAAGAACTCAAGCATCAAGTCGGTCAAGGATTTGAAGGGTAAGAAAGTCGCCTACACGCAAGGAACCTCTTCACAGTACTTCTTATTGAAGGCACTGGAGAATGCCGGCATGGATGCGAGTGATGTGACTTGGGTTAATATGAAACAACCGGATGCAAGTATTGCCTTTGGTCGTGGTAAGGTGGATGCCTGGGTTACCTGGGATCCCTATACTGCACAGGCGCAAATCGTTCAGAATGCAAAGATTTTGATTGATGGTTCAGGTAGTTCTAAGAACCGTGAATTCTTGTTATCAACGCAAAAGTATGCCAAGGCTAACAAGACGGTTTCAGCTTATTTGTTGCAGTACTTGCAAGAGGATATGGCTTGGGCCGATACGCATCGCTCGGAAGTGATCGACTTGTACACAAAGTCATTGAATATGAAGAAGTCGGTCGTGAAGAAGATGGTTGATCGTAAGCCATTCTCAATGACGGCGATTACAAATCAAATCATCACTGAACAACAGAATATTGCAGATACCTTCTTTGATCAAGGCTTGATCACCAAGAAGGTTTATGTGAAGAATGCCGTTGTTAAAGTTACAAAGTAACCAACTCGTTAATTAAATGCTGACTTTGTAAGGTAAATGCAGGTGGTTGCGAGCACCTGCATTTTATACATATGAAAGAGAAGGAAAATTATGCCAGAATTATTAAACGCATTAAACGCGCAGTTAGACGTGCATGCTCATGACGTGCAATTGGTAGATCTTGCCACTGAGCAAGAGTGGACGGGGGCGCAAGTTAAGCGTGCTGTGGCAGATTTTCGTGAAAACTTTGAAGCACATAACATCCAAAAAGGGGATGTCGTGCTCCTAGCGCTGGGTAACACCGCTTGGTTGACGATTATTGAACAAGCGCTTTGGGAAATCGGCGCCATTGCCCACCCGATCTCAGAAACGACTGGGGTGGTCGAAATTATTGGTGAGTTTGAAGATTATCAATACGCGGCGGCTCTGGTTTCGGATGACATTGCGGCACGGTTAACGAAGCAAACGGTCTTGCTACCAGAAGCGTTCAAGACCTACCTCTACAAGGGGCATTTTTATCGCTTTGACGGTGAACCAAAACGTTTCATTGCTGACAATGTTGAAGAGCAGTCGGCTTTGATTTTGAATACTTCAGGCACGACCGGTAAGCCCAAGCGCGTCGGTATTTCATTTAAAAAGATTTTGTTGGCTACTCGGGCTGTGACATGGAGCCAAAATATCACTGCCGAGGATCATTCACTAATCGTCATGCCACTGTTTCACATTAATGCCCAAATTGTGTCGACGGTGACCACCCGGATCAATGGTGGGCAATTAATCGTGGCACCTAAGTTTTCAGCCAGTCATTTCTGGGAAATCGTCGCTAAATACCAAATTACATGGTTGTCCGTCGTGCCAACAATCATCAATATTTTGTTGCAAAACGAGAAGAGTCGTCAACAATTCACAGCATTGCGTGATCACATTCACCTGCAATATGTCCGATCGGCCTCATTCTCATTGCCAGCGCCTTTGTTAGCTGACTTTGAACAAACGTTTGGTGTCCGTGTACAAGAGGGCTATGGCATGACGGAATCAACGACCGTCGTTTCGATTAACCCACTGGATAATGCTAAAATTGGGTCAGTTGGACCAGTCGTTGATACAGATATCGCGATTTATGGTGACAACGGGGTCACTTACGATAGTCATGTGAAGGGTGAAATCGTGTTACGCGGTCCCCGTGTCTTAGAGGCGTACATGGATCCAAAAGATGGCATCTTGGTCGACGGTTACTTCCGCACCGGTGATATCGGCTACTTTGATGAGGACGGCTATTTGTATGTCATCGGCCGTGTCAAAGAAATTATCAACTATGGTGGTGAAAAAGTAGCGCCGGCTAAGGTTGAAGCCTTGATTTCACAAATCGATGGGGTTGTTGAGACAGCGGTTGTCGGCTTGCCTGATGATATGTACGGTGAGCGTGTGACGGCGGTGCTTCATTTGGCAACTGAAAATATCGTTGAAGTCAACGCGATTATCGAAAAGATTCAAGACCATATGGCCAACGAACTAGCTAAATACGAACGCCCAACGGCCTACTATGTAACGGGTGACTTTCCACGTAATCCAACCGGTAAAGTATTGCGGGCAGATTTAATTGAGAGGATATGGGGACGACACCAAAATGGCACAAACTAAGCAGAAGCGCGTTTACCTCTATGAAGTCGACTTTTTCCGGATCGTCTTTATTTTAGGGGTGCTCGCAAATCACACGACAACCTTATTTACCCATGAGATGAGCACCAATTCAGGGCCATACACTTTTTTGATGGCCACGCACATCTCACTACACTTCACCCGGATGGGCTTCATGTTCGTCACGGGCCTGGTGTTGTTTATGAATAACTACTTCAAACAAATTAGTTTATGGGGCTTTTGGAAGAAACGCTACCTGGGGGTCTTGATTCCCTATCTGAGCTGGACGGCGATCCTGACCCTTTTTGTCACTAAGGTCAGCTCATTGGGCGACTTTCTCCAGAAATGGGGCCATTTATCACTCTATGGTGATGACTACTATATGTACTATATTCTCGTGACCATGCAGCTCTATCTGATTTTCCCAGTGATGGTGTGGATCTTTAAGCGTTTTGAAGGTCGCCACAATCTCATCATGGGGCTGTCAGCGCTCCTGCAATTAGTCATCTTGTTCTTTGTGAAGTACCAGTTGCCACATCTGGATACCTCAAACTGGCCTTACTTACTGCAAAATTACGGCTTCAACGTGTTGGTCTACCAATTCTACTTTATGATGGGCGCCTATGCCGCCATTCACTATAAAGAATTCATGGCCTTCATTCGCAAGTGGCATGTCTGGTTTGGTTGGGGAACATTGATCGTGGCCATCGGCACGATTGGCTTGTACTTCTTTAATGTCGACGTCTTACATTTATCATTGAACAAGGCCGAAGAAGTGCACCAACCATTTATTTTCATGTATGATGTTGTGATTATTGGCTACATTATCTGGATTGGTCTACGGTACGCTGATTTACGTCAGCATGGCTTACCAAAGGCGGTGACTTGGTTTGTTGCCAATGGCGCAAAAATTTCATTTGGGATCTATTTGTCGCAAACCTTACCGATCTTGCTGGTTGGTAATTTAGTTGAAGGTGCCAATTTGCATAACAATCTGCTTCTGTTAGTTTTGATTCCATTTGGTTATCTGGCCGTGGTGGCGTTGGGCTATGTCTTGAATTACGCCTTCTACCGGATTCCACCGTTTGGTTTCTTAATCGGTCGTCCACAAGTTCATTTGTTTAACAAGCAACGTAAATAAACACTGATTAGCGCCGCATCGATAGTGATGTGGCGCTTTTAATTTTATGGGGGGGATATTGGCTCAACTTTAGTGTTATAATCTATCTATCAAACAAGTGAGTAATCACTCACTTTTATAAAAAAAGATACATGAGGATAAATTATGACAAATGACATCATCCGTTTAACCCAAGTGACAAAGCAGTATGGGCAGCAAGTCGTGCTTGATGCCGTAGATTTTTCAGTGCATCAAGGGGAAATTGTCGGCCTCATTGGGCCTTCAGGTGCTGGTAAATCAACGATCATAAAAATTGCGCTGGGGATGGAAATCGCCGATGCCGGTCAAGCGACCGTGTTCACCAAAGTGATGCCTAATCGGAAGGTATTGGGGCAATTAGGGTATATGGCGCAATCTGATGCCCTTTATGAGCAATTAACGGCACGCGAAAATCTGCAATTTTTTGCTGAAATGAAGGGCATTCCCCGACAAAAGATTGCCGGGGAAATTCAACGCGTGGCAACGATTGTTGCCTTGACCAGTGACTTGGACAAACGCGTATCTGGTTATTCAGGTGGAATGAAACGCCGACTTTCCTTGACAATCGCTTTCCTAGGTAACCCCAGTTTGGTTATTTTAGATGAACCAACCGTAGGCATTGATCCTGCTTTGCGTCGTCAGATTTGGACCGAATTGCAACATATGCGCGATCAGGGGCAAACAATTCTTGTCACGACGCATGTCATGGATGAAGCTGAATTAGTGGACCGCGTCGCCTTATTACTTGGCGGTGCAGTGATTGCTAATGATGCACCCAAAGTATTGGAAGCTGAGTACGGTGTGAATAGTATTGAGGATGTTTTTTTAAAGGCCGAAGGAGTAAAAGGATGAGAATTTGGTCAATTGCCCGACGCATTTTAAAAGAATTGTTTCGTGATAAACGGACCCTGGCATTATTGTTTGTGGCGCCGTTGTTGATTTTAACGCTAATGAAAGTGGTCTTTGATTCGGGACAAACCGTTTCGGTTAATGTCGGAACCGTGGCTGTCTCGCAGCCGGTTACTCAAAATATCGATGCGACGGCCCATGTCCACGTAGTGCACTATGCTACTAGAGCCAAAGCAGATAAACAACTCGCAAATGGCCAATTGGATGCTATCATCGAATATGCTAATCATAAATATACCGTCACTTATGCCAATGTCGATGCCTCAAAAACGGCCGTGGTCCGGGGTGCTTTCTCGGCTGCACAAATTAAAACACGCATGGAACAACTAACAATGACTGTGACCAGGTTGCAGCAACAAACGGGCATGAGTGTTGCGACCCAGCCTGTACCACAAGTGATGAGTGTTTATCGATATGGTGACCAGCACACCACCTATTTTGATAAAATCATGCCAATTTTGATGGGCTTTTTCGTCTTCTTTTTTGTCTTCTTGATTTCGGGGATGTCATTGCTGCGCGAACGAACAACCGGTACGCTAGAGCGCTTGTTAGCGACCCCCGTTAAGCGCGTTGAGGTGGTCTTTGGCTATATGGTGAGTTATGGTCTGCTTGCAATTATCCAAACATTAGTCATCGTTAGTTACACGATTTGGGGACTTGGGGTGACCGTGAATGGTTCAATTTTCTGGGTAGTCATCACAAATATTCTCTTGGCGACCTTAGCGTTAGCCTTTGGTTTATTCATGTCGACATTTGCTAAATCAGAATTTCAAATGGTCCAATTTATTCCGCTGATTGTGGTGCCACAGATTTTCTTTTCTGGCTTGATTTCCCTAGATAGCATGGCCAAGTGGGCTGAGATCGTTGCAGGCATTATCCCGATGAAATACGCTGGCGATAGTCTGACAAAAGTCATCATGACCAACAGTGGTTGGACGGCTATTTGGCCAGATTTAGGCGCCTTACTCATTTTTATTATTGTGTTGACAATTGGTAACATCGTCGGCTTAAAACGCTATCGTAAAGTTTAGGAGGGCACGCTTATGACCGAACAAGTAATTCAGGATCTTAATGTGCTCTTTGAGCAAGATATATCAATGACCAAAGGGCAGCGCAAGGTATTACAGGCCGCAGTGGCATTGTTTGCAGCCCAAGGATTTGACGGTACAAGTACGACCCAGATTGCCACGCGCTCACAAATGAGTCAAGGGACCATCTTTAAGTACTATCCGACTAAAAAAGAACTCTTACGAGCGATTATTGATCCAGCAATTGACCATTTGTTTCCAACTTATGGCGTTAACTTTGTTGATCATCAGGTGCCCAAAAATGTGAAAATTGAAGAATTTGTGCGAGTGGTGGTGGCAAATCGATTGACCTTTGTGTATACAAACCGTCACATTTTACAAATTTTAGCAAATGAATTTTTGATAAATGATGCTCTGGTTGCAGAAACAAAACAACGTTTGGGGCCGATCATACAACGCTTGTTAGACCAGGTAACGCTTCTTTTGGTTGATGAACAAATGCAACCCGCTGAATTTATGCGTTTGTTAGTTGGGCAAATGATGTATGAGTTTATCCGGATGACCCGTTTAACGCCGGCTGCCGAATATGACATTACAGCAACCGCAAATAGTATCACCACGGTGATGATTGCAGCCATTAAACGGTCTAAGTAGGATCTTTAAGTAGTACATTCAATAGAATGTACTACTTTTTTGACATAAAATGACACATTTTGAAAATTAGATGTTGCAAAATAATCCAAGTAAGGCTATAGTATGTTACATAAAGTAAGCAAGTAAGCGCTTACATTTTGAGGGGTGCCCATGATTATTGAAGAACGTAAAGAGAAAATACTAACTATCTTACATAAACATAAATTTATGAAACTAGCCGATTTGGAGGCGATTACCCGGACATCTTTATCGACATTACGCCGTGATCTCCAAGATTTAGAAACGGCGGGTAAGGTAAAACGCTTGCGGGGTGGGGTGCAGTTACTGGAAAGTTTGCAAACCGAACCAAGCATGCAACAAAAGCAAGTTGTACATTCAGGCAGCAAACAACGGATCGGTAAGGCGGCCGCTGATTTAGTACAGGGGGGTGAAACCATCTTCTTAGACGCTGGTACCACGACGGCAGAGGTGATTCCTTACCTGATTGATAAAAATCCAGGCATCACCGTGGTTACCAACTCTGTGCATCATGCGGCGCGTTTGTCAGATTTAATGATTCCCACCATTATTATTGGTGGTCCAATCAAGCAAACGACGGATGCCACGATCGGGGTCACAGCGGTTGAACAGATCCAACATCTGGCATTTGACATTAGTTTCCTCGGAACCAACGGGATTGATGCCGCCCATGGCTTAACCACACCGGATCTTGAAGAAGCTGCGATCAAAAGTGTCGTTATCAAGCAGACACGCTGTCCGTATGTATTGGCAGATGCATCGAAATTCGGCAGTGTAGCCTTTGTGCAAACCGCGGCCTTGCAGGATGTCACCATTATTACTAATCAATTGGCAGATGAATACATCGCACTTCGGGAAACAACAGAAATAATCGAGGTTGATAAGGGATGATTTATACAATGACATTAAATCCAGCGATTGATTTTTTGACCCAGGTACCAGAATTACAAGTTGGTACGCTTAATCGCGCGACGGATGAACAATATTTTGCTGGTGGCAAGGGAATCAATGTTAGCCGGGTGATCAAACGGTTGGGTGTTGAAAACATTGCTCTAGGATTTATAGGCGGCTTCACCGGTGAATTCATTAAAGAGCAATTAGCGCAAGAAAAAATTGCGACGAACTTTACCCGGGTCACCGGTACGTCGCGGATCAATGTGAAGGTTCATGGACAGTCGGAAACGGCGATTAATACAAGTGGCCCGGCAGTCACCGCAGCTGAATTGGAACAGTTACTAAAGCAACTTGATCAATTGAAAACAAAAGATATCGTAGTAATTTCGGGGAGCACGCCGAAAAATGTGCCTAAGTCATATCTGCTGGAAATGGTGCAACGGATTCACGCAACTGGGGCACAATTTATTTTAGACGTTGAAGGGCTGGTTTTGTTAGATGCTTTACCCTATCAACCATTACTGTTAAAGCCAAATCAAGATGAACTCGCTGAGCTGTTTGGTGAACATGCACTTACAGCTGCACAAATTGACGAATACGGGCAACAATTAGTGGCAAAAGGAGCCCAGCATGTCATTGTTTCGCTTGGTGGCGCTGGTGCAATTCTTTATACCTCACAGGGCAAGTATCGTGCTGATCCAGTAATTGGGACGGTAAAAAACACGGTTGGGGCAGGTGATTCAGTTGTTGCCGGCTTTGTAGCCACGTGGCAACAAAGTCATGATGCGCTCACTAGTTTTAAATACGGTGTCGCTGCTGGTACAGCCACAGCTTTTCATGATGATCTTGCAACACAGGCACAGATATCTGATTTATTGACCAAAATTCACATTATTGGGGAGTAGGAACCTATGAATATTCAAGATTTATTAGCACCAGAAGTGATGATTCTGGATTTACAAGCCACCACTAAGCGGGCTGCCTTAAAAGAAATCATTGCTAGTCTATATAACGCCGGAAAAATCCGGGATGAACAAGAATTTTTGGAGGGTATCTTAGCCCGTGAAGCGCAAACGACCACTGGTTTGGGTGAAGGAATTGCCATGCCACATTCTAAGAATGCGGCGGTAATCACACCAACGATTGCATTTGCACGGTCAGGCAAGGGGGTGGATTATGATTCTTTGGATGGGCAGCCGGTCGAATTATTCTTCATGATTGCCGTACCAACGGACGCTAATGACACGCATCTCCAAGCTTTGGCCAATTTGTCACGTTACTTGTTGCAAGATGGATTTATGGCCAAATTAAAGACCGCCCCAACATCACAAGCAGTTTGGGATTTGTTTGCGGGGGATGAGGTGCCCACGACGCTTGGTTCACACGTCGCAGCCGATGCACCATACTTGGTCGCAGTGACGGCATGTACTACGGGCATTGCGCATACCTATATGGCAGAAGAAGCTTTGAAGAAAGAAGCGGAAAAATTAGGTGTGCACATTAAGGTCGAAACCAACGGTGCGAGTGGTGTCGGTAACCGGTTGACCCCTGAAGACATTGCCAATGCTCAAGGGGTGATCGTGGCAGCTGACAAAAAAGTTGAGATGCAACGTTTCAATGGTAAGCATTTGGTCAAGCGTCCGGTCGCTGACGGCATTCGTAAGCCAGGTAAGCTGATTGATTTGGCTTTGCAAGATGAAGCTCCTGTCTTTCATGCTGACGGTAGTGAGACACCAAGTGACAATCACACGCAAGACTTATCCGTTGGAAAAGCCTTTTACCAACACTTGATGAGTGGTGTTTCAAGCATGTTGCCATTCGTAATCGGTGGTGGAATTGCCATTGCCTTGGCCTTCTTAATTGACCAATCACTGGGGGTACCGCATGATCAATTAGCTAGTTTGGGAACTTATCATCCAATTGCGGCTTTCTTCAAGCAAATTGGTGGGGCGGCCTTTGGCTTTATGCTCCCAGTCTTGGCTGGATATATCGCTTATTCAATTGCTGAAAAGCCTGGGTTAGTAGCTGGGTTCGTGGCTGGTGAAATTGCGGCTACTGGTTATAACATCTACAATGTCGGTTTGGATGCAACTCATGCACCAATTCCTTCAGGTTTCTTGGGAGCGTTAGTTGGTGGATTCCTGGCTGGTGGTATCATGTTACTGCTCAAGTCAGCGTTCAAAAAGTTGCCTAAGTCACTTGATGGTATCAAGTCAATCTTGTTCTACCCAGTGCTTGGAGTCATTTTGACTGGCTTTGCCATGTTGATTATTAACATCCCCATGTCAGCCATTAACAGTGGATTGAACAACTTCTTGGCTGGTTTGAATGGTACCAATGCCTTATTGCTAGGTGCTTTGCTTGGCGGTATGATGGCTGTTGACATGGGTGGCCCAATCAACAAGGCGGCTTACGTCTTTGGTACAGGAACCTTGGCAGCAACAGTTGCGACCGGTGGTTCAGTTGTTATGGCTGCTGTCATGGCCGGTGGTATGGTACCACCATTGGCGATCTTCGTGGCAACCCTCTTGTTCAAGAACAAGTTTAATGTGAAGGACCGTGAAGCTGGGTTGACCAACATTGTCATGGGCTTGTCATTCATCACTGAAGGCGCCATTCCATTCGCTGCAGCCGACCCAGTACGGGCCATTCCAAGTTTCATTGTTGGTTCAGCATTAACTGGTGGGATTGTTGGGGGCTTGGGCATCAAGTTACTCGCACCCCATGGTGGTATCTTCGTGATTGCCTTGACGAGTCAACCGGTATTGTACTTATTGGCTGTGTTGATCGGTGCGGTCGTTTCTGGTGTCATCTACGGTTTGTTGAAGCGTAAAGAAGCATAAGTAGAGTTCATAAAAGGCACTTGCAGCGTTATTTGCAAGTGCCTTTTAGCATGGGTCGCACCATAGAAAAATGGTAAGATAGACCTATTAATAAGTCAGTCATTTAATCATTGAAAGTAGGTAAAAAATATGCCATTAATGCGCATTGATGTAATTAAGGGTCACGATGAAGCCTATCTAAAGCAGCTCTTAGATATCGCTTATGAAGTACAATTGGAAACTTTTGGCACGCCCCAGGGTGATCGTTATCAAGTTTTGACACAACACGAGCCTTTTGAGATGCAAATCTTGGATACTGGGTTAGGGATTGAACGTTCCAAAGACCTTGTCGTCTTCAATCTCGTCAGCCGACCTCGGACGACTAAAGCTAAGGTTGCTTTCTATGACCAACTGGCCACCCGTTTACACGAGGAACTTGGCTTACGTAAGGAAGACTTGGTCGTTAGTCTCATTGGTAATCATGATGACGACTGGAGTTTTGGTCATGGTGAAGCCCAGTTCTTGACGGGTAAGTTGTAATAGTTAGAGCTTAGTGCAACGATAGTTCGTCTCGAGGATTAATATATGGAATATGAATTACAAAAAATAAGTGATGCTAAAGTAATAGAACGACTAAATGATGAATTAATGACTTCCTTTGAGACTAATTTAACAACTGTCAATCGCGGTCTCGTCACGCTAGATGCTAATACAAACGGCATGATATTAAAAACCGATGATGCTGTTTCAACGGTCATTTCACAAATTTCTCGTACGATTCAGGGAAATGAAACAAAAATAGTTGCAAAAAACACTGATAAATTATATCGTTTGACAGATAACAAGGGTGCCCAATTAATGCATAAATTGACGAATTCAGAGGTTGGTCAGTTAGCGATGTATAAAGGCAAAAAGGGTAAGATACTTGGTCAAGCACGACTTCATAAAGTTAACCCAACTGACTATGTGAAAAGTGTACCGACAGTGAAGGCGAATGCTGCCAAGATAACGGCAGCTTCGATGCAATTGGGATCCGTAGTGGTCGGGCAATATTACATGAATGAAATTAGTGCTAAATTAGATGGTATTGCAATCAATACACAAGAGATTATGGCGTTTCAACAGGATGAATTAATCGCAAAAATTAAGACCCGCCGGGAAGAGCTCGAGCGAATCCTCATATACAAGTCAGAATTGTTGATGGACGAACCAAGTCGGAATCGTATCTGGAATCAATTAGAAACAATTGACAGTAATTTGCACGAATATAATAATTTGGCTAATGAGAAACTGCATAAATTAGTGGATGAAGGTAGTTTAAAACAAAATCGAAAACTTAAGCAGGCCCAGATGCAGCTTGAAAAAATTAATAAGTGGACCAGTATCAACGTTTACACTTTAAATTTGATCGCATTAACTGCTGAATTACGAATGTTATTCATGCCTGAAACAGGTAGCAGAGGTTTTGTAAATGATAGTATTGAGACGCAACTGAATAAATTTCATGATACAAAAATTCTTATACAGGATTACCTATTAAGTATCGATGCACAATTTAAGATAGCCGATCGAAATTCCGAGAAGCGGGTTAAAAAATTATCTGAAAAGTTACAAAAACTTCCTTTTACGGATAGACTTAAAACCATAATCAAGCCTGTTGATGAACGACTAGATTACGGTTTAGATTTTGAAGCGAGTGATGCTAGAATCGAGTCTATCTCAGCTCTGATCAACCAAATTGTTAAAACGGAACCAATTAGATCCAAAGTGATGCTAATTGATAACGATATGCATCAGGATAAACATATTCTAATTGATAATGGCCAAGCCTATTATGTTAGACAAGTTTAATGCCTGAACAACAAAAAACAGGTTCACTGGAAATACCAGTTGAACCTGTTTTTTGTGTCTATTGGAATTTGTCGGCATTGAGTGTCACGAAATAATCATAAAGATTTTGATCGCGGTTCTTTAATTGATCAGTGTAAATGTCAATTTTATGATCCAACAGCTCTAAATTGGCTTGATATTTAGTAAGTTTATCACGGACGTTTTGACGGTGTTGTAGCAAAATATCCAATAGTTCTGTTTCATATTCAGTGCCATTGCGCCGTAATTTAACGAAGTGTTTTAAATCTTTAATGGACATATCGGTCGATCGCATGTGTTCAATGAAGAAGAGCCATTCAACATCTTCTTGGCTGTACAACCGTAAATTATTCGCAGACCGAGCGGGGACAATCAAGCCTTCTTTTTCATAGTAACGGAGGGTATATTCCGACAGACCAGTTTTTTCGGCAACGTATTTCATTTTAAATTGTGGGGTAGTTTTTTCCATGCACTGATTATACAACATTCACTTGACTTAGAGTGCACTCTAACGAATAAAATGGGCTTAATAATGAAGGATGGAGATATGAAGAATGGCAGAAAAAGTCACAGCAGGTCGTGATGCACTGGGTGAATTTGCACCAAAATTTGCGGCATTAAACGACGATGTCCTATTTGGTCAGGTTTGGTCACGTGAAACCGAATTATCACCTCGCGACCGGAGTTTAGCAACGATTAGCGCATTGATTACCCAAGGCGCCTTTCAACAATTACCCTTTCATTTGAATAAGGCTAAAGAAAATGGCCTCACGAAAAATGAAGTCGTCGAAATTATCACGCAGTTAGCATTTTATGTTGGGTGGCCAAGCGCTTGGTCAGCGTTTAATATTGCAAAAGAAATTTTTGGAGAAGATGATAAATGACAAAATATACAGAACTTAAAAATGGGGCCATCTTTGGGCCTGGGATACCTAATCCCTTTAGCCAATTTTTCATTGGCGACACCTTTCTCAATACATTGACCCAAAGCCCCGATGAAAAAATTAATATCGGCACCGTTGATTTTGCGCCAGGTGCGCGTAATAACTGGCATATCCATCACCATGGGTATCAAATTTTGCTGGTCACGGCCGGTGAGGGTTGGTACCAGGAAGCGGGACAACCAGCTAGGTCATTACAAGCTGGCGATGTTGTGATCACTAAGGATGGTGTGAAACATTGGCATGGTGCTAAAGTTGATAGTTGGTTTGAACATATCGCCATTACAGCTGGCAGCCCCGAATGGTTGGAACCAGTCGCTGACGAAGTTTATAATGCATTGGAGGCATAATCAATGACAGTCGAGAATAAAGTCGTTGTTATTACGGGTGCTTCATCAGGAATTGGGGAAGCTACTGCTAAATTGTTAGCCAGTCGGGGAGCTAAGGTGGTTCTCGGTGCCCGGCGTGCAGATCGGTTGGCAACCTTAACGGCCACGATTGGGGCCAATGCTATTTATCAGGTCACTGATGTGGCGAACTTCCAGGATGTTAAGCAACTCGTTAACTTGGCCTATGAAAAATACGGTAAAGTAGATGTTTTATATAATAACGCCGGCGTGATGCCTCAGGGGTTCTTACGTGAAGGCAACTTAGAGAGTTATCAACGGATGTTAGATATTAACATCATGGGTGTTCTGCATGGCATTACGGCTGTTTTACCTATTATGGAGCAACAAAAGGATGGCCTGATCATCACAACCGATTCTGTCGCGGGGCATGTAGTATACCCAGGTAGTGCGGTCTATAATGGGACAAAATATGCTGTCCGTGCCATCATGGAAGGTCTGCGCCAAGAGGAAAGAGACTTTGGCATTCGTTCAACCATCATCTCACCAGGGGCGGTGGCAACTGAATTGATTCAGTCCGTTGACAACAGGGTGATTGAAGAGGCACTCCAAGATCTTTATGATCCGAAAAATAGCGGTTCAATGAATTCTTTGGCAGCTGATGATATTGCAAACGCAGTCTTGTACGCCATTGACCAACCCAAACATGTTGCCATTAGTGAGGTTCTGATCCGGCCAACGAGTCAAATAGTTTGATCAACAAATCAAAAAAATGTTACGAGTTAACAAACTCTTTCATCTACAAGACGAGTTATTTAAAATTCTTGTTAAGGGACTAGATGATACAATAAAATTAAATTAGCATTTTAAGAAAGAGAGATTCAGCATGGCGATCACCGTTAATATTTTATATACAGGCGAATCCGGGAATGCCAAGAAGTTTGCCGAAGAAATGGTTGCTTCTGGCATCGTTGCGCGCGTGCGTCAAGAAGTCGGTAATGAGCGGTATGAATATTTTTTCCCGATGGAAGATGTTGATAGTGTGCTACTGATTGATCAGTGGACTAATCAAGAAGCCATTGACTTTCATCATAAATCACCAATGATGCAAGAAATTGCGCAACTCAGGGATAAGTACCAGTTACACATGCAAGTGACTCGTTTTCAAGAACTTGATTAATTGCTGAATCTGTCAATTGATCACTCAAATATAACGAGTTCAAAATAGTTTGAAGACAGAAAAAAGACTGATCATCAGATGATCAGTCTTTTTTCTGTATTAATTAAAACTTTGCAGCGAAGGCTACGAATTGCTTTGCGCTATCTGCCAAGAACTTCTTTGTGTCTTCGTTAGTAATTTGACCAGCTTCATCAGCCAAAGCCATTGTGTTACCAATGTACAATTCAGGTTGTTGCATGGTAGGCATGTCCAAAATTACCAATGATTGACGCAAGGCGTGGTTAGCCAATGAGGCACCAGTACCACCGATTGATTGTGAGGCAACCATGGCTGGCTTACCACCCCAAACACTTTGTCCCCAAGGACGTGAAGCAATATCCAAAGCATTCTTCAATGCAGCAGGGATGCTTCGGTTGTGTTCTGGTGTCACGAAGATGAAAGCATCTTGTGCAGCCACTTCGGCACGGAAGTTCACGTATGATTCAGGTGAGTTCTCATCCAAATCTTGGTTGTACAAAGGCAAGTCAGCAATATTAATATAAGTGACTTCTGCATCGGCTGGCAAACCAGCGACTAGGGCATCAGCAACACCCTTTGAATATGAATTTTTACGAATTGAACCAACAATAATACCAAACTTAGACATAAATAAATACAACTCTCTTTCTAACTAATCAACAAATTTAATTACTAAAAGTAAGTATAGTGCATAATTTTATTTTTTGCAAATATTTGGTGAAATTATTTTTTTAAGGTTCAGTTAGTGTCCACTTAAGGTTGGGTTTATCCATAGCAGTTAAACTGACAACAGTTAGAAAGCAAATAATATAAAAAGTTAAAAAGAAGGTTTGATTATGAAAAAAATTCTTGCAGTTCTGGTCACAGGTTTAATCGCGGTCGCGATGGTTTTAGATGCTTACTGGTTGTTACTAATGAATAAAGGATCATCGACTGATGCTAGTGCGACCACCACGAGTCAAGCAACGACGACTGACAGCACAAGTGACACCACCAGTGTGAGTTCGAGTTCATCGACGATTTCGACGAGTAGTTCGAGCGGCAAGTATAAGGATGGCACTTATAAGGGCTCATCTGTGAGCACCCAGTGGGGTAACGTCCAGGTTAAAGTGACCATTTCTGGCGGGAAAATCACCGACGTGACGATGGTTCATAGTACAAGTGAAGATGGTGAAGGCCGCAGTCAGGCAATTGACAACCAGGCTGAACCCGTTTACATCTCTGAAACAAAGAAAGCCCAATCCGCTGATATCCAAGCTATCTCTGGGGCAACCGTGACATATGAAGGTTACACCCAATCACTACAATCTGCCCTTGATAAAGCAGTATAATAAGGTAGAGGTATAGGCATATGGAAATGCATTCTAAGCGCATCAAAGGGCATACCATGTTGAGTTTTGTGTATCACACAATGGGCACTGTTTTTACTAGCCAAATTGTTTTGGATGAGACAGCCGAGAAGCCGGCGCTGCTCGCTAAAGTGCAACACTTCCAAAATCTGTTAGAAGTATATTTAGAGCAAATCAATACCCGTTTTTCACCGTATTTAGCTGATTCTGAGGTCAGTCGCTATAATCGTGGTGAGATCACGGCCCTGACGATGTCGCCAGATCTTTATTTCGTCTTTGCCTCAAGTTTAGCAGCTAAGTTAGCAACGCATGATGCTTTTGATGCCAACTACAATGGTGAATTTGAACCCTCTGGTTTTGTGAAGGGCTGGTCGATTGAAGTTGGCTTTTCAAAATTCCTAGTGCCCCTGTTCCAATTTCCCAGCGTGCAAGCGGTGAACTTGATCGGTGGGGGTGATATGCAGATGGAGACCCGGGAGCAATCGGACTGGGTATTTGACATCGGCATTGTTGATCCGACCGATCGTTATAGCATTATTAAGACGGTCCAGCTAAAAACCGGGGCGATTGCCACATCGGGCATTTCTGAACGGGGGCACCATATTAAGGGAGCTGTCGACGATATCCTACAAACAACGGTGATTGGCCAAGCGCTCCAGGAAGTTGATGTGTGGGCGACGGCCTTAATGGTGAATCCTGACCTAGCACTACCTGACAATTTAAGTGGGTTTATTTTTACAAGACAAGAGGGCGAAACACATGCTAAAATCTCATAAATATTGGCTCGGACTTTTCTGGATGGCAGCTATTTTTGTCTTGCCACTACCGTTAATCCAGACCCTATCACAGGGGATGCAAAACACAATCAATGTGTCAAATCTATTCGCTTCACAAATTGGTATCATCGCGTACGTCTGGATGCTTTTTGCCATTGCTATTTCCATCAAACCGAAGTGGATTGACAAATTGATCGGTTTGCCAGAGATGTATTTTGTCCATGGTATCCTGGGTGTCAGTGCGATTGTCTTGGCTTTTACACACAAAATGATGTTGCAATCCTCAGGGTTAATTAAACAGACTGGTGATATCGCGTTAATCATCTTCATTGGGATTGCGGCCTACTCAATTTTCTTCATGTCGGGTTGGTTAACATCAAGAAGTAAAGTGCTCCGAAAGATCAAGACAACCATTGAAAAGATTTTGAGCTATGAAGTCTCAGTATGGCTCCATCGTTTAAATATTGTGGCCACGCTGTTAGTGTTTGCACACGTTATTTTAATACCCTACATTGTGACGATCACGCCATTCATGACATTGTTCTTTGTCTACTCAGGTGTGACCGCGGTGATGTATCTGTATTATCACTTTGGTAAGCCGCTCCTCGCGAGACATGGGCAGCTCATCGCCAATAAAAAGTTGGCACATTCCGTGACTGAGTTGGTCATCCGTCTTAATAAAAATGCACAGATTCATCCGGGTGATTTTGTCTATATTTCATTTCCAGAAGTTGATGGCTTTAAAGAGATGCACCCATTTTCAATTTTGCGCTATGACCAGGCGAAACGAGAACTGGTCTTTGCCATCCGTAATTGGGGTGATTTCACCGCAAAGTTAGACAAAATACCAGTGGGTGCCAAGGTCAAGATTGATGGCTCTTATGGACGATTGTCAGAATCGATTAAGGAAAATGAAGGCAAGCATTTGGTCTTTATCGGCTCAGGGGTGGGATCGGTCCCACTGATTTCACTCACCAGGTCGCTGATCGATAAGCACAAGGTGTCCTTTATCCGTGTGGCGTCGAAAAAAGAAGATTTAATCTATGAAAATGATTTGCAGGATTTAGCGGTGAAAAACCCTAATCTAGAGTATGCGTCGCAAGTGGGCCGCTTAAACGAAAATCAGGTCAAAACGATTGTTACTAAAAATCGCAATTCCTTCTATATTGTGGGTGGTTCAACGCCCATGATGGTCGGCACGATGAAGTTGCTCCAAGATGCAGGTGTTCGTAAAGCTGACATCTATGGTGAGAAGTTTAATTTCTAATCATAGTATAACTACATAAAAGGCCCTCAAGGTTGGCAATGCCAATTCTGAGGGCTTTTTACGTAGTTAATCATTTTAATCACAGATGTTTGACCATTAGCAAATCGATTTGGGGTGCATCACCAAGATGAACGGTGCGGCTACCTGCGAATTCAAAACCGTAGTGTTGATAAAATGTGATGGCTGTTTGATTGTATTCCCAAACTCCTAACCAAACTTGTTTTTTACCTAAGAGGGTAGCCTTAGTCTTTGCAATGTTATATAAGATCTCACCGAGGCCTTGGTTTTGAAAAGCGTGGCGAATGTATATACGTTCAATTTCTAGAGCGTCCTTGAAAGTATTTTCTGATTGTGCATCTGCCGTGTTCAATTTCAGATATCCCACGGCACCGTGGTCATCATCAAATATAAAATAAAAATAGGTGTTTTTGTTTTTTAATTCAGAGATTAATTTTTCTAAATTGTATTGGCGATCTAAATAAAGACTCATATTTTCAGCTGTGTTATATGTAGCGAAGGCATCATAAAAAGTGTCAACACAAATTTTTTGTAATTCGGTTACATCTGAAACTGACAATTCTTTCATATACATGGTTTTACTCCAGTGTTCATTAAAAAATAAAAGCAGTTGTTCACATGTCATCATAGCCCCAATGAAATGCGAATAACTACTTAATTTAAGCCACGTTCATAGTAGAACAATTAGGCTTATTTTAGCATAATTATACAAAAATTAAAATACTGCAATAGATTAAATCTAGCTGAATATTAGGCAGAATTACGATCTATCTGTATATTTTCTTCATAATATATGAATAAAATAGTCAATAATAACTGATTTGTTAAGTAAAATTTCCCCTAGATTTGTTTATTTGAATTTCTAATTTGCAACATAAGAAATTAAAAGGGTTGACTTAAAGCTCACTCGAAGGTTTTTAATAGAACTCATGAATAGGAAAAGAGGAAACAGACATGGACTTTACAACATTGAATAACGGTAACAAGATGCCACAATTAGGATTCGGGGTTTTTCAGATTCCGGTTGCAGAAACTAAGCAGGCTGTACGCGATGCCATTAAAGCAGGGTATCGGAGTGTCGATACTGCACGTATTTATGGTAACGAAGCTGAAACAGGTGTAGCTGTTAATGAAGCTGTCGCTGCTGGAGAGGTAGCTCGTGAGGATATCTTTCTAACTACGAAGTTGTTTATTCAAGATTTTGATTATGACCGGGCGCGTGCTGCGATTGATGATTCATTGCAAAATGCGGGACAAGCATACTTTGATCTTATTTTACTACATCAACCATATGGTGACGTGTATGGTGCCTGGCGTGCTTTGGCCGAGGCACAAGCAGCTGGCCAGGTTAAAAACATCGGTATTTCAAATTTTTATCCTGCAAAGTTCATCGAATTTGTGAATGTTGTTGAACAAGCTAGTCTGCCAAAACCACAAATAAATCAAGTGGAATTCCACCCCTTTTACCAAGAAAAGGTAGCTCGTGAGTGGCATACAAAGTATGGGGTGCAAATGGAAGCCTGGGGTCCATTTGCAGAAGGACAGCATGGCATTTTTAGTCACCCGGTGCTGTTAGAAATTGCTAAAAAACACGAAGTCGCGATTGCTCAAGTAGTTCTGAAGTGGGTCATGCAAGAAGGTATCGTTGCGGTAGCTAAGTCGACTAAGCCGGAACGAATGGCCCAAAACTTGGATATTTGGAACTTTACGTTGGATGGCGAGGATATAGCTAAGATTGAAAATCTGGATACGAACACACCGGACTTTGATCATTTAGATCCTAATCGGGTGGATTGGTTTTACAATGTTCGTTCGCGAGGATAAGTAAACTGAAAAACAGGATTAAATTACTGTTTTTTTGAGAGGAAGAGTTGTATGGTGAAACAAAAATTTGGCATGGTACTACCCATCGCCTTATTAGCATATTTTTTAATTTTAATGGATAATTCAATTATTTTTACATCCGCTGTTGAAATTGGGCGTGATTTACATTTGACAGCCCAGGCGCTATCGTGGATATCAAATGCTTATACGCTGACTTTTGGCGGTTTCTTGTTGCTGAGTGGGCGACTGTCAGATTTAATTGGTCGAAAGCGTATTTTTTTAATCGGTCTCGCTATCTTTGGCGTGGCTTCATGGATGATTGGCTTATCTAATCAGATGCTTTTGACTATCTTGTTACGTGGCGTGCAGGGCATTGGTGCTTCAATCTTGGCACCGTCGACTTTAGCGCTAATGATAGATGCCTATCAAGGAAACCAACTAACTACTGCGATTGCTTACTATGGGGCAACTGCTGGCGTGGGATCCAGTTTAGGTTTAGTCATTGGCGGTTGGTTGACCACCGCGGTATCTTGGCGAGCGGGCTTTTTGATTAATGTGCCATTCACATTATTGCTCTTAATGTTAGCGTGGCGTTTTATTAAACCGGACGTCGTTAAACCTGGTTCTCAGCCAGTTGATTTGCTAGGAGCTGGACTATCAGTGGTTGGGCTGGGTAGTATTATCTATGGGTTACTCGCAAATAGTGAACAGTGGCTTTATATCGCCATAGGAATGAGCTTAATTGGTGTTTTTGTTTGGCGAGAAAGTCACGTTGCAGGGGCACTGATGCCACTGTCACTTTTTAAAAATAAGATTCGTGCGAGTGCATATCTGTTGCGATTGCTCTTTATGATGTCGATGCTATCATTTTGGTTTTTATTACCCCAAATGATGCAAAGTCAGTATGGATTCAATGCATTGCAGGCAGGGTTAGCTTTTTTCCCATTGACGGTGATTATGTTTTTAATTTCAATGCGGTTACCAATGATCACTGCTAAATTCGGCCAAACAAAAACGTTGCTATTTGGTGAGATCATGCTGGGATTAGGCATGCTACTCTTGGCGCTGGCTAATTTTAATGCCAGTTATTGGTCAGCTATTGCGTTACCCATGGTATTTTTAGGCATCGGACAAGGCTTTATTTTATCACCGGTCACCAGCTTAGGTATCTATGAGACGTCTAACGAGTTAGCTGGTATTGCTTCCGGGATCACAAATACCATGCACCAAATTGGTGGTCCGATTGGTCTGTCTCTGGTTTTAATGATCGGGGGTAACATCCATACTAATTTATGGGTGATGTTTAGTTTTATTGTGGTAGCTATCTTGATTGCGCTATACCTTGTGATAGGGCAACTCATAGCCGACGAGCAGTAACGCGTTTTATTGCAATGAGTGTTAATGATAGGAGAAAATAAGATGAAAATAGCGATTATCGCAGCTGGTGGGCGAATTGCCCAGTTAGTCACGGAACGATTGTTAACTGAAGACCGTTTTGCCGATGTTGCATTAACTTTGGCAATCCGACATCCTGATCAACTTAAACATTTAGCCAATCACCCCCGGGTCACTATTGTAAAAGCGGATTTGAACGATTTGACATCGGTAACATCAGTTGTAGCCGGTCAAGATTTGATCTTTGTGGCCGTTGTTGATCATGATGCGCAAAATGTACCAACCAGGAATGTCATCGCAGCTATGCAAGCACACCAGGTTGACCGTATCATTTATACTAACATTTTAGGTATTTACGATGAAGTTCCCGGCGAATTTGGTCGTTGGAATTTATCAATGGTTGCTCCTGGACTAGCTGCTGCTCAAAATTCGGATCATCTTTTAGCGACCTCAGGGTTGAATTATACGACCCTACGTTTACCTTGGTTGAATGATCGTGATGAGATTCATTATGTAGTGACACATCGTGATGAGCCTTATATTGGGGTATCTGGTTCGCGTCAAAGTGTGGCTGATTTAGTGTTAGAATTAATAACGACACCTGATATGGGGAATTTTGATAGTTTAGGACTAGCTGATCCGGCTACTGCTGGCTTGGACCGGCCAGTCTACTAAAACTAAGAGGGATGATGAAATGAATATCAAAGAGGCAAGTGAAATTACTGGCGTTGAGGCGAGTACCATTCGTTATTACGAACAGGTTGGTCTGATTCCTGTGGTCGATCGAAAAACTAGTGGTGTGCGTGACTTTGATGATTTTTATATTGGTCGAATCAACTTTGTCAAAAATATGCGCAGTGCGGGGATGTCGGTTGAAGCCATTAAGCGCTATGTTGACCTGGTTGATGATGAAGCTGAACACGTTGAACAACAAAAGGCTATTCTAGTTGAGCAAATAAATATCTTGACTGAAAAACGTGACGATTTAACGGCAACACTAGATTATTTACAGTATAAAGTAGAGCATTTCTATGATCATATGCTCGATGCGGAAGAACAATTAAAGTTATTAGAAAAGCAGCATACGCTTACGAAGCGTAATAATAAGCAGGGTAAGTGGGCTGATCATCTATAAAAAATAAAATATCGTGTCTTATATCTATGCTAAGACACGATATTTTATTATCGACAAAAATTCAAGACCAGGGTGTTCTTAGTAGTTCTATATCTTAATTGCACTAAAGGGCAATCAAGTATGCCTGGTAGGACGATGTATATTCTAGTTTTCCTTGATATATTGAGTACATAACAAGTTTAAGGAGAATACTCATGGGAAAATCACTTGGAAAATTAGGAGGATGGATATACCGTCATGCAAAGGTGACTATATTCGGTTTTGTTTTAACCATTCTTATTTCAATTGGTGCCGCACTTAGTATGGGAGTGAACTTTGATTCTGCTGGAATGTCTATCCAAGGATCACAATCTGAACAAGCTAATCGACTAATGGAAAAAGAATTTCCTAACACGAAGCAAACAGGGGGTCAGGTAGAAATTGTATTACATTCAATTAATGGCGATGTACTAACCTCACCGGCCAACCAACAAATTATGAATGACATGTTTAAAGATGTTCAAACAAATAAACATGTCAAAATGGTGGTGACCCCACAGATACTTCAGAGCTATAGTCAGGACAAGATGGCTGCGACTGCCAGAGTAATCTATAAGCAAAAAGGGGATCAAGTTTCTACTAAGACAGTTAAAGCACTATTGAAGTCTATTAATATTACGCGAAACAAAAATATTGAAACGGAATTAACTTCAAATGACGTCACGATTTCCGGTATGGATAATGGTGAACAAGCTGAAGTGGTTGGATTGGCCATAGCCTTTGTTATTTTAGCAATCACTTTTGCATCGTTAATGGCGGCTGGTATTCCTATTTTTTCAGCTATTTTAGGTTTAGTTGTTGGAATGATGTTAGTCTTAATTTCAACAAATTTCTTGTCAGTTGCAACATTTTCCATGTCGTTAGTGGGGATGATGGGATTGGCTGTCGGGATTGATTATGCATTATTTTTGCTTTCACGATATCGACAAGAACTAGAACATTTGAATAAAAAAAATGCCCTAATGACAGCTATGTCAACGGCAGGAACGTCCATCGTGTTTGCTGGTTTAACGGTCATCGTTGCATTATTGGGAATGACTGTGTTAAACATCGATATGCTCTCAGTCATGGGTATAACGGCAGCGATGGCGATTTTTACGGCAATTTTGACATCATTAACCTTCGTGCCGGCGATGTTAGTTTTACTAGGTGATCGTGTAACTGGTAAGAAACCTAATCGAGTACTATATCTTGCAACGTTACTCCGTATTAGAGGGGGTTGGGGCAAGATAGTCACTAAATACAAGTACGTATTAACAATTGCAGTCATTGTCATATTAGGATTTGCTACGATGCCATTTACGCATATTAATTTGGGTCTACCTAATGATGCCGTTAAGTCAGAAAAATTGACGGAACGACGAGCTTATGACATCTTAACGCAAGAGTATGGTCAGGGTAGTCAAGCAACACTAGTCATAATAGCAAAAACTAGTAGCAATCAGGCAACTCAGCATGTCATCAAGGATATTGATGCTCTAAACAACGTGGCATCTGTTTCAGCGGCAACGCCAAGCAAAAATAACGAATATCAGATGATTACTGTTCAACCAGGAACAAACGCCAATGCCGTCAAAACTAAGCAGTTGGTACATAAAATTCGTGACTTGAGTTCTGACAAAGATTTACCCAAATTATATATCACTGGTTCAACTGCCATTAATATTGATATGTCTGACGCATTGATGAAAGCCTTACCTAAGTTTGCCGCTTTGATTGTCCTATTTGCTTTTGTATTACTGACATTGGTATTTAGATCATTATTAATTCCAGTGGTTGCAGTGGCAGGATTTATATTATCATTGGGTGCAACACTAGGAACAATTGTTTATGTTGTCCAAGATGGTCATTTCATTGAATTCTTTGGGATACCCGCTAAGGGCGCCATTCTCAATTTCTTACCAGTTCTCGTGATTGGTATTATGTTTGGGTTAGCCATGGATTATGAAGTCTTCTTAGTGAGTCGGATTCGTGAGGAATATTTAAAAACACATCGAACTACTGAAGCGGTGATCGCAGGAATGCGGAACAGTGGTCCAGCGGTTGTAGCAGCAGCTCTAATTATGATGGCAGTCTTTTCAGGATTTATTTTTGCCAGTGATGCCATCGTAAAATCAATGGGTCTTGTATTAACCTCTGGAATCTTATTTGATGCATTGTTAGTTAGATTGATTTTAGTGCCCGCAACAATTGCAGTATTTGGCAAAGCTAGTTGGTACTTACCAAAGTGGTTAGATAAGCTATTACCTAATGTCAAAATAGATTAATTGATGTTTAAAACTTAAAAACTAAGCTAAAATGAATGCATAGCTTAGTTTTTTTACTGTATAAGGAGTTCGTATGGAACATGACGTTAAGCAAGAAACACGTGAACATTTTTTGATTCTATATAGATGGCCAATGATTTTCTGGAGCTTGATGATGTATTTTTTGTCATATTATTTGATGCTCCAGTCATCGCAGATTGGTGATTGGCAGTCATCACTGTTTTTTACATTATTTTTTGTACAAGCACTGGTAAACTTTAAAAGTACTAGCTTGATTAAGCGGAGCTCAATAGGCTTTGTTGCTATTCAAATGATTATTGTGATAATGGCTGGGATATTAATTTCTCCTAATGAAACTATTTTATACATTACCATGTTACCAGTTTTTGGAGTTCAGATTATTTCTTTGTTTGATATGAAATTAAAGACGCTTTTGTGGATTCTTGGACCAGCTCAAATCGTGGTTATTTTAATTGAACTAATTAATGAAGGTGTGTTTTTGGCCTTGATGGCGCTTGAAGCTTCAATTTTTCTCAACGTCATTTTTTTCATAGCGTGGCAGTTTTATCATCGGCAAGTAAATCAAATGATCAGAACACAACGTATCCTTCAGGAATTGCAAGTGACGTATACTGAAGTCAAAGAAATTTCCCAACAAAATGAACGAAATCGGATTGGACGTGAATTGCATGATACTTTAATGCAAGGGTTGGCAGGTGTGACAATGCAATTAGAAGGTATTAAGGGATTAATTTCACATGGCAAAATTCAGCGGGCAACTGCAGAAATTGAAAAAACAATAAAGTTATCTAGAAGTTCATTGGTAGATGCCCGAACAGCCGTATATGAGATGCGTAGAGAGCACACGGACAATATTAGTTTCAGGTATCGTCTTGAAAAGTTAGCAGAGCTATTTTATGAAAATTATGGATTGCATGTCAATGTTAAAATCACAGCTGATATCCAATTAAAATCAGAAACCACGGAGACGCTGATACGAATTATTTCGGAAGCACTTACTAATATAGTTAAACATGCTGAAACAGATGTGGCGCTTGTTAAAATTGAATTAGATAAGTTTTTAATTATCGAAATTATTGATTTTGGGCGTGGTTTTAAAGTTCAAAATGATGCAACACGTAATCGTCATTTTGGCATCAGTTCAATGCATGAACGGGTAGTTGAATTAGATGGTACAGTGAATATCAGCAGCCAAATTGGTGAGGGAACTAATATCCAGATAAAAATCCCGTGTGAGTTGAGGTAGCAAAATGAATAAAAAAATAATGGTGGTTGATAATCATTTTCTAATTAGAGAAGGCTTAAAACTAATTTTTGAAAATATAGCCGGTTTTGAGGTTGCGTATGAGGCGAGTAATGGTACGGAGGCTATCGCTCAGTTAAAACAGGCATTACCTGATGTTATATTACTAGATATTATCATGGATCATATTGATGGTTTCGGTGTGATGGCTTATATCAATGAATTTTGCCCACAGGTACCTGTGGTTGTTTTAACAACAGTAGATACCGGCAATGACATTAAAAAAATGTTGAATTTAGGTGCCAAGGGTTACCTGCTAAAAGATGCCGGGCCTGAACAAATCATTAATACAGTGAATAATGCTTTGGAAGGTAACACTTTATTACATAGTAAAATAACACAAATTATGTCCACGGAAGGGCTAAATCCATCAGATTTCAACCTAAATGATATGGAGTTAATGCTCCTAACTGACATTAGTAAGGGTCTCAGAATAAAAGATATTGCAATCAAAGTTCACTTATCTGAAAGAACGGTGAAGAACCACTTGAGCACGATCTATAACAAGATGTCTGTTTCCAGTGGTATTGAAGCAGTAGCCTTAGCAGCGAAAAATAATTTGATTTAACTGGTTTAACACGCCATCTCTTAGACATTTTCTAAGAGATGGCGTTTTTGATGGCTTGTAAAGCAGCAGCGACGGCGGCCATTTATTTGTTAACAAAAGTTAAAAAAAGGTGAAGATACCATTACAAATGATGGTACAATTGACTCACCAGCAAGCACTCAGTTAATGAAATGGTCACTTGAACCGCGATCAGGAGAAAAAATATGTTTCTAGCCATTAAAGAAATGTTACATGAAAAATTACGTTATGGGTTGATCATTGCGCTCATATTATTAGTCAGCTACTTGTTAATCATTTTAAGCGGCTTAGCCACGGGCTTAGCTAACCTTAATCGCGCTGCTGTCGACGAGTGGCAAGCCAGTGCCATTGTATTAAATAAGGATGCTGAGGGACGTTTATCACAATCCTTTCTCGCAAAAAAGACGGTGGCGGCTTTGCCAAGCAATGGGGCCAAACTATCTCAGTACAGTACGTTGGTAAAATCCGCGGCGGGTCTTAAGGAAAATACCCAGCTGATCGCTGTTGCGTCAGATTCATTTATCTATAAGAACCTGAAAGTCACAGCCGGTAAGAAGGCAACCAAGTTGAATGAGGGCCTCGTATCCGATAAATTCAAAAACGATGGTTTCAAGATCGGCGATCAATTAAAGGTGGCCAATTCAGACGTTAAGATCAAAATTACCGGCTTTACGCCCCGCGCAACCCTGAACGTGGCACCGGTTGTATATGTGTCACCTAAGACGATTCAGCCACTGAATAAGGGGATGGTTAACGCCGTCGTTTTCGAGAATCATAGCCCAAGTCGGGGTGATTTGCCGATGGGGACTAAACTGTTTGCTATTCAGGCCTTTATTAATAAGTTACCCGGATACAGTGCCCAACAGTTGACCTTTAACTTTATGATTGGCTTTTTGTACGTGATTATCTTAATTGTTATCTCAATCTTCTTATATATTCTGACTGTGCAAAAGCTCCCTAATCTGGGAGTGCTAAAAGCACAAGGTGTTTCAACAAAGTATCTCGTGCTAAGTATCTTATACCAATCACTCATCATGTCTATTATCGGGGTGGTGTTAGCTATCATCTTAGGAGAAATAACCGCTATCGGCCTACCAAGTGAAGTGCCGATTGTCATTACGACCAGCAATCTATTGATTTCAGGATTTGGGTTGATCATTATGTCATTATTCGGTGCGTTGATCCCGATTCGGCAGATCACAAAAGTCGATCCCTACAAGATTATTGGAGGATAAAGATGTCATCTTTAATTTTTGATTCTGTAACCAAAATTTTCGGCGAGGGTAGCAGTAAGTATGTGGCGCTCAAAGATGTTAATTTCGAAGCAGAAAGTGGGCAATTGATCATCGTGGTCGGTCCATCTGGTTCTGGGAAAACAACCTTCTTAACGATTGCTGGTGGATTGCAAACACCAAGTACGGGTGAAGTTGAAATCAACGGTCAACAAATCACCAGCTTGTCCAAGCAAGCCCAAACCAAGCTTCGGCTAGATAAAATTGGCTTCGTATTACAATCATATAATCTTGTACCTTTTTTAACCATCGCCGAACAATTCAAATTAATGGATAAAATCAAGCAGGATAATCTGACTAAGGAAGCAATGCAGGCATTACTGGATGATTTGGGGTTGTCAGATTTATTAAATAAATACCCCAATCAACTATCTGGTGGTCAGAAACAACGTGTCGCAATTGCTAAGGCCTTATATACCAATCCAGAGTATATCTTAGCAGATGAACCCACGGCCGCTTTAGATACAGATCGTTCAATGGCCGTGATTAATTTGTTAAAAGATCTCGCGCATAAGCGCAATAAAATCATCATTGTCGTGACGCATGATTTACGGTTAAAAGATATGGCCGATAAAGTTTATCAAATTATTGATGGGCAAATGACCATGCTGTAGCTCGTTATCATGTTGTTTCGTTCAGCATTTAAAAAGTGATGCTAGGAGGCCCCAGTTATGGATGTTATTTTTCATATTGACGAGACAATCAAGTGGCCAACCGTGTTATCTAATCTCAAACATATGAATGAGTGGTACAAGCAAACGGGTACGACTGGAACGATCGATTGTTGATTAATGGTGAAGCTGTGGAACAAGCGATGAAAGCGTCTGATGTTAATTTCACCGAGATGATTGATCGTAATATCAAGATTGCCGTTTGCCAAAATTCACTGGATCAACGCCAAATCGCTACAGCAGACTTACAAGATGCAGTAGCAGCGGTAGTGCCATCGGGAGTGGTGGAACTAGCGATCAAACAACAGCAAGGGTACAGTTATATCAAACCTTGATTTTCAGCAAAAATAAACCACATGTAATAGCCACTAATCAATATGATTGGTGGCTATTTTTGTGTTATTTATAATATGTTTATTATCTATATGATGTGAGACTTTAATATTGCGAATAATAACACTAAATAATCTACTTATCCATAAAAATATTAATAAGCGCCTTTAAATAGGATTTTAATTACCATGAGTAATTGCTCATAATTGAACAATTTGATATAATGTAAGCGTAACTAGTAGCACTAGTTGCGTTTCAAGAGCAAAGAGATGGCCATGTTTCCTAAGAATTTATTAATCGTTTTAACAATGCTGTTTCTTTAAATTCTGATGGGAACAAAATTTGTTATTGATCAATCACTTATTCTTAGTAATGCTGCTGAAATAGAATTGACTGAATTACACCGACAATCTTTAATAAATGTTTCTAGGTATCATAAGGGTTAAACTTATATTCATTATTTTGGGTAAGAATATAGAATAGGAGTCTTTAAAAAGGATTTGCATAGACTTGTTTTAGATTTAAACACGGTAGTTACAGGTCTTTTTGCTGGTTCAGATCCTAGGCATTCTGATATTGTAATTAAAGCCGCTGGGTTTAGTATAATTGTGTTTAATATTATAACCACTTTTTGTGATGTGAACTATCATAAAAATAAGTCAAAATAATTAATAAATATTCTAAAATTTACTCCCTTAACATAAGGTCGATTATGAAAAATAAAAAAATCGTTAAACCCACTATATCAAAAGTTTAGCGATTTTTTAGAACACAGTAATTTTGAGATTTTGCTATTTTGATTGGTTTAACTAATTGGATAGACAGGATTATAAAAGAGGCGTTAGAGTGGATCGTTATCTCAACTTTTTCCTTATTAAATTACTGGGGTAACATTCTCTTATACTAAAAAGTAAACTGTTTTTATTCAGTCCGTAAAATGAGAGTATAGGCGTATTTTTATGTCAATTCGTTATTCACAGCATTTTAAAGATTCACAGGTTAAACTTCACCAAGAAGGACGTTCCCTTAAATTATTAGCAGCGGAATTTGAACCCCTCAAAAGATTCTATTGATATTTGGGTCAAACAAGCTACCTCGGCCATGATTAATGGTAAGACTAAGACTTTCAAGGATATAAGCAATTAGAGAACTGCCTCGCTATTTTGGAAGAAAAAAACGAAATTCTAAAGTGTGTTGTGATTGTGAAGGCTTGGGTATACCAAACCACAGCTACCTGAGATGCATAAACATTCAATGGCCGTGATTATCTTGTTAAAAGATCTTGCCCGTAGGCGTAATAAAATCATTATCGTTGTAACCCATGATTTACGGCTAAAAGACATGGCCGACAAGGGTTACCAAATTATCGACGGGCCAATTGAACTGCTGTAGCTTGTTTTTTAAGTGTGAGCTGTTTTCAATTTAAAAGACATGTCACTTAGACAATATCGAATTTTTACTAAACATAACGGAGAAACATATATGGTAGAAAATATAACTGATAACATCGGTGTGCTCATCCCCTCGCTTGATCCCGATGAGAAACTAATTATCTTAATTGACAAATTAGTGAATACTAATTTGTTTAGTCACCGAATCGTGATTATCGATGATGGTACCCAAGAGCAGACAATTTTTGATGAAATAGCTCATAAGACGTCTGACGAAGTTCAGATTATTCATCATGCAGAAAATTTTGGTAAGGGGGCGGCACTGAAAACGGGCTTCAAGTATTTCATTGAGCATCATCCGGAAATCACAGGCATTGCGACACTGGATTCAGATGGGCAGCATACAGTCGCTGATCTACAAAAATGTATCGCGTTGTTTGCTCAACAACCACATGATTTAACGATTGGTAGCCGTACTTTTTCAAAAGATATCCCATTTCGGAGTCGCTTTGGTAACACGTTAACTAGCAGCTTGGTCCGTTTACTCACGGGCTTGAAGCTTTCGGATACCCAAACTGGCCTCCGGGTGATTCCAATCGACTATGCTAAGGAACTATTAACGTTTTCAGGTGATCGTTTTGAATTTGAATTTGATATGTTGCTAGAGGCGAAGAAATACCATATTGCCATTCATGAACAGCCGATTGAGACAATTTACATCGATAACAATGCAACGTCGCATTTTCGTGTGATTCGCGACTCATTATCGATTTACTTACAATTCTTTAAATTTTCATTGAGTAGCTTGTTGTCTTTTGTCATCGATATTGCTGTTTTTGCCTTGGTCATTCACTTACTTGGTGAAGCATCTTTCCAAGCCATCATGTGGGCCACAATTTTAGCACGCTTAGTTTCATCTATTGCCAATTATCTAGTTAACCGCCACCTTGTGTTTGAAGGCGTGGGTACGGCGACGATGCGCAAGTATGGGGCGTTAGTCATCGTGCAAATGTTGTTATCTGGTTACTTAACGCACTTAGTTTCAACGGAGATTCATGTAGCACATCAAACCACATTGCTGATTACGTTAATGAAAATTTTCATTGATTTTGTTTTATTTTTGGCGAGTTATCAAATTCAAACAAAGTTGATTTTTGTTAAAAAGGAATAGACACAATGAAAATATCGAAAAAAAGAAAATTACTATATATTGTCTCAGTGGTGTTAGTCACGATTTATTTAATTTGGCGTATTTTTTTCACCATTCCATGGCAAACGAATATTTTCGTTTTAATTTTTGCGCTCTTGCTAGTCGGTAATGAGATCATTTCCAATGCCACCGCCTTTTTACTATTAATTTTGCGCATTTCTAGTACGGGTAAATTGCAGGCAAAGACCAGTATTCCAAAATTTATGCCTCATCAAATAGTTCCTGAGGTTGATGTCATCATCGTGACGCATAATGAAGAGCTAGCATTGTTGCAAAAGACCATTAATGCCGCTACTTTTTTAAAATATCCGGATAAGAGTAAAGTTCATGTGGTGATTGCTGATGATGGGAATCGCCCGGCAGTTCGTGAGTTAGCAGAAGCATATGGCGTGCAGTATATTGGTATGACGAATAATACTGAGGCAAAGTCTGGCAATATCAACCATGCTTTAAAGCAGTTGCATTCACCATTATTTGTGATTTTTGATGCAGACATGATTCCATTTTCAACTTTCTTGGAGCATAGTGTCCCATTTTTCACAAAAAACATTGATGATTTAGCCAACGACGAAGATCAAGTTAAGCCTCTGGGTTTTCTGCAAACACCGCAAAGTTTTTATCATGTTGATATTTTTCAACACAATTTATTTTCTGGTAAATCAATTTCAAATGAACAAGACTTCTTTTCACGTGATATTAATGTCCTGAACGGTGCCAATGATGGGGCCATTTTTACTGGTTCGAATGCTATTTTCTTACGGCAAGCGGTTGATGAGGCGGGGGGCTTCCCCACAGATACTTTAACGGAAGATTTTGAGCTGGGCGCCAAAATTAATATTGCTGGGTATGCCAGTATTTCAACAATCCTGCCAGAATCTGCCGGGACGACCCCGTTGGACGTCAAAGGTGTTATCAAACAACGCGTTCGTTGGGGGCGGGGGGTGATGCAAAGTACGCGAAACTTGCATATCTTTACTAATCCAAACATTTCATTTATGAATCGTGTCATTTTAATTAATTCATATCTCTACTGGTGGTCATTTGCACGACGGTTAGTTTATATTGCTGCACCCGTACTTTATGCTCTTTTCAAAGTACAAGTGGTGAATGCCAATTTTTGGCTGTTACTCGTGCTATGGGCACCTGGCTATTTTCTGTTACACTATGCGCTAAGTATTTCGCCAAATCACATTCGGACTGAATTCTGGGGTGAAGTGCAGGAAACCTTTTTTGCACCGTATCTGTTTATTCCAATTATCCTTGAGACCCTGGGCATCAAGGCAAAAAAGTTTAAGGTGACAATTAAGAACGCAGAAGCATCAATTATTGATCGCATCTATGTTCTGCCACATTTAATGTTATGGATCATCACGTTATTTGCGATTGTTAAATTCAATTATGGCAAGTGGGGTTCAGAAATTATGATGGGTAGTATCATCACTTTTTGGCTATTATTGCATTTCGCCAACTTAACGTTTAGTATCTTCGTGGCGTTAAATCGTACTAATTATCGTAACAGTGAAAGATTTGCTCGTAAAACCACTGGCAAAATTTACATCGATAATGGAGAAACTGCGCGTGCAATTGAGATCGACGATTTGTCGGAAAGTGGAATCTTATTTCATTTTGCTTCTTCAAAAAATGGGATGGCAGTTGATCAAGACTTTTCGGGTATCCTTTATTATGAGAATCAACCAATTGAAATTAGTGGGTCCATTATTAGAATTCTAATCGAAAATAAGGTGACGCTATATGGTGCAACCATGTCAGCATCACCAGAAACCGCAAATCGACACCTTCAATTAATTTATGATGGGACTAATAAACTTTTGCCATCCGAACAGGATGGTTGGATCACACCATTTGATACACTGCAAATCAATCTCCAAATTCGAGGCGGCCAGTGGCGCCAGAAGATAAACCTTTGGCGTCAGCAGGTAAGGCGTTTACTACATCTGAGTTAACATGAAAGGACAGATGACAATGTTGAATATTTTAGGGACGTTGTTCTTTTTTCTATCCTTAAATGGATATAATTTTGTTTTAAAAAAGATGGGGGTGACGCGTTATCTGGCCTGGATTACAACGATGGCGATCCAAATTTTAATGCTGTATGCCTTTGCGATGTTGGATTTTTTACAAGCAGGCATTATCGGCGTGACCAGTTTAGGCGGTTTGTTCTTTATTTGGTCATTGGTTGAGTATATCCGGCAACCAGATGTTAAGGCGTATCAAAAAGAAAGTGTGCACTACTTTGATATCTGGATGGTGTTGTTCGGGATTGCTTTTATCGTCGTGTTGGCAAAAAGTCCGTTAATTCATTATGACAATTATTCGCATTGGGCAACGATTGTCAAATATATGGTATTTGAAGGACATTTACCAGTCGCACATCAGTCACTCGTGACTTTTACTTCTTATCCACCAGCGTTAGCCTTATTTATCACTCATTTTGTGACCTGGGTAGGTTTCTCAGCAGGTAATATGTTAATTGGGCAATTTCTTCTGATTTGGAGTGCCCTCTATGCGATGTTTGGCATGGTGCGTGATCGTACTCGTGCTTTGAATACATTTATTATTGCTGCCGCTATTGCAGTGGCTTTGATTTTTAACATTTCCATTCGACTCAATAACCTACTGGTTGATTTTGTGTTACCACTCCTGGCGATAGTGGGTATTGTTGGTATATATATCTACCGCCGCAAACTAGCACTGCAGATCACCCATACGACTATTTTTATTGCGGTGCTGTTGTTAAGCAAAAATTCTGGTATGTTCTATGCAGTCATACTAGCGATCTATTTGTGCTATCAAATCATCAAGAATAGTACGCACCAAAAATCAATTCTGAAAATACGTCAAGCGCTGGGCTTCACAGGGTTATCATTGATCCTGGGCTACCTACCATTTTATTGGTGGCAGAACCATGTGGCCCAGACCTTTGCTGGTGTGTCCAAACATGAAATCAGCTTACAAGCCTACGAAAGTCAAGTGACTCATGAGGGGCAACAGATGTTTACCGTGATTGCTCATAAAATGACAACTCAGGTATTTAGTTTGAATTCGTTATCATCGATAGGTTTTTTGTTAGTCAACCTGACTCTCATCATCATTTGGGCAGTCCTAAAGTTTGGCTTGCATAAACAAAATATCCTTTTGAAGGTATTAATTGCCTTAGATGTGATCATGGTAGCCTATTATTTGAGTATTTACGCGATGTATGTTGTCTCGATGCCCTATCCTGAGGCAATCGTCTTAGCGGGCTTTGAGCGCTATATGTCTAGCATTGTGGTATTTAATTTGTTAGTAGGAGCCATGGCAATTACGATTGCCATCGATTATGCCTTTTATGAACCAAATATTGAACAACGTAACTTTTATTCATATAGCTCAGTCATCAGTAAGCAGATCTATCAATGGACGGCATTCATCCTATTTGTCTTTGCAACTATTTTGATGCTTTCCGAATTAAATGGTACTGAATTTAGTAATGAACAAAATATGCACACATTGCCGGTTGAACTAACACAAATTGCTAAACCGCAGTATCGGTTAAATAATAAGAAAGTTCTAATTGTTGATCCGCATAAAGACATGGTTAAAAGTCAGTATACGGAACTAGTTGGCCGTTACTATTTCTTTGATGGCAACGTTACTGCTCGGGAGAATTTCATGATGTCAGCTGCGGACTTCAAACAAACGGTCAATTCATATGACTATATTGTGATTCCGGAATGGCATAGTACCTTTTCGACGATGACTCGGAAGGTCTACCATCAACACATTCGTACCGGTATGTATAAAGTTGAAAATAATCATTTGGTCAAAGTTGATTAGTCATGGAATTAGCGCTTAATTAACACCAAGATCATAGCTATACTAAGCCTGAATTTATCAGCAAAAATAGACCACATGAAATAGCCGCGAAATGATATCATTTCGCGGCTATTTCAGTGTGCGTTTTCTATATTATTTGAGAATTCATTCAAGTGTTACAATGAGTTATGTCCAAAATCTAAATTAAATACCTTGTTTAAATGAAAGCGGTATATAAATATGGCATGGAATAAAAAACAAATGGGTTTCGCCAGTGTTGTTTTGCTAGGGATTAATGGTGTAATTGGAGGAGGACTATTTCTCTTGCCGAGTACTTTATATGAGCAGGGTGGGAATTTAACTATCCTTGCCATTATTCTAGCTGGTATTGCAGCAACGTTGATAGCTATGCATTATGCGGTAATGTCCTCAAAAATTGATGATGATGGGGGAGCATGGACATATACTTATCAGGCGTTTGGACGATTTCCTGGATTCTTAGTTGGTTGGTTTGGCTGGCTGTTTGGGGTAATCACAATCAGCGCTGAATCTGCGGCCTTTTTAAAGACCTTGTCTGGGATCGTGCCAATAGTGGCGCAACCATTTATCTATAATACTTTGACAATTACAATTATGGCCATCCTGATTATCATCAATTTATTTGGTACAGGTATTTCAAGTTACGTTGATGATGTAGCAAGTTTGATTAAAATTCTCGTGATTGCGGCAGTGTTTATCGCTGTGGCAACCTGGTTAGCATTAGGACAGGCTGATAATATTACAATGACGCACACGCCACAAGTTACTAATTTTTCTGGGGCTTTTGGGAATGCATTCTATATGTTTACTGGCTTTTCTCTCATTCCAATTGCGGCTAAGGAGATGAAAAATCCTGGCAAAATGTTACCACGCGCTATTTTGACCGTGATGTTGGTGACAACCGCCATCTTTGTCCTCATGCAGCTAGTGGCCGTGACAGTTCTTGGCACTAGCCTGGTGCATTCATCATTGCCAGTTGCAGATATCATCGGCACCATCATGGGTCGTCCTGGCCGCACAGTGATTATTACTGGCATGACATTATCAATCATTGGGGTAGCCATCGCTAATTCCTTTAACTCGCCCATTGAATTGGCTTCAATGGCCAGTGAACATGGTTTTTTACCGGCAAAATTAGCAATTACCAACAAGTTTGGCGCCCCCGTTTTGGCTATTTTAGTAACAATGACGATCGCAGGTGGTCTGCTGTTAAGTGGTAGCTATCTGTTTTTGATTAAATTAATCGTGTTGAGTGACTTTATGCAGTATTTAGGCACAATTTTTTCATCATTGAAATTACGTCACGATGATTCATTACCGAAAGGCTATCAATTACCTGGTGGAAAATGGCTAACGTATTTGACACTGATCGTAGTTGCCTACTTGTTCACGACGTTTTCTTTGATGACAGTTTTGGTAGGCATTGGGTTTGGCATATTAGGTGCAGGTGTTTATTATTGGAATTTGAAACAGCAACCACACAACTACTAAATATTGAAAATCGAAAAGGTTTTGATGGGGAAGTTGCTAAAAAGTGACATTAGGAGAAATCAACCATGGATGTTATTTTTCATATTGACGAGACAATCAAGTGGCCAACCGTGTTATCTAATCTCAAACATATGAATGAGTGGTACAGCGAAACTGGTTCGACTGGTACGATCGAGTTATTGATTAATGGTGAAGCTGTAGAACAAGCGATTAAAGCGTCTGATGTTAATTTCATAGCGATGATTGATCATAATATCAAGATTGCCGTTTGCCAAAATTCACTCGATCAACGCCAAATCGCTACAGCAGACTTACAAGACGCAGTAGCAGTGGTCGTGCCATCAGGAGTGGTGGAACTAGCGCTTAAGCAACAGCAAGGCTATAGCTATATCAAGCCTTGATTTTCAGCAAAAATAAACCGCATGTCATAGCCACTAATCAAGATGATTGGTGGCTATTTTTGTGCTATCTAAAAGATAGTTAATTTCAATATTATTTGAGAGTTCCATAATGTGAATAATAACACTAAATCATCTATTTATTTATGAAAATAATCATGATTGCTTTTATAAAGGTAATAAATGAACAGAATGCATTGCTCATATTTGAACAATGCGCTATACTTTAGACATAGTCAAAAGCAAATAAATAATATTTTAAAACAGAGGTGAATTGATATGTCAAACAGATTAGAAAACAAGATCGCGATTGTTGTCGGTGGAACGAGTGGCATTGGTAAGGCGATTACAGAGCTTTACGCTGCAGAAGGTGCTAAGGTCGTTATGACTGGACGCCGTGAAGAGAAGGGGCGAGAGATCGAGAAGGCTATCAATGATAATGGTGGTGAATGCTTGTTCATTCAAGCTGATTCTACTAAAAAAGAAGATTTGGAAAATGTTGTTAATACAACAATTGAAAAATATGGACGCATTGATATCTTGAACAATAATGCTGGTATTCTTGCCACAACACCACTTGATGAAATTGATCCAACAGAAGAATTTAATCACATGTTTAACGTCAATGTGACGTCATACTTAACAATGATCCAATTGGTTACACCTTACATGAAGAAGCAAGGTGCAGGTAGCATTATCAACACTGCTTCTGTAGGCGCACGTCAACCAATGCCATTTAACATTAGCTACTCAACATCTAAGGCTGCTGTCAAGCATATGACTGAATCAATGGCCGTTGCATTGGCTGGTGATAACATCCGCGTAAATTCTTTGGCACCAGGATTGACACGTTCTGAAATGGTCGAAGAGGGTAGTGATTTCGAAAAGGCTGTTTTGCCAAGCGTACCAATGAAGCGTACAGGTTCTGCAAAAGAAATCGCCAATGGTTCTCTGTTCTTGGCCAGCGACGAAGCATCATATGTTTCAGGCCACATGCTGGTTCTTGATGGAGCACTTACTGCATTCAGTTGTTAATGCGATACAAATAGATAATAAAACAACCTTCAACCAACAATCAAAAGTTGAGGGTTGTTTTATTGTGAGGGTTGTTTTATTGTGAGGGTTGTTTTATTGTATGGTATCCGTTCGTTCTTAATTGTACATGTTGCCTTTAAAAAAGATAGGTTTAGACTTTCAATAAGTTCCGACGATATGGCCTGTGTCAAGAAATATTTATGAACAAACAGTGTCAATCTGGAGAAAGAAATATCAACGATCATCATTATAAAGTAGGAAAAATTTGATTGGCTAAATAAGTTGTATTTTTCGTGCAATGTAAGGTGAATTGTGATCTAATATATAGTAAAACAATATTTAGGTAAGGATAATCATGAAAATTACTCCAGAGACAAAAACGTTAGCCACCATTTTTCAATTTAACAGTGATAATAAATATTTAATACCTGTTTATCAACGCAACTATTCATGGAAAGATGAACAAATTGAAACACTTTTTGATGACATTTTAGCTGAAGATACTGGGTATTATGTAGGAAATTTGCTGATTAATTCAGATAATGGCGATAACAATGTGATAGATGGTCAACAACGCCTGACAACCCTATCATTAATGTTACTGGCAACATATGAAAAACTATCTGAATATCGAAAAGAGATGGATAATACAGATCCAAGTTTGGATAAATTAATTCAAACTCAATCGGATATTAAGCGACAATTACTTTTAGATGAATCAGATGATGACTCAGTAGAAAATAAGTCGAATGTTCGCCTGGTATTACTAGATAAAGATCAGCAGATATGGGAAGATTTAGTTAAAGTATTAAATCATCAATCCGCTGGGGCCTGGGGAAGACATTTTTTATATAAACGTTATAAATATATAAACGAGGAATTATTTTCAAAGTTTGAAAGTGCCAATGATGTTTTTAGCTTCTATAAAAAACTAAGTAATATAGAATTATTACAAATTTCAGTACCAGAATTATCCGATGCATATCAAGTTTTTGCTAGTCTAAATTCAAAAGGAGTTCCACTTACACCATTGGATCTATTAAAAAACGTATATCTTTCAATGGGTGGACAAATAGCTAAATGGCAACAATTACAAGATGTTTTTACCGATAATGAGAACGAAGATATTGATACAGCAAAAATAACATCTTTTGTGCTTAATAATTATGATGCATTCGAAACAACGACAACTTCAAGTTTAACTAAGGGGAAAATAGTCAAGGAATATGAAAAGATATTCAAAAAGGCTGGAAGTTGCTATATAGATACCTTAATTAAACGAGCAAAGTTATATAATAGAGTTGCAAATAATGAAAAGGTTTATAGCTGGTCACTTTCAGGGCTCGCAAAACTAGATGCTACAACAAGTTATCCTCTCGTCTTAAACTTATTAGAAAACCAAGAAAAGTATGAGTTAACAGATGAGCAATTCAATCAAATTATCGCCGATTTAATCAAACTTTATGTAATGAGAAATATTGCACTAACGCCTAAAGCATCGAACATGAGAGCTGCAATGAATAATTTACGAAAAGAAATTTCAGAGAGTGATTGGCGATCAGAGGAGCTTATTCAGCGAATACATGATAAGTTAGTTGGAATTCAACCCAAATTTGAGGCTGTCAAGCTTGCTTTACAAGAAGGAATTTATGATAAAAATAAAAGAACAGCTCGATTCATTTTGATTGTACTTGAGCGAGAATTTGGTAAATATTTTGATAAAGCCACGGTTGATACGCTTGACGAATATGACAATAATAAAAATCTAAGGTGGTCGATTGAACATATTATTCCACAAGGGAAAAACCTATCAGATTCTTGGAAGGATGCAATTAGTCCAACTGATCGCGGACAAGCTGAAGAAATTCAAATTGAAAATGTTCATAAATTAGGGAATTTGACATTAACCCCATATAATTCGGAAATGGGGAACCGTTCATTTGAAGAAAAGAAAAATTTGACAATTGATGGGAAACTTGTTGGTCTTTCATTAGGGTTATTTTTGAATGAATCCATTGATAAAAACCAAAACATATTTGGTATTGATGAGTTACAGAATCGTCAAGAAATTTTGGAAAGTAAAATTGAAGAACTGTTTCTATTAAAATAGTAATATTTCAAGAGCTATGTAGCAATTAGGCATAGCTTTTTATGTCTATAATAAGCATTAACAAGGATTCGTCTAATTGCTCAATGAGGTAGTCATAGGGCATCGATTTTTCAGAGCTGTGGTAGTTATTTTCTGTTAAATGACAACTCTTGATAATATATATTATGTAAACTAGAAGGAATCGTATTTTTGAAGATTATCTATTTTGACAGTTTCCCGTTGCTATTAACCAACATCCATCTCCGTATTTTATTTTTACTATCAGTAACCAATGTTCTACCCATAGTATATAATGAATAGTATATTCGTAATAATTAAGGAGCTCTACCCATGTTAAAAAGAATTCTGTTATGGGTTCTAGGAATCGCCCTAGCTGTTATCGTTGTATTTGGTGGTGTCGCAGCATATAAAATTCACGAGACTACTTCTAAGATTCACTCATAAGATTCACTCAATGGATAGCCTGTTGAGTAAATCTTCAGATAGCAAGACCAATGCCGGTAAGTCAGTTGCTTATCTTCTCCTTGGGACTGATACCGGTGAACTCGGACGGACATACAAAGGACGTACGGATACCATGATGGTTATGGTCGTTAACCCAGATTCAAAAACTACCACAATGATTTCTTTGCAACGTGATACACGAATTCAAATCGATGGTACCGATGCTAAACTGAATGCGGCTTACGCACTTGGAAATGCCAGTCAAGCAGTTGACACAGTTAATCAACTACTTAATATTAAATTAGATGGTTATCTTTTGGTGAATATGAAGGGGGTAGAGCAATTAGTGGATGCTGTTGGTGGTGTTTCAGTAAAGTCTCCCCTAACCTTCTCTTATGAGGATTATTCTTTTATTAAAAACCAGGAAACCAAACTAGATGGTAAAGCTGCTCTTGCCTTTTCACGCATGCGTTACGATGATCCTCGGGGTGACTATGGCCGTCAAGTTCGTCAACAATTAGTGATTGAAGCAGTGATGAACAAATTGAAAACCAACCCTACTTCAGCTTTGAATAGTACTTTCTTGAACTCTGTTTCAGACAATGTTCGCTCAAATATCTCCCTCACGTCACTACGAAACTTAGCAAGCAAGTACCGTGGCGCTGCCTCAACAATTAATCGGGATCAAATGAACGGTACCGGTTCAATGATTAATGGTGTTTCGTATCAAGAAATGTCGTCAGATGAAATTCAACGGGTGCACAATGAAATTGCGAATGCAATGGATGCCAACTAAATAACCAGTTTAACCACTGCTTTCTTTAATAGAATAAATATTTATCTATATCAAAAAACCAAGACCTATCAAAATAAGGCCTTGGTTTTTTTGATTAGTGGTCAAATCTGATCATCATTGATTTCTATTTCAACTTTTTTAGTCTTTTTTAAATGCAATTTTTCACCAATGTTGGCAGATACGTTTGAAGTAGTTCCTATTACATTTTGGATTCGATCTTGCCGCTTTTGTTTTTTTGAAGCTTTTGCATTTTCTGCTTCTTGAACTAGAATTTTACTACTTATAATAGTTTGCTCATCTACGTAGTACATTTTCACAAATGTGTTCGGCGCTACAGAAGTATTTTCCTTTGGTTGTATTTTGACAATCGTGTTAGGTTTTGCATTGGCATACTCTGCGTCGGGCTGCACAGGGACCTCAGAATGATTAAAATTATACTTGTCCAATGTCGCCTTAGCATCTTCAATATCAACTGACTTGACATCGGGTATTTTGATGTACTCTTTTCTCTTCTCCAATTGATTATTAAGCATTTTTGTTCCTTGCTCCAATACATCAGGAGCGACTGCATTCAGCGCCACTTTCCCAAGCGTACTAATTATTTTTGTCTTCCCCATAATCGTTCTCCTAATGAAATTAATTACCTTAATTATACAGTAGACGTTATCAAAAGTGTTCAAATGCATCGTCCAACTGGAGGTCATACTAATAATCAAACGGTCAAACTAATCCAACAAACCATGTCGTGCAAAGTAATCGTTAATTTCTGCCCGTCTGGTTTCAAATTCACCCGGTAAGGATAAGGTCGTGCCTAGGTCAGCGATACTTTCATCAAGCGTAAATCCGGGACCGTTGGTGGCTACTTCAATTCGGAGGCCGCTTGGTTCACGGAAATAGACGGACTCAAAATAACCACGATTGGCTCGGAATTCTTGTTGGTAGCCTAACTGGGCCGCACGTTCCCAGAGTGCATCGAGTTGCGTACTTGTCGCAACACCAAGCGCATAGTGATCAACTGAACCAGGCCCCCACTTTAACGAAGCGTCTGTTTGACTTTGCTTAATCAACAAATGCTCATATTGATTTAACGTAATCACATGATCAATCGCAGATAACCCAAACATTTGCTCAAAAAACTGTACCGTGGCAGCTTGATTTCTAACGACGAGCGTTGTTGTCGCGATACCTAGTAGTTGATATTGTGCACGAATGTCACTCTGGGGGTTGGTTGTCCAACGACTGCGTGGTGGGTTTTCAACGCCTTGTAAACGCAGTGGAACATGATCGGAATCTTGAAAAATCAACGTATTTGGTGCCTGTACCACAGCGATTTGAAATTGATTAACTAAACGGTGCTGCCAAAACCCTAAGCTTTCAAGGGACACGTTAAAAGCCAAACCATCAAAATAACTGGGACCATCAACCCGTTGCCGGCCATGAAAATTGACCGGGAAAAACGTCACCACACTCCCTGGATTGCCAACATAATCACCATAATAGATATGACGCCGATGTGGGTTATTTTGATTAACTGAGTTCTTAATAAACCGCAGGCCTAATACATCTGTATAAAAGTGCTTATTTGCGACGACGTTCTCCGTTAATAAAGAGATGTGATGATGCTGATACATACTAAATACCTCACAGTTTTAACGTGGTTAACCAGTCTGTGACCACCCGATTGAATTCATCTGCCGCCTCCAAATGTGGAATATGACCACAATCCGCAAAAACATAATCCTGAGATAATGGATGCTGTTGCAACGCATGTGCGGCGGCCGCGTGTTCGGCATCATAGAGTAATGACGCGCCTCCCGCTAAAAACAAGTGCGGCATCTGTTCGTGACGAACGACATCGAGAAAGTTTTGTCCTAAACCATCAATTAATAATGGCAAAGTGGCACCATAATCAAACGGGACCGTTTGCTGGCCAATCGCGATCTTGACATCTTGCGGCAGTGGCCGCTTGATCAAGCGCATTGTTGGGAATTTTTTGGCAGCGGTCACGATATCGGCGTAAGTCAACTGATGACGCCCATAATGCCAGTCATCATCGGCAATCATTTTGGGTGGTTGATCTTCGGTAATCAGCGCCATCACTGATATTTCGGGATGCAATGACAATAATGCGTAGCTGACACTTACCCCCATGGAATGGCCGATTAAGATGAGGCGGTCTAGTTGGAGTGAGGTCAATAGCTCGGCCAGATCTTGTGCTAGCCGGGCGATTCGCAAGCCGTAATCAACCCGTTGACTATGCCCATGTGACCGATAATCCCAGGTCAGCACGCGATATGACTGTGCCATAAACGCTGGTACCTGTTCAAGCCAGGTGCATTGGGATGCCGAATACCCATTAACAAACACGATAACTGGCTGTCCATACTGCCCCTTTAATTCATAGCTTAGTTTGACACCATCTGATGTGATAAAATTCATGCTCATGACCTCCTACCTAGATGCGAATAGTGGGAGTCGAACCCACAACCTTGTAACAAGGGACGGATTTTAAGTCCGTTGCGTTTACCAATTTCGCCATATTCGCAAGATGGAATTGCCAATCTGCGACAATTCCAAGATATCTTAATTAATCGTTCTAAACGTGGATACCGAGACCATCGGCCACTTCGGCAGCGTCCATGATGGCTTCACCGAGAGTTGGATGTGGGTGAACTGTCAATGAGATATCATTTGAGGTTAACCCATTTTCAATCGCCAATGATAGTTCTGAAATCAAATCTGAAGCGCCCGGCCCCACAATCTGGGCACCGATGAGGGCATTGGTTGCCTTATCGGTAATGAGTCGCACGAACCCAACTGCTTCATCCATTGTTAAGGCCCGGCCATTAGCGGCGAATGGGAACTTTGAAATCTTAGCAGCCAATCCTTGTGCTTTGACAGACTCAGGCGTTTCACCAGTAGTGGCCAATTCATAATTGGTGTAAGCCACTGAAGGCATTGAATAGTGAATGTCATGCGCTTCTGCGTCATTTGCAATGGCGGCCGCCGCAATCTTACCTTGGTAACTGGCTTTATGAGCAAGTGCTGGGCCGGCTGTGATATCACCAATGGCGTAAATGTGTGCAGCTGTCGTCTGCATTTGATCATCGATGTCGATCAAACCACGGTCCGTCAAGTGAACATCTGTGTTATTCAGTCCTAAGGTGTCTGTGTTTGGCTTACGACCAACTGAGACTAGGAGGTAATCGGCTGTGACAGTCTGTTCAGCTCCATCGAGTTCAAAAGTCACGGTCACTGAAGTGTCGTTTTGCACGGCTGCCTTAGCTTTCGCGGAAGTCACAATTTGGCCACCTTTAGCCTTGAAGTCATCTAACACTGGCTTGGTCATCTCGGCGTCAAAGCCATTCAACGTGTGGTCAAGACCCTCGATGATGGTGACTTTTGTGCCAAGATTAGCATAAGCCCCACCAAGTTCTGAACCGATGACCCCACCGCCGATAATAATTAAACTCTTCGGAATCTCTGGCAAACTCAGTGCCCCAGTGGAATCTACGATGCGTCCAGTAAACTTGAAACCAGGAATTTCTACAGGATGTGAACCGGTGGCGATAATCGCGTTGTTAAACTGTAAGAGCTGATGACCATCCTCTTGCACCACGTTGATGGTCTCATTGTCATTAAATGACGCCTCGCCTTTGATCACATCAATATGGTGCTTTCTGAAGAGCCCTGCAACACCGGCAGTCAACTTTTCAACCACTTGATGTTGTTTCCAATCTTGGGTTTGTTGCCAATCGAGCTGGACGTCACCGGTGGTCAATCCGAATGGATTACCGGCCGTCGCGGCTTGATAATGATGGCCAACATTAATTAACGCCTTTGACGGAATACAACCAATGTTTAGACAAACCCCACCGATTGCGTCACGTTCGATCACCGTCACTTTTTGGCCGAGTTCAGCTGCCCGAATGGCCGCTACATATCCGCCAGGACCGGAACCGATGACAATTGTATCTAATTCTGTTGCTTGTGCGCCTACTACCATGTCTCTACACCTCCATCAACATATAGGCTGGATCAGCCAATAACTGCTTTAAGTAGTTCATAGCAGTCTGACCTAACATCCCATCAATCAAACGGTGATCGTATGTCAATGACAATTTCATGTTTTGACCGACCGCCAATTCACCATTTTCATTGACAATTGGTTCCTTCAAAATTGATCCGAGACCAAGTATGGCGACATCTGAACCGTTGATAATTGGTGTGAACCAGGTACCCCGAGCGGAACCTAGGTTTGAGATGGTAATCGTTGAGCCCTTCATTTGAGCAGGCTTAATCGTGCCATTACGTACTGCATCAGCCAGCTCGGCAATTTCCTTTGCAATCACGGTGATTGACTTGGCGTCAGCATTGGCGACTACGGGTACGTACAGACCAGCTGGTGCATTCACCGCAATCCCCATGTTCACTTCCTCGTGATAGATAATTTCATGAGTGGCCATGTCGACTGAAGCATTTAATTCAGGGAACTTTTTGGCGGTAGCTGCCAAAGCTTTCACAGCATAAGCCAAATAAGTTAAGTGGATGCCTTCATCAGCAACCCGTTGCTTAAATTGTTGCCGGTGTGCCACCAACTTAGAGACTTCCACACTATCAAAGTTAGTCACCATTGGGATGGCGGCATTTTGTGCGCTCATCGCGTTCGCAATCGCCCGGCGAGTTGGTGTCATGGGTTGCCGACCCTCAGTAACAGTCGGTGCCACCACTGGTGCGGGTGCAGCTTCAGGAACAGGTGGTTGGACTGGTTGGGCTACTTCAGTCACCGGAACACCCGGCGTGGCTGCTACGACTGGTGCACTACCGGCAAAATTCGTGACATCATTTAGGGTGATGTGGCCATGCCGGCCAGTAGCTGGTACCTGTGACAGGTCAATGTGATGCTCTGCCGCATAGTGCCGGACTGATGGCATCGCTAGGATTTGACCGTTGGAAGCCACCACTGGTCGCTCCGGTGCAGTGGCTGGTTCAGTCACTGGAGCTGTCGCTGGCGCTGGTGTAACGGCAGTAGTTACCGGTTCTGATGCTGGTGCAGCCGGTGCGGCCGCCGCCGTTCCCTGACCATCCCCGTCAAATTCAATCAATGGGTCGCCAACACTAACCGTCGTATTGGGGTCGACAAATAATTTTGTAACTGTGCCGGCGTAAGGTGACAAGATTTCTTGCATGAGCTTATCGTTTTGGACTTCAGCCACTGGATCGTCCATCTTGACGACATCCCCGACTTTAACGAGCCAGTCCGTGATATCACCTTCAGCCATGCCTTCGCCGATATCAGGCATCTTGAAAATTTCAGTCATAATCTACAATCTCCTTTACCTTGGCAATGACGTCATCCGCCTTAATCATCCAATCGTTTTCAGCTTGACCAAATGGGTACACCGTGTCTGGCGCAGCGACGCGACCAATCGGTGCTTTCAGGCTCAAAATGAAGCGTTCTGAAATTTCAGCCATGACGGTGGCGCCGATACCGGCCATCCGCTGTGCTTCTTGCACGACAACGACCCGACCTGTCTTTTCTACAGAAGCACCAATTGATTCAATATCTAATGGCGAAACTGTCCGCAAATCCAATACTTCAGCATTGATATCTTGCTTACCTAATTCATCAGCTGCTTTGAGGGCCACAGGTACACCTCCACCATAGCTGATAATCGTGACATCCTGCCCTTCACGCACAATCGCCGCCTTATCAAGTGGGGTTGTGTAGTAACCTTCAGGCACCTCGCCCTTCATTGAACGATAGAGATGAATGTTCTCTAGGAACACTACGGGGTCATTTGATTCAATTGCACTCAGCAATAGCCCTTTTGCATCGGCCGGATTAGCCGGCATAACAACGCGGATACCCGGAATTTGGGCAACCATACCTTCTAGGTTATCAGCGTGCATCTCAGGGGTCTTTGTGCCACCACCATATGGCGAACGAACCACGATCGGCATTTGGCGCGTACCACCAAAGCGGAAACGGTTACGTGACATTTGCCCAGCAATTGAGTCCATCACTTCAAACAAGAAACCGAAGAATTGAATTTCCATCACTGGCCGGTAGTTCTGGGTTGTTAACCCAATTGCGAGACCACCAATGGCAGATTCTGCTAGGGGCGTATTGAAGACCCGCTCCTCACCAAACTTTGCTTGCAATCCATCCGTTGCACGGAAGACACCACCGTTCTTACCAACATCTTCACCAAAAATCAGTGTATTGTCGTCTTTGGTCAACGCCAAATCAAGGGCGTCTTGCACCGCTGCAATATAAGTCTTTTCAGTCATTTTACTTGCCCTCGCTTTCAAAAATTGCAATCTGTTCTTGCATCACTTGGCTAGGTACCTCAAGCGTATTCTTCAAGAAATCACTAATCTTTTGTTTCTCAACACCGTCAGCTCGCTTGATCTGGTCATCAATGTGCGCATTTACTTCTGCGATGTAAGCTGTCTCAAGCTCCTCATTCCAAATACCACGTTGGGTCAAGAAGTGACGCATCCGCAATAGGGGATCTTTTTGCCACCAAGCATCAATATCATCTTTAGTACGGTAACGCAGAGGATCATCCCCCGCGGTTGAGTGGGGCTCCAACCGGTCAGTCAGGGTCTCAATCAGCACTGGTCCATTGCCACTGGCCGCCCATTGACGGGCTTCCTTAGCAGCTAGATAAACGGCAATGGCATCATTACCATCGACGACGACACTTGGGATACCAGCCGCCCAGCCTTTGGCAGCCAGGTGTTTTGCGGCCGTTTGAAAATCACGCGGGGTCGAGATCGCAAAGCCATTATTTTGTGCAATAAAGACAGCGTTGGCTTGGTAGGCAGCCGCAAAATTCATGGCTTCGTAGAAATCACCCTGGGAAGTACCACCATCACCAGTATAGGCGTAAGCAACGGCATCTTTTTGCCGCTTCTTCAATCCTAGAGCTACTCCCGCAGCTTCAACATATTGAGCGCCGATAATAATCTGTGGGAACCAACTGTGAACATCTTTGCCGTCATCAGTGGTCATCACATTACCTTGGACATGGCCCCGTGACCAAAGAATGGCTTTCCAAACTGGCCACCCCTTCATGATGATTTCTGGAATGTCACGATAACCTGGGAATAGCCAATCTTCATCATTAAAAGCAAACGCTGAGGCCATTTGCGAAGCTTCCTGCCCAGCGGTTGGTGCGAAGAAGCCAAACCGACCTTGCTTAGCCAACTTAGTCGAGCGAATGTCCAACTCGCGACTAAATAGCATGTGCTTCATTAGTTCGACTAACTGATCGTCCGTCAATCCGGTACGTTCTAAAGCAGCTTCATCCACAACTGAACCGTCATTTGCTAAGACTTGTAAGGTTGGGAAGGCCTCATCTTGCGCTGCTAGTTGATAGTTGAAGTCAAGTATCTTCTTGTTTGTTTCAGTAATTGTCATGAGTTAATCCTTTCTGGTTCAACTTGTGAACCGGTAAATAGTTCTGATAAGGCTAGATTATCGATGGTACCAAAGTATTGCCCCTCTTTATGCTGCTCAAGAATTCGGAAGATCGCCGCTGGTTCAAATGGCTGACCGATAAAGGCATCCTTGATGTCACGCCAATCACGGACACCGAGGAAATCACCTTGGAAATCAATATCTTCAATTAAACCAGCCGTGACGTTAGCATGGACATCGATACTGCCACCCGGTAGCTTGGCATGATTGTTAAAATCAAATGTTGGGCTAGCACCATAATTCCATGCCCAAGTGCTAAAACGTTCGTCACGCCATTGTTTGATACCGGCGAGTTGCGTGTCATTTAGGACGTATTCGCCATCTTGTCCATTGTTGGTTAAGTAATACTGCAACGCCGCCATAAACTGCTCAATGGTGATATCTGGCGCATAGTCTTTAATATTACCTACTCTACTACGCACGGATTTAGCGGCTTTGGACATGAACTTTTCATCGGCCACATTCAGTGAATGCACCATGGCATCAACATCCGTATCCCAAAGCAAAGTCCCATGATGCATCAAATAGCCACCAGCATAACGTTGCGCATTACCGGAAACCTTTTTCCCATCAATCTCCAAATCATTGCGACCCGAAATTTCGGCTTGAATACCAAGTGAATGTAACGCATCATACATGGGCTGCACAAATTGTTTAAAGTTGACCTCACCACTACTTGAAACTGGCACGAAGAAGGTGAAACAGATATTCCCCAAATCGTGATAAACTGCACCACCACCTGACATCCGGCGAACAACTGGAATATCATGTTGATCAATGTAGTCCTGGTTAATTTCCGCGAAGGTGTTTTGATTCCGGCCAATAATCACCGATGGTGCATCTTGCCAAAGTGAGAAAACCGGTTCATTGAGTTTTAGGTTGTATAACAACCAACTATCCATAGCGATGTTCGTGTAAGCATCTGTCCCCAAATAATTGATATAGCGCAAGATAATTACCCCCTTGTAGTGCTTAATATTTTCTACACCTATATTTTAGCACTTTTATTGTAAGCGCTTTCATATAATTTCGAAATTAGTCAATTTCTTTTTGGAAAGTCATCGGGGGCATGCCATTTACAGGGCATGGCACCCAAACCGGTATGGCAGGACCTGCTATCTCATCAAATGGCGAGCTACCAACCGTTCAGCAACCACTATATATTGATTGCCCCCCTTAATCTTTTGTACCGTGTCTGCCTGTATGGCGGTATTTTTTACAAAATTAACAAGAAAAAAGCCAATCCCCTTTCAAAGAGATTAGCTAAAAATTGATTCAGTTAACTGACGGTCTGTTACTTCAAATCATAGACGGGCTTCTTGATGCCCACCCAGATGATCAACGAAATAATTAACAACACGATATAAACATCAAATACAATGTGCAAATTACCACCCGCGAAAGATAAAATAACGGCACCGGCTAGACTACCAAAGCCAAACCCTTGATAAATAAGAGCATAATTCTGGCTATGATTTTTCAAACCAAAGTAATCGGCCACCATCGTTGGGAATACTGTAATTGTGCCACCAAAGAAAAATCCAACTACCATCATGGCGATATAGAATGTCACCATATGCAACTGTGTGCTGAAAGTTAACACCAACACTGCTGCCAAGGTCGCTGCATAAGACAGGATGAACATTGGCTTACGACCGAGCTTATCAGACAATGCGCCAATGACGAACCGACCAATCGTATTAGCAATGGCAATCAAAGCCACAACGGTAGTAGCTTCTGCCAAAGACAGTCCGGCCAATGTCGTGCCTAAATTCGTCGCAATTCCCGTCATGAAAACACTCAAAGAAATGGTAAATAATGCCAAAAATAAGAGATATGCTTGCGGTGTCCGCAACATTTCAGCTGTCGTAAATTCGTGGTTTTTAATGGTACCAGCTTGGTTTGCCGGTGCCACATCGGGTGCGTCACGTAATAGAAGCGCCCCAACAAGGATCAATGCCATCGCACTCATGCCCCAACCAATGAAGGCCGTTGGTAAATTCTTGACGACATCATTGCCCAAAAAAGCAGCATCAATGAACTTAAAGACAAATGATCCCAGACCATAGAAGGCAATCGCGATTCCAGAAATTAAACCCTTCTTTTCGGGATACCACTTAATCGCATTTGATAAGGTTGCCATATAAGCAATCCCGTCGGCAGCCCCCAAGACAACCCCAGCAAACAGATAAAACATCCAGAGTTGGCTAGCTTGATGAATGGTTGAAATAACCAGCGTCGATAAACCAAACATTAAGCCCGCTCCCATGGTTACCCGCCGGACACCAAAACGACGTACCAAGCGCGCAACAAAAATGGTTGAAAGCGCCAAGGCTAACGCACCAATGGAAAAGATTAATGATACCGCGCCAAGATGTGGTTGTTGGGCCGCGGCCTGGCCGTTTTTATCTAACACAATTTGATGAAACATTCTGAGAATCGGTGTATTAAAAATACTCCATGCATAAAATGTACCCACTCCTAGTTGGACCATCGCCGTCCCGACGATAACCAACCACCGACGGTCCATGTTCTTTGTTTCAGTTGCCATGACAACTATCTCCTTTTCGACTTTGCTACCACCTACAATGCCGAGTACCCTACTCGGTGGTACTTCAGATGGTTCAAACGCTGCGAGGCAGGCCTGAACCATGGTTAGTACAATGATGTAAGCGGTTGCATTTTGTTTACACCATAATCATAATACTTTTCTTACAAAAAATAAATGATATTTATCTGATTAAAAAATACTAAATCATTTGACCATATTAAAAGGTATTTTCGTCAGATTCAGACGAGCTTGCAGCGGTCACAACAACCGTGGTTTGACATTGTTGTTGTAAAGTTGTGCCATTCTTTATAGAATAAAACCAGTTTGATTATTTTAAGGTTTGTGCTGCGCCTGGGCATGTTGATGAAAAATTTCATAGCCTGGTATCACCAAGTGCAACCGGCAGGCAAAGCCGACGTTTAACTAAGCAGGCAGCCAATCTAACTTTGATTTCCATCACCCTACGCGAAGAGAGCTCGAATCCAATGAAAAAAAACATAGTCCCCATCCTACTCATCTCAGTGTTGACGAGCACAGTGTTGCTGCATACTACGCCGGTTAACGCGGCGACCGATGCCCCGTTAAAATACACGACCAAAAAACAACTGATGCTAGGTAATTTAGATCGGTACCAACGCGCCAGCACTGCCCATATTCAAGTCAGTGCGAACCAATTACCAAGATTAGAGCGCACAGCGCTAACGTACAACCCAATCGGTTGGCATAACTATCACTTATCCTTCGACAAAAATAGTACCAAAAAAGCATGGCTCTTTGATCGCGGGCACCTCATTGGCTATGAGCTCAGTGGCTTAAACAATGTCCCGCGCAATCTGACCATTGAAACCCACTATTTAAATGCAGGATCAGTGAATGGCCTGAATGCCAACAATATTAATGGTATGTTGTTTTATGAAAACAAACTGACGACCTGGGTCAAAAACAACCCGAGCTATCGCTTAGATTATCAAGTCACCCCGCAATACTCGGGGGCTGAATTGATTCCCCGCCATGTTCGTTTAACTTATGTAGGTTACTCAAATAACGGTAAGTTACTTGCGATCAAGCTGGGTTCTTCCAAAGAAAAGCGTAATAGCAACGGTACGACCACTGTCACCTTAGATAATGTCTCATTTAACGCGAAGATTAACTACACCACTGGCACGGCCACCGGGATAATCAACCCAGTAGTTAAAAAACCAACCCTGACGATTAAAACCTTTGCCGGGGTTAAATTGGCCAATCAGCGCGGTGGCGGCTACACGATAAAAATTACAGAATCAAAAAATAGCCATTTCATTGGTTATGCTAAGCCTAATCAAATAGTTTACGTAGCTTCAAACGGTACCAGCAAGGTCTATTGGTTTAACAAAACACACATGTCTTCACGAACAAATAAGAGCCGGGTTAAAAATATGACACTGCAAAATGCACTGAACGCTGGTAAAAGGTTGTCGATAACAGAACATAATTAATTGAACGATGCCTGTTTTGACCAATATTTCATTTAAATAGCATCTTAGCTGTTATATACAAGTTATTAAATGTCTAATACAAGAATTTATGAGTGGGCTGTTTCTACTATTTCACAATGAATTGTCTTAATGTTTGCTTAATAAATCGAAAATTACTGATAACCTTACTTATGAGCTGGAAAATCAAATTATATTTAGCAGATGAGTATGCCAGTCTTGCAGTTAATCCTTACCACGAGAACAAAAAAACACCGCCTAGTTCGAACTAGGCGGTGTTTTTTGATGATCAGTATTTATAAAGCAATGCTAATTAGTTAAGTTGCTTCTCAGCTTCCAGAATCGCACGACGGTAGTAGTAACCACGTCGTACCAGGCGACCAAGGGCATTGGCTCCGGCAGCTAGGTCCTGATAATCAGACTCACGTAAATCTGCCAGCGCTAAGTCGATATCATTGATTTCGTTGATCAAGATACCAGCGTTAGCCGCTTCAATCGTCGGCGCTACTGCCGCTTTGGCATTCAAAATAATTGGGATCCCGGCGGCTAAGAACATTGATACTTTATGTGACAAGTTCATCGTTTGGTAATCCGAAAAATCACCAGCGGCAGAATCCACGTCAAACGCTAACCCGAAACCATAGTTAATCAACTTGGGCATCCGGTTTGGGTGCATGTACCCCACGTATTGCACGTTTTGCGTTTGGAATTCCACCCCACGTAAATCTTGTTCACGCGCATACACGTCTAAGCCAGTTGTATTTGGCCAGTTCATGACGTATGGTGCTTTGTACGGTGATCCAGCAAAAATCACTGTCTTCTCGAATGAAGGTGCATTGAGTGGTTCTGGTACCAGGTAGTCATGTAATCCTAAATCGACCGCTGGCGTCGTCATGCCATCTTCACGCAATTGAGTGGTTAAGTACATAGTCAATGAAATCACGAAATCTGCATCATTCAAACTCTGAATAATCGCTCCTTTATCCGCATCGGGATAACGCAGGTAGTCGATGTTCAAAGTGATAACGATTACACGAGCCCCTAAGTCTTTAATGTGCTCGATACGGAGCAAGTCAAGTTGTTCGCTACCTTTTTCAGAAGGATAAGGATACAAAATGATATCCCCAGTCTCAAATTCTGTTTCTAGGACGACGTCGACTGACAGCTTGGCATAATCTAAATCACTAGCCAATTGGACGATGTCTTCGCGTACCTTTCCTGATGTAATTAATTTGTGCGATGGCGCATGTAGCACATACTTCTGCATAGCACTTCCCCTAATCTAAATTAATTTTTACTTATTATTCCTCATATAAGTATAGTATAAAAGTAGCCGAGCGACTATGACTTTCTCTCGGCTACTATTCATTCATGGCTGGTTGGGCAATAAAATTGCCACTGCGCAAGGCCCGTTCAAGCACTTGCGCGGCCACATTATTCTTTTCGATATTTTTAATATAATCAGGTAGTTGACTGACACCAAAATACATTCCTGCTAGCGCCCCAACGAGTGGCAAGATGCGGTGGGATTGGCCAGCGATACCGCGTGTCAGCGTCAGCGCATCTTCATAAGATACCGCATGATACATGACCCATAAGACACTCTCAATCGTGCTGATAAAGTAACCATTCGCCTCTAACGCATCAATCGACATTTCGACAAATGCTGGCCGATTCAAGCGTTCAAAGGCCGGTAGTTCATTAGCAAAGATGGTATGTTTTGAATAGTATTCATAGGTTTCAGCCAACGCTTCTTCCGCAGCGTCTTGGACGTTACGGGTGGTTAACAATAGTGACAAAAAGGTCCCATATAGCCCCGCGCCAATCAATCCTTGGGGATGATTATGCGTGAGACCCGCAACTTGATGTAAGATCAGCCGTGCGGCATCGTCCTTATAGAATTCATTGCCATATTGGGTAATGAGGAACAGAACCACTGGCGTGAGACGCATTAAGGCGCCGCTGCCATTATCGTGGATGCCCCGCCCACCAGAACTATAAGGATCGTGGGCTTGTAAATACTCCTCTAAGGCATATCGCGTTGTGTGACCGGGCATGACTTTTTCATGATTTAATGAATAAGCCCCATTAGTGTACCATTTCGTAAATTCAGTCATCATCTTAGATAAGTTGTATCCTGATGACAAACTAGCAACAGTTGCAAGCGTCAAGGCCCCATCACTGCCCCAATTGTTAGTCGCGGGATCAGTCATTTGACGTGAACGCATGTCCCCGTCTAGTAGGCCAAGCGTGCTAGTTATTAAAGGTGTGTCGAGCATTTGCATACAAATTGTGTCCTTCCGATAACATCAATTGTAACATGTTTGTTATACAATTGGCAAATCTGGTCGAATTTCGTTATAATAATGAATGGTCAGTATGACAACAATCAGATAATATGAAATTGGAGATAAATATAGATGGATACTCCACAAAACACAGCAAGCTTGTTCGCACTAATGTTGCTTCGGGATCGCCTGCTACCCGACTTGTTGAAGGAAGATATCGATGAAATCACCTACTGGGCAGGTAAAAACATTGCCCGTGAAATTGATTTAAATGGTATTGCAGCGGTTGAGAATTTTTTTACGGATGCCGGCTTTGGTCACTTAACCATGCTCAGCCAAAAAGCGGCCATCCAACGTTGGCAACTCGATGGACCGATTATCGAAGCACGCTTGGATGATAATCCAAAAGCCTCGTTCGAATTAGAAGCTGGCTTCTTAGCCCAACAAACTGAACAACAAGTTGGCTTCGGTGCCGAAACGCAGACTGAAATCAGTAAGAACAAGGTGGTTTTTACCGTGATGACTGAAGTCGCTGCGACTTTGCAAGATTAAGCTAAGGACAACAAAGCGGATCTACCCAACTCGGGCAGATCCGCTTTTAGTGTGCTTATTCAAATGAACCAACGAACTTGTAAATTAGGAAACCTTGCGCTGAAAACTTTTCTTCATACTCAGTGGCAACATTATCAACCATCTTATACGCATCATTGTGCAAGTCCAATGAAATACCAGCTGGATCAAATTTGATACCAAAATTGGCAAAACTATACAATGAGTACTCAAACAAACCACGGTTATCCGTCTTGAATTCGAGCTCACCACCCGCCGGTAAGACACTCTGATAACCTTCAAGGAAGGTCTTATAAGTTAGTCGCCGTGTCTCATGACGTGACTTTGGCCATGGATCTGAGAAGTTCAAGAAAATCTTGGCAACTTCACCCTTGGTAAAGTAAGTCTCAACGCCTGCACCATCCCCAAAGATAAACTTCAAGTTAGGTAGTACAGCCTCGTCTTCAGCCGCTTTACGGGCCGCCACGGCCACCGCTGATTCTTGAATTTCCATCCCGATGAAGTTAATTTCAGGATACTTTTTAGCCATGCCAATGATGAATTGCCCCTTACCGGTACCAATTTCGACATGAATGGGTTGGGTCTTTTCAAAGATGGTTTGCCAGTTTCCTTGCAAGCCAGTGGCCCGTTCTTGATCGATAACCAAGTCATTGTGCTCTGCTAGCCAACCGCTAGCCCATTTTTTATTTCGTAAACGCACGCGTTTTACCTCTTCTTTTGATTGTTTTTCAGTATAAAGTCCGAATAAAAGAATAACAGAGAATGCCCTGCGACTGCAAGGGTTACCAGTAAGATTGCCAATTCTTGCCAGCTAGCCACGTTCACTAAGCCACTCGCCATGTAAATTAAAGTGGTTAGGCCAAACCACGGCCGCACTGTTCGTGTAAAGCGTACCCGGCGCTCACGGTCAGTGATTGGCAACAAATGATCGAAGACAATCTGTTCGTGCTTGTGGGCTAGGGGGAGTAATTGCAAGATGAGCATGTACAAGAACAAGACTAATAAGGCAACCCGTAACCAACCACTAGTGAACACACCTACCCCAAAACCAAAAATGGTTAACCGTAGCCAAGCATCAAAAAAGGCTGGCGTTCGGAGAAAGGCGATCGTCAATAAGTCACCCGCTTGCAACACCCGCACCTGACGTAACCAGGTCTCAAACCATTTATGCTGGCGGACCTGTTGTTGCTGCCCGGGAATATCAATAAAGAGGTTAAAGAAGCCATCAACACGCCCGCGGCGCTCTGCCTCTTTTTGTTCAATCTGCCGCCAATTTAGGAGGTTGCCGGCAGCCCGGTCCGTCCACTTGGCAGCATGGGCCGCGATCTTTTGGGTCAAGGCCATTTTAATGAGCATTAAAGCGCCACTGATCACGATTAGACCGATGATCGATACCTTAAATTCCCGCAGATACATTGGCCATAGGATGAATGCGAGCCCCCCCTCAATCAAGCCGTTGACGACCATCGAGTAACGGGTGCCTTTTTGCACAAGCTCGCGTAACGCCGCCTCATCCCCTAATAAGAAAACGGGGTCGGCTGGTTGTAGAAAGCTAGCTGGTTTATTAAAGACGCTAAGGGTGAGCACGGTCAGTCCAATCAGCAGTGCCTGGGCCCACCAAGTAATCGGCGCGTTCATCCACAGGTTCCGATAGGCCAGCATCGCTGCCCCTAGCAAAATGACAAAGGCAATCACAGCGTGATCATTAAACACATAGCGACTCAGCTTCAGATAACGTCGCCACTGGACTGCCAGTCGTTGTTGAAATAGTTGCATCGCACCTACCCCTCTTCGACTAATTCAGGTACCAAACGCGCGAAATCAGCCACGGCCCCTTGTTGGTCAACCACGCCGTCTTTGAGATAGACGAAATGGTCAGCGTGCGCTTCGACCGTATCAATCACGTGCGTCGTCAATAAGAAAGAGGTCCCCGTGGCTTTACGTTCATCTATCAGGTGCAACAGATCGCGTACCGCGACTACATCGAGTCCTAGGAATGGCTCATCGATAATGAACAAAGGCGCATCGGTGATAAAGGCCATCACGATCATCACTTTTTGCCGCATCCCCTTTGAAAAATGGGTTGGAAACCACTCCAATTTGTTGGTCAAACGGAAAATGGTCAATAATTGTTCAGCACGAGCCCAGGCGACATCACGATCTAGGGTATAGGCTTTCATCGTGACTTCGAGGTGTTCACGTAAGGTCAATTCTTCATACAAGACGGGTTGTTCTGGAATATAGGCAATTTGACGCTTATAGGCGACGGGGTCAGTTTGTAGTGCCACCCCATTCAACAGGATCTCACCCGTTTTCGGGGCTAATAAACCAATGACATGGTTAATCGTGGTTGATTTTCCAGAACCGTTCAACCCGACCAAGGCGGTCATGGTGCCATCAGCGACAGTGAAGTTAATGTCTGATAAGACTTTTAACTGACCATACCCTCCTGACAGGTGTTTAATTTCTAACATAATTATTTATCTCACTTCTATTTTGGTTTACATTATATTTTACACTAAATTTCCGCCCAATAACGGTATAATAGAGTTAATTATTCCTAGGAGGAACTCTACATGGCTGATATTTTTGATAAAATCGTTGCGGGTGAAATTCCATCGTATAAGGTATACGAAGATGACGACGTGCTCGCCTTTTTGGACATTTCACAGGTGACCCCAGGTCATACATTAATGGTACCTAAACAACACGTCGCCGACATCTTCGCATATGATGAGGAGTTAGCTGAGCGTGTGCTGACGAAGTTACCAAAGATTGCCCGGGCGATAAAAGCATCTAACCCAGACATCATCGGGGTTAACATCCTGTCAAATAACGGTGAAGCAGCTGGTCAATCAGTGTTCCACTCCCACTGGCATATTCTACCCCGCTATGCTGACGATCACGTGAAAATTCCGACTGGCGACAATTCAGCCGACTACACGCCTGAGCAATATGTCGCGATTGCAGATAACATTATCGCTCATTTGGAGGATTAATATGCCAACAGTCATCGAAAAAATGAAGCAGCTCTTCCAAACCACGAAGGCCGATCTTACCCGGCTGACCACTGCGCAAAAGCATGTGAAGCAGTCCGTGACCGATTTGCAAGCCACGTTGCCCGTCATCCAAGATGTGTTGGACGCCCTGCAGGTTGGTACTGAGAAGATGAACTTCAAAAATGCGCCACGCCTGGCCCGGATTAAAGAACGCCAAGCCTACATTACTGAAGCACTCGCGGCGTTAAAAAAACGTTCATAAAAATTGGGACCTCACTTTAATCAGTGAGGTCCCATTTATTTTTACTTGCCGACGGTTAATTTAAGCTCCATGACTGTATCACGAAGACTAGCCGCTTCTTCGAAATCCAAACGCTTGGCCGCCGCCCGCATTTGATTTTCCAAATTAGCAAGCATCGCTTCTTGATCATCACGTGCCATATCTTTGAAGGCAATTTCAGTAAAGCTCTCTGGTTGAACCGTCTTGTCTGTCGCATGCGTCACGCTAATGAGGCCGCGAATATCTTTTTTGATCGTATGTGGAGTAATCCCATGTTCGGTATTATAGGCGATTTGGATTGAACGCCGTCGTGCCGTTTCATCCATGGCCCGTTGCATCGAACCGGTGATTTTATCGGCATATAAAATAACATGCCCATTTTCGTTTCGTGCCGCCCGGCCCATCGTTTGAATCAATGAGCGTTCGTTACGCAAAAAGCCTTCCTTATCGGCGTCCAGAATCGCCACTAATGACACTTCTGGCACGTCGATACCCTCGCGGAGTAGATTGATACCAATCAAAACATCAAACTTTCCTAAACGCAAATCACGCAGAATTTCTGTCCGTTCGAGCGTCTTGATATCCGAGTGCAGGTATTTCACCTTGACCCCAACGTCTTCGAGATAGTCTGTTAAATCTTCCGACATTTTCTTTGTGAGGGTGGTGATAAAGACCCGTTCATCCTTAGCGGCCCGGGCGTTGATTTCACCGAGTAAATCATCAATTTGCCCCATGACTGGGCGGACTTCAACCTCTGGATCTAATAAGCCAGTGGGCCGGATGATTTGTTGCGCCATCTGATCGTCAGGGACCCGGGCAAGTTCATAGTCACCGGGCGTTGCTGACATATAAATGATCTGATTAACATGCTGTTCAAATTCCTCTAGGCGTAATGGCCGGTTATCAAGCGCCGAGGGCAACCGGAAACCAAAGTCAATCAGCGTCTGCTTTCGTGCCCGGTCACCATTGTACATCCCCCGGATTTGGGGCATCGTCACGTGAGACTCATCAACCACAATCAAGAAATCCTCAGGGAAGAAATCAAGCAAAGTAAAGGGAGGTTCACCGGGTGCACGCCCGTCCATGTGGCGCGAATAATTTTCGATTCCAGTGGTAAAGCCCATCTCGGCAATCATCTCAAGATCATATTCCGTCCGTTGCTTCAACCGCTGAGCTTCCAGTAACTTACCCGCCCCTTCTAACTCCTTCAACCGCTCATCAAGTTCGGCCTTAATGGTCCCCAGGGCCCGATTACGAATCGTATCATTGGTCATAAAGTGAGTGGCTGGATAAATGGTTGCCACATCTAGTTCGGCGGTGATTTCACCCGTTAGGCTATCAACCTCCCGGATACGATCAATCTCATCCCCGAAGAATTCAATCCGTAAGGCCTTCGCATCTTCAGAAGCTGGGAAAATTTCTAAGACATCCCCGCGCGCGCGAAAACGGCCACGTTGAAAATCAATATCGTTACGTTGAAATTGGATATCAATTAATTGGCGCATCAGGTCATTACGCTCCAGCAAATCCCCGATACGAATGTTAATGACGTGGTCTTGGTACTGGTGCGGGTCACCCAACCCAAAGATTGAGGACACAGAGGCCACCACGATGGTGTCATTACGACTCAACAGAGATGCTGTTGCTGAGTTACGCAACTTATCAATTTCATCGTTGATGGAAGAATCTTTTTCAATATAAGTATCTGAAGAAGGCACATAAGCCTCGGGTTGATAATAATCATAGTAGGAGACAAAGTACTCGACCCGATTATCAGGGAAGAATTCTTTAAATTCACCATAGAGTTGTCCCGCCAGTGTTTTGTTGTGGGATAGAACTAAAACCGGTTTATTGGCTTGTGCAATCACGTTTGAAATCGTAAACGTTTTACCGGTTCCCGTGGCCCCAAGCAAAATTTGTTCCTTGGTGCCCTGAAGAAGGCCATCAACTAATTGCTTAATCGCCGTGGGTTGATCACCAGTTGGTTCGTATTTTGAGACCACACGGTAGGGGTGGTCAGTTTGTCGTGTAATCATGAAGAACCTCTTTTCCAGCGCACAACAACATTATTTGCGGGCGTTGCTTATTTCAAACAAAAAAGAACTAGGGAACTAGTTCTTTTATTATACGTTTAAACTTAATATTTTACCACTAGTCGCTTATTTTGAATTAAAAATGGCGATGTAGATACGTTGTAATTTTTCTGAACCTGGAAATTCTTCCGCCAACATTTCAGGTAATACCTTACGAATAAAGTAATCCGTACTTGGCATATCGCGGAAAGCATAGATTGTTTCCAGACTCTCCTTATAGATTTCACTGTAGACGCTTTCTGGATTGCCTTTTTGTAGTTCACCAAAGGCTTCATACAATAAGTCGATTTTATCAGCGACTGACAGGATCCGCCCTTCAAGGGTGTCATCCTTCCCTTCGCCGAGCCGTCGATGATAAGCTTCCCGGTATTCAGCAGGAATTTCCGCCCGGACAAAGTTGTCCGCCAAAGATTCTTCCACATCAGCTAACATATGGCGTAATTCCGCGGAAGCGTATTTGACGGGGGTCCGAATGTCACCGATAAAGCGTTCGGTGATGTCGTGATTCAAGGCCTTTTCGTACAAGAGCCGCCAATTCACAGCATTACCAGATTGTTCTTCGACGTCACCTAGGAACTGCGCCACCTGCGTGACTTTCCATGAGTGGGACGCCACTGAGTGTGGAAAATACTTAAAGTAACCAGGAGCTCGATTAATCATTTCTAGTTCTGTCAGTCCAGACAAATATTGATGAATTCCCATTTTACCTACCCTTTTCCTTAAATACATTTCTAAACACTATACGCAACTTTTTTGGAGAATGCAAGTTAAACTGCTAGAAAAAATGTTTCATGAATTCCAAAATGAGATGTAGTCCATATAACAAGACGATGAACCCAGAAATCAAATTAATCCAAACTAGGAATCTCTTTGATAGACGATCGCGTAAAATATTAAACGCTAAGGTGATACCCGTAAACCAGATGGCGGTTGCTAGGATGACACCACCATAGAATGGCATGACCTCACGATCGGCTAACGTGCCTCGCAACGCCCCCAACATCAACGAACCATCAATTAAAGCCTGTGGATTCCCAAAGCTTAATACCAGCGCCGTGACGAACACCTTACCCAGCGTGGTCGCTTGTTCGATCGTATTCAGTTGGACAGCGTTGGCCGTGCGAATAATCGTCCCACCAAGATAACTGACGATTAACCCACCAATCAGCATGACAGCTAATTTGATAAAATCATTTTGCATAATTAAGGTGCCGACACCTAAAAACGCGATCAATGAGAACACGGCATCGACTAACCAGATGACACTGGCATAGAGGAAGGCCTTACTTAGCCGATTTGATAGCGCATTATTAAAAATATACAAGTTCTGCATACCAATCGGGGCTGAGTAGGCAAACCCGATGAGCATCCCTTGTAAGATGACTTGCAGTAACATGATACCTCCAATTTTTACATGGAAAAACCTCAGTCAGTTTGACCGAGGTTTGATAACTAATATGAACCGATAATATTCACGGTATAGGTCTTTTCATTCTTTTGTTGCACAATCAATGCCTGGAGACCAGTCGATGTTTGGACACGAATCTGGACGGGGACATTGGTTGGTAAATAGTTTGGCGCGACTTGCGAAATGTAGTTAGCGAAGCTTTGAATTTCTGTGGCTGAGTAGAATTGGGTAGTCACCGTCACATTCATCCCCTTCACCGTCGACCCATTGAACGCAGCTTGGGCAGTCACTGATGATAAGTTCGGGAAGAAGCCTTCGATGTTATCTTGGAACTTCACAAAACTCTTGTTCGTCTCAGTGGCGACTGCCTTGGCGTATGTCGTCCCATCCTGCATTGGCAGCACGACTGTTGCGTCGTTAATGCCATTCCAAGTCCCCAGTGAATCACCAGATTTTGATTGGGCCCAGGCGTAAAAACTACCCCCTGAAAGGCTATCATTCTTGGCTTGCGCATACATGGCAACAACGATTGGGACATCCTTACCGACACTCTTCATCGCACGATAACGCTTGATGACTTCCGCGGCAATCGTCTTACCATGTGCAATCATATCAGCCTTGGCAATATCTTGCGTGTATGTCGCACCATACTGCACCTTTTGATATGAATCTTGCGTGTTCATGGCCAAACCAATCACGATCCCACTCAGCTTCAGGTTATTGCCGTCTTGCGTCATGAAGTCTTGTTCTTCGATAGTTTGTAGGTAAATTGGCGCCCGTGAATCATCATATTTCTTGTTATCAGTCGGATTCAACCCAAGCGAATTCGTTGATGATTTACGATCAAGCCAATTCAAAGCCGTTGCTGAAGATAAGTATTGACCTTCTTGGAAGATATATGACTTGGGTGAAAAGTGGTTCTTGGCCACTTCAAGTAAGCCGTTTTCAAAACTAGTGGTATTAAATGCATTACTGGCATTCTCACTTGATGTGACACCACGCGCCTTGCTGACCAGGTAATTCCCGTCCTTGACCACGGTCTTATACTCGGTATCAGAGGCTTTTCCGGTCACTTGAATACCGGATTTTGAGGTTATTTTTGAATTTGTAGTGGAAGATGACGTCTTCGTACTTTTTGAGACATTTGACGAGTTCTCATGGTAGAAATTACCAAAGAACACTAATGCCGCTCCTAAGATAAGGACAAGTAAGCCGCCACCAATCCATTTTGCAAAACGCATGAGCTTTCCTTCTTCTCTGTCGATTTGTGAATTGTGCCTAACTATGCTTCCATGGTATCACGAAATTGGGCTTCCGACCAGATTTCGACGCCAAGTTCTTGGGCTTTCGTCAACTTAGAACCAGCATCCGCACCGGCGATCAAGAGGTCCGTCTTTTTGGAAACGGATCCACTCACAATGGCACCTTGCCGTTCAAGCCAATCACTCGCATCCTTGCGACTAAACATAGTCAACCTACCGGTTAAGACCACCTTTTTACCGCTAAAGATCGTATCAGTGGCCACGGGTCCATCGGATATGAACTTGAGATTGACCCCTAATTCCTGAAATTCACGCACCAGTGCTTGTGTGGGGGCTTCAGCAAAGTATTGTTCAATGCTTTGACCGATGGTTTGACCGAGCCCGGGCAGGTCTGCAATATCATCAGCCGTCGCGGCCGCAATGGCTGTTAAATCGCCATATTTGGCCGCAATCACTTTAGCAGCTTTTGCACCGACATTGCGAATACCGAGACCAAATAGTAAGCGTTCCACAGAATTTTCTTTGGAATTAGCCAAGGCTTCTAATAAGTTATTGGCACTCGTAACGCCAAATTTTTCAAGGCCGGTCAATTCATCAAAAGTTAATTTATATAAATCGGCGACATTATGAATCAAGTTTTTCGCTAATAACTGGGCCACAATCTTGGGCCCCAAACCATCAATATTCATCGCGTCACGTGACGCAAAGTGGGTTACAGACTCTTGAATTTGGGCGGGACAGAACGGATTGATACAACGCAACGCCACTTCATCAGCGGTATGCACTAAGGGTTGACCACAAGCCGGACAAAAAGCCGGAATGGGATAGGCCTCCGTCGCCGTAGCTGGTCGCTTGGGCAAAATAACTTGCCCAACTTCTGGAATAATATCCCCGGCTTTATGTAACGTGACCGTATCGCCAAGCCGGATATCCTTTGCCAAGAGATAATCGGGATTATGTAATGAAGCACGTGACACCGTGGTACCAGCTAATTGCACCGGATCCATGATCGCGGTTGGGGTCACGACGCCGGTGCGGCCCACGGTCCACTCAATATCACGGACAATCGTTTCTGCTTCCTCAGGTGGGAATTTATACGCAATCGCCCAACGAGGAACTTTAACCGTATTGCCCAGTTCTGCATGTAACGCCAAGTCATTCACTTTCACGACAATGCCGTCGATGCCATAAGCCAAGTCATCACGGACGGCGGTGTATTTTGCGAGATACGCCTCGACGGACGCTTGGTCAGTGACGACCGCATTCGTTGGATTCGTCGGCAACCCTAACGCCGCCAAGCGCGTGAGTAAGGCAGCCTGTGTGCTGACCCCTAATGTTGTTTCAGCTTCAACCGCGTTGTAGAGGAAAACAGCTAGTTGCCGGGCCTTGGTGACACGGGCATCTAATTGGCGCAATGAACCAGCCGCAGCGTTGCGGGGATTAGCAAAGGTTGGCAGGCCCTCAGTCTCACGCTTTTCATTTAACGTGACGAAAGCGTCCTTTGGCATGTAGACTTCCCCACGTACCTCAACTGACAGTGGTTCATTTAACTGTTTGGGTACGGCGTCAATTTGTAAAACATTGGCAGTGACGTCTTCCCCAATATTCCCATCGCCACGGGTTGAGGCTTGCACCAAGGTCCCCTTTTCGTAAATTAAACTAATTGCTAAGCCATCGATCTTCAGTTCGGCATTGAAATCCAGATGGGGTTGCGTGGCCTTCTCGGTCGTCGCTACCCAGTCCATGAGGGCATTCAAGGAAAAAACATCACCCAGTGACAACATTGGGATGGGATGCGCCACTTTTGGTAAATCATTTTTTAATTGGCGACCACCCACTTGTTGCGTAATTGAGTCGGCCGTGACCAATGCTGGAAAACGCGCTTCCAACGCGAGTATTTGATTGTAGGCTTCGTCATAGACCGCATCCTCAACCGAGGGCGCATCATTTTCATAATATTCTTGTGCCCATTGCTTCAATTGAGCTTGTAACGTGCTCACGTGAACACGGGCTTGGTCTTCTGTAAGGTTTTCAATATCAATTGACATTTGAATGCTCCTTAATCTGCTTTGGTAATTGGCGCAAATGCTGCTAATAGTCGCTTGATACCTTGTTGTGGGAACGCAATATCGAGCTCCTGATCTTCACCTTGACCATTCACTTTAACCACCGTGCCAACCCCCCACTTCTTGTGCATCGCCTGATCACCAATCACCCAACCATCATTGGTGGTAGCTGGGGTTGGCTGACTAGTCTGCATAAAGGGTGCTGGACGGGTATTGGTTGGGGGCGTTGCTTGCCGTCCCCGGAAGGTCGTTGCCGTAGCCTGCTGCGTCCGGCGGGCGAAGGGTAAGGCCCCTTCTGAAATCCCAGCGTTGGCCAAAGTTTGGCCAGCCGGTTGTTCGAGATATTCAGCGGAGATTTCATCGATAAACCGAGAGGGCATATTCGAGGAGGTCCGGCCGTACAACATCCGGCTGTAGGCATTGGTGATGAACAGCTTTTCTTTGGCCCGTGTAATCCCGACATACGCCAAACGCCGTTCTTCCTCAATCTTATCCGGTTCTTGAATCGAACGACTCGATGGGAAAAGGCCCTCTTCCATGCCGACAAGAAAGACAACCGGAAACTCCAGTCCTTTGGCCGCGTGTAAGGTCATCAAGGTCACACTGTTATCGGTTTCTTCAACATTATCAAGATCGGAAACCAAAGCCAATTCCCCCATGAAGTCAACATACTTTGAAACGCTCTCTTCGGTTGGCTCATAGTTTTTATCGAATTGCTCAGTCACCGTAAGAAATTCAGCTAAGTTTTCTAACCGCGCTTGGTTTTCAATGCTGCGCGAATCAGCCTCTAAGGCCGCCTGATAGCCAGATTTAGTCAAAATCTCTTTCGTGAGGTCGGTGATACTTAAATCAAACGTTTCTTGTTGGGCAAAATTAGTGATTAATTGGGCAAACTTAATCAACTGATTAATCGCCCGGGTTTGCAAGCCAGGAATCAGCACCGCATTGGTCGCGGCATCTAATAAGGTCCAATCATTTTGCAACGCGAATTGGCGCAGCTTTTCCAGCGAAGTGCTGCCAAGACCACGCTTAGGTTCATTGACAACCCGCAAGAAACTCTCATTATCGGCTGGGTTTGTCGCTAACGCTAAGTAGGCCAAAATATCACGGATTTCCTTACGCTCGTAGAACTTTGACCCACCGACCATGGTGTATGGCACATTTGCCTTCACCAGCGCTTCTTCAATACCACGCGACTGGGCATTGGTCCGATATAGCACCGCGAAGTCTCGATATTGCTTGTGCTCATTTTTCATAAGGTCTTGAATTTGTTTAATCGTAAAGTACGCTTCATCACGGTCCGATTGCCCACGGTAGTAGGTAATTTTCTCGCCGGTACCATTATCCGTCCATAAATTCTTAGCAATCCGCTCGTTATTGTTTGCAATCACATCATTAGCGGCATTCAAAATGGTTTGCGTGGAACGATAATTCTGCTCCAACATGACCTTTTTCGCACCCGGATAATCATTTTCAAAGTTCAAGATGATCTGCATATTGGCACCACGCCAACCATAGATACTTTGATCAGAATCACCGACCACGGCCAGGTTACGCCAACCAGCAGCCAACAACTGGATCAAGCGGTATTGTGCATCGTTGGTGTCTTGGTACTCATCGACGTGAATATACTTGAATTTATCTTGGTAGTATTGCAAGACATCTGCTTCTTGCTCGAGCAATTGGATGGCCAGCATGATCAAATCATCAAAATCGACACTTTGGGCCAAGCTTAGTTCATGTTGGTATTCCTGATAGGCTTTGGCAACGACTTCTTCAAACGGACCACTCGCTTTTTTTGCATAAATTGCCGGTGTTTCCATCGCGTTTTTGGCGTTGGAAATGGTTCCCAGGACAGTGCGGGGATCATACTTCTCGATATCCACATTTTGATCTTTCAAAATACGCTTGACGAGAGTCCGTTGTGAACTGGCATCAATGATTGAAAAATCGCGTTTGTAACCTAGCTTATCAATGTCACGCCGCAAGATGCGCACGGCCAAGGCGTGAAAAGTGGAAACCCAGACTTTGTCGGCTTCCTCCTCACCAATCAAACCAGCGATACGTTCTTTCATTTCACGGGCTGCCTTATTGGTAAATGTGATCGCCAAAATACGCCAAGGTGCTACATTCAAGTCTTGAATGATATGCGCCACACGATGGGTTAACACACGAGTTTTCCCGGAACCGGCCCCCGCCATAATCAGTAATGGGCCTTCCGTCGTTTTAACGGCTTCAGCCTGTTTTGGATTCATTCCATCTAGTAAAGACATCTTCCAGTTCCTTTCTACGCTATGTGTAGCCAAATACGAAAGGTACCCCTGTTTGCACAGCGATACCTCTCGTTGTCATCGTTAATTACGAATCTTCTTACCCCAGTATTGGTACAAATCAACTTTCAAAGCCCCATTGTACAACTTACGCTTCTTCGTTGCGCGTTCACCGTAGGCCTCTTCAAAGCCTTCATCACTGGTCAAAATGTACTTTGACCAAGTTGGCATTTGGCGGTAAATGGCCCCCATTTCGCTATACAGTAAACGGACAGAGTCTTCATCACCCAAACGTTCACCATAAGGCGGGTTAGCCACCAACACGCCATTAATCTTGTTTGTTGACCAGTCCTTGGCGGCGAGTTGTTCGAAGACAATGTCATCCCCAACTCCGGCAGCTTCGGCATTGGCTTTGGCGATTTCAATCATTGAGCCATCGATGTCGTAACCAGTGATATCAAGTGGTTCGTCAAGCTTAATGGCGGCGCGTGCTTCGGCCTTTAGTCGTTCACCAATGGCTGGATCAAACCAGTCCCAGGCTGAAATATCAAATTCACGGTTTAAACCAGGCGCAATATTCCGACCAATCAGGGCTGCCTCGATAGGAATCGTACCAGAACCAACAACGGGATCCACGAAGGGATTATCAGTAAACCAGTGGGCTAACAAGACCAATGCTGCGGCCATGGTCTCCTTCAATGGGGCACCACCCTTTTCAGTACGGTAACCACGCTTGAACAAAGAGTCACCTGTGGTATCAAGTGTCACCATGACGTGATCTTTGTCAATGGCCGTCTCCAGGACGAAACGATTCCCTGATTCAGGTAAATACCCCCGGGCATGGTAGGCTTCCGTCATGTGTTCAACAATCGCCTTTTTGGTGATACTTTGGACCGTTGGCACTGAGTGCAAGATAGAATTCTTTGAACGCCCATTCACCGGGAATTCAGCATCATATGGTAAGAGGTCTTCCCATGGATACTGTTTCACCCCTTGGAACAATTCCTCGAAAGTTTTGGCTTCAAATTCTGTCACAATAATCTTAATCCGATCAGCGACCCGCAACCATAAATTGACCCGGTAAATATCTTCCATGGTCCCTTCGAATTTAACGCGGCCATTTTCCGTTTGCACCTGGTATCCCAGATCCTTAAGTTCTTTAGCCACTAAGGATTCTAAGCCAGCGCTCATCGTTGCCATTAATTTAAATTTTTGCATAATGCCCTCATCTATTTGGTTGAATCGATTAACTTGCAACCGCTAATCGATATAAAATTGTCTTCGTTATGTTAATTATAACTTAGTTGGCGCAATTCGTCTTGTCCATCGCCAGCAAAATTTGCGAACGGGTCGTCTCATGAGGCCGCTTGCCCGGTTAACTAATCTAAGACTAACTGATCTAGTGACCAAACTTGCAGCGCAGCTTTCATGGACTAACTGCCCTTGGTGGCTGATTTCATGGTAAACTTATAGCTAGTCCATACAGTTTGCACTGTATGAAATATTCAATTAAAGGTGGTCACAAACATGTCTGACCGACAAAAATATATTCGAAATTTTGCAATTATTGCCCATATTGATCATGGTAAGTCGACGTTAGCTGACCGCATCATGGAGATGACAAATACCGTCAGTGAACGCGACACTGCTGCCCAATTGCTAGATGATTTAGCCGTTGAAAAAGCCCATGGTGTCACGGTGAAGTCCCGGACCGTACGGAATTATTATGTAGATGACCGTGGGGATGAGTACCAATATAACTTGATTGATACCCCCGGACACGTCGATTTTAATTACGAAGTCTCTCGGTCATTATCAGCAACGGATGGGGTCTTACTACTGGTAGACGCTACTAAGGGTGTTCAAGCCCAAACAGTGGCCAATTACCGACTAGCTAAAGAAGCTAACTTAACGATTATCCCCATCGTCAACAAGATTGATAATCTTATGGCCGATGTCGATAAGACGGTTGAAGAAATTTTGGGCCTCGATGATAGCTTTACCGAGGAAGAAATTCTCAAGATTTCGGCCAAGAGTGGCTTAGGGGTGGACGCAGTCTTGACGGCCATTCGTGATCGGATTCCCGCGCCGACTGGTGATGAGACGGCGCCCTTAAAGGCATTAGTTTTCGACTCGAAATTTGATCCTTATAAAGGCGTCATTGCCTTGGTCCGTCTTTTTGAAGGGACGTTAAACACCACGGACCAAATGTTATTCATGGCCGCTGATTTGACATCACAAAATAAAGAAGTCGGTGTGTTTGCTCCCTTTACCACGCCCCTGGCTAAGCTCCAAGCTGGGGATGTTGGCTATATCGTTACCGGTATTAAGGACGCACACGCGATTCGAGTTGGTGAAACAATTACCAGTGTGGCGCAACCAACACCTGCGGCTTTTCCTGGTTACCAAATGGTTCAACCAATGGTTTATGCAGGCCTTTACCCCCGTGGCACTGACTATAAAGATCTCAAGATTGCCATTGAAAAATTAGCATTAAACGATGCGGCTTTTCAATATGAACCAGAACAATCCGAAGCCCTAGGGATGGGCTTTCGTGGTGGCTTCTTGGGCATCTTTCATCTCCAAATCATTCGTGAACGCTTGCAAGACGAGTTTGGGCTTGATATCTTGACGACGATGCCTAACTCGACTTTCCGGGTTACTTTGAAGCAAAAAGATGAAATGGTCATGGTTGAAAACCCCACGCAATTCCCCCACTTTGCGCAAATTGCTAAGGTTGAAGAACCCTATGTTCATGCTAAGATGACCTTACCAAATGACATGTTAAATGATGTGATGCGCCTCGCCGAAGGCCGTCGTGGTGTCCTTGAAGATCTTGATACATTGGGTTCGATGTTAATGGTCACCTACAAGATGCCCGTTTCTGAAATTGCTTATGATTTCTTCAACGAACTTAAATCTGTTTCGCATGGCTTTGCGACCCTTTCAACCGAAATCGCTGATTTTGAAGCATCCGACATGGTACGGATGGATATTGCCATTGACTACGCCAATGTGGATGCGTTGACGTTTGTACTCCACCGCTTCAAAGTCGAGAAATTTGCCCAGGATACGGTGACAAAACTCCGTGACTTAGTACCGCGCAAATTACAACAGATGCCCGTCCAGGCCATCGTTGAAGGGCGGGTCGTCGCGCGGGAAAATATTCCACCCCTCCGCAAGATGGCGGCTAAAGGCACTAAAGTCTCTAAAAAACAAGAACAACTACGGCGGGCCGGTCAAGCTAAGAGCGACATTGAACTACCACAAGAAGTGTTTGACGCCATTTTAGATATGGGCAACTAACGCTATTTCAAAAAATAATTAAAAAGCTTGTGATCAAACCTCCAAATGGAGCTGATCACAAGCTTTTATTGTTTAGACTAAAATCAATGGTGTCACGACCGGCTGCATGCGGGTTGGTACCCCGACTGTATCGGTATCAATGACAAAACTACCATTGCTATAACGTTGGGCCATTGGGTGTTCCTTTGGCATAATGTCAATCGTTTGATTGCGATCAGTGATCACTGTCAAAGCGGTTGGCGCCGTTTTTGGAACCACCACAGCACCCACCACACGATGAGGGATGCTCTTCAACTCACGCATGATCGCTACCCCCTTCTTCGCACGGGAAGTGACAGGCACTTCATCAGCCGCCATCCACTTGAAGGCACCGCGATTAGAAATTAGGGCAATTGCGTCATCTTTGGTAATCAAATCAGCACCGACAATGTAGTCACCGGCTACCAAGTTCATTGACTTGACCCCGGCTGTCCGGGGACCTGTCGTTGGTACTTCAGCCAAGTTGTACCGTAATCCTTGGGCATTATATGAAGCTAAGAAGACCTCATCAAAGGCCAGCTTCTCTTCATCAACATAATGCAAGCCAACCACCAGACTATTGTCATCCTTTAACTTGATGAAAGTGGCTGGTTTCTTCTTATAGGTGCTTCGTGGCGCGAGATCGGCAAAATTAGTCCGTTTGATATAACCATCATTGGTGGCAATCAACCACTCGCCAGTCAATGCATCAATGTCATCAACCACCACGACCTTCATCACGACTTCATCGCCCGATAGACCAGCGATGGTTTGTGATAAGTGTTCACCGGCGTCTTTCCACTTAAAATCAGGAATCTCATGGATCGGCCGGTAGATCACATTACCCTTATTAGTAAAGATAAAGACGTGCTGTAAGGTGTTGACCTTATCGAGATACACGATTTCATCATCATCCCGCAGTCCATTGTCATTGCCAGATGCACTGAATGAGCGTAATGAGGCCCGCTTCAGATACCCTGCGCGCGAAACCAACAACACAACATCTTCATTGGCCACGGTCACCGTCTTATCAATCTTGATTTCTTGGACTTCGCCTTGAATTTCAGTCAGCCGTGGAGTGGCATACTCCTTTTTAATGGCCAACAGTTCTGACTTCAAGACCTTCTTCAAAGCCTTGGGGTCAGTCAAAATGATCTTGAGTTGGGCAATCTGATCGTTCAAGTCTTCAAATTCAGCTTGAAGCTGTGTGACGTCCGTGTTCGTCAAACGATACAACTGGAGGGTCACAATCGCCTCGGCCTGGGCTTCGGTGAAGTCATACGCCGCGATTAAATTCCCCTTGGCCGACTTACGATCCTGGGAACCACGAATGGTTGCAATCACTTCATCAAGGATCGAGAGGGCCTTAATCAAGCCACTCACAATGTGCTGGCGATCTTGGGCCTTCTTCAAGTCATACCGGGCCCGTTTCGTGATCACCTCTTCTTGATGCTCTAGGAACGCTTGCAAAGCAGTTAAGAGACCGACTTGTTCAGGACGTTGATTGTGAATCGCAACCATATTGAAGTGATAGGCAACTTGCAAATCAGTCTTCTTGAACAAGTATTGCAAGATCCCATCTGCATTGGCATCTTTACTGAGTTCAATGACAATTTGCAGTCCTTCACGGTCTGATTCATCACGCACTTCTGTCATGCCAGCGACATCTTTGTTGGCGCGAATTTCGTCCATTTTACGTACTAAATCGGCCTTGTTGACTTCATATGGAATCTCTGAAATGACAATTTGACTCTTGCCACCCTTCAGGGGCACAATCGCCGTGCGTGAACGGACAACAATCCGACCCTTACCAGTCTTGTAAGCGGCCTTAATGCCTTCAGCTCCTTGTACAATCGCACCCGTTGGAAAGTCTGGTCCGGGTACAAAGGTTAATAAATCATCCACTGTGGCATGTTCATGGCCCAAAAGGTAGACCGTCGCATCGATGATCTCACCCAGATTGTGTGGCGGAATATTCGTCGCATAACCCGCTGAAATACCCGTGGCCCCATTGACCAACAAATTAGGAAAGTGACCTGGTAACACGGTGGGTTCGTATTCAGTGTCGTCAAAGTTCAAGACCATGTCGACGGTGTCTTTTTCCAAATCACGTAACATTTCACCAGCCAGCTTTGACAACCGGGCTTCGGTATAACGCATCGCAGCAGCGGGATCGTTATCGATGGAACCATTATTTCCGTGCATCTCGATCAGCGGCGCCCGGAGCTTCCAACTTTGTGACATGCGAATCATCGCTTCATAAATCGATGAATCACCATGGGGGTGGTAATTACCCATGACATTTCCCACCGACTTAGCGGACTTACGGAACTGTTTGTCGTAGGTATTCCCATCCTTGTTCATGGCATACAAAATACGCCGTTGCACAGGTTTCAAACCATCACGAATGTCTGGCAAAGCGCGGTCTTGAATGATGTACTTTGAATAGCGGCCGAACCGATCACCCATCACCGTTTCCAGGGAAAGTTCTTGAATATTGGAATTGATATCTTCTGCCATTAGTTAACCTCCTCGCCATCACCATCGGTCCAAGTTTGAATTTCGGGTGCCACAAAGTCATCCTCTGCCGCTTCCTGAGTGGCGGTGGCTGAATCAAGCAGTGAGTCACCTTCAGCTAAGGTAAATGCCACATTGGCTTCGATCCACTTACGCCGTGGTTCAACCTTATCACCCATTAACGTGGTGACGCGCCGCTCGGCAGTAACGGCATCATCGATGGTCACCCGGATTAATGTCCGCTTAGCCGGATCCATGGTGGTATCCCATAATTGATCGGCGTTCATTTCACCAAGCCCCTTAAACCGTTGCAAGGTATACCCACGGCCAATGGTTTTCTCTTTTTCGGCCAATTGTTCATTGGTCCAGGCATAGACAATTTCTTTTTTATTCGTTCCCTTACGTAACATGTACAAAGGGGGCAAGGCGATGTAAATCTTACCCGCATCAATCATTGGCCGCATGTACTTATAGAAAAATGTGAGCAACAACGTTTGAATATGTGCCCCATCATCATCCGCGTCGGTCATGATAATAATTTTATCGTAGTTGGCATCCGCGACATTAAATTCAGAACCAACGCCCGCACCGATCGTATAAATAATCGTGGCGATTTCTTCGTTCTTCATGATATCGGCTAATTTCGCCTTCTCTGTATTCAGCACTTTACCACGTAGGGGCAAGATAGCTTGGAATTTACGGTCACGTCCTTGCTTAGCAGAACCGCCGGCGGAATCACCCTCGACTAAGAACAGCTCATTTTGGGCCGCATTCTTTGATTGGGCGGGGGTCAACTTACCTGACAACACCCGCTCGGTTTTCTTACCTTTTTTACCAGTACGTGCATCTTCACGGGCTTTCCGCGCAGCCTCACGTGCTTCACGGGCACGGAGCGCCTTGCGAATCAAGCCTTGTGAGAATTCACCATTCTCCATCAAGTAGAAACCTAATTGCTCAGAAACCACTTGATCAACGATCGAACGTGCTTCTGAGGTCCCTAATTTGTCCTTGGTTTGGCCTTCGAATTGTAGCAGTTCTTCCGGCACACGCAAAGACACCACCACTGATAGCCCTTCACGTACATCCGAGCCTTCCAAGTTCTTGTCTTTTTCTTTTAACAGACCAACCTTACGCGCGTACTCATTGTAGGCCTTGGTCCAAGCCGAACGGAACCCTGCCTCATGCGTCCCACCACCGGGTGTGCGCACATTATTAACGAATGACATCATAGTTTCTGAATAACCATCGTTGTATTGGGCGGCTACTTCAACCTCGACACCTTGGGCCGTGCCATCAAAGTACATGACGCCCCCCAACGTGTCTTTATCTTCATTCAGGTAATTGACAAATGCTTTAATACCCTCGGGGTAGTGATATTCTTCATGCCGTTCTTGACCCAAACGCTCGTCAGTCAAGGTGACCTTAACATCACTTAATAAGAAAGCCGATTCACGTAACCGTTCAGCTAAGATGTCATAATTATAAACCGTCGTTGAAAAAATGCTTGGGTCGGGTTTAAAGGTCACCGTCGTCCCATTACCTTCTTTCGTCTTACCGAGTTTATTTAAGGTCCCATCCGGGTGACCACCATTGATGAAGTGTTCTTGGTACTTCATGCCATCACGTACAATCGTGACCGTAAGACTGGATGACAGGGCGTTCACCACTGATGAACCCACCCCGTGCAAACCACCAGAGGTTTTGTAACCACCTTGACCGAACTTACCACCAGCGTGTAACACCGTCAAAATAACTTCAGGAGTTGGCTTACCAGAGGCATGCATCCCCACCGGCATACCACGGCCGTAGTCAACCACAGTGATGGCATTATCTTGATGAATGGTCACGTTGATTTCGCTACCGTAACCGGCCAAGGCTTCGTCGACCGCGTTGTCAAAAATTTCATAAACTAAGTGATGCAAGCCACGGCCATCAGTAGATCCGATGTACATACCGGGACGCTTGCGAACGGCTTCAAGTCCTTCCAAGACTGTAATCGAGTCGTCTGAATAAGTCTCTTTTTCTGCCATGTTGCACTCCTCTTCTGCGATCAGTCATCATTTTCTGATCTGACAAGTAAATTCTATAATCTTATTAAATAGTAATAAGCTGTACTCTCCAGTCATTGGCTGGCTCGTGTCCTTTTTGGTTGGCACTGGGCAACGCAATGACTAATAGCAAAACAATCCAACTACCAATATACCGCACTAAACTTAACTGGCGCAACCGCTATTTCATTAGAAGTCCCTAACAATTGATGATAGATTGATACAAGCGCTAGTAAATTTGCTACAATGATAGTCGATTGTTTATCAATCAATCTTGCATTTATTTATTGGAGGAATTAGACGCGATGTCTACTCTACATTTTATTCTTAGTTTTGTGTTTGCCTACTTATTAGGGTCAATTCCGTTTGGTTATGTCTTAGGCCGCGTTTTTTATCATAAAAACCTCTTGATTGAAGGTTCGGGTAATATCGGCACCACCAACACCTTCCGGGTATTGGGACCAACGGCCGGGTTCTTGACCTTTGTCTTAGACTCACTCAAAGGAACTGCCGCCACGTTGATGGGGGTTATCTGGGGGCCACTCCCTGTCCACTGGTGGTTATTGATTTTCGGCTTGGCCGGGATCATTGGGCACACCTTCTCGATTTGGATTGGCTTTCGTGGTGGTAAAGCGGTGGCGACGTCATTTGGCATGTTGATTGCCTATGCCCCCGTGCTATCCCTAGAAGCGTTATTAATCTTTTTGACACTCATCTTTTTGACGAGTATGGTGTCAGTCGCTTCGATCTTTGGCTTCATCTTGGTCACCATTTTGACGCTCTTTATGGGGGATTGGTTCTTGTTTGGCCTCGCGCTAATTTTGACCATCTTTGTGGTCTACCGGCATCGCGGGAATATCAAACGTATCCGGCGCGGCAAGGAAAGCTTAGTGCCCTTTGGCCTGGTTTATTGGTCACAGCATAAGCGCAAATAAAAAATACGGATTCACGGCGAAACGACGCCGTGAATCCGTATTTTTTTGTTGCTTTAGAAGAATGACATTGAGTATGATCCGGTAAAGGTCTGAGCTGGCGCTAATTGATTAATCCCAAACTTATGGGCAATATTACCATCAGCATCGACTGTATCAGCAATTCCCCACCAAGGCTCAATGGCTAAGAAGGGGGCTTCTTTATTATACTTGGTCCAAATACCAACAAACTTAGCATCTGCGATATGCATTGTCACCCCATGCGACTCATTAACCTTGGCTAAAACAATCGCCGTGGGTTCACCGTCCAACCGCAAGATAATGGCATCATCCTGATAATCATCCCGCGATAAACGGGTTGGGATATGCGTATCATGCGTTGTCTCTTGGCTAAAATCAACGTATGGTCCAACTAACTTCTCACGACTAAATATCTTTTGTGGTTCAACATTAAAGTAGTAATCTTCAAACTTTTCAGTTGCTGGATTCAAAGGAATATTAAACGCAGGATGGCCGCCGACTGAAAAGAAAATATCTTTCGTATCAACATTAGTCACTGCATACGTAATTCCTAATGTATCTTGACTGGTCAGGTGAAAAATGACGTCCAATTGAAACTTAAACGGATAGATGGCGGCTGTATCTTCACTATCCGTTAAGCGTAGACGTGCTGTCATTGGCTTAGATGACACCACTTCGAATTCGTTATCACGCGCAAATCCGTGCTGGGTCATGAAATACGTCTTATTACGGTACGTATACCGATCTGATTTTAAACGACCAACCACTGGAAATAGGTTTGGTGCGGTCCGGCCCCAGAATTCTGGATCGGCCTGCCACATATATTCAATCCCAGTTCGCTTGCTCTTGACACTTTTTAGCTCCGCACCGTGCTCACTCACAGTGACGATAATTGAATCATTTTCTAAAATGACTGACATGATAAAACCCCACAAACGCTCTCAACTTTGACTATAGTGTAACAAAAATGACAGGTATTCTCAATCATCTAGTGACCATTCATCGGCATCAATTGCCGCCTGACACGTGCTCCCCTGGCTAGGCCCGCGGGAAAAAATCGCGGTAACTTTGTTGTAGATTTTCGCGGGTCACGTGCGTGTAAATTTGTGTGGTACTGAGACTGCTATGGCCTAGTAGCTGTTGGACCGTGCGCAAATCCGCGCCATTGTTCAATAAATCGGTGGCAAAAGTATGCCGGAACATGTGTGCCGTCACCTCTTGCGTCAAACCAGCTTTACGACCAAGATGTTTCAGCGCATATTCGATCCCACTCTGCGTTAATTTATCCCCATTTTTATTCACTAAGAGATAATCATGCGCTTGTTTAGCATGCACCATCAAGATTGGACGACTACTAGTCAGATAGGTCTGCAGGTGTTCTTCAAGATAACGACCATAGGGCACTATTCGAGTCTTGTTCCCCTTACCAGTAATCATGATGATCCGGGCAGACTGATCCATCTGAGCTAAGGTCATATCTGAAGCTTCCGATACACGAGCCCCAGTATCGTACAGCAATTCCAGTAAGAGTTGATTGCGCAACCCCAGCGGTGAATCATCCTGAGCTGCAGTCTCAAAAAGCGCGGTCATTTCTTTCTCGTAAAAAAAACGTGGCAGATGGTGCCCTGAGCGACGCAGCTGGACACCGGCAAAGGGATTTGATGCCCGAAAATCATTGCGTACGAGAAAATCGTAGAAGGCACGTAAAGAACTCACCTTTCTACCAATCGTCCGTGGTTGATCATTTTTTTCATACAGATAACTCAAGAACACCCGGACATCCAAATAATCTACCTGTAACAAATCACTGGTGTGGCGACTATCAGCTAAAAATTTGATGAATTCACGCATATCTGAATCATAAGCGCGCACCGTTTGGAGAGAATACTGGCGTTCAACGCGCAGATAGTCATGAAACAATTGTGGATAATCTGTTGTCATGTGATACCTCCTGACGAGATGCTTCATAAAAAGCCGCGCAAGCTAAGCGCGGCTTTTTTAGTTGGATCTATGCTTCAGTCGCTGCAGCTTCTTTTGCTGAGTCAGCCTGATCTTCGACCTTTGGCGTTGTGCCATCAGCTAATGTGTGTTCGTTTGGCTTGTCCCAAGCAACGAAATCACAATCAGGATAGCGTGAACAACCGTAGAAGGTCCGACCACGCTTGGTCTTACGTTCAACGACTTGACCGATGCCACACTTAGGGCAAGTTAAGCCAATCTCTTCCACGATGGTCTTAGTGTTACGACAATCTGGGAAGCGTGAGCACGCATGGAATTTACCATAGCGGCCCATTTTAACCAACATTGGCGCACCACAGACTTCACAGTTGTAGCCGGCTAGTTCATCCTTGATGACAATTTTTTCCATCTCGGTTTCTGCTTTTTCAAGTTCCTTTGAGAAGGGCTTAAAGAAATCATCAATGACTTGGACCCAATTCTCTTGCCCATTTTCAACTTGGTCAAGTTCATCTTCAACTTTGGCCGTAAATTTGATATTAGCAATTTCAGGGAAGAATTGACGCACCGTATCTTGGACCATTTCACCTAATTCGGTGGGCACAAACTTCTTGGTATCGATCCGGACATAATTACGCTTTTGAATGACTTCAATCGTTGCGGCATATGTCGAAGGACGCCCCACCCCATTTTCTTCCAAGGCCTTAACCAAAGCCGCTTCGGTATAGCGGGCTGGTGGTTGGGTGAAGTGTTGTTCTGGATTTGAATTAACCAAGGCCACCGCATCACCAACCGTCAAATCAGGTAGGACATTGTCCTTTTCTTTAGCCGCTGGGTACGCCTTTGTAAATCCAGGGAACTTCGTCTTTGAACCATTCGCACGGAATTGCACGCCATTCTGTTCGATTGTGACGCGCATCGTATCCAAAATCTCAGGGGTCATTTGTGATGCGACAAAACGTGACCAAATTAACTGGTACAACCGGAATTGGTCAGACGTTAATTTATCTTTCAATGAAGCTGGTGTACGGAACACTGAAGTTGGTCGAATCGCTTCGTGGGCATCTTGGGCCCCTTCTTGCAGTTTACTTTCGACCGGCTTGAGTGCGGCGTATTCATCGCCATACTCCTCATGGATAAACAGTGACGCTTCGTTTTTGGCAGTATCTGAAATACGAGTTGAGTCCGTACGCATATAGGTGATTAACCCCACAGTACCTTCCTTACCACCAAGGTTAATACCTTCATACAATTGTTGTGCGGCCATCATGGTCTTACGCGTCCGGAAGTTCAACTGCGTATTGGCTGTTTGTTGCATGGTTGAGGTCGTAAACGGAGGCTGTGGATTGCGCTTGCGCTCCTTAGCAGTCACATCGCTAATGGCAAAATCATCCTTGATTTGCAGACGTTTCATCACTGATTGCACCGTTTCATTGTCGGGCAATTCAAGCTTTTCGCCATCCACGCCATAGAAATTCGCCTTGAATTTCTTAGCGCCCTTTTTGAATTCAGTATCAATGGTCCAGTATTCATCAGGTTCAAAGGCCTGAATTTCCTTTTCGCGATCGATCACTAACCCCAAGGCGACGGATTGGACACGGCCAGCCGATAACCCCTTCTTCACCTTCTTCCAAAGAATTGGTGAGATTGAGTAGCCGACTAAACGATCCAAAATACGCCGGGCTTGCTGGGCATCAACCAAATTCATTTTGATTTGCCGGGGATGCTTAAACGCCTCTTTAACCGCATCCTTGGTGATTTCGTTGAACACCACACGATTCTCGCCAGATTCTAAATCAAGGTCCAAAATGTGGGATAGATGCCAGGCAATGGCTTCACCTTCACGGTCCGGGTCGGAAGCGAGATAGACACGTTTAGCAGCCTTGGCTTCTTTTTTCAGGCCCTTAATAATGTCACCCTTACCACGGATGTTGATATACCTTGGTTCATAATCGTTTTCAATATCGACGCCCATTTGTGACTTAGGTAAATCACGAATATGCCCGATACTAGCCACCACTTTATAGTTGGTGCCGAGATATTTTTCAATCGTCTTCGCTTTCGAAGGCGACTCCACAATAACCAAGTTTTTCTTTGCTTTGGCGGTTGCGCGTTTTTTAGTTGTTTTCTTTGCTGCAGTTTTTTCTGCCATGCAACTGCCTTCTTTCCTGTGTTTTCTACTATATAATACATGATTTATGTTCCTACAAACATATACTATACAATAAAGTTCTGATTTAACAAACACCGAACCACAGAAAAGGACAATTATTTAACTTAAAATAGGGGATTTAGAGTAACCAATAAGAGTTTAAATAGTTAGTCAAAACATCGGCAACCGAAGTCACTGGTTGGGCACCGGCGACGATTAAAGCGTTGCAACCAGCCGAATTTTCGTCGTTTATCCGCCCCGGCACGGCTAAGACTTCCCGATTCGCGTCGAGTGCCAGCATCCCCGTAATCAAAGAACCCGAGCGTTCGCGTGCTTCGATAATCAAAACCTGTCGTGATAAACCAGCAATAATGCGATTACGTTCGGGAAAATGCCAACGCTGTGGCCCGTCCATGGGTAAATATTCACTCAGAATCAGCCCGTGTTGGCCAACTTGTGGCTGAAGTTGCTGATGACTGCTGGGGTAAATGCGTTGTAATCCATTACCAATCACGGCAATCGTTTTGCCATGATGTAAGAGGGTCTGGGCATGCACCATGCCATCTACCCCCGCGGCCAGTCCGGAGACAGTGGTCAGCCCTGCTTGCGCGATGCCCGGAATCCAATCACGTAAGATTTGAGTGCCATACAAAGAAGGCTGACGACTCCCCACAATCCCAATAGTGTAGGTGTTTGCCAGGGTCAAATCACCTTGAAAAAAGAGCACCACTGGGGGTAAATCGATCTGCCGTAAAAGGGTTGGATAAGCTGCATCTGCCAGGGTGACAAAGGGCGTGTGCAGACATTGTTGCCAGGTTGATTCATCATTCAGGCTAGTGCGAATTTTATCCCATTGGGGACGCTTAACACCACCTAATTGCAAGATCTCTGCTAAAGGTAGTGGTAATGGCGTGTCAGGATGTTTCATTAAATATTGCCAGATATGATACCGGCCCCGCATACCTAAGCCTGGTATTAACAGTAACCACAACAAAAAAAGCCGCATTGACATACACTCACCTCCAATTAAGAAATAAGAGAGTATCCATGTGGCTAGTTGTTGAAAATTACTTTAAGTACGCTTTAACAGGTGCAAAACTACGCCGATGAATGGGGGTAATCCCATGGGCCGCAATGCCCGCGAGATGTTCCGCCGTCCCATAACCAGCATTGTGGGAAAAGCCATAACCGGGATACTCAACGGCATAAGCAGCCATCAGTTCATCCCGGAAAACTTTGGCAATGATGCTGGCGGCCCCGATACTAATACTACGGTCATCACCTTTGATGAGTTTTTCTTGTGGCAAGGGAGAATCGACAACCATCGCATCCACTAATAAGCCATCAACGGGCACTGCCAGACCAGCTAACGCCTGTTTCATGGCCACGCGGGCGGCTTCATAGATATTGATGTCATCAATCGTGCCTGCATCAACGACACCATAGGCGTAAGCAACGGCTTGTTGCTTAATTTTCGCAGCTAAATCCCGCCGTTTGGGTTCGGATAATTGTTTAGAATCATGCACCTCAATCAAGTCAAAGTGTTCGTCAATGACCACGGCCGCGGCGACAACAGGGCCGGCAAGTGGTCCGCGACCAACTTCATCGATCCCTGCCAAAACCGTCCCCTGCCGCCAAGCCGCCCTTTCAAAGACTAGGCGTTTTTCAAAAGCCATGCGCTGCGCTTCCAATTTAAGCTGTTGTTTATGGTAACTCGTGAGTAATTTTTGCACGCCAAGCCGTGAATCTTGTGACCAGCTGGCCAATTCAGTCTCTGTGGGCTCAGCTGCTAAACGAGCCTTGATTTGGTTAATTGTTGTCATCACCATCAACCACCAGACCGATATTGTCCGAAGGCATCTCCACGGTATAGGTGCCTAATTTACCACGACGCAAATCAATTAATAAGCGCTCACTCGCACGGTCATAGTCTTCTTTAAAGCCTAATTTAGCGGTGATTGCCAATAACACTTCAACGTCAGTCATCGTTTCCCAAGCATTACTTGGCAGATGATAACGCTCAATGATGCTCTGAGGGTTGTAATCCCGCATAAACTTCAAGGTGACTAAGGCAATATCATCTAAATTAATGAGTTGATCTTTAATTGCCCCGGTCATCGCCAAATGTTGACCAACCCGTTGATCTTCAAACTTTGGCCAAAGCACACCTGGCGTGTCTAGTAATTCAAGATTAGTGGGTGTCTTCAACCATTGCAGCTTTTTGGTCACCCCTGGTCGATCACCAGTAATGGCAACATTCTTCATCACTAGGTGGTTCAGTAAGGTCGATTTACCAACGTTTGGAATTCCCGCTACTAGGGCCCGAATGGCCTTGTCTTTGACCCCCTTTTCAGCCAAAGCAGCCCATTTGTCAGCTAAGACTTCGCGGGCTGCTTTCGTGATGATCTGGGGTGTTTTGCGATCACGGGAATCTAGCGCAACTACCGCCATGCCTTTTGAACGAAAATAACGGACCCATGCCTTTGTCCGATCAGGATCAGCCAAATCAGTTTTAGTCAGGACGAGTAAGCGAGGCTTATCCCCCAACACGTCATCTAATTCTGGGTTACGTGAGGCCATTGGGATACGGGCATCCACCAGTTCCAACACGATATCAACATACTTTAGGTTTTCTCGCATCAAACGGAAGGCTTTGGCCATGTGGCCGGGATACCATTGAATAATAGTTGCCATTTATCATAATTCCTTTCATATCAGGGGTTTCAATCTCTTAATAGCTTATTTTTGTAATGCATAACAAGCTTAACTAACAGATGAGGCGCAATCGAATATAACCATCAATTATAGCATATTTTCAGCAATGTTCGTGTGTGACTTCCTAAATACGTAGTTTTAGCACTCGCAAAACTAGTCAATCATCATACAATCACACTGCAAAAAACGAGAAAGCTAGCCTCAGCTAACTTTCTCGTTTTTAAAGAGTTCTTCAAATAAATAGAGCAACAAATTAACCAGTAAACTCAGACCAACGGTCAAAATAATCCCCCAGGCGAGCTTTACCAAACTCATGGTCCGTAATCCGTCGAAGAGCACCGTACCCAGGCCACCAGCATTGACGGTGGCAGCGATGGTCGCAATCGCAATGATCGAGGTTGCTGCCAAGCGTAACCCCGCAAAAATTGCAGGCTGCGCTAATGGTAGTTGCACCTTGGTCAAAACTTGCCACTGCGTCATCCCCATGCCTTTGGCGGCTTCAACGACACTAGCATCGACTTGAGTCAGTCCGGCCAAGAAATTACGTACGAGCGTATATTGGGCGTAAACCACTAAGACGACGATTGCCGTCGCTGATCCTAACCCTGTAAAGGGAATCAGCAAAGCAAACAGAGCATAGCTTGGAATGGCATAAAGTAGCGACAACACATAGACGGAAACTTGCTGTAGTTTAGGATAAAACATCAGGATAACCGTCACGATACTAGCAAAAATCAAGGCAAAAAAGAGCGCATAGGCCGTCAATTCAATATGTTGCACAAGTGCCGCGATCAGCTGATCAGAGGCACTTTGAAAATACTCAATCATGGTGCACCCTCCAAATCTCGCCCTGCTCTCTGGCTGTATTGATGAGCTTGCGCACAAATTCATTACCAGGATTAGCGATGATGCCCTCAGGCGTGTCAAATTGGCTGATCTTGCCCTGATCCATAATCAACACCCGCGTCCCGAGCTTGAAAGCCTCGTTAATGTCATGCGTGATGAAGATAAAGGTCTTGTCACCTAACTGCGCATGAATCCGGGCCAGCTCGGCTTGTAGGTCATTTCGAGTAATCGCATCAATCGCCCCAAAGGGTTCATCAAAAAGCATGACATCAGGATTAGCAGCTAGGGCCCGGGCGACACCAATCCGTTGTTGTTGCCCACCCGAAAGCTCACTAGGATAGCGCTTAGCGTACTGCTCAAATGGCAACTGCATCAGCGTCAGTAATTCCTTGACCCGCGCGGTGATCTTATCTTTGTCCCAGCCCAACAGCTTTGGCACAGTTGCGATATTATCCGCCACGGTCATGTGAGGAAAGAGCCCAATCTGTTGCACGACATAGCCAATTTGACGACGCAAAGTGACTGAATCTAAGGAATTGACATCGGTCCCTTTGAAACGAATCGTCCCCTGGCTAGCTGTGATCAACTTGTTGATCATTTTTAGGGTGGTCGTCTTACCAGACCCCGATGTGCCTAAAATCGTGATGAATTCGCCTTTCTCAATGGTAAAGTTGATATCATCGACGACAGCCTTGTCGTCATAAAGCTTACTCACATGATCGAATTGAATAATCGTTTCTGGCATCTTTGGGCCCTTCCTATCTATTCTCTATTTAATGCTCTTGTAATAGTCCTTAGCAACCTTCGTGTATTCTTCACCATCAATATCAACACGCGCGTTTAGTTTCGTCACAGTGGCGGTATCGAGCGTAGCAGAAACCTTGTTGAGGATACCGGCGATCTTAGGGTTTGCCTTCAAAATATTATCACGAACAACTGGTGCCAAGTTATATGGTGGCCAAACATGCTTATCATCCTTTAGCAAAACAAACTTCTTGGTCTCGGCCAAACGTCCTTCAGTCGTGTAGGCTGGTGTGACATCGGCTTCATCCTTATCAAGGATCTCATACTTAAGGCTGTTATCATAAACCTTTGATGACTTCCAGTTGAACTTACCATAGACTTTTTCAAGCATTGGCAAGCCATCGGCACGTTGTTCGTATTCACCTTGTGAAGCCATACGGATCTTACTTGCATTCGCTTGCAAATCTGAAATAGTCTTGATGTTATACTTATCAGCCGTAGCCTTACGCATAGCCAAACCACTACTATCATTAGCTTTAGCATACTTCAACCATGTCAAATGGTATTTCTTTTCATACTTGGCCTTAACAGTCTGGTAAACTTTGTCCGGATCGGTCATCATCTTCATACCAAGAATGGTCATCAGACCAGTTCCAGTATACTCTGGATAAAGATCAATTTTATTATTAACGATTGATTTGTGAACCAACGAACTTGAAATGTTATAGACGCGCTTGACGTTGTAACCATTGTCTTCCAAAGCTTGCGCGTAAATTTCAGCCACAACTAAACTTTCAGTAAAGTCTTTCGACCCAATCCGAATCGTTGTGTCCGATGGTGAAGCTGCTTCTTTTGACTGGCTATTGTAATACCAAACGCCCCCCACAACAATAACGATGATGGCGATAATCACGCCAAGAATGGTTTTCTTACTTTTCATAATGTTCTACCCCTTTAATTGATAAATCAAATGCTACCATGCTAATAAGTGATAGCAAGGCAACCGTGCCACCGCCAATCAAAAGTAAATCATAGCGGTACAGGCCGAGCCCTGTAAAAATGAGTGTACCAAGACCACCAGCCCCAATATAGGTAGCTAAAGTGGCACTGGCGATGATTTCCACCAAAGCCAGCTTAATTCCATTTAGGATATATGGCAGTGCTAGCGGAAATTGCACCCGAAACAAGAGTTGACGCTTGGTCATGCCAAGACCCAAACCGGTTTCAATGAGTGTCCCTGACACGGATGAAAACCCAACAATCGTGTTCAGTAAAATGGGTGGCATGCCTAAGATGACCAAGGCAATCAACGCTGGTAGGCGCCCAACCCCGATAAAAGGTATGAGAATAAAGAGAATTCCTAAACTCGGAATGACGCGCAAACCTTGCGTCAATGCTGTTGCCAATTGCTTGACCCAAGCTTTTTCATAAGCGAGATACCCTAATGGTAATGCAATCACGAGCGCGATTAGGAGGGTCTCAAAACTCAAACTAATATGCTGCCAAATGTAGGTCAGATATTGACTAGTGTTCTCAGATAAATAGGTTGTCATATCCTTAATCATCTAATTGCCCTGCGCTACTTTCTAAATTATTTTTTAGTTCAAGTGAAAAAACACGCGTCGCCTCCAACAAGGCGACCTGCTGTTCTTCTGAGAGCTTACTCATCGCCAGATCTTCAGCCGCACGCAACGGATCCAATATTTCGGCTGCGTAGGCCTGCCCACGCTCAGTTAACCGAATAATCTTTTTTCGTCGATCAGCAACTGATGGTTCCAGATAGAGTAACTCTTTATTTTGAAAACCTTTAATAATCGCTTGGATCACTTGTTTAGTAGAATACGTACGCTTAGCAATCAAATCCTGCGTCATCTCACCCTGACTATAATAGATCCACATCAAGACTAGCATCGATTTGCTATTCAAACTATTCTTGCGGGCATAATTTTCAAATACCGAAAACTGCTCATCACGATAGCGTGCATAATCTTTCGCTTTAATCGCCATTCAATCCCTCCTTTTCTTCATTAATTACCACCGCCTACTTATATAAGAAAACAACTTATTTTTTAGGTCAGCGGTGCCTTTGGACATGTTATCAAAATGAAGTTATGCCTCTTTTTACTGAACATCATTGAAATTAAGCTAAACGTTTGCTGACCGTTTTTCGCAATACCCAACTTCTACTTTGTTAGTAATATGTCTTTTTAATTATAGCTCATTCTCGCATGTAGTCAAATATTTTTACTTGTTTTTTGCTTATTTTAAGTAAAAAAATTAGCCGGTTAAGCGACAGGGTTGCCCCTTATGACACATAAAAACTCTTCAGGCGCCATGTCATTGTTTCTGAAATGGCATAGCTCCTGAAGAGTTACAATCTATCACCCACAAAGTACGCATCATCAGCCCGTCGGTGTCGTTTAATTATTAGGCGCTGGCCCATGGCCCAATTAATGGAACTGCATTCCACCATCAATTTCAAGCGTTTGTCCGGTCATGTAATCAGAATCCTTACCAGCAAGGAAGGCAACTCCTGCCGCGACATCTTCTGGTTCAGACAGACGACCAAGCGTAATGTTTTGGGCAAATTGTTGCAGAGCCCATTCTTCATCTTGACCATTGGCAGCGGCAATATCCTTGACCGCACCCAATAGCATTGGCGTTTTAACGGTTCCTGGGGCATAAGCATTCACAGTGATGCCCTTGGCTGCCAAATCCTTAGCAGCGACTTGCGTCATACCACGAACGGCAAACTTTGAGGCACTGTAGAGGATGGCACCCGCATTGCCGACAACCCCCCCTTGTGAACTAGCATTGATGATTTTACCAACAATTTCAGAACCTTGGCGCGTTTTCTTTTCAAATTGTTCTAAGGCTGCTTGGGTTGCCCAAGCGATACTAGCAACGTTGATATGGAAAACTTGATCAAACTGCTCTGGTGTGATGCTTTCAATCGGCGTACCAGGACCGATACCAGCATTATTAACCAAAACATCAAAACCACCTAAGCTATCAGCGGTTTGGCGAACACCTTTGAAAAAACTATCACGGTCAGAAACATCAAGTTGCACTGCCAAAGCTGTTTGACCTTGCGCCTTAATATCATTAACGACTTCAGTCGCCTTATCGATATTCAAATCCGCGACGGCGACTGCAAAACCATCAGCTGCCAAACGCTTTGCAATTGCCGCACCAATTCCTTGCGCTGCACCAGTTACCATTGCTACTTTAACCATTATTTTCTCCTTAAACAGTTATGTTACAGCGCCTTCAATGGTGATGTAACCATGCAATTCAATCTATAAGTTAACGTTATGCTATCAAAAGTACCAAAAAAGGTCAATATTTTTTACTAAGTATGGTCAAAACATCAATTTTGTTGCCTTTCCAATAGCTGGAGCAACCAGAATCAACCTTACCTTAGAACCAGGGTAGTTAGGCTAACTTATTCGCCAAATGCCAAACATCAATGCCAGTTGTCGGATCAAAAGTTAACGAGATGGCCTCGGCGGCCGGACTGATCCTAATCTCAGCCGTGTAAGAAACATAGGCCTTCGTTAAATGACCTGCCAACACACGGACACTACCCGCATCATCAAGATATGAGAAAGAACCATGCGCATGTGTCGTGACGTCCGTTCCTGACAGCCTGATATTCCCCATCAGCGAAACCATTTCTAACATCCCCTGCTGTTCATGTGCAATGAAGTCGGATTTTTCAGGAATATAAGTCGAAACAACGACCCGATCACAAGCACCGATACCCTGGAAGGTCGCGGTTTTAATACCAACGTGCTGGCAGAGCGCCAGAATTGACTCTAACACCTCTTCACCCTTTTCCACTCTTAAAAAATAATCATCACCACTCTTTTGATAGTACATTTCTATGCCTCCACTTACTTTTTCCATGAAAAAAACTCTTAAAAAAAACAAACCATACCCGTTGGGACGAGAAATTGGTCTGCCGCTTCAAGAGTTCTCATTGCAATTATTGCAGCAGACCAACTAAATTGGAACTACTTATTTTGAGTTAACAAAACCATTAACGGTTGTCATGTAAACAGCGCCGAAGCCGTCCAAGATTTCCTTGACTTCAGCGTTAGGGTCGCCATAAACGGTACAACTGTGCACATCAAACAAGTTTGAAAAATCTTCACCAAAATTAACTGCAAAGCCGTCCAAGTGGAGCTTGGTTGCCACGTTATCAGCGTAATGTTCAATAATATTGATCTTGTCACCGTTGATAGACCAGTGATAGTCAACAGCGCCGGCTTCTTTTTTGGTGCTTTCTACCAAACGATCGATCAGCTCCAAAGCGGCCGCCTTGTTTTCTTCTTTAACAGTCGTTTCAATCAGATACATGATACTTGACATTTTACTTTTCCTCCAAATGAGTTTTGAAATTTTCGTCTAGGACCCGGTTAACAACTGTGAGTGCTTTTGCTTGAATGACACTCCCTTTAGCGGTCAACCGAATAAAGTGGCTCCGCTTATCTTCAGGGTTATCAATCTTTTCGATGACCCCACAAGATTTGGCGCGCATTTTATTAATTGCCCGTGACAAGGCACTTTGGGTCAAACCGACATAGGATTCCATGGCTTGCTGGTTCGCAATTTTATCTGGGCATGTTGCCAGGTAGGATAAAATCAAAAATTCTTGATAAGTCAACCCACCATCGCAAACCTCAGCTCGTAAACAAGTATCCAATTCCTTTTCAATCCGCCTTTGTTCTCGTGAAAAGCGTAACCATTCTTCAAATAAAGTCACCACTATTACTCCGTTCCTAAACATCTTCGATTAGCAGTAATCTCACGGATTACTTTTTAACAACATGTATGCACATGCATAGATTAATCATAGCACATCCCGAAACAGGTAACCTGAAAAAGAAAAATCAATTGATGACTTTTGTTTAATTCGAGCCATCGACCTGCATAAGTGATGCGTCTAGGTATTCTTTTCCTTAAGGTACGCAACAATATCAGCATTCGCACGCTGACTCTCTTCATATTCGGGGAACAAGACATTGAAGACATGGTCAATTTTATTTTCCACCCCTTCATAACTCTTGTAGACATGCTTGATTTGGTTTGCCGTCATGAAGTCATGCATGGCAATAGCCTGTTCAGCCAAGATTGAATCACTAGGTGTGGTAACAATCATCACTTCTGGGAAATTGTCAGCCATGTAGTTAGTATAAAGTGCATGTTTGACAAAGTCTTCTTGAGATAGCCAATCAGACAAGACCTGCCGCACCCCAGCAATAATCACATTGTCAGAGCTCGTAATGCTTTCAAACGTAGCCGGGCAAATCGCTACATAAGCCTTAAAGTCTTTGGCATAGGGAGTGACTTCAAAATAATTTTGTAATTCTTGATTATTCTGAGTTGCTGCTGCTAGCAGAGTCAAGTGGCCAGCAGAACTATCACCCATAATGGAAATATTTTGATCAGCAAAACCATATTGAACGCGATGATCACTAATCCAATTGGCGACGGTCATAATCTCACGTAATTCTTGGCCAAACCCAACTTCTGGCATCAAGCTATAGTTGATGTTGACGACCCGAAAACCATGCGTTGCAATTAATTGTCCGAGTCGACGATCCAACTCCTTAAAACCACTAGAATAGCCACCACCATGAATCAAAATCACAACGGGTAACATTTGTGTCTTATCTGCATCTGCCGGTGAATAGATATCTAACAGATGATCTGCTGAGCCATCATCGATATAAGGAATATCTGACTGCATATCAACCCCATAGTCATTAACGTGAGCATTAATCGTTGCATCGTTCACTGTGTGTTGAAATTGCCGGCCAGCTGCTAAAGCTTGTTTGTCTATTGCCATTTGTAATACCTATCTTTCTGATTTAGAATAAAGCTATTGTAGGAGTTTGAGAAGAAATTAACAAGAACATAATAAACTTTTTTCACGTTGAATCGTCTCAACCCCCCCGTGCATCGACAAATACCTGAAAATCTAGTGTTTTATTGACCTTCATCATATTTTAATTTTTCTTGACAGACTATTTTATATCCGTTATATAAATAGCATGCGATATAATATCGCCCACGTTAGACAATTCCAATTGTGCACAAAAAGAAAAGAGGCATTATCATATGGCAACAATTGATCTGAAATTTGTTCAAGGATTGACCCTGGAAGAAAAAGCTTCACTCGTGTCAGGAAAAGATTTCTGGTTCACCGCTAAGGTACCAGGGGTGGCCGCCAGCATGATGACTGACGGCCCTTCAGGGTTACGCAAGCAAGCTGATGGCGCTGATGCACTAGGTCTTAACGATAGTGTCGCCGCGATTGCTTTCCCTAGTTCAGCCTTGACCGCAAGCTCCTTTGATGATCACCTCCTCTTTGAGTTGGGACAACATCTAGGGGTGGCCGCAAAAGCAGAAAACATCGGAATCCTCCTTGGCCCAGGGGTCAATATCAAACGTAGTCCCCTAGCTGGGCGTAATTTTGAGTACTTTTCAGAAGACCCCCTGCTATCAGGTCGTATGGGGGTCAATTATGTCAAGGGTGTTCAAAGCCAAGGTGTTGGTGTAAGTGTCAAACATTTTGCAGCTAATAACCGTGAAAATCAACGTTTTACTTCGTCATCTAATATCGACGAACGAACATTACGTGAAATTTACTTATCACAATTTGAACGGATTGTGAAAGAAGCCCAGCCAGCAACGATTATGGCATCTTATAACAAAATCAATGGTGAACTCGTTTCTCAAAACCAGCGCTTATTAACCCAAATCCTGCGAGACGAATGGGGCTTTGAAGGTTTTGTGATGTCTGATTGGGGGGCCGTGGCCGATCATGTCGCGGCGTTAAAAGCTGGTCTTGAATTAGAAATGCCTGGTAAGGGGCCGGAGTCTGTCAATGAAATCGTCACCGCCGTCAAAGATGGCCGGTTACAAGAATCGGTTCTTGACCGGGCTGTTCTATGTATCTTAACGATCATCACTAAGTGGGGCCGGCCCGTAGATGCCCCTACCACCGATTATGATCAAGACGAGCAACATACATTCGCTCGCCAATTGGCAACTGAAAGCATCGTCTTATTAAAAAATGACGCTGCGCAACTACCACTCAAGTCAGATGAGCAGATTGCCGTCATTGGTGAACTGGCCGCACGACCACGCTACCAAGGTGGTGGTAGTTCCCATGTCAATGCTTATCATCTTGTCACCCCGGTTGATGCAATGCCTACAACGGCTACTTACGCCCAAGGTTATGTCTTAAATGATGATACCGACGATGAGCGTCTCAGCCAAGAAGCACTGCAGTTGGCCCAAACGAGCTCTCATGTAGTGATCTTTGCAGGTTACCCTGAAGATTGGGAAACGGAAGGCTTTGATAAAGACAAAATCACCCTGCCAGCCAATCAAAACAACTTGATTGAAAAAATTGCAGCCGTCAATGCCAACGTGACCGTTGTACTCCAAAATGGTTCCGCAGTCGAAATGCCTTGGGTGGATGATGTCGCAGCCATTGTTGAGACCTACTTGGCAGGTGAAGCCGTTGGTGAAGCGACCTGGGATATTTTGACTGGTCAAGTTAATCCGTCAGGAAAGCTCTCTGAGTCCTTCCCACTGCGCGTGGTTGACAACCCCACTGCTTTAACCTTTGGCCGTGATCTGCAAAACGAGACCTACCATGAAGGAATCTTTGTCGGCTATCGTTATTACGATGCCAAAGATCTCGCCGTCCTGTTCCCATTTGGCCATGGCCTCAGCTACACCACCTTTGATTACCATGATCTCACGATTACCGAAGATGCTGATCAGGTATCGCTCACCTTTACGATTACCAATACTGGTAAAGTAGCTGGTAAAGAAGTTGCCCAAATCTACGTTGGTAACCAGACTAGTAAAGTTGAGATGCCCATCAAGGAACTACGTGATTTCGTTAAAGTTGACTTGAATCCTGGCGAAAGTAAGCAAATCAAGACCAGCCTCTCCCGCCGTGATTTTGCCTGGTATGATAGCGCAACTGCCAGTTGGCGGACCGATAATGGCCAATACGAGTTCTTCATTGGTTCCTCTTCCCGCGATATTCGTTTGCAAGCAGCCTTTGAGCTCACGATTGGTAGTGAATCAACTGCCCCTATCTCTGGTAACACCTATATCAGTGAAATCTGGGAAACCGGTGATTCTAAGATTGAACAAGCGCTTGAAGATTCTGGGTTAAAAGAAAAAATTAAGCCAATTTTAGGATCAGGCAACGATGCCATTTTCGCAAATATTCCTTTGCGGGCATTAGGCATGGTTAATATTCCGAGTGACACGATTAACGATTTTCTTAAAATCGTGAACCAATAACTAGATAAAAATGAGGTATCCACATGGTTGTCAGTAAGGAAATTTTAGCCGAAGCAGCGGCCCTAAAGGCACTCTTCAAAGAAGGTGATGATAAGCGTGACGCTAATTTACCAACACAAATTCCTGAAGTTGAGCGTTTTGACGATATTACTTATGGTCCTAAAGAAAAGTGGCATCTGTTGGATGTCTATTTACCTAAAAAACGGCATGGTAAAGTGCCAACCATCATCAACATCCATGGTGGTGGCTACGTCTATGCGACCAAAGAGACCTATCAATTCTTTGGTTTAAGTTTAGCAAAGGCCGGCTTTGCCTTTGTTAATTTCAATTATCAACTCGCACCTGACGTTCAATTCCCCGGTGAACTAGATGACGTCAACCTGGCCATGCACTGGGTAGCCACACACGGCGCTGAGTATGACCTTGACTTAGATAATGTATTCATTGTCGGTGACAGTGCTGGTGGTCAAATGGCGATGCAGTATCTAACCATTTTGACGAATGCTGATTTTCGTGCAAAATTTGGTTATGAACAACCAGGTTTCACAGTGCGAGCAGCCGCAATCAACTGTGGCTTATCCTTTATTGACCGCCCTGGTACACTGACTGGTGCGCCACAGGCCTATTTCACAGATGACGTGTTGGCAAATAAAGCCGACATGCTAACAACCGAGCAGTACATGACGACTGATTTACCTCCCCTTTTCCTCACCACTGCGAATCAAGATTTTATTCGCGATAGCACCGTTCGTTTGGATGGTTTCTTACTAGCCAAAGGTATTAATCACGAATTCCACAGCTATGGTACGCCTGAGGATCCAAAGGGGCACGTCTTTAATTACGATATTAAAGATGCCGTCGCCCAAGAATGCAATCAGACAATGTTGACGTTTTTCAGAAATCATCTGGCCTGACACACTTAACTAATGCGTCAAAGAGGTCCTGTGAGGATACCGGTTATTCCGGCATCCTCACAGGACCTCTTTTCTACAGCCACAAGGCCATTTCTTGTTCAATTAATGCCACATAGTAGTCTAAATCCAGCTTCTCAGGTGTCACATTGGCAATATCCTCCAAGATCAAGCGACTATGTGCCACCTCTTGCAAATTATCTGACGAATCAAGATCATACTTTTGCAAAAAAGCAGTCACTGCTGGATCTTTTGGTTTACTTTTACTGACATATAACTGCTTATATTGCCAAGCCTCCGCAGATTTAGACGCAAAATAAGCCTGTGCCGTCGTGATTTCCCGATAGGCATCAGCACGATAAAGATATTGACGGCGATTTTTGAGTGGATACACTGGTACCATGACATATTCTTTTAAACTAGCCGCATCCAAACTCGTCACGAAACGGGTGACGAATGTCGCAATTAATTCAGGCCTAAACGTACCAAGTTCCGTCACCATCATCTGCAAAACCCGATCCACGATGGGTGGCGTATCCATATTGGTCGTCACATCAGCACCCTCATGATGATTAAAGGAAGCCCCCCGAAAGACCTGTTCTCCCAGTGTCTCATCATAGTAGGTGTAATTATTGGTATCTTTAATGACCAGTTGGCTAACCAAGGTGTAATGATAATAGGTATTGAGGACTTGCAAATGCTGTTCAAACCGATCCTGATTAAAATTAGTCAGCTCCAAAAAAATCACTTCATTATTCAGACTGATTGGGCGCATCCCCTCTGCCACCAAGGTTGTTAATAGCCCCACCACTAAGAGATTATGGGTCATCCGCATACTATAGGCATAGTTTGGTGTTTGCAAGTCATGTTTAAAAGGCGTATCCATGGTCCCCTGAATGGGGTACAAAAGCCGGTTTAAAGCTACGCGATGGTCTGGTTCACGCCACCACTTATCCAAAACTACCCCTAAAGATGCTTGGAAATACGTATCTGCCACAGTCTCTTTCATAATCGCTGCTTGAATATGGGTGAGATCTAAACGAATCGCTTGCTGATAGTGCAGTGGCTTGGTCTGATTGGTCCAGAGCTTAGCCGGATTGAAAGCTGCGATTTGAAAACCCATCGGTGCCGCCGCGGCCGAAGAAATGACAAAATCCCCCAGAACCGTCAACGCCCCATTCTTACCAAAGGCTTTTTTGATGGCCTGCTTGGGATGACGCATCTGATAGATTTGATAAAGTTTATTTAAGTCGCCTTTGAGAAAATAGGTAAAGCTCAGAAAGCGCTTCGGAATGAACACACCCTTAGCGTCGGACAACTTGCCCTGGGTGTAAAAAGACTCAGTTAATTGAGCATCCGTCGTTGTTGCATTAACTGGGATGTGAAAGTGATCAGCAAACGTTGCTAACAAATACTGTTTTTGCTGAAAAACAGCCTGAAAAGCGGGCGTTAAAAAAATTATCTCCAAATGCTGCAAGTATTCTGCGGTGGAACGAGCTGGTAATAATTGGGCTTGAATTTCTAACCGATCGAAACGGTTATGATAAATACGACCATCGAAGGTTTCAATGTCCAACAAGCGTGGCAGCGTTAATAGTTCCAAATAGCGGTCGTAATAATCTTTGGCGTCATCTTTTAATACTTGACCAAGCCGCTTGCTTGGCGCCCCTTCTAATGCCTGCAAGTCGCTTAACTTTGTCAAGATGGCTGCCTGGGATAAGTCTGTCTGCGACAGTAGTTGGACTGCAATCATGAGTGGCTTTTCCACATGGCCACCACGGTAAGCGATTTTGTAATACGTTTGATTCGTGGTTAACCACTCCAATTTAGAGAGAAAAAGTGTCTGGTCCTCTGTAAAGGAGAAACGAGCATAGGTCCCCGCATGCCAAAAGTGCAGTAATAAATCATTTTCAATCGTCAAAGTATAATAAATTGCATTCATATTTTAAGTATAAAAGTTAACCGAAATTCAGTCAAATGTTTTTACCAGTCGCCGATCTATGCCAGCAAACAGAAGCCCACTGTGCCATAGGCATGCCAAAAAAAGTGAGAACAGCCATCGTGTTCTCACTTTCAATCAGCAGCTAAGCTATGGTCTTAATCCTCTGCGCGCAGATACTGTTCCCAGGCTGCGTCATAGACCGACATATTCTGTAGATAGCTGGCATTTTCTTCTAAATAGCTTGAAATCTCCTGAAAGTTTTCACTTTGCTTGGGAAAAATTTGATCATAAAAGGCAGCATTCGCGAAAGTTTGGATTTCATCGGCAGCCACCGGATTACGTTGAGTCATCAACCATTGATAAAATGGACGGCGCATTATTCAAAGCCTCCCTTAAAGACAAATTGATTTTTCTCGGGGTTAATTTTCACAGCCTTAAACTGCACGCCCTGCATCTTTGGTGTCTTACCCATATCGATGGTAATCGTTTTTTGCTGCGCATCCACTTGCATCCACACGGGTAAATTAGCCATATTCTTTAAGGCCCTCATGATAAATGTGACCGGTAGTGGTAGCTGACCCACCGCAATCGATTCAGCGTGGAGCGTGATACTACCATGTTTTGTCACCTCTGGTTTCATACGAATGCCAAAGTCGACCGACTGACCCAATAACTTTTGGGTACCATATACCATCATGTCATGCTTGCCCATCTCTAAACGAAGCTTATCCTTCAACTTAGGATCTGAATTTAAGTATTGGTCGACCAGTGCATTAAGTTGGGTGCGGTTGACACTGACCACGAAGGCCGCCTTGCCGATATTTTGTTTGGTGCCTTCATTGATCTGGCCATTAGTTGGCAGAAAAAGCAGGGTTGTGGCAAGCACCACCAGGACGACTAAGGTACCACCAATACCAGCAATCATGCCTTGCACGCGATCCCGCGAAGGGCGTAAAAAACCGAGCTTGTTATAATTTTGCATTACTTTTGTAGCCAACCTTCCTGATGTGCCACCATCTTTATTTTCAACAACTTCGTCATGGCATCATACCCCTTATCATTAGGATGATAGTGATCCAATGTGGTAATGTAGGCATTTTTTTCATGGTCTTTCTCAGTTAAGGCCTCTTCAACCAGCTTATTTTTGACTGAACCACGGTTAGCTGATTTAGCTACTTTGACGAGTTTCGCCCTCGCAGCAGTCGTCTGATATTGACCATAGGTTAACCGTTTGAAAGTCGAGACATAATACATATTGGTTTCAAGCGCTGCCTTGGCCAGATTGACCGCATTATATTGCTTGACTGCGATATTTAAATCAGTTCGATTTGCAAAATAGACATATAAGGGGTTGTAATTACCAAAGATAAAAATGCTAGCATCAGCATTGTTTTTACGAATATATTTCACTAATTTGGTTAATTTATTTGAGTAAGTTGGTAAACTCTTGGCAACCTTGTGGTTAATTTGGCTTTTTGATTGCGCAAAGATCGCCGTAAATAAGGTTTGTTGCAGATCATTGCCACCCACTGTCAATAGAACGACGTCAGCCCGTTTGATATCTTTGACGGCAGCAGCATTCAGCTGCACACGCTGTAAAATCTGGTCAGAACGATCACCAGCCTTGCCATAGTTGGCCGTTTTAAACTTTGTCGTCTTAAACTGCTTCTTGAGACTTCGCGCGATACGCTTGGTATAGCCTTGCTGATTAGTGGTATCCCCAACCCCTTCAGTCAATGAATCGCCGACAGCCACGATGCGAACCGTTTTTTTACGGTCAGCGCGGGGAATATTCTCAGCAGCCAACGCGGGTGACCCTTGCATCGTCAACATCAAACTCATCAAGATGAGCCCTATTTTGAAATAATATTTACCCATCTAGCCCTCCTTGTGATGGACTTGCCCTTATCAAATTGCCGAGCACTGGCCGGTAATTTGATAAAGGCACCTCACATTGACATGGGGTGCCTTTTGCGGACTTACTTCTTTAAATAACTCAAACCAAAGGCGCCAACCCCAGTATGTGTTGAGATTGTTGGCGATGTTTGGTTAATGGCAATTTGGGCATCCGGGAACTCCGTCCGCAAGATTTCGCCAAATGCCTGTGCCGCGTCAGGAATACCCGCATGCGACAAACCAATTTGCTCAATGCCATTGGGGGCAGCGTGCATTTTTTCAATCACTTTAGCCAAGTAGGCCTTCGTTGATTTAGCGCCACGCCCCTTATTTTCAACTTGAATATCACCGTTAACCACATGGGCACCGATCCGGATATTCAATAGGCCACCAATTAACCCAACGGTCTTTGATAAACGCCCGCCGGAAACAAGGTTATCCAGTGATGCCACCGTCAAATATAATTCAGTATTCGCTTCGGTCTTGGCGATCTCAGCGACGACTTCAGCAACACTAGCGCCAGCATTGATCAGCTGACCAGCATGCAACACTTGGAAACTCAATGAACGATCGATAAATGCGGAATCAATGACCGTAATCCGATCACCATCAAACATATTAGCAGCCTGTTGGGCAGCGTTGTAAGTACCAGACAAACCAGGTGTCAAGTGAATTGAAATGATGTGCGTGTCGTCATCTTCAGCTAACAAGCGTTCATAGGTTTCTTGGAAAGTGCCGATTGAAGGTGTTGAAGTCTTAGGCAAATTCTTAGCCGCTGCCATCTTATCCATAAATTCTTCACGCCCCAAATTAACACCATCTTGGTAGGTTGTCTCATCAATGACAATGGTCAATGGCACGACAGTGATCGCGTATTCAGCAATTTCAGCATCAGATAAAATAGCAGTTGAATCTGTCACAAGTTTGATTTTCGTCATAATTTCTCTTCTTTCAATGATATTTCCAGTGCGCCCCGGCACACCCCTCTAATCAATTATATTACAGTGAATCAATATCGCGCATCCAAGTTAAGCCAATTGCACCTTGTCCCAAATGGGTACCAATGACTGGACCAAAGTATGACAAATCAACCGGAATATCAGGATGTTGCGCTTGTACCTCAGCTTGAAAAGCGCGACCACCAGCCTCATTATTGGCATGAATGACAATCGCCCGCACCGGATAATCGGCTTTAGCCAAGGCCTCATTAAATAATTCTTCTGTCCGTTTCAAGGCTTTTTTCATTGAACGGACCTTTTCGAAAGGCACGATATGATTGGTATTGTTGTCAAAGGTCAAGATAGGCTTAACTTTCAACACCGCGCCAATCAGCGCACCAGCATTGGATAAGCGCCCACCACGCACCAAATTTTGCAAATCGTCGACGACAAAATACTCATCGATGGTGTCCCGTAATTCGTCCAAAACCGGCAAAATTTCAGCAGGTGTTTTACCGGCGGCCGCCATTTGCGCGGCCTTCAAAACTAAATTACCCATTAACCGCACCGTGATTTTTGAATCATAGGCGTAGATATCCAGGCCCTCAATGCTGCCTTCCAATGAGGCCACATTGGAAACAAAGCCAGAGATTGTTGAAGCCAAATGAATTGAAATCACCGCTTCATAGCCTTCATCCCTGAGTTCTTCGTATAATGCCATCATCTCACCAACAGATGGTTGTGATGTGGTGGGGAAACTATCCGATTCCGACAGCATGGCATAATACTCTGCAGTCGTGACGTCCACCCCTTCTTTATAAATCTTGTCTTTCAAGATAAACGGCATTGGTACAATTTTAATATCATATTTCGCAATTTCTGCTTCTGTCAAATATGATGTCGAATCAGTCACAATGGCGACCTTCATAAACTATTCCTCTATTTCTTCTCTCTTTTAAGCTCGATTACCATCCCAAATTGAGGGCACGTGGCATGCTACGCAATGAAAAACATCACGCATACTTGCATCCATATTTAGGGCGCGCAAAGTTAAGTGATCAAAATATGTTCTCGCCAAATAAGGCATCTGACGCTTCCAACAATGCTGGTCAATCTGCCAAGTGATCATCCGCCAGAAATGCCTAATGGAATAAATAGCAAAATAATGAATGAGTTTGCACCTTTGGTTGGGTATCACCAGCCAGAGACCGTGATCGTCAGAAGTTGTGTTCATTTGTCTTATTTGACAAGCTGTTTTTTAATCCTTAAAAATGGCGGCCATCACGTGACCATCAACGGGCGTGTCAAATTCTAAGTCCAGTAATTTAGCCATCGTTGGGCCCTCATCGGTTAAATCGACGTCTAAATCTAAGACTTGATCAACGATAATATCGGGACCCGCAAAAATCGCCGTTGTCGTATAGTCATTATGCCAAGGATGATAACCATGGGTCCCCTTATAACGATCAGGTTCACCAGCTTCCAGCATCGCATTGGTGACATTTTCCACAACATTTGGTCGATCAGTTTCATCCGTAAAGAAGTACCGATCTGCCGCTTCAACCATGAAAGTTGCATTTGTATCTGCCCCAAACTCGGCAATTTCGGCATGCTCAAAGACGGTCTTGACACCTTTGACTGGCTTGATTGCTTGGCGAACTTCATCCACTAAACTAGAATCTCTTACATAGATATACGCTGCGCCATCGGCATGTTTAGCAATCACGCGCCAATGCCGGTTAACCCGACCATTACGCGTGCTCTTCAACCAACCGCGATCGGCAAAAATCATATTCAGGTGAATCATCTTATCAACGTTTAATTGATAGTGATCCCCCAGAATCATAAAGTTCGTGTCAGCATAGATCCCCGCCTCTTTGGCCGCGGCCACCAATTCACCAACATGTTTGTCTAACCGATCCAAGGCATCGATCGCCTGTTGCGAACGCACGCCATAACGATGACGGTGATTATCCATGTCCACCAGATGAATCAAGGTTAAATTGGGCTTTTTTCGGATAATGGTATCAACCGCCGCAGCCGTAATGAAATTATCTAACGCTGGCTGTTCAATCCCTTGTCGCAAGTGACCAAACTTACGATCCATACCAAGCAAAAATAAGGGTGAACTGGCCTTCAGTGAGGTGGTCACTTGATTTGTCCAAATACGATTGGGGAAAATTTCAGCAATATTCCAGTTGATTTTTGCGCCGGCCGTCACAGGCCACAAAAACGCCGCCGTCTTCAACCCGGCCGCTTGGGCTAAATCATAGACCGTTGGCACTTTAATATCCTTGGCATACCAGTACCAATCTGGAGAAATCCGTTCAGGTTGCATCAGAGTCGCATTCACAATCCCGTGTGTTTTCGGATAGGTCCCCGTGATAATCGATGTATGCGATGGATAGGTAATTGATGGATAAACGCCCTTGACCTCTTTGACCCAGGTACCCTGCTTGACCAGTGCTGCTAAATTGGGCAAAAATTGTAGTCGGTCTCGCAAATCCGCAAAACCTAATGAGTCAAGCGAAATCACAATTGCGTGCTTTGCCATGTCAACCTCCTATTTTTGAAGTGACTTTTCTAAACGATTCAACAAAATTTGGATCATTGACTTCTCTTCGTCAGACCACAACTTAAAGACGTTATTTTCATACGCATGGTGTTGTGCGTTCACTGATGTCAATACTAATTCACCCGCTGTGGTGATTTCGTAAATGAGTTGGCGCCTATCCCGACCCACTGCCACACTTGACACGAGCTCTTTTTTCACCAAAGAGCTTAGCTGACGTGACAGCGTTGAATTATCCAAATTCATTTCCTTACTCAGCTTATCTTGTGTGTCAAAACCGTCTGCTAGAAAGCCCAATAATGACCATTCAGCAATCGTAATGCCGTTTTCTTTACTGATCTTTTTTAATACATCGCGATACGCTTTTTCAGTATCGCGCAGTGCTTCTAAGATTGTTTTCATACTAACCTCTCTGCTTGTAAAAACAATTACTATAATTGTACTACACAAATAGTCTAAACAACATTAAATATGTTGTCACACGCAAAGTAGCTAAATGAAAAGGATTCATCATGAACTGTCACAGGTCGTGACGCATAATAAATCCTCTTCGTTTTAAAATTACATCTTGATAATATGCGTCCCATGAACTTGATTGACCGCTAAGCTCGTTGCAATTTGATGCGCATTGACGTGAGTTACCCCGCCACCAGGCAAAATTTCAATGTCTTGCTGTGCGAGTGACTTGATGATTTTTAGATGGGGCAACGTCTCATCAATCGACTCACTAAGTGGCCCACCGTGGGTCAAAACCCGAATCACCCCATAACGAGCTAACCAACGTAACGCTTGCCCTTGCTTTTGCGGCACAATATCATCAAAAGCCATGTGAAAAACGACTTGCATCGGTTTTGCGGCTTCGATTAATTTAAACATCTTATCACGTGCCAAACAATGATTGGCCGTCAAGACCCCAAATGTCACTGTTTTGACCCCAAGCGTACGGAAACGCTTGATGATTTGGAGCATTTCTTCAATCTCATTATATGAATAATTGAAATCACCGGCGCGTGGCCGAACCATGACCACCAGATCGATACCGGCGGCTTCGGTCATACGAACGGCCTCTTGGACGGTCTCGTCAGCTGGTGTGACCCCGCCAAGTTCCAGATGGGCATTCAGTTCAACCCGCTCAATGCCGGCATTAATTGCCAATTGTAAGGTGTTTAAATCTGCCAGTGCAATTTCACGAAGCATATGCTTGGCCCCCTCGTTTCCCATTTCTATCTATTCTACCCTGTTTTAGTGGTTAAAAAAACGAACCACCCAATGTCGTTCGTTTTCTTAGGAATTCTTTATAGTTCCTTGGCCGCGCTTTGAGGCGCCGGTTTGTTCTGACGCAACTGTTGCACCAAGCTAAAATCAGGTGTTACTGCGACCGTACTCTGTCCTTCAAAGATAACAAACCCAGGTTTTGAGCCATTTGGCTTCCGTAAACGACGGACGGGTAAGTAATCAACAGGGACATTCGCGGAATCACGCCCCTTTGAAAAGTAGGCTGCCAATTTGGCACCTTCCAAAAGAGTTGCCTCACTAGGGTCGCTATCATGAATGATGACGTGGGAGCCGGGCATGTTCTTTGTGTGTAGCCAAATATCTGACTTAGCTGCAGTTTTCATCGACAACCGTTCGTTTTGCAGGTTGTTTTTGCCGACCTCAATCAATGTTCCATCTGTTGCGTAAAACTTTTCCGGTGCACTCACCTGAGTTTTCTGCTTCTTTTTGGTCTGCACCCGCATATACCCCTCTTGAATCAATTCTTGGCGAATTTCTTCAATATCTTTTGGCGAGGCAATTTCAATTTGAGCCATCAAATTCTCAAAATAAGCGACTTCCTTTTCAGCTAAAGCCATTTGTTCATTGATAAATTTGATCGAAGTTTTCAACTTGTTATAGCGCGTAAAGTACTTTTGCGCGTTTTGAGAAGGTCCAATTTGATTCGACAAGCTGATCTTCAGAGGTTTGTTATCGTCGTAATAATTAGGCAATTCAATTTCAGTCATGCCCCGTTCAACCATGTGCATGTAAGTGGTTAATAACTCGCCTTTCACCTTAAAATCATCAGCATTATCAGCCATCGCTAATTCTTGATAGAACTTTTTAATCTTAGTCTGATTTTTCTTTAACTCATTACGAACCGCACGGATCACGATCGATGCTTGTTGTTGGACCCGATCACGTTCTGATTTTTCCTCAAAGTAGCTATCCAGCATCTCTGAAAGAGTCGAATAGGCCACCCGTTGACCAGGTAAAGTCAACCAGTCAAAGGGTGCGTAATTAAGCCCCTTTTCGGTCGTGATTAATTGTGGTGCCGGTTGATCAAAATGCGCAAACCAAGCGTGGGCAGCTTGCATGCTGTCGCCATCTTGATATAGCACATTCGCTAACTCCAGGGCGGAATCGCGAGCAAATCCTTGGAAATGTTGTTGAATTTGTTTAGCAAGCTCAGGAATTTCAGGATAGTCTAGAATAAGATTTGCCAAGCCATTCAAAGATTGGTAAGGATTAATAACATCTTGCTTAGGTGGCATGATATATTGCCCACCAGGCATGAGCGAACGCACTCGATTCTGATCTGCTGGGACGTGCTTAATCAAATCAATAATCTTTTGTGAAGCTTCATCGACTAGGAAAAGATTCGAGTGACGCCCCATCATTTCCAAATAAAGGGACGTCTTTTCTTCATCCCCAAGTTCATTGCGCCCGGTGGTCGAGAATTTGATAATCCGGTCATTTTCAATCTGCTCAACCGCCAATAATTGGGCACCTTCCAAGTGCTTCCGCAGCATCATGGCAAAGTTAGGTGCAGTGGTTGGGTTGCTATATTTGATTCGTGAAATTTGCGCCCGGGCAAAACTGGGGTGTGCACTGAGCAACACCGGATAATTTTGTCGATTAGCCCGGATAACGAGAAAAATTTCATTCGGATAGGGTTGGTGGATCTTCATGATCCGACCACCCGCTAAAGTTGCATTTAACTCATGCACCATGGCATGAGTGAATAAACCATCAAAGGACATCTGCGCCCCTTTCTTCTACTGTTGTTGCGCGAAATACGTACGCGTATCGCGTTCATCTTGTTCCAATTGTTCAATTAACCCAGGCATACCCGTGAATTTAACTTCGCCACGCAAATATTTATGCCAACGAACTGCAACAAATTCACCGTAAACCTCTGCTTTAAAGTCTAGTAAGTTAATTTCCAGGGTCTGTGGCCGGTGATCACCAAATGTGATATTATGGCCGATTTGGCCCATGCCTTGGTACCAAACACCATTTACATTAACGGTCGTAATATACACACCTTCTGCTGGTAATCTTTCGCCGGCGGTAGTTTCAATATTTAAGGTTGGAAAACCCATTTCACGGCCCCGAGCTTCACCATGGACGACGACCCCACTTGTTTGGTAGGGAATCGTCAACAGATGGTTCAAAGCCTCGATTTCACCATGATCGACCAACTCACGTGCGTGGGTGGACGCCCCCTCAAAACCATCAATGCGGACTTCAGGGACTTCGATCACCTCAAAACGGCCCGCAGCAAAACCGGGTAATTGTGCCATCGTTGCGACATTTTTGGGACCATACGTATGATCAAAACCAGCAACGACCGCCTGAGCGTTTAGGCCGACCATGTATTGATTTACAAAATCGAGCGGTGTCAACTGCGCTAACGCTGAAGTAAAATCAGCCACATAGGCAATCTCCACGCCAAGCTCTTCAAACAACGCTAACTTTCGGTTCAGCGTCGTCAGATACCGGATGGGCCGTGTATGTTGCTTAAAAACAATTGAAGGATGTTGATTATAAGTCAACACACTAAATTTAACGCCCAACTCAGCCGCTTTGGCTCGTGCAGTGGTCAACACCTCACGATGCCCAGCATGTACCCCATCAAAGAATCCCATTGCTAAAACAACTGGTTCCGTTGTCAATTTGGTGTGATCAACCGGATGATGTAACTTGATGATTTGCATGATGACTCCCTTCAAAAACGTGTCTTCTCATTTTACCATTAAAACCGATCATTCACTTTAATATAGCACTGTTGTCGCCAAACAAGTTGACACCAAAAACGGATACAAGCGATTTCAGCCGCTGTATCCGTTTCTAAAGTTGCCATTTAGACGACTCTCAGTTTAGATTTCGTCTTCCTTGTAACCGTAAGTTTGGAGCGCTTGTGGCTTATCACGCCAACGTTCTTCAACCTTAACCCATGTCTCAAGGAAAATTTTGTCACCCAAAAGTCGTTCAATATCCTTACGGGCACGGATACCGATTTCTTTAATCATGGCACCCTGCTTACCAATAATGATATTTTTTTGCGTTGGTCGTTCGACCACGATTGTTGCCTGCACGTGCAAATGGTGCTCGTCTTGACGCTCAATCTTGTCGATCACCACCGCCACTGAATGGGGCACTTCTTGACGGGTCAATTGCAACACCTTTTCCCGAATCAACTCACCCATGATGAAACGCTCGGGGTGATCGGTAATTTGATCAGCCGGATAGTACTGAGGGCCAGCTTCCATCTTGCCCATCGTAAACTCAAGCAACCCATCGACACCATCGCCCTTTAAGGCTGAGATTGGGAAGATTTCGGCGAATTCCATTTGGGCAGAATAATCAGCGATTTGGGCTAACAAGTCTTCACGTTTAACCAAATCAATTTTATTAATAATCAAGTAAACCGGAGTCTTAGTATCCTTCAAACGGTTAATAATGAAATCATCACCACCACCACGCTCCTCGTCAGCATTGACTAAGAACCAGACCATGTCGGCTTCCCGAATGGCTGACATAGCTGTTTTGACCATAAAATCACCCAATGAGTTTTGGGGTTTATGAATACCTGGTGTATCCATGAACACAATTTGGCCATCATCAGTCGTATAGATACCTTGGATCTTGTTACGAGTTGTTTGGGCTTTTGGTGACATGATGGCAATTTTTTCACCAATCATCTTGTTTAACAACGTTGACTTACCAACGTTTGGGCGACCGACTAAGGCAACGAAGCCTGACTTAAAATCTGGGGTGCTCATTTTCTAAAATCTCCTAAATAATCCACGCTAAATGCGTACTACTTAATATATATTGTTCAAAGATGGAAAAAAATATGGCTGGAAAATCAAAAAACCAATCGCAATCGCGAAGACGACCGCAAAAACGACCGCCCCGGCGGCAACATCTTTGGCAATCTTGGCCAACGGATGAAATTCATCACCCACTACCAGGTCCACGATAGCTTCAACCATTGTGTTAACGAATTCAGCCATGACGACGATAAAAATGGCGACCACGATCCACAGCCAATCCGCGCGGCCAATATGTCGCCAAATGCCGACACTAATCACCATGAGTGCTGCCAAGAAATGAAAACGCATGTTACGTTCACGAATCAGCAGCTGGCCAATACCCTCAACGGCATGGCCTAACGACTGCATAAAAGTGGCATTTTTATCAATTTGTTCTTTAACTGGTTGGGGTCCTTTTTTATTTTGTGAGTCCATAACTATCAAGAATCTCCCGTTGCAAATTGAACATTTCTTTTTCAGCCTCATCCCCACGCATGTGGTCGAAACCATTTAAATGCAAGAAACCATGCACGACTAGGAACCCAAGTTCACGTTCCCATGAATGTTCTAAATACTTGGCTTGTTCGCCAACTTTGTCGATCGAGACTAAAATATCACCGATGTTGGGGGCAATGTCTTCAGCCATGGCTTCATCCGGCAGAATTGGTAGATCATCGCCTTCTTCGATCGCAAAAGAAATGACGTCCGTGGGCTTGTCAATACCACGATAATCACGATTGAATGACTGAATGGCATCATTGTTCATGAAGGTAACCGACATTTCAGTGTTATCGGCCAGTTGCATGTACTCACCGGCATAGTTTAAAATATCATGCACCAGTTGAATGTGTTGTTCGGCCACACCAGCCGTTGTTTGGTCAAAAATAGCCAAATCCATAATCAGTAACCCCTAGTTATTCTCTTGCTTGTGTTCCCGGATACGTTGTTGCTTGGCTGCCTCTTGCGCAGCATCGTAGCGCTCATAGGCCGTCACAATTGCACCGACGACTGGGTGACGGACAACATCAGCTGAATCAAATTGGACAAATTCAATATGTGGCACGTTATTTAAAACCGCTTGTGCCTGAATGAGGCCCGACTTCGTTTTGGTTGGCAAGTCAATTTGGGAAATGTCCCCATTGATAATCAGCCGTGAGCCAAATCCCAAACGCGTCAAAAACATCTTCATCTGTTGCGGTGTGGTGTTTTGCGCTTCATCCAAAATGACAAACGCATTATCTAACGTCCGGCCACGCATATAGGCCAAGGGAGCGATTTCAATCGTCCCCCGATCCATCAAACGTTCAGTATGTTCTTTACCAAAGATATTATGTAAAGCATCATAAATCGGCCGTAGATAGGGATCTACCTTATCTTTTAAGTCGCCTGGGAGGAAGCCAAGACTTTCACCCGCTTCGACCGCTGGCCGTGAAATGATGATGCGATCAACATCACCACGCTTCAAGGCAGCGACTGCCATGACGACAGCCAAATATGTTTTACCCGTACCAGCAGGGCCGATACCAAAAGTCACATCATTGTGCCGAATTGATTGCACATAGCGCCGTTGCCCATAATTTTTAACACGAATCGCGTTACCACGGGCGTTCCGGCCCAAAGTCTCAGTGTACAAATCAGAAAAGTATTCTAATGTACCCCGTTCGCTCATTTTGATAGCTGAAACGATGTCGGCGGCATGGATTTTGATACCTTTTTGAATGAGGCCGGTTAATTGCGCAACGATGTCATATGTTTGTTGCACGGCCTCTTCAGCACCGGATATCTTCAGTTGGTCACCAAAAGTGGCAGCTTTCACTTGCATACCTTCTTCAAGCAAGTTTAAGTTAACATCTTGTGCCCCAATTAACCCAATCTCTTGTTCAGGGTTCTCAAATATATAAATCTTTTCGACGTTTGCCAAAAATCGTACCCCTTTTTAAAATAATTTATTCCATTATAACAGGAATGCGCCCTTGACGGGGTGTTTTATCACAGAATAAAAGACGCAGCCATACCTGGCTACGTCTTCCTTATGGGTTATGCCAACAAGTCTTGCACAGTCTTATTAACCAACTTACCGTCGGCTTTACCCTTCACCTTTGGCATCAAAGCCCCCATCACCTTACCCAGGTCAGCCTTTGATGTAGCGCCGACTTCAGCGATGGTTTCTTTAACAATTGTGGTTACTTCTTCAGCTGATAATTGCGCTGGCATATACTGCTTAACAACCGCAATTTGGGCCTCAATGTCAGCCGCCAATTCGTCACGACCAGCATCCTTGTATGAATCGAATTCTTCGACACGTTGCTTTAATTCACGTGACAACACCGCGACTTCTTCATCACTTGATAGCTCATGCCCTAACTTGATTTCTTCGTTTGAAACTGATGACTTCAGCATACGGACAACACTTAGCGTCACCTTATCCTTAGCCTTCATCGCCGTCTTCATGTCTGCAGTTAACGTTGCAAGTAAACTCATGTTCCTTACCTCCAAAAAAAATTTAAAAGAAAAGCCGAACTACCGCTAAGTAGTCCGGCAGAACCAAATTAACGGCTCTTCTTGTTCTTACGCTTACGTGCAGCTTCAGCCTTAAGCTTACGTTGTACGGATGGTTTGATGTAATACTCGCGCTTACGGTATTCTTGCAATGTACCATCCTTTGACACACCACGCTTGAAACGACGGAGAGCATCATCAAGTGATTCATTCTTACGAACAACAACCTTTGCCATGATAGATTCCCTCCCTTCCCGTGTTTAATTTAACTATATTGTTTAATCTAGCTAGACACTTTGTTCAGTTATATATAATACAAAAAACAGACTGTAAAGTCAATAGTCTTTACAGTCTGTGTCTAGATAATTTTATTCAGCGCCGGTGCCAGCAAAAATTGCCCCGACATTTTTAAATAGCACGACGAAATCAAACCAGATACTAGCCTGATCCACGTACTCCAGCTCAATATCAGCCCGTTGCGGGTAAGCAATCTCACTCCGGCCAGATCCCTGCCATAATCCCATTGCCCCAGGACGAACGGAAAGAAACTTCGCAATTCGCTCGGGAGATTCATATTCGACTAATTCTGATTCCACAACGGGTCTTGGACCAATCACGGTCATATCCCCGATTAAGATATTAAAAAACTGGGGTAATTCATCCAATGACGTTTTGCGAATAAAGGCACCAAACTTCGTGATACGGGGATCTTCCTCAGTTGGTAGTTTATAGCCATTTTCCACAAATTTATCATACAATGCTGGATTGCTGTAGAGCTTTTCTTCAGCACCGACCACCATCGAGCGGAACTTAAAAATATAAAACGGCTGTCCATTTTCTCCAATGCGTCGTTGCTTGTAAAATATCGGCCCCTTATTTGCGCCGAAGACATAGAACAAACTAATCACTGCAAATACTGGTGATAATAATATTAATGCAAACAAAGCCACAGAGATATCGAGAAAGCGTTTTGAAAATGTATATCCAGGACGTTTAATCATAACTGTGTCTTCCATTCTAACTCAATTTGATGTTATACATTGCCGCATAACCTAAAATCTCATTATACACGATTAGCGATTAGCACGCTGTTTTCTTAAGAAAAATTAGAAATTGACGGTCAATCCGTCAGAAGCTTTTTGAACTTTTTGGTGACTGCTATTAGCAATTGAAGCAAATTCGATCTGAATTGATTTCACCGTTGCTGCTAACGCTTTTGGTACTAAGACCACGGCAAAGGTCGTTTTCTTATCACCAGCTGCTAAAGTTGTTTGCGCGAGACTGGCATCATTATCTAGGCCATTTAATGGACTCACAATGCTACCATCCGTATATGCAACTGTTGACACACCATCAGTTTGAAGGTTCTTTGATCCCGTATTTTCGATCGTATATTTAATCGTTAATGTCGTGTAGGCGCCATCGATGTCGCGCGTATTTAACGCCAGTCGGGCCATCTCGACGGCTTCATCCGTCTTAGGGTCATTATTATACTTGGTGACCTTGCTAACCGTATAAGTCAAATCACCATTGGAAATTGTTTGTGTGACGTTTGACTTTGCTGCTAACACCGCCTTATTGCCCTGGGAACTAATGGTATACTCACCGATTTTTGACGCATGACCAGATGCGACGTAGTTAGCAGAACTTTTGTCTGCTTTGGGAACACTGTAGGCTTTTTTGTTTTCTAATTGACTCTTTTTGGTTGAACCTTGAATGGGTTTAGTTGTGCGATGGTCAGACAAGGTTTCCTTGGGTGATGTCGAAATAGTATGGGCATTGGTCAAAATGAATCCACCCACACCGACCAATAATACTAATGATGCTGCTAAAATATACCAAATTCTTTTATTCATATAACCTATCCTAATATCAAATTTTCTGCTGCCACGCGGTAACCAAAAACGGGTTTACCTGATGCCAATGTCAATTTTGCCGTGTCGTGCAAACTAAGCCTGCTAAATTCACCGAGTTGTAGTGGCTGGTGCTGTGTGCCCGTAACTAAAATAATGTCAGTATCATTTAAAGTCACTTCAGTGATTGACGTGACTCTCTTTTTACTAACAGCAACTGCCAATAAATATGTATCTGGCATGCCCTTAGTGGCTAATAAAAATTCTGCGTATGTCATGATTTACTGGTTCCATGTATTTTGAGATCAACGTGCTACCCCTTGTAACAGTTATCCTTATTCTAGGATAACAAAAAACGACTAAAAATGTATCACAATACGCTTTCAGTCGTTTAAATTTTGTTTACAAGGCGGCAACCCATGCAGCAACTTCTTTTGGGTTCAACCGTTCACCGTTCCCAAAGTGCTTCACTTGTTGACCATCCTCGAACAGTACAAATGATGGGATACCCATCAATCCTTGCGCCTTAGCCACTTCGATATTTTCGTCGCGGTCAGCGTCAAACCACTTGATATCCTTGCTCTCCACGGTGTCGCGGAAATCTTGAACAAATGGCTTGATAGCCTTACAGTCACCACACCAATCTGCGGTCAAAAACATCATTGAGCGACCAGATTGGGCAATTTTTTCATTGATAATGTCGTCTTTTTCGACAGTTGGTTGATAAAAATTCATGTTAAACACCTCGTTAAATCTGTAACTTTAAAGCCTCATCACAACCAGATATAACGTCATTATACCTTGGTTCCGCCAAATAAACACGTCTGTGTGCTTATTTTTTAGCTACTTTGATTGGTAAACTTAACCGAAAAATCGAACCATTCCCCAGTGAAGACTCCAATTCAATGCGGCCACCATACCCTTCGACCAGCTTTTGGGCGATACTCAAGCCGAGTCCATTACCACCTTGTTTACGAGAACGTGCCTTATCCACTCGGTAAAAACGGTCGAAAACGTGTTTGGCATCTTCTTCACTGATACCTTCACCAAAATCTTGCACCGCAATCTGGACCATGGTCGAAGTCCGCGCAATTGCATAGTGAATCTCTTTGCGAGTCTGTGAGTACTTGACCGCATTATCTGACAAAACAATCAAAATTTGTTCAAGGTGATCACGGGACATATTAATGTAAGTCGGGCCTGATAGTGAGTCGTCTAACCCAAACAAGAAATCTTGATGAATCATCTTGAAATTATTGAACACTGCATTCATGACTTCCTTAGCATCAGTCTTGCCATCACGGAAGGTAATCTCAACCTGATCAGCACGTGTCAAATCAAGCATTTCTTGTACTAATCCTTGCATCCGGCTCATCTCTTGTAGCGAAGCTTGAATCGATTCTTCCAAGATTTTGGGATCATCTTTACCCCAACGGTTCAACAACTCCATGTGCCCCTTAACAATGGCCACTGGGGTGCGTAATTCGTGTGAGACATCCTCAACGAATTGATGCTGCGCTAAAATGAAATCTTGCATCCGATCAAGCGTTGTATTCATCAGTTGCGACAGTGCGGTGAGTTCATCATGGTGTTTAGCTGGAATCGGTACGCGACTTTGTGATTGCGGATCAGCTTGCAAATCATTCACAACCTGTTCAATGGTCGTCACGGGCCGTAACAAATAATCCGCTAGCCAATAGCCCCATAAGGCAATCAGAATCAAGCCCAGCGTAATCAAAACCGCCAGAATAGCGTAAATACGCTTGAAGAGTTGATTATAGTCGGCTAATTGATTTTCGATAACAACCGTGCCAATGCGCTGATTTTTTTTATCATACAAAGGAATCTGACCGATAATCATTTCTTGGCCATCTTTGAACAGTGTACTAATCTTTTGGTGACTGGTTAGTTTAACGTCCAGTCGCTGACCATCGAGCGGATATACTTGAGCCTTCGCGTTATTATAGACACGTACGACCGTATCATCCCGCGAAATCGACATCAAGACTGGATCCTGCAAGGTTTCTTGAAACCCGAGGCCCTCTTTTGGTTGCAAACTCTTGTCGATTTCGGCTGGTAACATCTGCGTTGCCTTCAATGAATGGAGCCGTGAACTCACGGTTTGTAACGTATCCCGGACCTCTTTACGCTCGGTCTGAATCATTGAATTTGAAAAAGCAGTCACCAAAAAAATACTAAAAATTATAAATATCAAAAAAACGCCCGCGGCAGAACCGAGTGCCCACTTCCACTTAAGAGACAAACCTTCTGCGCGGGGCGTTTCATTGACAATGGACAATTTATCCATTGTAAGACCTCACTTATTTACTGACGCATGACATATCCGGTACCACGAACGGTTTGGATATATGATGCCCGTGAATCTTTTTGATCAATCTTGTTTCGCAAATAACGAATATAAACATCCACAACGTTTGTTTCGATGTCTGATTCGTAACCCCAAACCTTCTTCAATAACTCTTCACGAGATTGCACAACATTGATGTTTTCCATCAAAATCAACAACAACTCGTACTCACGCTTCGTCAAATTGATAATTTCATTACCACGACGAGCAATCCGGTTTTCTTTTTCAACAGTTAAATCACGGTACTTAACGACGCTTTGGTGCGTTGAATGCTCTTCGGTTTCAATGTCGATCCGTCGTAACAAAGCCCGTACGCGTGCCAATAATTCTTCGATCGCAAATGGCTTCACGACATAATCATCAGCACCATAGTCTAACCCTGAGACACGATCAATCACTGAATCACGGGCAGTCATCATGATAATAGGCGTGTTCTTGACTTCACGTAAACGACGAGCAACTTCCAAACCACTCAGTTCAGGAAGCATCAAATCCAATAAAATGAGGTCAAAATCATCCTTCATGGCAGCTTCCAAACCAGAGCGACCATTGTCTTCAATTTGTGGCTCATAGCCTTCGTGCTGTAGTTCAAGTTCAACGAAGCGCGCCAAATTTACTTCATCTTCAATAACAAGTACTTTACTCATGTAACGTACCAACTTTCTTCGATTTTCTTAATACTTAATTAGTCATTATGATAACTAAAAAACTTACGGTCTAATCATACCATAAGCTTCTCATTTTTTATAGATAAACCCCCGACATTTTGGGGTTTTCATTTTTTTAGTCAGGTGCTCTCATGGCGACGACGATGTTGCCAAACGATTAAGCCTAAGGAAACTGGTAATACTAGAATGACCCCCAAAATAGCATAAATCATCGACAACATAGTTGAGACAAAGAGCTTTGAATTAATAATGTCACCGAGCGCGTAATCTAGCTTGGCATACCACACGCCTAAGCTTAAGAAATCAGCCATAAAGCCAAAGAGAACCGTATTGACTGCGGTACCAACAATTTGATAACCCAGCTGACTCCCAGTTTTAAAAATTTCAGTCGCTGTCATCTTTGGATTATGCTCAATCAACTCATAAGTGCCAGCAGTCACGGCAATTGATGCCTCGGCAATGGCACCCAAAGTTGCGACAACGGCAGCCACAAGCCCAATTGAGACAAAGTTCAACCCAATGGACAATGACAACCCTTCCAGCTCTTCTGAATTCTCTTCAGCAAACCCTTGTGCTAAGTTTAAATATTCAGCGGGTAACATCAGGATAATGAGTGCGACCATCACAATGAAACTCGCCCCCATCGTGATAGATGTGATTTCATCATCAGCACCAGCGCTTAAAATGGTCACTAGAAGTAGTAACACCCCACCAATCAAAAGGACAATCACGGCATTAAAACCAAAATTAATCATCACCAACATGGCAATCATAATGACAAAATTAATCCATAAACTGATAAATGCACCAAAGCCCTTCACACCACCAATGCATACCATCAAAACCAATAAAATAAACGCTAACATCATCGTCACTGTCATGGCATCATCCCCCGCGTCCGTCGACTCCGGAACAACCATACCCAAAAGATCCCGACCGGTACGGTCAATACAATCCCTATCGCCGAAATGAGGGTCTGAATCATCCCCAGTGACAAATTCATTTGGAAGGTATAGCCAATGTTATTGCCATTGCGCAGATACAGCAGTGTCATCGGAATTTCATTAGCCATAAAAATTAAGAACAAGACATTGCTGAGGGCCCCAAAGATTTCTTGACCGACATGCCGTCCCGCAGTAATCAGCTGGCGGACCGTCACTTTGGGATTGGCCATCAGTAATGCATACAATGTTGCAATCATGTCCGTCGCTTCGTCCATCACCGCCCCAAGGACACCAACCAGCGTCATCGCCATAAACATTGGGCCGGGTAGCTGGGTGATAAAAGTCATCAATTCAAAATGCATGCCCCGCTCATTGGTCAACCAAAATACAAGCTGGGCCAACCCTAATGTCAGAAAAATCGTGGAAACGACGGTGATAATCACCGTCCAGGTCTGCTCCTGTTGAAAGCCCATGACTAAGCCTAACGTTATGATCGCAGCGAGCACACTAAAAATGATAAACAACCAGAACACAGCAGCGTCCTGCATCCTGCTACTAAGATAAGTTGTCAAGATGAATAACCCCATATTGACGACCATCGCAAGCACCGTTTTACGACCAGCTTGGCCCATCTGGACCATCACCAAGGTAAACATACCTAACAATAAGGGCAGCCAGGTGGCATCCCGCTTCATTGTGCGAAATTGCCAACCGTGGCCACCGTGGACACTCGATAAGAAAATCTGCATGCCCGGCTTGAGAGGTTGGGTTAGCGCCAAACTAGAATCATAGCTGTTACTGATCGTCGTGACGGTCCCCCTAGCCTTACCATTTAATAATCGAATGTGCACCCTTTGGTTGATATGGTGGGTCACATTATTGAATTCATCGTGTTGCGTCGTCGTCCTAGTTTTTTGCACGGTCACCACTTCTGCCAGCTGTCTCTGGTAAAACACAGTATCATGGCGCAAACCGACATAAGCCAATAACATGACTGCGACAACAATCATTATTTTTTTGATTCCATGCATATTTTTAACCGTTCAGACGTCGATTAGGACCAGTCACATTGACTTCTTCAGCGAGGAACATGATACGTTGCATCAGTCGCTCAGCTTTGACCTCTTGAATGCCTTGCTTAGTTTGCGCAAAATGCTGGCTTTCTAAATCTGCCATTGAAAAGTTTGATGTGAAAAATGTAGGGAGTTCATTTTGCATGCGGGCGTCTAAAATCACCCCCAAGACATCATCGCGAATCCATCCCGTCCCATCAGCTTCAGCGCCGATATCATCTAACACAAGTACCGGCACCTCACGTAGTTCACGGAGCCGATTTTGAATATCAGTCGCATCCCCACTGATCAAAGCTTTAAGTTCGGTCGCTAAAGTTGGTACGTGAATGAGACTAACTTCAATTTTTTGGGCCGCTAGCTCATTTGCCATCGCACCCATCAAATAAGTTTTACCAATTCCATATGCGCCATGGAGGTACAAGCCGCGATGGAATTCAACTTGCTCTGGATCCGCCAGGTAAGCCGTGATAAACTTCAATGTTTTGCTCCAAGCTTCAGACATACCAGAAACATCCGCAAATTGGGTCAGACTAGCCTTGCGTAACTGCTTTGACATGCCGACCAGGTGAATATATTCTTTGGCAACCGCTTGGCGATTGGCTTGGCGATGTGCTTCGGTCTCCGTGTAGGTGACCAGAATACGGTCATTACTAAAAACCAGATGAGGTTCATAACCGTCATGGACCACCGCATCGCCGGCCCGTTGTTTATTCCGTTGGTTAACATATTCAAAAATTGTCGCAAAATCACGATTAAAAACCGCTTGGGTCAGTGCTGGTTGATGGGCCTGGATAAACTGATTGACCTCCGCATCCTGCAAAACTTGTTGTTGAAGTGCATTAACTTTGGCCGTCAGCCCTTTTTTTTGCATTGTGTCTTTAATTGAATCACTAACTGAGGTGAATTCGTTAGGTTGACTGGGCAATTTTATTTCAAATTCTTCCGCCATTAATTCTCTCCTTCATTTTGATTGCGTTGATTGCGCCGTGCTTGGAGTTCCGCCAACATCTGATCAGCTGCCTGTTTTTCATCGCTTGATAATGTGCGGGCCTGCTGCTTTTGCCAGTCTGGACGTTTCTCAATCACCCGGGGTGTCGTTTGATAGTGCGTTCCCCCACGTTTTTGGGTCGTTTGTTGCTTCTTCACCTGCCGTTCCTGCAGATATTTAATCGCGGCTTCTGGGGTTTGTATGCCTACCTGAGCCCAATCATTATAGACCGTTTCCATAAATGCCTGCGAGAGGGTGGTGCGTTGCTCGACAATCGTTAAATTGTATAGCATGATGTTCAGTACAACATTGGGTAATTTACCTAATTGCACCAATTTCTTGATTTCAAACTCTTCTCCACTGGTAACCATGCCACCACTCTGCTTGCGAATATCGCCTAAAAATTCAAGTGGGCTTAATTTCTTAGCAGCTGCAATCAGTGGATTGTCATCAGTGTCACCGCTAATCGTCTCGGCCGGTTGACCGGCATGACGGGGTGTGTTGAAACTAGCACGATAATTGCGGGCAAAACTCTGTTCAACACCCTTGATATTAACACTTTTGTCGTTATTCAAGTTTTGCCCAATCACGCGTGCGAGGTCCGTATCAGAAACCCCGTACAAGTCCTTGATTAATAACAAATTACTTTCATGTCGCTTTAATTCCACGAGTTGAACCTGGAAACTTTTCAACATCGCTTGAATCAATTCAAAATCAATCGATGTATTTGAAGCACCCAAGGCGTCCACTAGTGGCGAAGTAATCCTGTTTTCTGGAACAACAATGTCCAAATCGGCCATCTGTTGGTGACGGATAACATCAAAGAAATGTTTTGAAACATCCTGACCTGGAATTTCTGCGGTATGCGGTAATAAACGCCCCACTAGATCGGTGGTCTGTTCAGTGCCGATATAGTGATTCAAAAGGCCTAATAATAGTTTTTCATGAAAAAAAGCACTTGGCGTGAGCGGTAAGAAAAATTGATACACCCACTGCGTCGTTGTCGTCAGCTTTTGTTCAAATGATTTTAGTAGGCCCAATCCCTCAAGCATTTCACGCGCTTGTAGAAAATGGGGTGATGAAATTGCCAACTGATCTAGCAAATCCGTATGATTTAAAGTGGGTTCATCACTGACTTTACCAGTCACCATCGAAAAATAGACGGCAAACGCTTCCGGACCGATAATCGGTAGGTACAATTGTGCCAGCGCTTGGGTATGAGTTTGGGTCAAGGGCTCCGTTGGAATGATGACCCGATAATGTTGATTTGTATGAAAGGCCATCACTTACTCCAATTTCTTTTTCACATCTGCGATAATCTGGTCCACTTGGCGATATGTGGTCTGTAAGTCACCGTCATTATAAATGACATAGTCTGCCCGCGCTTCTTTTTCGGCCATTGGCATCTGGGCCTCAATCCGTTTGACGGCTTCTTGTTCATCAAAGTGATTGCGGGCCATCAATCGTTGAATTTGTAATGTCCGGGGAATCGTCACGACCATGATCGCATCAAATGAATCTGGCCGGTTAGCTTCAAATAACAAGGGAATATCATAGACAATGACGTCTGCCCCTGTCGCCACTAGCGCGGCTGTCTTTTCCTGCGTCCGTTGGAAGACACGGGGATGGGTGAATTCGTTTAATTTGGCTAACTTTTCCGCATGACTAAAGACGATTTTACCCAAAGCGGCGCGATTTAAAGTACCATCTGCTTGCAAAATCTCTGGGCCAAAATAGCTGACAATATCATCATAAGCAGGTTCCCCCGGCTCGACAATTTCACGAGCAGTCACATCCGCATCAATCACCGGGATCCCTAATTCACGAATATAGGCTGAAACCGTCGACTTCCCTGTCGCGATACCACCGGTTAATCCTAATTTGATCATGAATTTTCTCCTTTACCTTTTTACTGTAATACTTGGCAATGTGGACAATACGTCGTCCCGCGTTGGGCAACCTTTGTTTTCTCTAGAGGCGTCCCACAGCGCATACATGGTTGGCCCTGGCGACCGTAAACTTGTAGTTCATTTTGGAACTCACCAGCCTCACCAAAAGCAGTTGTAAAACTGTGCACCGTCGTCCCGTGATGCTTAATAGCTCGTTGCATCTCATGAATGATGTTTGTGCGTAACTCGGTTAACTTGGGCGTCGTTAAACTATTAGCGGGCTGTAAAGGGTGAATTTTAGATTGCCATAGCGTTTCATCGACATAAATATTACCCAAGCCGGCAATATGACTTTGATTAAGTAAAAAAGGCTTAATATGCATCTTACTCCGTTGAAATTCATTAACCATGTAATCCAAGGATAACGCATCAGCCGTCGGTTCGGGACCAATTGTGGCCAGCCCGGCTACGGTCATAACCGCCTCATCTCTGACCACTTTCATACGGCCAAACTTACGCGTGTCACGGTAAAACAAATCAACATCGCCATCCAGGTGAAAAGTGATCAAATCGTGTTTTCCTGGTTCAGTACCAGCCGGAACTGTGTAATATGAACCTTCCATCCGTAAGTGCGACACCATGGTCAAACCACCACTTAAACGAAACAGGAGATATTTACCACGCCGATCAATTTGCTCAATTACCCGATTAGCTAGTTCAGCATCAAATGCTGCTGGATCCATGCCGACAGTCTTCTCCCACCGAACTTCTGTTGATATAATCCGGCGTTTGGCAACTAAACGCATCAAACCGCGGCGGACCGTCTCCACTTCTGGTAATTCTGGCATGTCTTTCCCCCATCTTTCTTGCAAACTGTTCATGCAGCAACTGCATACTAGTATCTATTATAGTACCAAAAAGCGTCTGAACATACACTGTCCAAACGCTGGTGATTTGATATTTTATTGTAGATTTTCAGTTAAGTTGGCCAAAATGTTTTCATAGGCAAATTCGGTTTTTTGTAAATCACCGGCACCCATAAAGACCACTACAGGATCCTCATGATCCAGCAATGGCGCAACATTCGTGGGTGAGACAATACCGCCAAACTTGGTAATCTTAGCACCTAAGTCTGTTGAAGAAATTTCACCGGCAACTTCACGTGCCGATGCAAAAATGTCAGTGAGGTAAACTTTGTCCGCTAGATTCAAGGATGTGGCAAACTCATCGAGATAAGCAATTGTCCGTGAGAACGTGTGTGGTTGGAAAACGGCGACTAGTTCACGACCGGGGAATTTTTGACGGGCCGCATCTAGCGTGGCTGTGATTTCAGAAGGATGGTGGGCGTAATCGTCAATAATCGTGACTTCACCCACGGTTTTTTCTGTGAAACGGCGCTTCACACCCCGAAAGGTTGTCAATTCCTGCCGCAACAAATCTAAATCAATTTGTTCAAAATAGGCTACCGCGATCACGGCCAATGAGTTCAACACGCCGTGCTTACCAAACAAGGGTACTTGGAAATTACCTAAGAACTCACCTTTGTAAGACACGTCAAAAGTTGATCCGGTCGTTGAACGCTTAATGTCTGATGCCACGAAATCGTCCGTTTCCGGATTAGTACCGTAGTAATAAATGGGCACATCAACCGAAAGCTTACGCAATTGGGTATCATCACCCCACGCAAAGATTCCCTTCTTCACGTGTTGACTAAAGCCTTCAAAGGCATCAAACACGTCATCAATACCCGTGTAATAGTCAGGATGATCAAAATCAATATTCGTTAAGATGGCGTAGTCGGGGGTGTATTCCGCAAAGTGCCGTCGATACTCATCCGCCTCAAAGACGAAGAACCGAGCATCAGGCACCCCTTTACCGGTCCCATCACCAATCAAAAATGAGGTTGGTGCAATGCCAGATAGCACATGCGCCAATAACCCAGTGGTTGAAGTCTTCCCGTGGGCACCAGCCACACCAATTGAGGTGTACTGCTGAATCAGTGCTTGCACCATATCCGGATATGAGACGACTGTGACAGCCTCACCTAAAGCTAAGGCCGCGGCCACTTCAACTTGGTCATCAGTAAAAGAATTCCCACGAATCACGGTCATACCAGGCTTAATATTTGCGGCATTAAATGAATACATTGGAATATTAGCAGCTGCCAATGGCTTTTGCGTAAAGGTATATTCATCAATATCCGAACCGGCCACTTGGCATCCCTGATCATGCAAAATCATGGCCAACGAACTCATTCCTGAACCCTTAATGCCAATAAAGTAATAGATTGTATCCTTATTCATGATTTTAAAATTCCTAACTTATGTTTTCGCTCATATCAGTTTACACTAATTAACCGTAAAAGTTTAGTGACAGCCAAAAATTTCATCATCTGGCCCTGAACCAATGACGTCGATTACCCGTTGTGCAATCGAAAAAATGTTTTAATTATTCAGACAAAGTCTTTCTTTTGGGAATTTGAAAGTTGCTCTTTATTGTGCGTCAGCATTCAAACCATTGTACTTGAATAAAAGTTTAAATTATTTGTAACCGTAAAATTCGGTAATTTACTGAATTAATACCTTCCTTACTGGGTCAGATAGTATCTACGCATATAGATGCACCGCCTTCTTATCCTAGCCATTCACGGAAGAAGCTGGAACAACTTAAAAAGCCGAGCAATCAAAATTAATTACTCGACTATCTTACTCATATATTATTTTTTGTCAGATATTTTGGCTTTCAACTCAGCAATTTGAGCAGCTTGTTTCTTTCGTCCACGCCAAAAGAATATGCCACCTACCATGACTAAAATCATCAATAATAACAATATGATACCAACGATATAGAATATGCTTGGGAATACATGTTTGTTTTTCTGCAAAGCTTTGTTCAATTGGTTAGCCTGATCTGAGGTAACGCTCACATTTTGCTTTTTAGAAACAGCATATCTATACTTTGTACCTTTACTATCAACATACTGGCCACTCTCATCCTCAACAAAATATGTCTTGGTCATTACTTGATAGGTTCCAGTAGTTACACGGGAACCTAAGTGAACAGCATAATTAAAATTTGAATTTGGCGCCATCTGCATATGATCGTTATGCGTTACAAATTTTTTACCATCCTTCTGTACGCTCGTGTCGATCGAAAGTTGATTTAAAAATGTGTTTGAAGTATTTGTAATGGGCACCTTGATACCAACAGTTTTTTTAGATCTGGCTACAATTGCCGTACCAATTTTTTCAGCAGGTTGCCAATTCGTATCACTAGTACGTGCTAACAATGCAATAACATACCGATACTTACTCAATACTTGCAGAGAGTTATGACTATTATTCGAAGGACTTGAGCCTGCAGTTTCTTGCTGCAAAACAATGCCACCCGTAATAATACCTGCATAATTGGACGCCGGCATCTCAATTGTCGCCTTATAAGTTACCGTACTCTTCGCAGGAATAACGATCGTCTTCGGTCCCTTAACATACTTTGCCAAATTCATCTCAGGTAATGAACCATCCCCGTTTCTACCTCCGTATGCCACTTTACCAGACATATCAGTTGTTGCTGGTACGACTGATATGGCGACTTTCACTGTTGAACTTGATGTGTTTTTTAAATTCAGTTGTATGCTTGTACTTTTTCTTGGTGGCACTACTAGATCGAAGTAAGCCTCGCCCTGACCACGCTGTAACTTTGAAGGAACAACTTGCACTTGAAAATTCATATCAGAGTCAGCATGAATAACTTTTTCTGGATATAATATACTGAATCCAAACAAAAGAATAACTATGAAATATTTTTTCATGAAAACATAATACCTATTTAACTAATAAAATTAAAAAGAGAATCAATATTATATTTGCATAAAAAACATTGATTTTCTTGTTAATTTATTTGTTAGTTTTGTGTTGTAGAAACGCCAGCAGCTAAACTCCAGTTCAAAGTGTTGGTATAAGATCCAGCCTTAATAGCAGTTCCAGTCGGCAACGTAATTTCCAATGGCAAATCAGCCATTGTAGTTTCAACCGTGTTGCCATCGCCTGTTTGAATAGTTGTACCAGCTGTTGTTAGTTCCTTAGAATTAACCAGGATTTTAGCGTTATTATCAAGAACTGTTACTCCTGCAGTAGTTCCACCCGTACCAGCTGTCCAAGCTGATTTTGCCAATGTTAATGTCCATCCGCTTGTACTTGCAGTTAAATCAGTTACTTTTGCTCCAAGTTTAGTTGTCGAAGTCGCATCCAATCCACCTGTATAAATTGTACCAGCCGATAAGGCATCCGTCGTTGCATCAAAAGTAGCTGAAGTAGTCACACCCGTCAAACTAAGACTACCTGCTGTAAAAGTTACATCAGTTGCAGTTGAACCTGTAAGATCATCCGCGAAAACCGAAACTGGTGCTAACAAAGTTAGTGCAGTTACCAGCGTAATAGTAACATTAATTATTTTTTTCATAATAGATACATTTCCCTTTAAGATAAACAAATGACTAAGCAAGATTATTATATTACTTTAATTTAGTCCTGATATCATTATAACAACCACACGTGCCCCTCCTTATTGTCAACCTACACGTACATCATGGACTCTTTTTTCTTAGATTTCAAACTTAAATTTTTTCTAAATTAACTTTTACTGCAATTAAAGTTGTATACATAATGATTTATTTAAAAAAGCAAGTCAAGGAGCCCTTAATTAAGCTCCTTGACTTGCGATATTTCTACTTAAAGTAATTTAATGGTGCTTGTGCACTTGCTTGCGTTTCCTCATCCAAGATCGATGTCAGACTCGTACCCAGGGCTTTCGTGACGTTGGTTGCACCCACCTGTTCAGCCGGTACATGCGGCCACAACGTTTCAACGACAATCGGTTCTGTGACTGGTTCATCCGTGAACAGAATGTAATCCGTCTTAGCAAGCATCAATGCCGTCACCGATGCATCATATTTTGGCATCAAATTTTGATAGTAAACAATTGGACGCTGACTCATTGATCAACCTCTAGTCTATAAATAGCTTTTGGGCGCTTTCTGCGAAACGATCAAAGGGGGTTCCGATTTCAGCGTAGTCATCTGGTAGGATTAATGCTCCAGGTACTTGCGGAGCATTTGGTAGTTGTAATTCACGACCAGAAACGATCATGCCGTTTGAGGGTACGCCACGCAAAGCGCTCGGCCAGATAATCAAACCTGATGGCATCATAGCACCGACTTTGGCGACAACCACCTTAATACCGGCCCGCATGTTTGGTGAACCGGAAACAATTTGAACAGTCTCAGTATCTGATACTTTGGTTGTTGTAACTTGTAGATGGTCTGAATCAGGGTGTGGCTCGGCCGTTTCGACATACCCAACGACGAGCTTGGGTGCATCATCGGCAGCCAAAATATCATCAAACCCTGCAGCCCCGATCACTGCATTCACTGCTGCAACTTGCTCAACTGACAAGGCAACTTGACCGGCAACTGTCGCATCCAATGCAACCTGGGCGGACACATTCAAAATGTTAAACCCCACCAACTCACCATTGGCATGGGTCACGCGGGTCACATTACCCTTAACCTCACGCAAATCATCTTTGGCTGATTGTGCGGTCAACAGAACCAACACATCGCCCATTGCGGCTTTGTTATAACTTGCAATCAACATAGTATTCTAATCTCCGTAAATGATATCGTTTACTGTACTCTTATCTAATTTCAACGCTAATGTCTCAACTAATTTTTGGGCTGCCTCAAAATCGGCAATCGACCAAACCGTCTGATGCGTATGAATATAGCGTGAGACCACGCCTAGGGCGACAGCTGGTACCCCGAAGTTCTCTGACTGGGCACCGGCAGCGTCAGTGCCTCCAGCGGCCACAAAGTACTGCAGGGGAATTTTTTCATCTGATGCGATATCCAAAACAAATTCCTTCAAACGCTTTGGCATAATCACACCCGGATCAAAGACCCGTAAGATGGCACCTTGATCAAGCTGACCCTGCCCAGTTGCTGACTGTAAATCGTCAGCCGCTGAACTATCTAACGCAAAGAATAGATCCGGTTGCAATTGATGAATCGCGGGTGCGACCCCACGGAGGCCAACTTCTTCTTGAACGTTTGCCCCCATGATCAGTGTATTGGGCACCGCCACGTTCTGCAGGTTTTCTAAGACATTTAAGATGGTCACCAAGCCAAAGCGATTGTCCCAACTTTTTGAGTTAACCCGCTTACCATTGGCCAAAAGCTGTGTCTTAACATCTGGCACAATAAAATCACCAGGGCGAATACCAAAAGATTCGGCCTCCGCCTTTGACTCAAACCCACCGTCAAATAAGATATCCGTAATTTGCGGTGCCCCATCGCGGCCACCAGCACGTAACAAATGCGGTGCTACCGCTGAGGAAACCACTGGATAACGATGCTCGCGTGTATATAAAGTAAAACGTTGCGCTGAAACTGTATAAGGATTCCAGCCACCCACAGCGTTCACTTTCAACATGCCACGCTCAGTAATCTGCGTCACGATGAAACCAACTTCATCCATATGGGCACCAAACATAATGCGTGGTGCATCAGCAGCTACATGATGGCGAATACCATATAAACCACCCAGGCCATTTTGAACGGTTTCATCAACCAATGGCGTGAGATCTTCACGAAAGGCCTGACGTACCATGAACTCTTGACCTGAGGTTCCCTGAAGTTCGGTATACTTTACAATCCGATTCCAAATGCGTGCTTCCATCCTTGTTTACCTTCTTTTAATATCTAGACAGGCTGGTTCCTTTAGTGTTGGGCATCAGCTAATATTTCACGAATACGCGCTTCTAACATATTGATACCGATTTTATTTTCGCCACCTTCTGGCAAAATCACATCGGCATAGCGCTTTGTGGGCTCGACGAATTGATGATGCATCGGTTTAACGGTTTCAAGATATTGCGTAATGACTGATTCAGAAGTGCGAGCCCGTTCTGACATGTCACGTTGTAAGCGGCGAATAAACCGCAAATCATCATCGGTATCAACGTACACCTTAATATCCAACAAGTCACGGACTTCTTGATCAACAAACAACAAGACCCCCTCAACAATGATGACATCAGCAGGCTCCACATGCCGAGTTTCCTTGGCTCGTGTCGAAACTTTGTAATCATAGATGGGTTCTTCAATGGCTTCACGCTGCACTAGCTTACGCAAATCATTAGCTAATAATGCCATGTCAAAGGCATCTGGATGGTCATAATTCTTCTGCCGACGTTGGGCAACTGAGATATTATCTTGCGCCTTGTAATACGAATCCTGTTGAATCATGACCACCGATTCACCTTTTAAATGATCGAAAATCTCGCGACTAACGGTCGTCTTTCCTGAACCAGATCCACCGGTAACTCCAATAATAACGGGATGACGCATTTCCATAACAATTCTTCACTTTCAATATTAAATTTTTATTTTAATAAAATAAGTCTTTTGACTAAAGATTTCCAATATTACATTCTACCAGAATTCGTTGTGACTAGCAAAAATACGCTAGGCCTATCTTTAGCACCTAGCGTATTTAATTAGCAAATGAATATTTTGTGCTAGCCAACACTTGAATTGGGAAGCGCACCGTAATGGTGGTCCCCACGCTCAATTGGCTATCCAGCTCAACTTGACCCTCGACCGCCGTGACCAGTTCATAAACAATCGATAGACCTAAGCCCGTACCCGAGATTTGCTGGTTACGTGACTTGTCAGCCCGATAAAATCGCTCAAAAATATGTGCTTGGTCCTCACTCGAAATCCCTAACCCTGTATCAGCAAAGGTTAACACCACTTGATCATCCGTTAGCATACTTTGAACGTGTAACTTTCCCTGGGGCCGATTATACTTCAAGCTATTAATAATCAAGTTAGAGATAATCTGACGCAGTGAGCCCGCTGGTAAGGATAAGGCTTCCGTTTCTGGAATATCGACACTGACGTCATAGCCTTGTGACCGAATCATATCTTGTTGGCTTAGCAAGACATCTTCCACGATCTCACGTACACCCAATGTCTCAGTGGCATTGGTCTTATTACCAATTTTGGCCAATGATAAGATGTCTTGAACCAAGGCCAATAGCCGCTTTGTCTCTTTTTGAATGATTTCCAAGAACTGTTGCCGTGCTGCAGGATCCTCTTGCGCGCCGCTTAATAAAGTTTCCGTAAACCCAGCGATTGACGTCAGTGGTGTGCGCAATTCATGAGAAGCATTGGCCACAAATTGGGTCTGCCGTTCCTGCAAATCAATTAATTCGGTTAAATCATAAAACAATATCCATAACGCATATTCATTGGCTTGCGTATGATAGTACTCTGCAGTGGTATCATACCAACGCGTCTGATTGCCTTGCTCAACCGCAATCGTTTCATGTAAATGGGTCTTTTGTCGGATGGCTCTTTCAAAAAAATCCAACAAACTATGTGACAAAATTAAGTCATCATAGGTCCGTCCAACCGATTTCATTGACAGATTCAACAAGTTCGCTGCCCGGGTGTTGAATCGTAGAATTTCACGTTCGGGCGTGATTTGAATGGCAGCCACGGGCATATTCGTTAATAACGCATTCAATGCGGTCTCTTGCCGTTCCAAATTTTTGATTTGATGGCGCTGCAAAGATTGTACATTATTGACAGCCGTCGCTAACGGAAACAAATCATCAGCAGGATGCAAAAAGATATGGGCTTGGGTTGAACCATCATCTTGCAAAGTTTGCAATTTTTGAATAAACAATTGCATCTGTTGGTTGCGTCGTGCCTGACGGACATACAAGACAATTGTCAGCCCAATGACCAAAGTGAATACAAACAGGACTAGCTCGGTGGAACTAATCATTAGTTTTGCCCCCGGTTCCCAGCCGATAATCAATAGACCACTTAAAATGGTGATAATACATAAAACCGCGAAAACGATATACGGTCTGAATTTCTTCATAAATTACACCTCGTTTGGCGTGGGGATTTTTTCAAAACGATAGCCAAAACCACGGACTGTCTTCAAAATCTGGGGATCCTTGGGATTATCTTCCAACTTATCACGTAAATGTGACAGGTGCATATCCACCATCCGCGTGTCCGGTCCAGAATATTCAAAGCCCCATACGCCATGTAAAATGGTTTCACGGTCCAATACACGGCCAGCTCGGTCAGCCATGTAGGCCAATAACTCAAATTCCTTGGGGGTCAACTTCACCAATTCACCGGCCTTTTGCACCACTAACTTATCTAAATCAATGGTGATCCGACCTGTTGTAAGAATCCGATCTGAGGTGGCTTGACCGCTCGCACGATTTGCATCGCCACCAATCTCATAACGCCGCATGACCGCACGCAACCGTGCAATCACTTCCCGTGGTGAGAAAGGCTTTGTGACATAGTCATCAGCACCAATTTCTAACCCAAGAATCTTATCAACTTCATCATCAACCGCAGTCACTAAAATGATTGGGACATTATTTTTTTCTTGACGTAACTCACGTAACACATCCGTCCCTGACTTACCAGGTAACATCACATCAAGCAATACTAGATCGGGTTTATCAACCACCACGCGTTCAATGGCTTGATTGCCATCAGTGGCAGTGATGACCTCAAAGCCATTTTTTTCTAGATTGTAGCTTAACAAAGTCACCAATGATGGTTCGTCATCGACCACTAAGATTTTCGTCATGAATTCATCTCCCGTTGGCATTACACCATTATTCATAATAATTTAAGTCTACACTACTACAAAGTAATTCTATCATATTCATTCTGACGCATGGCAAGATTTTCTAGCAAAGCCTGCCCGGTCCCACTAACTGTTCCGAGCAAAAAAGCATTCAGTTCAATGAACTGAATGCGATCGCTACATTTCACCAAATTTTGCTAAGCGTAGTTTGGTGATCTGATGAATGATGATGAGCCCGATGATCAAGGCTGCCCCTAAGATAAAGAGAATCCATCTACCTAATGGTCCCACCACATAACCCATAATAACCGTTGTGAATGGCACAAATAGATCAGTCACCATAAATGAAATACCAAAAACGCGGCCGATGAACTCCGGCTCACTCGCCGTCTGTCGAATGGTCATGATCTTCACACCAAAGGTTTCGCGTGCATAACCAAACGCAATCTCAACCACGAATAAAACCCACAGCACTGGCACAAAGGTGGCCGCGATGAACAAGACACCAGCGACAATAAAATCCCAATATAATGTCCGGACATTATTGAACTGTGGAAATCGCGTGAGAAAGATACCGGCTAAAATACCAGCCATCGCGGACCAAGTTAACATCAGCGCATATTGTGCCGCTGAACCACCGTAAACTTTTTGCACCAAAAATGGGATCGCGACTAAAAAGCTTTCAAAGAAAACATTCCCCCACATGGTAATCAACATGGATTCAAATAACCGGGGCCGCTTCACAACATACTTGTATCCCTCAACCATGCTCGTAAAAATATTCTCGTGCACTTGATTATTCGGTTCAGGCTGATATTTGATAAACATATTCATTAGTACGGTGAGCATCAGCATTATCCCGTAGCCAATCAGAAAAGTACGTAAATCAACCCATTTTAACTGCAGCAAGAGCCCCCCAACTAGCGGTGCGACCGTGGCACCAGTTGAAAAAGCAACACTGGCCCATGCATTAAACTGTGCCAGGCGGTTGGCTTTAATGACATCAGGAATAATCGCCCGACCCGCTGGGTAAGCAAATGAGATATCAACATTCAAAATAAACGTTAAAATAGCTAACAACCAAATTTGCGGTTTGTCTGGGTTAACGAACCAGGCTAAACTCACTAAACCTAAGGCACCAAAGGCGTCGGCACCCAGGAGCAAAATTTTACGATTAAATCGATCCAATAACGCCCCAACGTATAAATCATTTAAGAGATAAACGACGAAGCCAAATGAAGTTAACCAACCAACCACTTTGGCATCGCCGTAACTCGCAACTAAAAACCAATTTAGCGCAAACCGATACAGGCCATCCCCAAAAACAAATGAGAAATTTGATCCCAATAATGGCCAACTAAAGTTTTGACGCTTTGCATCCATTTTCTTTCCTACTCTTCCCAAGGCAATTCAATTGAACTTTGCGCCAAATCAATTTGGTACGCAATCTTTTGATTACCACGTATTGTCATTTCAAAATCAGTACCATATAGAAGTAAGCCGAGTTGATGCCCAGCAGCGACCTCATACAGAGTCGGTTGCAAGCCAAACGATACCTCGACCCATTCATTTGGCAGTAAGTCATCATTTTGCCATGCTGACGTGCGATTTTGCAAGTTGAGATGCCCAATCGTAATCATTTTATGGGAACTCACGTTATCGAGTGTGAATTCCATTAGCGGTACTGGGGCAAAATTGACCCCACGGTCAATTTTTTCACCAGTGGCACTAGGTGTCTGCTTGAGATGTTTAGCATCACCATAATCTACTAGCATCGCACTTACCAAGCCGACATTTTCAGAAGAGGTCATCTGTAAATGTAAAATCACCTCGCCATTTAAACGGCGCGTCTCTGTCAAAGGTGCCATGAGCCACCGTGCCCGGGTATGCTCTAAAGCTTGGGCTGTTGGTAACAACATATCTGAACGCCACCGGGAAAAGTCAGTGGTATATTTTTGATAAAGTTCGTCTGATAACCCATCCACATAACTTACTAGCATGGGCTGTGGACTCAATGCCATGGTCTCTGCTTGGCCACCACCCCACGCTTGCAATACATGCCATGTCTCAGGTAGCCGATTATCCTGCCAAGTAATCGTTGGCACCGTCGCAATGGCATCATTGTCAACTTGGAGCAACTTATGTGTCAGCCATAGATTCATCTGGTCAGCAAAATCGAGGGAACGATTATTATTAATGTAAATATGTTGCCCTTGATGAAGGAATAGTTTGTGGTGGCCACCTTGGGCCTGCAGGGCCTGCCACAAACGATAAACCTGCCGTGGCTTAACATTCCAATCATTCAACCCATGGACAGCCACCATATCAATTTTGATATCCTGCACCCACTTCAAATAATTACGCGCATCCCAGTAGTTGGAATAGTTACCCGTTGTACGATCCATATTCTTGGCTGTATTCGCTTGGAAGGCGCGCCATGACGCTTGTTTCTGACGCCAAATAGCTGGTTGTTGCATGGGTGTGTAAACCAACTCTGCTAAGACATCCATATCTTCACCTGGAAAACCACCCGGGGCGATGACTAACCCGTTATCACGGTAATACTGATACCAATCTGAAATCGCTGCTTCCGCAATGACTGTCTCCAGGCCAGCCACGCCGGTCGTAGCTACCGCCGTGGCTAAGGTACCCAGATATGATTTGCCAGTCATCGCAATGCGTTGGTTGGACCAGTTCGCTGTCACCGCCATCCGGCTCGTTTGATCTGTAAACGCGACCCGGTTACCGGCTAACCATTCCACCACATTTTTCATACTTTCCACTTGTTCAGGTGACCCAGTATCTTGAAAACCGTCCGCATCTTTAGTACCGATACCAGCAGAATAGGCGACCGCAAAACCACGTGACAAAAAATAATTGCTGATATCCACAGGCAGTGATTGCTCTTTGGTAAACGTTTGTACCGCCTTGTCGACCTTTCCCTGTACGCTGCGTTTACCTGCTTCGAATGGGACCCGTTCATAAGCAATCTCATCGTAGGTCACTTGATTTGGTGCTTTACGCGTCAGTGGTACATTGACATCATGCAATAACGCGTCATTGGCGGCAATGTTTAACCCTTGATAGTAAGGTGAGGCAGTAAATAAGACTGGCACTCGTTCACTAGTATGTGGGCGAATGACATCCACACGCACTAAGTCACCAAGCCCATCGTCATCAGTATCAACTGCACTCTCCACATAGACCGTCTCACGAATCAAGTCGTTGGTCGCAAAAGTTGGCAAAGTTTTGCCATTAAATTGACGATAGTGGTTGTCTTGTGGAAAATAACCACGACTTGCTAATACGTCAATGAATTGCAAGCCAACGGGCGTGTGCCAAGTTAATATGTCATACCATAAGACCATTAAGTCATGCGTCGTCAGCACGGCTTCAGGTTGTTTAGCTGGCAAATTGACCGCACGTAATACTTGATAACCATCATAATCAGCACGAATAAAAGCTTCCTGCAAGTCAAATAACTCAACGACCACGTTATAGACAATCTGGCGCGTGACGGGCGTATCGTTACTGAAAAAGGCTAGTGCATTCTCACTAGCCTTGTCAGCAAGATGCGCCCGTAGCCAATCGTTTTGGGTGCCAATAGTTGGGTACTCTGGCAAGGCACGTCGCACAAACCGTTCAAATAAAGTCTTTGGTGCCAGCTGACGTTCGTTCTCAGCTAACATTTTAATTGCCATTAATTCAGCAATCCGTTCGTCATCAGTCCGATCGATTACTCCAAATTGGTTAAATTTCATCATATAAATTCCTCACTATTGTATACATTATAGCAACTTTACGGCATTTTATGACATTTTACTGAGAGTTTAATTTAATGGATTATCACGATAAAAACGGCCATCCCCTCACGAGACAGCCGTTTTTACCAAACATATTTACAAAAACTTAATCAAGCCGACGCCCACAATCATCACCACAACACCCAGAATTTGCACCAGGCTCACTGGGGCCTTCATTGAACGCCACCAGCCAAATTGCTGTACTAACATAGAACCAATAATTTGACCAAGTAAGCCCATGGTAATGGTCATCCCGGCCCCAATCGTTGGCAAAACAATAATGGTTGCGAGGACAAACAAGCCACCGAGAATACCACCAAACCAATTCCAAATCTGAGCGTGCTGCAAGTCGGTCCAACTAGGTAACCGCTTATCAACCATCAGTGATACCAATAAAATTAGGATGAACCCAATCAAAAATGAAATAAACGAACCTTGCACAGGTGCCTGTAACAACGCACCTAAATGGCCGTTGATGGCTTGTTGCATCGCTGATAATGCCCCAGCGATGACTGCCCACAGGCGCCACCCCAGCAGGGTTGGCTGCAAGACACTGGCTTGTGTATCGGCATCTAGTTGGCGGACATCCCGATTCAAGAAACCAGGTAATACCACCGCCACAATCACGCCAGCAATGAGCACTAACACACCGAGTACCCGAAAGAACGTTAGCGGCAAAACATTGCCACCAAACCAACCAAAGGTATCAATGATGATCCCCATTAAAATCTGTCCTAAAATCGGTAGAATCACCGTTTGGATCGCCCCTAAACGCGCAAACAATAGCACATTTGAGGTCAGATAAATGCCACCCAGGACCCCACCAAGCCAGATCCAACCAGGTTGGGAACCAACAAAACTGAGACTTGGTAACAAGGCATGGTTAACTACGAGCGCCAAGATTCCTAAAAAAACTGTACCGACACCAAATGAAATCGCAGCGGCCCCAAATGGTGAACCGACAATTTTCTTCAAATCGGCGTTAATTGGGTTTTGGTTGGCCAACATAAAGCCGGCCAGCAAAGCCACGAACATCAAAACAATTGTCATCATCCCTACTCTTTTCCAAATAATAATAGCAAAGAGTCATGTTACCACTTTTCTTAAATAAGTGTCAGAAATAAGGCCATTGTTGCTATTTAATCAACTCACCAATCACTCATACCTGACTAGTTTTTCCGAAATACAACATTATTTTGCCCTAAAATAGCTTTGAAATCGGCTTCAACCTCTGGTCCAGCTGCCAAATAATTTTCGTGGGTCAAAGCGACTTTGCGATCATCGGCTTCGTACACTAATAGCACCGGATTACTACCATGTAACTGTTGAAACAGACGATTAAATTGCGCAGCTACCTGAGGATTTTGCGCGGCGGCTGGAATACGTAAAAACCATTGGCCGGTTGCCGGCGGTAAATCCGTGGCCACCGCCGTACCAGGCTGCACTAAGGTTTGTGCCTCAACAATTTGTTCGGCAATCAGTGTCAAGTCATCACGGCCACGTTGTTGCTCGACATTCCCATAAATGGCCAAAATGTTTTCAGGTTGCAATAAGTGACTATACTTTTGAAATTGACGCGCAAACACGGTGATCGAAAGATTGCCTGTCATATCCATTCCGTCCACAAAGGCCATCTGTTCACCCTTTTTGGTACGTATGACCTTGACATTTTCCACATATAACAAAATCTTAGCGCCCTTTTGTCCCACCACTAAAGTGCTAATATCTTGATGATATTGCCCATCAATCGCCTGAACATATTGTTCAATGGGGTGCCCACTTAGATACACACCAAGGGTTTCACGCTCAAGATTCAACCGTTCACTGGGGGCATAGTCCTCAATATCACGAATTTTAGGGGCCAGGGTGTTAAACAGGGCCATTGATTCACCAGCTAGACCAGCAGCATCGATAAACCCCTGCAATGAATTGTATAACGCCTGCCGATTAGTCGTAAAGACATCAAAAGCACCTGACCATACTAACGGTTCAAACAGTTCTACCTTACGAAACTTATTCTCTAACCGGTTGATAAAGTCCGGCAAATCTTTGAAGGCACCATTACTTTGCCGCGTGGCAATAATAGCCTCTCGGAAATCCCGGCGCATCCCCTTGATGGAAGCTAAGCCCATTTGTAGTTGATTATGATGAATTGAATACCCTTGCCAACTCTCATTGATATTTGGTCCTAAAAGACCAACACCAGCGGCTTTGGCCTCCGCGATATACTCACGGACTTTCTTACTATCACTAATTGCATCATTCAAGACGGCCTTAAAAAAAGCGAGCGGATAATGCGTTTTCAAATAAGCCATTTGCACGGCTAACTTTGAATAGGCCACCGCGTGTGATCGATTAAAGCCATATTGAGCAAAAGGCTCCACATAGCTAAAGACTTTGATTGCCGTAGCTTCGTCATGTCCGAGTGCGATCGCCCCCCGCACGAAGTCGGCCTTAGTTGCCTCAATCTTGGCCAAATCTTTTTTCGACATCGCACGCCGCAATAAATCAGCTTCACCTAATGTAAAGCCAGCAAATTGTTGGGCCATCCGCATGACTTGCTCTTGATAGACAATAATACCGTAGGTTGGTGCAACTAACTCAGCAATGCTTTCATCTGGCACTTCGATGGGTTCGCGCCCATGTTTTCGTGCGATGAAATTACTAATAAATTGCATTGGACCTGGTCGAAATAGGGCATTGGCTGCCACCAAATCCTCAAAATGATCCGGTTGTAATTGCCGCAACATGTTCTTCATCCCTGAAGATTCAAATTGAAAAATACCATTCGTCTGGGCTCTTTGGAAGAGTTGCATCGTGGCCGGATCATTTAGATCCACTTTTGCGATGTTAAAGGGCGCATGGGTCTCTTTCTCGATTTCTCTGATGGCGATATCTAAGATATTTAAGTTCGACAATGCCAAGAAATCAATTTTTAACAAACCGAGTGCTTCGACCGGATTTTTGGTTAACTGAGTCACTAAGCGACCGTCATCCCCTAGCTGTACCGGAATCGTCTCAGTCAACGGATTGGCTGACAAGACCACCCCAGCTGCATGCAATGAATGATTACGGGGTAGTCCTTCGATACGTTGGGCGGTCTTAAACAACAGCTGACCATCGACTGGGGCATCCACTAGCGCGTTGCGAAACGTTTGCGAAGCCTCATATGCTTTGGCTAAGGTCGTAATATCACGGGCATTGGGAATTGATTTAGAGAGCGTATCAATTTGCGCTGGCGTTAAGCCAAAGACGCGCGCAACGTCTCGAATGGCCGCTTTCATGGCTAACGTCGAAAACGTAATGATTTGTGCGACCCGTTCATGGCCATATTTTTGATGTAAGTATTGCAAAATATCTTCACGGCGATTGTCTGGAATATCAATATCAATATCCGGCATTTGGGCGCGTTCAGGATTCAAAAAGCGCTCAAATAGCAAGTCATAGGCGATCGGGTCAACATCGGTAATCCAAAGTGTATACGCAACCAATGAGCCCGCCGCTGAGCCACGTCCTGGTCCCGTTCGAATCTTGTTACGGTGGGCAAAATCAATGACATCCCACACAATCAAAAAATAATCGTTAAAGCCGAGTTGATCGATAATTTGCAATTCCTCAGCTAAACGCTGCTCATAAACAGCCTGATCAACCTGCAATCCCTGCAGACGAGCTTTGAGGCCTTGCTGGGCTAATGCAGCCAGATAATCATGCGCACTTTGGTGCTGTGGGGTTTGGTAGGCGGGTAAAGTCACTGCTGTCTTAGTCATTTCAAAGGTGCTATGGGCAGCTATCCAATCAGTATTAGTGACCGCCTCATGCAAGCCAATTTGCTCATATGCTTGTACCCACTGATCGATAGGACGCAAATAGGCGGCTGCCGGCGTACTTTGCGCCAGACCAAGGTTTGGGATGGTCTCGCCACTCGCAATTTTTTGCAAAACATGTTGGACAAAGCCATCCTCAGCATGCCCGTAGGCAACCTGATCAAAGGCGACAAGACGTAATCCAAATTGCGTGCTCAGTTGCTGTAGTTGGGCTACTTGGCCGCGATTTGTGAATAGTTCAACCCCAAGAAAGACTTGTTGCAGTTCAACCATGGTGGCTAATTTTTGCATAAATCCTTGCACCCGTTCAGCTTCCGCGGTCATACTGAGCGTCGTCAACTCGCTTTCGGCAGGTAAGACCACGAATAACCCAGACAAAAAGGGCGCTAGGTCCTGCCAAGTAAGCACTTGGCGGTTCGTTTTGACTAGGCTCGAAATTTCAATTAAATGATGGTAGCCGGTCTGATTTTCAACAAATAGTGTCACCGCAAAACTATCAGCAATACTGGTTTCAAGACCTGCCACTTGTACTGTCAACCCGAGAATTGGTTTAATTTGTGTTTGCACAGCGGCCGTATAAAAATCAGCTAACCCATACAAGACATCTTGATCAGCTAGACCGACAGCTTCATAGTGATATTCAGCCGCTTGCTTAACCAATTGATTGGGCATCAATGGGCTCTGTAACAAGGTAAAAGCTGATTTTGTATTTAGCGGTACCATCGCGTCTCCTTTGCAAACTTTGGTTTAACTTAATTATACCATGCAGAAAATAAAAAGAACCAGGGCGAGCATTGGCCCTAGTTCTTTGCTGATCAACTTCTATTCAAAAGGTTAGTTTTTGTTTGTGGCACCATTTTCAGGTGACGTTGTTGCATCTTTTGAGATGACATAAATCAAAACTGCGCCGATGGTTCCAATCAACATTGAAATAATTGACGTTTCCATTGCATTATACGTACCGCCTGTCAAAGCACTACCAATGTAACCAACAACTTCACCCAAAATGAATGTCCAAACAAGTGTGGTGATATATTTTGCCATTTTTCCATACCTCGCCGCTACGGCTGTGAATTAATACACTAAGTTTACGCTTCAAAAGCAATTTTGTCACACATTATCTCATCAGATTGTGTCCGTCGATTTGTATAGGCGTGTTTTTACACGAATTATCGCCGGGTAAACCGGACAATTTCGAAGTCGAAATCATTTTCGTCATCAGCTAAGTCATGCGCAATGACCTCACCTTGCCAGATAGTCTTATCAACAGGGTCCATGACCGTATCGCCCACAAAATCAGTATCTAGGTAGGTCACCAATAATTCATCAGCGTCCGCCATCAAGGTTTGGTAAACCACACTGCCACCAATAATCAACAATTTTTCACCACGCGCATCTGCCATTTTTTCAGCTTCTGCGAGTGAATGAACTAATACAAACCCCGCTGGCATCGTGAGGTCGGTTTGATGTGACAGCACCAGATTCAAACGATTAGGCAAGGCCCGGCCGTGAAAACTGGCCATCGTATTACGGCCCATCAAGATCGTTTGGCCGGTTGTCTGGGCCTTAAAGAATTGCACATCTTTCTTTTGGTGCCAGGGGATCTTCAACTCATTACCGATCGTACCATTATTCGTCTGTGCCCAAATCATTATTTTTTCAGCCATTATGCACCCTCTACAATTTCTGATAACGTTTCCCAACGCGTCATTTTTTCATCTAGGGCAACATTGAGTTCATCGAGTTGCGCCTGTAGTTCACTCAGTTTACCAAAATCAGCACCATTGGCTTCCATTTCGCCCTGAATATGCTCAATTTGAGTTTCTATTGTGGCAATGTCAGTTTCAATCGTTGCCCACTCGCGTTGTTCGGAATAAGTCAATTTCTTCTTTTTCGGTTGGGCCACACTGACCGGCTCATCAGCAACGGCAGCTGCCTGCGTCGCGCCCTTATCCTGGGTGGTTGTTGGTGCACCAAAATTTGCTAAGTATTCTGAGAATTGACCATCGTAGCGCTCAATCACACCATCACCTTGGAAGATGAATAACCGATCTGCCACCTTATCCAAAAAGTAGCGATCGTGGGAGACTGTAATGACCGTGCCTGCGAAATGCTTGAGGTAATCCTCCAACACGGTCAATGTACCGATGTCTAAATCATTGGTAGGTTCGTCTAACAGTAACACGTTCGGCTGTTGCAACAATAATTTGAGCAAATAGAGCCGGCGCTGTTCACCACCCGATAATTTACGAATCAGGGTCCCGTGCATCTGACTTGGGAATAAGAACTGCTCCAACAATTCAGAAACTGATACCCGGTTACCCTCGCGATCGACGACCGATTCTGCCACTTCTGATAAATAAGCGATCATCCGCTTGTCATCTGGAATCGGTTCATTTGTTTGTGTGTAGTAAGCCATTTTGACCGTTTCACCGATCGTGATCAGGCCACTGTCTAGTGTGACCTTACCGGCGATCGCATTGAGCAAAGTTGACTTACCAGTACCATTAGGTCCCGTGATACCGATACGTTGGTTGGCTTGAATCAGTGCTGAAAAATCTTTCAAGATGACGCGCTCGTCAAATGCTAACTGCGCGTGTTCAATCTCGATGACCTTCTTCCCGAGCCGTTGTTGACCCAAGTTCACCTGAATATCTTCTTCAAGTTGCAGATTGCCATGCTTTTCATCCAGTTCTGAAAAACGATTTTCCCGGGCTTTTTGCTTGGTAGACCGGGCACGGGCAGACGTACGCATCCAGGCTAATTCTTGCTTGTATAATTGCGCCGCTTTATGATCAGCAATTTTTGAGGCTGCGACGCGTTCAGCTTTAGCCACGACGAATTGCTGATAATTACCGGTATATTCGTATAGTTGGCCAAATGATAGCTCAAAGATGCGATTTGCGACACTATCAAGAAAATAACGATCATGGGTGACCGTCAACACGGCACCCTTGTAATCAGCCAAATACTTTTCTAACCATTCGATGGAATCAAAATCCAAGTGATTGGTTGGTTCATCCAGTAACAGCAAATCAGGTGCTTCAATCAATACTTGTGCTAACCCAACTCGCTTGCGTTGGCCCCCTGACAAGGTTGCGATTTTCAAACTTAAGTCTGGTAAGTGCAGTTGCATCAAAATTGACTTGACTTCCGACTCAGCTAACCAAGCATCTTCTTGGTTCATTTGTGCCTCAAGCTTGGTGTAGCGCTGTAAAATCTTGTCATCATTTGGATGAGCTGCCAAGGCGTCCAACGCATCTTCATAATCACGGATGAGTTGAAATATTGGCTGTGCTCCTGCAAAAATTGCTTCCATGACCGTTTTTTCAGGGTCAAGGCTGGGTTCTTGTTGCAGATAGGCAATATGATAATCATTTGGCATATCAAGCTTACCGGAATCAGCTGGGTTTACCCCTGCAATGGCATTCAAAAGGGTTGTTTTCCCTGATCCATTGACCCCGATCAACCCAACCCGATCACCTGTTTCAATCAAAAAGGAAATGCCATCTAATAACGTTTTCTCGCCATAGACACTCCGTAATTCAGTCGCTCTAAACTGTTTCATCGTATTTATTTCTTCTCTTTCTCAGCTAAAGTACGGGCCACTGCCAACAGCTCCGAAGCCTGGTTAGTTCGTTCACCGGCAACCACTTGCTGTTCAACTTGATGCAAAATTTTTCCAAAAATTGGGCCCGGCTGCAGCCCCAGTTCTTGTGTTAAATCAGCACCCGTCAAGGCCAAGTCACGCTTATCATGAATCGGTAAAGCCGTGAATTGTGTCGCCAACGCTTGGGTATCAACCTCTAATTCACTTAAATCAGCGACGGCTAGCGCATTTTCAAGTGCTTGACCGGTTGTATACAGTTGCCATGCGGAAACGGGGCCTTTGCGCAACTCATTGAGTAAGGCAATCGACTTTTTAGCAGTCCCAATTAGCGCGGCACTTTGTTTCCACTTTTTCATAAAAATGACCGTGTCACTTGGTGTCAGACCTAGTTCAAAGGCTAATAACGTCCATGCTTGCGTGTCATCTTTTGGCTGGGCCTGACCTAATAATTCAGCAAAACCTAGTAAATCAATGTCAACATTCTCTAAGCCGGGCATGTAATTATTGAGCTTGGTAGCCATCATTTCTAACAGCCCATAACGGGCATTGGACCCCTGTAACAATTTAGTGAATTCTACATTGATTCGTTCGATCGCAATATGCTCCAACAGGGCGGCATTATCTTTGATCGCAGCGCGTGTGTGTTCTTCAATCTTGAAGTCTAGCTGGGCGGCAAAGCGGACGGCCCGCATCATGCGTAAGGCATCTTCATGAAACCGCTCCTCTGCCTGACCAACGGCCCTGAGAATCTTGTTTTGCAGATCTCGGACGCCATCAAACAAATCCACGACTTCACCATTTGGTTTCAATGCCAGGGCATTCACCGTAAAATCGCGACGTTTCAAATCTTCTGCGAGCGAACGAACAAAGGTCACCTCATCTGGCCGTCGGAAATCAGTATAGGTCGACTCTGTCCGAAAAGTGGTGGTTTCATAACCTTGACCATGGTCCAAAATCATGACCGTTCCATGTTCAATGCCCGTGTCGACGGTGCTGTTAAATAAAGTCTTGACTTCTTCCGGGTAGGCTGATGTCGCGATATCTACGTCATGAATCGGTTTTTCTAATAAGGTATCCCGGACCGATCCACCCACGAAATAAGCTTCATAACCGGCATTTTCCAATGTCTCGAGAATTGGCAAGGCGGCCTTGAACTCGGCTGGTAAATCATTAATATACATGTCGGCGCTCCAATCTATCATGGTTATATTAATTCCATTATAACAAAAATGCATTCGTCTACCCGACAGAATGCATCTCAAGATAACTAATTTGACTTTGTAATTTTCATCCCCAAATGACGCCGACCATACACACCCTGTTGCTTTGTGGCCAAACCATCCAAGATGACTGGCACACGGTGCTCGGTATAGGCAGTTCGTGCCTGGTGTTCCGGCCGTGGCTGCTGAACGTCTTTGGTCACGGTAGCCATTTTGGGCTCTGAATGTGGTTGACTACGATGATCTGGCTGTGCCGCTTTGAACTTATCAACTCGTTGGCTGACACGATCATGCCGTGAACTTGATGCTCCATGCTTTAGCTCGTGCTGGCTGCTTTGTTGTTGAGGATGTATTTTATCCCGTTTTGTTTGGGCTGACAGCACGCTCTTTTTTGGTTTTGGAACACTGGCCTTACCAACAGATTTGACTTCAGCCGGCACTTGTTTATCGGCCGGCACCGCTGACTTGTCAACCGGTGCATTTACTTTAGGGGTCACATCAACTGCGCCGGTTGCTGCGACCTGAGAATTGGATTGTGCTTGGTTTGTAGCAATCGTAGGCACACTAACCGGTTTCGTTGGGGTAGGAGTCGCGACTGGCGTCTTCTCAATGTAAAGATACGATTCAACATCACGCCATTGCCACTTGCCCTTATATTGTTGTAACGCCTTGCGCCACTTGACCACAAAAGTGTGCACCTCTGTGGCTTGCTTCTTTGGTGGAATTAAGGTAGATGGTTCAACCGTAAACCGTTTCAGGATTTGAATTTCCTCGTTATGTTCGATCCAATTATCCACGAATTTATGCAAATCCGCCGAACGCGAAGAAACGTTACCTAGTTTGATCCAATTAATTGCTGGGGTACTACTATTCTTCTTTGCCATGCGCTTCCCTCATTCGTTTCTAGTCACACTATTATCCCTTATTTTCAGGTAATTGCAGCGACAGTAAATCCACATTCAGCGGAACATGCACCTGTTGCGCATCATTTTGGTTGATGGCTAAGTTACGGCGACGTTGTTGGTTAGTCCGGACATCCTGCGCTGATTTGAAATTTAATTTACGCCAATTTAACAGAATTTTTTCGATATAATTCAGATTCAAAGCTTGATTCAACACGGCTTCTTTAATGGCCTCAACGATTAAAACTGGTTCAAAATGATCCAGATCAAACCAATCAGTCACTTTGCGCATCTCGATTGGCGATAGCATCCGCCCGAACTCTTGTTCGACTAACTTGAAAATATCAGCGCGTTTCGGCTCATCATTGACCTTTGGCGTGTCATCCTCAGCACCAGCTCGCTTGCTATCACCATCAGGCAACGTAATTAATTTTTCATAAAGTGGTTGCATGCGAAAAATAGTCCGCAACTTGCCATCAGCATCATGCGTCGTCTCGAATTGGATTAACCCTTTTGAACGGATCGATTCTAACACGGAAAAAACGGTCTTCGCGCTTAAGCCCATATACTCACCAATTTGCGTGGTGTTTGGTTCGGTTGCACCCTGATCGAGCATGGCCTTCGTCTGTAAAAACACTAATAACTCTTGATCAGTCAAGCCAAGTTCACGGTACCGCTGTAACAAAAGGACGCTGACGCTACTTTGACCAGCATTAATATAATTTTCAAAACCTAATTCATGCATGTCTTCTTCCTCGTCATCATGTCGTGCGCTCTGTTCGTTGCTAAAGAAAAAGGCTGAAGCCTGTGCTCCTGCCCCTCCTTAAGCGTTATTTTATGGTCGCAAACGTCCCAAAGTACGTGGGAATGGAATTGCTTCACGAATGTGTGATTCTCCAGAAACGAAGGTGACCATCCGTTCCAAGCCGAGACCAAACCCTGAGTGAGGCACGGAACCAAACTTACGCAAATCGAGATACCATTCGTACTCTTCCAAATCCAAGCCTTCTTGTTCAAGACGTTTCTGCAAGTAATCAAAGTCGATATCACGCTCTGAACCACCAATGATTTCACCGTAACCTTCGGGTGCCAAAAGATCAGCTGAAACGACCACGTCATCACGATCCTCGGCGCGCTTCATATAGAAAGCTTTCACGCCCTTTGGATAATTAGTGATGAAGACAGGCTTAGCAAAGTGGTTTGCCAGGAACGTTTCTTCTGGTGAACCAAAGTCCTCACCCCACTTGATTTCAAAGTCATTTTCTTGCAGTAACTTGACGGCATCATCATATGACACACGTGGAAAATCAGCGTCGATATATGATTGCAACAGATCTTTATCACGTTCAAGCAAATCTAATTCGTAGCTGTTTTCCTTCAAAACGGCCGCCAATAAAAACTTGATGAAACGTTCTTGCACATCCAAACTCTGATCCTGGTGCATCCAGGCCATTTCAGCATCGATCATCCAAAACTCTGTCAGGTGACGCCGGGTCTTTGACTTTTCAGCACGGAAAACTGGGCCAAAGTCATAAACTTTACCAAAACCAAAAATACCCGCTTCCGCATATAATTGACCAGTTTGCGCCAAGAAGGCTGGTGTGCCGAAGTAATCAGTTTCGAATAATTCAGTCGTACCCTCTGGGGCTGAACCAGTCAAAACGGGTGAATCCAAACGCGTAAAGCCATCTTGATGGAAGAAATCCATAATCGCCCGGGTAATGGTGTCACGAATCTTTAAAACAGCAAACGGCTTCACATGACGTACGTATAAGTGACGGTTATCAAACAAGAAATCCGTACCGTGTTCCTTTGGTGTAATCGGGTAACCCTCTGACTCACCAATAATTTCGATGTCTTGTACGTCTAGTTCATAACCAAACTTTGAACGATCATCAGCTCGAATCGTACCAGTCAAAATCATTGACGTTTCTTGTTTGAGCCCTTTGGCGGTAGCAAAAATTTCTTCGCCAACCTCTTCTTTAGCGACAACTCCTTGCATAAAGGCTGAACCATCGCGCAATTGCAAGAATTGCATCTTTCCTGAACCACGTTTGTTACGTAACCAAACGTTCAAACGAACTTTCTCACCTACGTGATGTTGTGCGTCAGCAATACGAATTGTTTCCATTTTCTCTCTCCTAATAGTTGTTTATAGATTGCGAATTGTACGGACAATTTTGCCATTGTAGAACTGCACCGTGATGTAATTTAAATTCCCTTTTTTGTCAATAAACGTGACTTCCCACACAGGAACCCCGGCATACATTGACATACCAATATTCGTAATTTTTTTCGGCTGGTAGGCTGTCGTCACAACTGCTTGGGCCTTCTCAGCAGTCACCCCATCTTTCATAAGATAGGTGTGCAACTTCTGCGTCCCTTTGGCCACAATGACCACTTTTTGCCGATTTTTAGCATCTTTACCTAAGATAGTGTAATACGTTTTTTGTCGCGCATTCCAATAAAAATTGGTCACCGAAGTCAGGGCCTTTTGGTCCAGGGCGATCTGACTATATTTGTGGTTGGCTTGATCAATTGGGCGTGTGGCAGTACCCAAGAGACTGTAGACTAATCCAATCACAGCTAACACACCGAAGATAGTGCCTAGCATCCAACGCATTTTTTGTCGTTGGCGATTTATTCTAGCCCGCATTTCCATAGCAATTGGGCTCCTTTTTTGTTATTGAACATCTCAATTAAGCATACCAAATTTTTATGTTTTCGTCATTCATGTTGTGCAAAAAAATCAGTTAAGATCGGCACAACTTCTGTATCTAAAACTTCAAGTTGCGGCATCGCTTCAGGCATCATATTTCGGACTGACCGACCATATGACTTAGAAATCAACCGTGAATCAAACACAATAATGGCACCATAGTCGTCCTGTGAGCGAATGAGTCGGCCGACACCCTGGCGGAAGCGCAAGATCGCCTTGGGCAACGTACTTTGATAGAACGGTTGCCGCCCCTGAGAAATCAAGACGGCCTCTTCCGCTTTTGCAACGATATTATCTGGTTGTTCAAAAGGCAACCGGGCCATGATGACCAGCCGTAATTGGTCACCCGGCAAATCGATACCTTCCCAGAAACTGGCTGATCCAAGCACCATCATCGGCTTTTCAGTTTCCAAACGACGCAATATTTTATTACGTGTGCCAGAAATTCCCTGGGCCAGGATGGTCGTGGAAACATCCCCATATTCATGATTGTTTTGCATACGATTATACACATGCGCAATCATATCATTTGATGTGAACAAAACGAGAGTGTTCTCTTCAACTGCATCCGCAATCTTCAGTAACTGTTCTGCCAGGTAATCCGCATAGTTATACGATGTTGGGAGTGGTGCATTTTTGACGAGCAATAACTGTGATTGCTTCGCATAATCAAACACATCCCCAAACCGGTAACTGGTAGCACTGTCTTCATCCAAATCAAACCGATTGAATAGGTAACCAGATTTTTTAGAAGTAAACAAGGTTGCCCCCGTCAAGACCGGTGGCATAAAGTTAGGATAAATCCGTTGTTTAAAGTAGTTCGTGGTATGTAGCAAGCCACCGGCCAACCGTACTGAAGGTGTTGCGCCACCAAGTGATTCAGACAACCAAAAGATGCTGGCGGTTGGGTACATCACTAATTCATTTTTAAATTGATTAATGCGATTGCTATTGGTGTTAATTTGACCGACTATGCGCCTGAAATCAGCCAATTCTTGCCGTTCACTCACACTAAAGGTTTGGTCAGCTTCCGCAAAATTGGTCAGCATCGTCTCTAATCCGTCCGTCAACACGGTAACCGCCCGTTGAATCGCATTGATCAAATCTGCATTATCCAAAAAGAATTGGGCTAAATCTGCAAGTTCGATTTCACTATCGACTACTTGCTTATGGTCTAATTCAAGCCCTTTTTGCATCCCAAACCGGCGATACAATTTTTGTTCAACCTTGGGAAGCTGATCTTCTAATAATTGTAACTGGTTCCGTAGATTTGTCAGCATCCGGCTACCACCATGCAAGCGTTCAAAGACGCTTTGCAGACTTGGCTGGTGATGAGCTGCTAAAATATCGAGACCCGCATGGACCACATCACCCCACTGCTTGAAGTTCACTTGATGACGACTCTGCGTAATCACGGTATCTGGCAAATGTTGCGCTTCGTCAATGACCAAATATGGCTTCAGTTGAAACACCATATCTGCATGATGACTTACCATATAGGCATGATTGACGATAATGAAATCGGCCTCCTCAGCTAGCACGGCTTGGCGAGCTGTGAACTCATATTGCGCAAAACTTGATGCCGCTGGATTATTGGCCGGCTGGGCCACCCTGGCCAAGAATTCCTGTGAGACATTATTTAAGTTCAGTTCATCAAAATCACCTGTTAAGGTCTCAGTCAGCCAAACTAACATCTGGGCCTTGGCGAGCTGCATGGGAATTGATCCCTCATCACGCTTCAGCATGCGTTTAAAGCTTTGCAGATTCAAATAATTCAAATGGCCCTTTAAGACGGCTACCCGAATATCAAAGGATAACAGGGGTTTTAGTTGTTCTTCAACCACTGTTTGCACTTGATGTTGCATCGTAATCGTAGGTTCAGCCACGACGACTTTACGCCCAGTTTCAACAGCTAAATAGGCCATTGGTAACAAAAAGCCCAATGTTTTCCCTAAGCCGGTTGGGGCTTCCATCACGAGACTACTCTGTCCTGGCACTGTTGACAATTCACTGTCATTGAAATGCGTATGAATCAGATTCATCATTTTAGCTTGTTCATCACGATACTCGAACCGATCACCAAACAACTTTTCCTTAGCCGCTTTTTTAGCAGGAAACTTGTCAGCAATGCGCTTATGCACTGGATCTGGCATGGAATAACGCCGAATCGCCAAGCCATCAACTACTTGTAACTGACTTGGTAGAGGTTCTGGTGATTGCCGGTTAGCTGCCAAAGCTTCGACCAAAATCATGCGTGAATCCATTGGCAAAACAAGGGGCATCTCCGTTAAAGTTTGCAATGTGATCATCGGTAATGCCCGTGCCTTGTCAAAAATCTTCACTAGCAATTCAGCCGTTGCAATCGCGTCACTATCTGCTTGATGCGGGTGGCCATGCTCGATATTGAGATAAGTCGTTAAGTCACGCAAACGATAGGCCGGTGCCGTTGGCCACAAAATACGTGACAATGGTTCCGTATCGATGGCCTCATTTTTAAGGCTAGTCAACCCAACCCGTTCAAATTCCGCGTTCAAAAATGGCAAATCAAAATTGACATTATGGGCCACAAAAATCGTTCCCGACAACATCGCGTGCAGGGTGAACGCAACATCTTCAAAGAACGGTGCATCCGCCACCATTTTTGGGGTGATGCCCGTAAGTTGGGTAATCATCTTTGGAATCCGTTCCCGGTTTCCTGGATTAATTAATGTATTAAACTGATTAATTATTTTATTTTTCTGGACAAATGCAATCGCAATTTGAATAATACGTCCATCTGTCATTCTAGTGCGCGTCGTCTCTAAATCAACAACTGCGTAAATCTCTTTATTTATCATTTAGTCTTCCCTACGACTATTCATCTGAGTACGAGTTAACGCCCGCTTCTGTCTTCTATTGTATCATGGATTGATTATCAGTTACTTTCATTCTATATGAATGCGCTATATGAATGCTTGTTTTTCTGAAATTTGTTATTATATAACTTATGGGTGTTTAAGACTCATACAAAAAGAATATAAACATGCAATTTTGCATTGTATAGAAATGGTGGGTCAAAACCTTGTTAGAACAAGCTACCGGCACAAGTCATGCCAAGGTTATTTTAATCGGTGAACACTCCGTAGTGTATCACCAACCAGCGATTGCCCTTCCGCTCCCTGCAATCAATATCACTGCAACGCTCACGAAGCGTGCGGCTGGTCAATTAATTATTAGTAATGAACACTCTGGCGAACTCAGTGAGATGTCTGAAGCCTATGAAGGTATTCGTCAACTGATTACGCGCCTTTTGCGTAATTTCAATGCGACAGAATTATCGTTTACCCTGCGCATTGACTCATTGATTCCACAAGAACGTGGTATGGGATCCTCAGCTGCCAGCGCTGTCGCAATTATTCGAGCTTTTTTTAATTTCTTTGAAGTGGAACTACCCGACGTTGAGTTACAACGCTGGGCTAATGTTGAAGAAATGATCACGCACGGTTCGCCTTCTGGCATTGATGCTGCGACCACCGCCCACAATAAGCCGGTCTGGTTCGTGAAAGGGTCACAACCGGAGACGATTCCGATGAATCTCGATGCAACGCTTATTTTGGCCGACACTGGTGTACATGGCCAGACTGGTTTAGCGGTTTCTGTCGTCCGTGAAACCCTCGAAACGAATGCACAGATTGCCCAACCAGCGATTGATGCGCTGGGCGAACTGACGCGTGCAGCCGGGGTGGCGCTGGAAAAAAATCAAGTTGCCGAGTTAGGTGCGATCCTGAACCAAGCCCAAACTCACCTGGAAACTCTGGGCGTTTCACATCCCAAGTTGGATTTGTTAATTGCGGCTGCTCGTCAGGCTGGCGCGCTCGGTGCTAAGCTGACTGGCGGTGGCGTTGGTGGCGCGATGATCGCTTTAACTAAAACCCCTGCTCAGACCAGCGCCGTGATCGCGGCACTGGAAACGGTTGGTGCACGTGAAATCTGGACCCAACAATACACGACTACCCAGTAAGGAGAATGGTCATGTCACAATATACTGCTCGTGCACATACAAACATTGCCCTCTTAAAATACTGGGGTAAGACTGATACCAACTTGATCATCCCCACGACCACCTCAATTAGCTTAACGTTGAATGAATTTTATACTGACACCACGGTTTGGTTTGATGAGCAGCTCACCGCCGATGACATCACATTAAATAACGTTTCATTACAAGGACGAGGTTACGAAAAAGTGACACGCTTCATGGACTTAGTCCGTGATCGAGCGAATCAGCACCAGTTTGTCCATGTTCACTCAATTAATCATGTGCCTACTGCGGCTGGCTTAGCTTCTTCAGCATCCGCTTTTGCCGCATTAGCCGGGGCAGCCAGTGCGGCTGCCGGTCTATCACTTGAACCGGCAGATCTATCACGGCTAGCCCGCCGTGGTTCGGGTTCAGCGAGTCGTTCAATCTTTGGGGGTTTTGCACAATGGGATCGTGGGCATGATGACCAAACTTCCGTAGCACACGCGCTTACAGAAACTGTGGATTGGCCGATTCAACTATTGACTTTGATTGTCAATGATCAACCTAAAAAAATTGATTCTCGTGGGGGCATGCAAAATGCCCGCGCGAACTCACCTTTTTACCAGCAATGGGTCGACATGGCCAATGCCCAAGTGCCAGCTATGCAAGCGGCAATTAACAATCACGATTTGGTGGCCCTTGGCACCTTAGCTGAAGCAAATGCACTGCAAATGCATGCGCAAAATATGGTCGCCAACCCACCATTTACATATTTAACCGATGTATCCTGGTTGATTATCGAAACTGTGAAAGCCTTGCGGGCAACTGGCATCCCCGTCTATGCCACTATGGATGCAGGACCAAATGTCAAATTAATTTCTCAGCCAGCTGATACCGAAAAAATTATGGTTGCGCTTCGTAAAGTCCTACCTGAGATTCAAGTCACGGTGGCGACCCCTGGTCCAGGAATTCAAATTGTGCAAGGAGATCGAATTTGATGATGGAATTTATGGTTCCCGGCAAGTTATTCATCGCTGGCGAATATGCAGTCACCCACCCCGGTGTCCCGGGTGTGGTGTTTGCCGTTGACCGCTTCATGCAAGTCACAATTGCACCGGCTGATGACTACCGGGTTACCAGTGATCTATTGGGCGAGGTGACCTTAGAGGCCCCTACCGCCTGGCCAACTAAACGTGCAAACACCCCGTGGCAGTTGGTCAGCGCTGCCTTTGATGTGACGTACGCCTACATGCAAACAAAAGCGCAACCGACGCCAGGATTTCATTTAACCTTATCTAGTCATATGACCGAGGCCGGTAAAAAAATTGGTCTTGGCTCATCGGGAGCGACCGTCGTTGGCGTGATCAAGGCAGTTGCCAGCTTCTGGCAACTGACACTTACGCCGCTTGAAATTTATCGTCTTGCTGTGTTAGCAATGTTACATACCCCCAAGTTTAACCATGGTTCATTCGGTGATATCGCGGCCGCGAGTTTCGGCGGGCTGTTGCTGTATGCCAAACCAACCACGCAAGGTTTCATCAATCACACTGATTTAAACGAACTGTTGACGATGCCATGGCCAAACTTATTAATCGAGCCTCTGGACTGGCCAGCAACTTGGTCAATTCAAATTGGCTGGACGCAAGCTCCTGCAGACACGCAAAGTCAATTGGTGAAACAACCCACTGCCGCTTTAATGCAAGCATTCGATGCGGATAATACAATGATTGTGAGCCATTTGGTGCATGCCATCAAAACACAGGATTTCACAAATTTTGCAAAAGCTGTTTTGGCCGATCATTTGTTGATTTCTGACTATTTACGGCAAACGAACCGCCCCTATCTAACACCCGTACTGCAGCAATTAATTGCTGATGCAAATGCGCTCAATTTACCAGCTAAAGTCAGTGGTGCCGGCAATGGCGACAACGGGCTGGCATTCAGTGATGGGTTAGCAATGATCGCTGAGCTCCATCAACAGTGGCAGAGCCATGCGATTATGCCCTTACCACTCAACATTTACTATTATTAGGAGGAGCCTATGGAATCAGCACACGCCCATCGCAAAGATGAACATCTCTCGGTTGCTGAACTTGAAATGCGCCAACGTCCCTACAATTCTTCATTAAACGGGGTGCGCCTGTTACACAATGCATTACCTGAAAGCCGCGTGGCCGATGTAGATTTAACTGTCCACGATAAAAATTTCCCCTTCACAACGCCTTTTTATATTGAAGCGATGACGGGTGGGAGTCAAAAAACTGGTCGGATTAATGCCAAATTGGCTGAAGTGGCTAAAGAAACCGGCCTAGCCATGGCCGTTGGCTCACAGTCAGTCGCCCTCAAGGACACTGAAGCCATCGCAACCTTTACGATTGCCCGTGACATCAACCCAGATGGTTTTATGATTGCAAACATCGGTGCTGGGCATCCTGTTCAACACGCACAAACCGTTGTTGATATGATTGGGGCCAACGCCTTGGAAGTACATGTGAATGCCGCGCAAGAAATTGTGATGGCTGAAGGTGATCGTGAATTTATGTGGCTTGATAATTTGGCTGATATCGTCGCGAAGGTTGCTGTGCCAGTGATTGTCAAAGAAGTTGGGTTCGGAATGCGCCAAGAGACCATCGCGACACTGCATGCCATTGGGGTGCAATATGTCAATATTGGTGGTCGTTCTGGCACGAACTTTGCCCGCATTGAAGATCGGCGTAACCGTACAGATGATAACCAACATGCCTATCTGTATGATTGGGGACAAACGACCGCCGAATCTTTACTTGAAGCCAAGGCTCTCACCGAAAAGCCAACCATTTTTGCAACAGGTGGGATTCAAACGCCTTTGGATGTCGTGAAAGCACAAGTTCTGGGGGCCAAAGCCGTTGGTGTGGCTGGCCATTTTCTACATACGGTGATGAATGAAGACACCAGTGGCCTGATCACAGAGGTTACACGTTGGCAAAATCACTTAGCCAAAATTTATGCACTCTTAGGTGTCCGTTCGCAAGCTGAATTGTTACAGGTGCCCTATCTCTTGGACCCTGAATTGCTTAACTACGCCAACCAGCGTGAGTTACACTAATCCTATATATTCTTTTATATTTAGTTAAGAAGTTAGTGTAAATGTAAAGACCCATAAGTAAAGCTGATGTTACAGTACCTGCGCTCAACAGGTGCTGTTTTTTTCGGTATATTAGATTTATGAAAAACATGTTAACTGAAACTATCCGTCACCAAACGGATGAACAAATCATCGATGCAACCCTCACTTTGTTGCAAAGCCAATCCTATGACCAACTTGCGGTCACTGAAATTACCCGCATGGCAGGCGTGTCTCGGATGGCTTTCTATCGCCACTTTGGTACAAAGGAAGCGGTCATTGGTGCCATCGTTACCCAATTAACAAATGACTTCACGAATGAAGCCCAGACGCTCCCCCGTGATGCAAAGGTCGTTGCTGAAGCGTTCTTTGAATTTGTCCAAGCAAATGCCATTGCGATTGCCGTGCTATTGAATGCCGGTTTACGTGAACAATTCTACCCACCTTTACGTGACGTGTTGCACGCCTTGTATTCGGATATCTTACGAGAAAATGCGTCGAAAGCAGTGGCCGTCGATTACGTATCAGATTTTACTGCTTCGGGGATGCTTGCAATTGCAATTCGCTGGATTTCAACTGGTATGCATGAATCAGTGTCAGATTTAGCGCAAATTGCGAAAGAAATGACGGATGCCCAAAATAAGTATTTGTAAACAAAAAACGTGAATGAACCGTACTCTAGCGCGGTCTATTCACGTTTTTCTTGCTTTTAAGTCTAATATTCATTATTCTGAAAGTAGATTCAAAAAAGGACGATGTGATGAGTAATACAATTGAAAAAAATCATTTAAACATGCGCCCCATCGATTTTATCGTGATCGCACTGGGAACTGCGGCCTACGGGTTTGGGTTAGCTAACATCAACATTCCAAATAGTTTAGCTGAGGGTGGTGTCACTGGGCTAACTTTGATCGCGCGGGCACTTTTCCATATTGATCCCGCGTACACCACACTTATATTTAATCTACCATTGATTTTATTAGGTATGAAATTATTGACCAGACGTGACATCATTTATACGATTTGGGGTATTGTCAATCTATCCTTTTGGATATGGGTATGGCAACGTATTCCAGGTCTGACACCTAATCTTGAACATGACATGTTTGTTTCGGCTTTGCTTGCTGGTGCAATTGGCGGTATTGGATCAGGTTTTGTCTACCGCTTTGGTGGTACTACGGGTGGTGCCGATATTGTCGCCCGCATCTTTGAACAACGTTTTCACGTTCCTATGGGCCGGACCTTGTTCATGATTGACGCTGGCGTGTTGACCCTCTCATTGGTCTACATCAATATCCCCCAAATGGTCTACACCTTAATTGCCGCTTTTGTTTTCGCTCAAATGGTAAATTTCACGCAACAAGGTTCATATACCGCGCGTGCCTTTATGATATTTAGTCAAGAGAACGAGGCAATTTCACAAGCGATTATGAGTGAATTTGAGCGTGGTACAACCTTACTGCATGCTGAAGGTGGCTATTCTCACGATTATAATAAGGTGCTCTACACCGTCGTTGATCCTTCTGAAATGCACAAGGTCCGTCAATTAATTCATGAGATTGATCCAAAAGCCTTCGTAACCATTGTCAACACCTCTGAAACATTGGGCGAAGGGTTTACCTACCTCAAACCAAAGAAAAAGAGTCTCTTTCAGTTCAAATAAAAAATAGGGTTTTACTTCATCAAATGAGGTAAAACCCTATCTTTTATTTATCTGGTTTAAACTGGTTGTGTTCAACGTCTTGAATACAGTGCGTTAAACAATGTGTTGCGCCTACTTTTTATATGCTAACTTCCAGTCAAAAGTACCACCGATTGGATTGACATAGACACCGGTCACCTTTGGATTCATTAATGAAGTCATCTTGCTGTATACCAATGGTGCCACGGCACCGTGTTTTTCAGCATATTGTTCTAAGGCTACTAAATCAGCGTAGCGCTTCTTGGTATTATTGGCATCCGTAGTGGTTGCTTGCTTGTAAAGTGCGTCAAAGCCCTTGTCTGACCAGTGGGTCATGTTCCATGAGGCACCCGTCACCAATGTTTGCAGCATGTCGACTGGATCGGCATAATCCGCATTCCAAGTTGATACTGCTAGGTCGAACTTGCCGGCTTTGAGGAGCGCACTCGTCTGCTTAGCTGGCACTGTTTTGACAGTCACTGTCAAACCCTTCAAATGTGCTTCTAATTGCGCTTGCAAATATTGGGCCGCTTGCTTAGCAGAATCTGTGTCAGCTGTGACCAATGTCAAATTCACAGACTTCTTATTAAGTTCCTTCAACCCAGCAGCCCAAGCTTTCTTGGCAGCTGCTTTGTTATACGACACATACTTGGTCGTCGCATCCTTGGTAAAGTCGGTTCCTGTAGTTGGGTTGTTTGCTAACCCTTGTGCCACAAATGTTTTTGCCACCGTCGCTGCACCAGTCAAGACATTATTGGCAAGTTTTTTACGATTAACGGCATATGACAAAGCCTGACGCACTTTTAGATTATTTAGAACGGTGTTCTGCTCGTTCATGGTCATGTACGTGGTCGCCGAGGTATTGACCACCTTATAGCCTGAATTCTTCGTTGAATTTTTAGCTTGCGTCGCATTCAAGAGTGCAAAGTCTGACTTGCCGGCCTTATACAAATTAAAACTCGTCGTCGCATCTGCCGTCGTGGTGACGGTGACCTTAGGGGTCCGCACCTTGTCAGCATCCCAGTAGTACTTGTTCTTAACGTATGTATAGGTCTTACTTGAACCATTCCAATTCTTCAATAGATAGGGCCCACTTGCCAGAGAATTTTGTGCTGACGTACCAAACTTCTTGCCTGCCTTCTCCACGAAACTTTGCTTCTCAGGATAGAAATACATCATCGCAAGTTCCGACTTGAATTGTGGTAAGGGACGCTCCAATGTCACAACTAAAGTGTGATCATCAGCTGCAGTGACGCCTAATTTGGTGACATCTTTTTCCTTACCGGATTGAATAGCATCTGCATTCTTCACCCCGCTAAAGAACATGGCACCAATCGCGGCAGTCTTGGGATCGTTGGTGCGTTGCCATGAGTAAACGAAATCCTGCGCCGTCAATTTTGAGCCATCGGACCATCGCAAATTATCCCGTAACTTGAATGACCATGTCAGTCCATCTTTTGAAACCTCAACTGATTTGGCGGCTGCTAATTGCAATTTGCCGTTCTTATCGACACGATAAAGTCCTTCACCCGTATTTTGTACCGCGTCTTGTGAAGGGATATCCGGTACATTTGAAGGATCAGTGGTGCTCAAATCTCCCGTCAGTGTCCAATTCAAGGCCTTTCCCATCTTCGTTGCAGCGGCTGTTTGCCCTTGCAATAAGGTCACTCCTGCCAAAACTGTTGCTGAAACCATCATTGTATTACGTACTACCTTATTCATATCCTATACTCCTATTGATCCATCTTCTAACTGACCGAATTGACTACGCTTGCTTTTCAAACCAAATAAAAAACAGCGACTGGTTTCGTAAACCGGTCGCTGCCTAATAAGACACTTAAATTGGTGCGACCAATTATCATTTGCTAGTAAGCAGTGATAATTGGTCATTCGAAAAGCCCAATTATTTACTGCGCAATAATAATAATCGCAATAATAATTGAGATAGTAGCCATCAATTGATTCATTTGTAGATCTTCTTTTGTCATCGCCTGATGCTCCTCTTCTCTTTATTAACAATAATTAGAATACTCTCACAAAACATCCCTGTCAATCCTTTTATTTAATCTAATTTTAATGTTGCAGGTGTCTGTTAACTTACATACTAAAAAAGGCCGTAAATACGGCCTTAGTCGCAGCAACAACAACTAACTAATCACTTACCCAGCTCTTGCCACATGCGTTTATATTTAATGTTTACTTGATGGTAGTAACCTTACCATCAGCGTCCTTCTTAACAGTCATCTTAGAAACTGGGTAGTAGCCCAACTTCTTAACAACCTTTGTCTTAACGGCCTTAGAAGACATGAACTTGATGAACTTCTTCGTTGCTGAGTTAACGTTTGAAGCAGTGTACATGTGCTCGTAAGCCCAGATCTTCCACTTGTTATTCTTAACGTTCTTGTACTTAGGTGCAACATTGTCAATCTTAACAGTCTTCAAGTTCTCAGCTGCAGTACCCTTAGTGTAGCTGAAAGCCAAGTATGAGATTGCGCCCTTAGTTTGACCAACAATCTTTTGAACAGCACCGTTGTCATCTTGCTCTTGAGCAGTAGCTGTCTTAGCGTTACCCATGATTGATTGTTCGAAAGTAGCACGTGTTCCTGAACCTTCGGCACGGTTGATCAAAACGATCTTTTCGTCTTGGCCACCAACTTCCTTCCAGTTCGTTACCTTACCTGAGAAGATATTTTGGATTTGCTTGGTAGTCAAATTCTTAACGTTGACATCCTTGTTCACAACAGGTGTGATTCCAACAACGGCAACTTTATGATCCTTCAACTTAGAAGCATCCACACCATCTTTTTGCTCAGCAAAGATATCTGAATTACCAATCGTTACTCCAGCCTTACCAACTTGACTCAATCCGGTACCTGAACCACCACCTTGGATAGTAACGGTTGTTTTTGGATGAGCTTCTTGATACATTTCAGCAGCTTGTTGCGCAAGTGGTTGCAAGGCTGTTGAACCAACGGCCAAAACCTTGCTTCCAGAAGCGGCATGTACAGCGACAGCTGGAGTTGCAGCTGAAATCAAGACGGCACCGGCCACCAAAGCCGCAGTTGTTTTGATTGCATAACGATTTGACATATTCCATATACCTCTATTCTATGTGTCAAAAACTGTAATAACTACCTAAAATCAATTTTAGGTAGTTTTGTAATCAGGTACGCTTGGTTAGTAGTAGTAGTAGACGAAAAGGCGTGTCCTGATTACATACTTAAATATACGCATGATTTGTAACGGCTTCTCACATAAATTTGTATAGAATTCATTTACATTATTTTGAATTGTATCGATTCAGTAAAGGTCAAGGAAAAATCGCTAATCACACCGATGTATCTGGCTGCATTTTTTTCACTGTATATACTGGCAAAAACAAAGAAAAACCCCGCAAGTTACGCTAACTTTCGGGGTACACACCGTAATGTGTTTGGGTATTGCTTTCGATTAATTCTCAAAACCTTCTGTCGTCATTGATGCAACCAATAATGCACGGACATCTGCCTGATTCAATGGTACATAACCATGCTGTTCTAATGAACCAACCTTCACTGCTGATGCTGCCATCTCGTCAAAATTAACATCATCAGTGATTTCAACCCCTGGCAAAGTCGTCGGCACATCCAATGACTTTACCCAGTCATAAGTTGCCTGAATCGCTTGTTGGGCAATCTCGTCATCAGCCCCGTTTAAGCCCCAGACATGCTTGGCAAACTTGACAAATTTGTCATGCGTTGATGGATCTGCGTAAACTTTTTTCAACCAGCGTGGCGTCAGAATACCCAAGCCAACACCATGGGTAATATCATAGTAGGCTGATAATTCATGCTCAATGGGGTGAACGGTCCAGCCATTCTGATTACCTAAGCCGACCAAGCCATTCAAAGCAACGGTAGAAGCCCACATTAACTGAGCACGTGCCTCTAAGTCTTCTGGTTTTGCAACGGCAATTGGCCCGAACTTAATGACTGTCCGATAAATTCCTTCTATTAACCCTTCATTGATCGTATTGTTTGACCGGTCAAAATATTGCTCTGTCAAATGAGAGAAGATATCGATTGAGCCAGCTGCCGTTTGCCACTTTGAAACGGAGGTTGTCAATGAGGGATCCAAGAATGAAACGGCGGGCCGATTTGGGCCATAGGTGCCTAACTTTTGATGCGTTTCTGGATTTGAAATCACCGACCCAAAATTATTTTCAGTCCCTGTGGCTGCCAATGTCAAAATATCGACCAAAGGCAATTGTGCAATGGTCTGACGAATACTTGGCTTAATGACCAAATCCCACGGGTCACCCTCATAGAACGCAGCGGAACCGATGACCTTGCTGGCATCAATCACTGACCCACCCCCAACAGCCAAAATAACGTCAATCTTGTTTTCCTTGACTAATTTTTGACCTTCACGAACAGACGCGATTTTTGGATTTGGTTCAATGCCTGACAACTCAACGACATTTAAACCAGCTAAGGCCTTAATCACCCGATCGTATAAGCCAGACTTCTTAATTGACCCGCCACCATAGGCCAATAAAACGTTTTGACCATACTGCGCCACTGCATCATGTAGTTGTTCGTCCAACAAATCAACGCCAAATCGAATATCGGTTGGGTTAGTATATTTAAAAGAATTCATGTTTTGCCTCCATTTTTGCTTCCTGTGATCTTACCCACAATTATGAACTAGTGATTTAATACCGTCAACTTACAACATTCCCCTACAAAAACGTCACAAATTCCTGTATAATTAATCGATATCTATTTTTTTGACGAGGTTTAATGACATGGGTCGTAAATGGGAAAACATTAAGATGAAGAAGGCTGCCAAGGATGGCGCCAATGCAAAGGTATATAGTAAGTTCGGTGTAGAAATCTACGTTGCTGCACAACGTGGCGGATCAGCGGACCCTGAGGCCAATGCGACTTTGAAGTTCACAATTGATCGTGCTAAGCAAGCACAAGTCCCAAAGCACATCATCGAACGTGCCTTGGATAAGGCTAAGGGCGCAAAAGACGAGGCTTATACTGACGGCCGTTATGAAGGCTTTGGTCCTGCGGGTTCACTAATCATTGTTGATACTTTGACTTCAAACGTTAACCGAACTGCGGCTAATGTACGGATGGCGTTCACTAAGAACGGTGGTAATTTTGGTAACTCAGGTTCAGTGAGCTACTTGTTTGACGAAACTGGTGAAATTGTTTTCGAGGGATCTGATGCAGATGCCGTTATGGAAACATTGTTGGAAGCTGACGTTGATGTGCGCGATGTTGAACAACAAGGTGATCACATCGTTGTCACAACTGAGCCGACTGCCCTCCACCAAGCTATTCAAGCTTTGCGTGATTCAGGGGTGGAAGAATTTAACCAAACCGCAATTGAAATGATTCCTCAAAGCGAAATCACGCTTGAAGGTGAGGATCTTGAAAATTTCGAAAAGTTAATCGATGTGCTAGAAGACGACGAAGATGTTCAAAACGTTTACCATAACGTTGAACTATAATGCCATAGAATAAGCCCGCATGGTAAATATTTACCATGCGGGCCTATTTGTGCTGCTTTACTTTGATAATTCTGGGAACCAAATGTTAATTTCACGGGCAGCATTCTCGCTGGAATCAGATCCATGGACCAAATTACGGACCGCCTCACCTGACCATTCACGTCCAAAATCACCGCGAATCGTACCTGGGGCAGCCTCAGTTGGATTCGTGATACCCATCAGCGTACGCCATCCTTTAATAACATTTTCACCTTCGACCACCATCGCCACTACTGGATTTTCAGTCATATAGCTAATCAAACTTGGGAAAAATGGACGTGTTGCTAACTCGGCATAATGTTCACGTAATAAAGTTTCGTCTGCTTGCACCATCTTCAAGGCAACGATATCATACCCTTTTCGTTCAATACGTCGCAGAACCTCGCCAATTTTTTTCTGAGAAACGCCATCGGGCTTCACTAATGCTAATGTTCTTTCAGTCATGATTCTACCACCTCGATCAATTATTACCTTCATTGTAACAAAATTCACATTCAATGAAAACGTTTACATTAATGAACTAATTAAAAAATTTTGAAAATTCGTTGCTATGCATTTATTTACAGCATTGATATACTTAATTTCAAGCATAAGGAGGCTGTCATGACAGAGCATTTTGACTTTAATCTTCAAGAAACCTGGCCGTTTGAATCACGTATCCGCCAATCACCGATTGCCGTTGAAACGTCAAACATCATTCAGGATGACACCCTTGGAGTGATTTCACCAGTATATAGTGGCGTTGCTTGGAACGTCGTTGATACTGGCATGAGCATTCAGGCTTCAATCAGTGGTGCCGCACTGATTAACCATCGCCTATTTGAAGCGCAACAAGTCCACTTTCACGCACCCGCTGAACACACCATTGATGGTGTCCAACACGCTGGTGAACTGCACATTGTTCACCGGCGCCGCGTCGGCAGTTTTGCGGTAATGGCCATTTTCTTTGAAGTTGGACCTAAAAACGACGAATTTGAAAAACTTCTCACAAACATCGAACAGGAAAATCGGTTTAGTTTTGATTTAACGGCCCTACTACCTGATGATTTAAACTACTATCACTATCTGGGATCCTTAACGACCCCACCCCTCTCAGAAAATGTTGAGTGGTATATCTTACCTAAGACAATGACCTTGAGCGAGGCACAGCTTGCGCGTTTCCATGATATCTATCCACGCAATAACCGAAATTTGCAACCCGATAATGATCGCATTATTGTCACACCCGGTAAATAAATTTAACTTTAAACAAACAGCCAACCCGTCAAAAGGTTGGCTGTTTATTTATTATTCAACAACTTGATCGTTATATTTAATGATATGTAAACTGTCAGTCGTCAACGCAATCTGCGTGACACTACCATTGGCTGGCCGCTCGTGAATTTGAATTTTTCCGGCACCATAGCGCTCAGCCAAAGAAATTAGGGTATTGCCGTGACTGATGACCAAGACATTGTCGCCATCTTGTAAGGCAGGGTTTGCCAAAATCATGGCAAACCCTGCATCAACGCGCTGCCAGTACGCGGTACTATCTTCTGCATCATGCCACGGATCCGCTGCTTTCAGGAGATCTTTTGTCTTATCGACACCATATTGATCAACTATCTCAGCATAAGTTGTTAAGCCGACTGGGGCACCAGCATCTAGCCAGGCTTTATCCATATTTGATCCCTCATAAGACCCATAGAATTCTTCACGGAAATGCCAATCAGAGATTAATGCCGGTACCGCATATGCATTCTGTGCCAGTAACATATTAGCTGTATCAATGGCACGCGTGGTGTCAGAACTATAGGCCGCTTTAAACTCAATATCAGCCAGACGCTTACCAACCGAGACTGCGTCAGCACGACCTTGGTCTGTGAGGGGCGCATTACTCCACCCTTGCAATTTGTTATACCGATTATAATAAGTTTGTCCGTGACGAATTAAATATAAATTAAGCATCGTGCTGCCCCCTTAAGCATTGAGTAAAAGTTAGTGTCAGATGTGCGTCATGACGCGTGTCACTCTTCTCAGTTTCAACAAAGTTCTAGAGCACTTTGGCTCAGTTACACCACTAATGTATCACTAATTGACGACAACAGATAGCTGGCAATTATTAAATTCAATAAATCATTAAATTTATTGCAACGACTAACTTTGAGTAATTGGTCCGAATAATTGGCCGACACCCAGCCATACCAACAAAAAATTTGATGATATCTCATAAAAATTTAAAGCGCGTGTCTTAATTTGCTAAAGATTAGGCAAAATAAAAAAGACGCCCAATGAGCGCCTCTTCGTATCTGCAATCTTGCACTTAGAAAACTTCCTTCTCAGTGCCGTGATATGGCAAGTCGATGAAATTGTAGTTCACTAGCTTTTTAATATCTTCAGTGCCCCAGAAGTAGGCCGTGTATGAACCTGCCAACATCAGATTCATTGGCTCATCATTTTGCGAGAATTCGACAATCACGACGGGCTTACCAATCGCGATGGCATAACCCATTTCCCAAATCGTACCTTCATCAGGACGCACATTGCCCCCTTCAACATCGAAGTCAAAGACTGCCACAATCACATCTGCTTGATGCATGGCTTGCACATCGGCACGATAAGTGGCAACTTGCCACTCCTTTGATTGCATCGCTTCATGCATCGATGGATATTTTGAAACAATTTCATCATTTTGATGTGCCCGGGGTTCGTAGATATAACCGATAGTTTCATTAGCAGTTAGTAATGCGTTAACCTTATCCAAACGCTCAATCTGGGCATCTGAGAAAAATGGTCCGGCTAAGTATACTCGTTGTGACATGATGTTACCTCAATTTCTTTTCGATACATCCATCATATCACGTCACGGTAAAAATCACGCAGTCATCCCCAAATGTATATTTTAAAAATAAGATAAATAAAATGGCCACTACGCATAGTGACCAAACTAATATCATCAACTTATAAACGCGGCTCGTAAAACCGTCCAAACGTTCGTTCAATCTTCCACATTGAAGCCCAGGCACCAGGATCCGCTTGGTGAATGGCGTTGTAGACATCCCCCTCCTCATACAAGGAAATCACGGTAAATAAGATCTCTTTAGGGTGGTGATTATAGGCCCCCTCAGCATGATGAATGATGGTAATCCCCCGTCGCAATTGCTGCTGAATGGAGTGGACCACTTCTTGGGGTTTTTCGGTGATAATCATCAATTGCATCTTTTGCTGACGTGTATAGACTAAATCAATGATGCGGGCGTTCACCACGACCCCAATGGCCGTATATAGCGCATATTCAGGACCAAACATGACCCCAGAACTAATCAGAATAAAGAAGTTAAAGGTAAGATTGGCTGCACCCATTTTGATACCAGTCGTCCGTCGCAAAACGATACCGATAATATCTAGACCCCCTGTTGAGATGCCATTACGGAGGGCAAAGCCTGTCCCAAACCCGTTAATCGCACCACCAAAGATGGCATCCATTAAAGGATCGGCTACCCAAGGCGTGGCAGGCCCAGCAATTAATCGCATCGCAATCGAAGCAAATACCAATGAGATAGCTGTAAATAAAGTAAACCTTGCGCCAATCTTTCGATAAGCCAACCATAGCAGCGGCGCATTCAATACCAAAAGCAATATGTAAACTGGAACAGTAATGCCAAGCGTGCGTTCAAATATGGTGCTCACTAATTGTGACAATCCCGTGAACCCAGATGAATAAATGTGACCAGGCGTCCAAAAGAAATTCAAGGCAATCGCTGAAGCGAGCGCGTAAAACATCGCGGCGCTTAGTCGTCCTGTATACTCATGCTGTCTAAAATAATCTTCAATGCGTCCCATGCGCAACTCCTTTTATGTGCGGCCTGATTATGTCTCTTTTGAATACCATCACCGAGATGGTGGCATTCAAAAACGAGATAACCCTCGTTTTTGGTACTAAAATTAGTACATTTTAACATATATTATGCATCGTCGGTTATTCTTCCGCCATGTTTGGTGCATCGATATCAGAATAAGCTGGTGCAATCAAATTCAACTCCGCCAATTGAGCCTTAGCTACTGTCGTGGGGGCTTCTGTCATTGGTTCAGTACCCTTTGAATTCTTAGGGAAAGCAATCACTTCACGAATGTTATCGCGACCAGCCAGGAGCATTGCCAAACGGTCTAAGCCAAGTGCGATACCGCCCATTGGTGGGAAGCCAAATTCCATGCCTTCAAGCAAGAAGCCAAATGCATCTTGAGCAGCTTGCTTCGTGAAACCAAGTGCTGACAACATTTGTTCTTGAATTTCCATCCGATGAATACGGATTGAACCTGACCCTAACTCATAACCATTTAACACCAAATCGTATGACTGGGCATGGGCTTTATGCGCACCCTCAGTTGTGGCCATCAATGGCAAATCTGCTTCATTTGGCATTGTGAATGGATGGTGTGCTGAAATCCAACGGTCTTCTTCCGGTTGGTACTCAAATAATGGCCAGTTGGTAATCCAAGCAAAGGCCCATTTTGATTCATCAATGAGTTTCATTTCCTTTGCAGTCATCCGACGTAAGGCATCCAAAGTTTGTGCGACAACGGATGCTTGATCAGCAGCAAATAACAGCAAATCACCAGTTTGGGCTCCAGTTTGGGCTAATAAGTCTGCGGCTTTGGTCGTCAAGAACTTAGCGATTGGCCCGGTGATACCTTCATCAGTAATCTTCAACCAAGCCAAGCCCTTCGCACCAAATCGTTCGATGTATTGCGCCATCTTGTCGATATCCTTACGAGAAAAGTGGCTAGCTGCCCCAGGCACAACAATGGCTTTAACCTGACCGCCATTTTGAACCGCATTTGCGAACACACCAAATTCTGAATCAGCCATCAACGCGGTTAAGTCTTGCAATTCCATCCCAAAACGCAAATCTGGCTTATCTGTTCCAAAACGAGCCATCGCGTCAGCCCATTCCAAAGTTGGGATTTCAGCGATATTCAAATCGAAATCCACTGTCTTCTTCATGATCGCAGCGACCCAATGATTTACTAGATCCATGATTTCAGCTTGACTCATGAATGACATTTCAACGTCTAATTGCGTGAATTCAGGTTGACGATCCCCACGCAAGTCCTCATCACGGAACGCGCGAGCCACTTGGTAGTAACGATCAAAGCCAGCTCCCATCAACAATTGCTTAAACAATTGTGGTGATTGTGGCAACGCATAGAATGCACCAGGATAGACACGTGATGGCACTAAGTAGTCCCGGGCGCCTTCTGGTGTTGACTTGGCTAGGTAAGGTGTCTCAATGTCAATGAAGCCATTGTTATCCAAAAACTCGTGGGTCGCAGCCGTAATCTTCGAACGAATGCGTAGATTCTTTTGCATTTCAGGACGGCGCAAATCCAAATAACGATACTTCAATCGTAATTCATCGGAAACATTGATGCCATCTTCAATATAAAACGGGGTTGTCTTCGCCTCAGACAAGATTTGGGCACTTTTTACTTGAACTTCAATCTTACCAGACTTGAGGTGATCGTTCACGGCACCGGCTGCTCGTGACTTAACCACACCTTCGATTTCGATCACATATTCGGTCCGCATTTTTTCAGCCACGGCCAAAGCATCTTGACCAAATTCTGCTGAAAAGGCTAATTGCACGATGCCTTCACGGTCGCGTAAATCAACGAAAATCAATCCTCCCAGGTCACGACGCTTTTGGACCCAGCCTTGCAATGTCACAGTTTGTTCCAGATATGACTCGTCAATCAAGCCAGCATAGTTTGTACGCTTCATTATTTTGCTTCCTCTTCTATATTTTCTTCTTCAATATATTCAGGTAAGTTGGTGTACAATTCGGTTAATTTAACCGAAATTTCTTTACCAGTAGTCAAATTCTTCAAGTTAGCACTTTGTGAGGCTAACTCACGCTCACCGATTGTCACAATATAGCGGGCATTTTCACGATCAGCTGACTTAAATTGCGCCTTCAACTTACGATCTAAGTAATCACGATCAGCTGAATAACCAAATGCACGGATTGCTTGAACCAATTGCAAGGCTACTACATCTGTGCCCGCACCTTGATTAGCCACATATACATCGACTGGTAGGGCTGTTGGTAGAGCTGCTTGACTATCTTCAAGTAGCAACATCAAACGCTCCAGGCCAATCCCAAAGCCAACACCAGCCATTTCTGGACCGCCCAATTCTGCAACCAACCCATTATAGCGACCACCACCAGCAATCGTCGTCCAGCCCTTACCCAAAGCGGGTGATTGGGTCATCACTTCAAAAATGGTGTGATTGTAGTAATCTAAGCCCCGAACAGTGGTGGCATCCACTTCATACTCAATCCCCAAAGCATCTAGGAAAGTTTTCACCTTATCCCAATGTGCTTGAGCTGGTTCTGTCAGGTAGTCCAAAATTGACGGTGCGCCAGCCACAATTTCTTGATCCTTGTCATCCTTTGAATCCAGCACCCGTAATGGATTTTGCTCCAAACGCACTTGTGAATCATGTGACAATTCATCAAAGTGCGGCCGCAAAAAGTCAATCAACGCTTGGCGGTAGTTTTGCCGTGATTCTTGATCACCCAACGAGTTAACCGTCACTTTTAGATTACTAATGCCTAGCGTCTGAAAGAAATCAACAACCATCGCGATGGTCTCTGCATCGACAGCTGGTGAATCTGAGCCTAATGCTTCCACACCAATTTGGTGGAATTGACGCATCCGGCCGGCTTGCGGACGTTCATAGCGAAACATTGGTCCAATGTAAAACATCTTGTATGGCTTGGCATTCTCTGGACCAAATAGTTTATTTTCAACAAATGCCCGGACAACCCCGGCCGTGCCTTCAGGACGTAAAGCAATGTGACGATCCCCTTTATCATGGAAGTCGTACATTTCTTTTGTGACGACATCTGAAGTATCTCCTGATGTTCGTGAAAACACCTCAAAGTTTTCAAAGATGGGTGTCCGGACTTCATTGTATTGGTAATCGGCAAATAAGATACGGGCCGTCTCTTCTACGTAGTGCCATTTTTGCGATTCACCAGGGAGTAAATCGGCTGTGCCCTTTGGCTTTTGGTAAGTTTGCTTTGCCATGTTAAATTCCTCTCTTTTTATAACCGAACGCCTCGCGATACAAAGAAAAGCACCCCTAACGATCAAATCGTCAAGGGCGCTTTTGCGCGGTACCACCTTGTTTTTGGCTAAGGCAGTTTCCCGCCTTGTATGCCGTAACGTGGCCAGCGCGCTTGTTCAGCGACCTCAAAAGTGTCCCCTTAAGATGCGTATACAGGCTTACACCATCCCCTGCTCGCTATGATACGTTAACCTAAGTTAGCTTTTTCATCGGTTCAATATTATGTGTTAATTATCTAACGAAATGATGAAGATTGCAAGAATTACTCGCCACCATATTCCATCAATGCTTGGATGTCGTAACCAGTCAACTTGTCACGGCCGTGCAAGTCCGTCAATTCGATTAAAAATGACAAACCAACCACTTCACCACCCAGAGCTTCAACCAGCTTAATCGTCGCTGCAATCGTCCCACCAGTGGCTAATAGATCATCTGTAATGAGGACCTTATCGCCTGGCTTAATGGCATCCTTATGCACTTCCAAAGTCGCTTGACCGTATTCCAACGTGTAGCTCTCTGAGATGACCTCACGAGGCAACTTACCCGGCTTACGAGCCGGTACAAAGCCCAATCCAAGTTCATGCGCAACCGGTGTGCCGACCAGGAAACCACGTGATTCTGGGGCAACTACCACTGTCACACCCTTAGACTTTGCATAGTCTGTAATTTGACGAGTTGCTTCAGCATATGCAGCACCATCTGCCAAAAGAGGTGTGATGTCACGGAACATGATCCCTTCTTCGGGGAAGTTTGGAACCGTTGCTACGTAATCGTGCAAATCTAATGTCATTATTTTTCTCCTATACACTATGGCTGTGCGAGCTTTGAAAGCAATGCATCTAATTGCGCCGTTGTGCTATAAATTAAATCTTTTTCTAATTCTCGTTTTGCCAAGAATTTTTGATAACTAGGCATCGTCTCTAGTGCGACTTTTGCCGGACTAGGGAGCGAATTCATCAGTCCATTTTCTATTTTAACAAACTTTGCCTCATTAAACACCTGTAAAATCAGAACAAGCACCTGTAGATCAATCTTCAAGTAGATCGCTAAGTCCTGTAATTGGGCTCGGACATTGACATCATGATGCGCGACTGCAAACTTGTACACCAAGCCAAATTCCGCTTTGGTAGGCGTTTTTTGCAGGTATGCCGAATGTTTGGTGTAGAAAATTGGGGCCCACCGTTTTGCTGGTACAAAGGCCAGTAGTTCATGTAGTTGCGCTAAATCGGCTGGTAAATCAACCATCGCCAGCGTACCGATACTGGTCATATTAAAGGCATCTTCCCACCAAACGGCTTGTGCAGGTGCTTTCATAAAACCAGTCGCCTGCTGATACATCTTTTGATTAAAGAACACATAGTGCGCCGGTTGTGAGAATAACTGGTTGGTTAATTTATTCGTTCGCCAGTCCAAAATCGATGAGCCCACAGCTTGAACATCTTTGGTCAGCAGCTGGTAGGACGTTTGACCATTAAACGTATTTTCACTCATTGTCCCAACAAAAGTTAACTCATCAAAATGGCTCGTCAGATCGGTCGCCAAATCACCTCGCCCGAAGGCCACAATTGGGACAGAACGGGTTTTGGTCATTCCTGTTAACCGTAAGTGCTTATCTTGCGACATCGTTTTAACATTTTCAACACCGGTTAGTGGCACCGCAAAGAGTGGTTCTGGGTTGCCGGCACCAAAGGGCGCTAAAATTTTCAAAGCGGCATAGTTATCGGCATTAAAATCTGCGCCAGACAACGTATCAGCGATTTGCAAGGTTGGTAAGCCCGCCGTCGCTAACGCCTGCTGATTGGCTTCATCCCGCAAGACATCGCGCAATGGTTGCAGATTCTCAGCTGGGACAGTCATACCAGCAGCACTCGCATGACCCCCAAAGGCCGTCATCAGGTCACGGTGACCATCCAAAGCTTTAAAAATATCAAACGCTGGCACGGAACGGGCTGAACCCTTCAGCACCCCTGCGTCCGTATTTAGGACAATGGCTGGTTTACCAGTTTGCTCAACCAGCCGGGCGGCCACAATACCCAACACACCTTCATGCCAGTCGGTACCTGCCACGACTAACACAGGATCATCATCTAAGGCGGTGGCCATTTCCAAAGCAGCCGCCGTGATCACATCAACTAATTCTCGGCGTTCTTGGTTCAATTGCTCGACCGTGGCCGCTATTTTCCCAGCTTTCAGCGGATCGTCAGTCAGTAATAGACGTACACCTAATGATGCATCACCCATCCGACCCAGGGCGTTCAAACGTGGTCCGATGGTAAATCCAATCGTTGCACTATCAAGACTCGCCGGGTCAGTCCCTGCTGATGCCAACAAAGCGGCCAACCCAGGACGCGCATCTTGCCGTAAATTCTCGAGTCCCAAGGCCACAATCGTCCGATTCTCATCAACAATGTCCATAACGTCGGCAATGGCCCCAATCGCCGCTAAATCAAGCAATTCATCAGCTGGAACCTCCAGTAACGCCGAGGCTACCTTGAAGGCCACGCCAGCACCTGAAAGGCCACCGAACGGATAATGACCAGCTGGGTGACGCGGATGCACCACGGCCACGGCTTCAGGTAAGGTCACGGGTAATTCATGATGGTCAGTGACAATCACATCAACGCCGTTGGCCATCAACCAGGCAATTGGTTCCTGTCCACTCACCCCATTATCAACGGTAATTAACAAATTCATGCCATCAGCGGCTAACCGTTGGTATTGACTCAGATTGGGACCATAACCATCAGTAAATCGATTGGGTACAAAATAATCAACATCGGCACCCAAAATTTCAAGGGCCATCGTCATAATGGCCGTTGCCGTAATCCCGTCCACATCATAATCACCATAGACCACAATGCGCTCACCATGATCAATCGCTTGTTGAATGCGTTCAATCGCGGCATCCATATCATGCAATAAATAGGGATCATAGAGTTGGTCAATATCAGGGCGCAAAAAAGCCTGCGCTTGTTCAACCTCCTCATAACCACGATTTACTAAAATTTTGGCGATTAATTCCGGAATACCAAAGGTTTCCATCAGATTTTTAACGGCCGCGCCATTCTTCACTTCTGGAAAATGCCAATCATAACGAGCATTTATCATGTAGTTATCCTCCATTAAAGATGTGTGCTACTTAACAATCGTCTGATCGTGATCCGGCTTTAATTTAATTGGCTTACTATTTGATTGCACACCCATCGGAATTTCAAATACATCAAAATCATTCACCACCCGGGTGTTTTCAAAAATCCCTTGTGCTTGGTATGCCAGTTCATTGGCTTGCTTACCGGCATAACGGGCTGAAATATGAGTCAAGAATAAACGGCCAACGCCCGCATCATGCGCGGCTTGACCAGCTTGCAGACTAGTTGAGTGATAGTAGCTACGGGCCAATTTACCCTCACCCTTACCATAAGTTGATTCATGAACCAGGACGGTGGCACCTTCTGCCAAACGGACAATGTTCTCATGTTTCCGAGTATCGCCAAGAATGGTAATGATCCGGCCAGGTTTAGGTGCACCGACAACGTCAGCTGCCCTAATCTCACGACCATCATCTAAGACAACATCTTTACCGGCCTTTAATTGTCCATAGACTGGACCAGCTGGGATGTTTAGATCTTGTAATTTAGCAACTTGTAACTCACCAGGATGATCCCGCTCAATGACCCGATAACCGAAGGACTGAATTTTGTGATCAAGTGGTAACGCCATCACCGTAAAGTCGTCATCCTGAAGCACCAGGCCCCCTTCATCAGCTAATTCATGGAAGCGTAATTTATAGGTCAAATGGGACTGTGACACATGCAGACTCGTCTCAACAAATTGCTTTATACCATGAGGTCCATAGATATCTAAGGCATCTTCCCCACCTTGGAATGACCGCGATGATAAGAAACCTGGTAGGCCAAAGATATGATCACCATGTAAATGCGTAATAAAAATCTTATTAACCTTCCCTGGTCTGATCGTTGACCGTAAGATTTGGTGTTGTGTGCCTTCACCGACATCAAAAAGCCAAACCGCATTGATTTCCTCAAGCAGACGCAAAGCAATGCCAGTCACGTTACGATAGCGGGCGGGCGTACCAGCACCTGTACCCAAAAATTCTAATTGCATGTTACCATGCCTCACTTTCACAATTAATCCTTTTGGTTGGATTCGAACCAACATTGGTAGACCAGCTTTACCCCTTAAGCGACAAAAGATGCGGTCAAAAACCGCATCTTCTAGTTTAACATTTTGTTTTAGTTTTGAAAAATCAGATTCCACTGATTGTTGTGTGATCACTGGGACTGACCATACGTTTACTTCGCATCATACCAAGTCAAACCCTCATGCGTCTCGACTTTCAATGGAACATCTAGTTGCATGGCTGAATCCATGATACGTGGCACCATTTCATGGAGCGTGGCCATTTCTTCAGCCGGTGCTTCAAAAATTAATTCGTCGTGCACCTGTAAGAGCATCTTTGTCTGCATACCGGCCTCTTTTAAGGCAGTTTGCATGCGAATCATCGCAATTTTGATGATATCAGCCGCGGATCCTTGGATTGGTGAATTCATCGCCGTACGTTCAGCAAAACTGCGTAAATTGAATGAACGGGCGTTGATGTCTGGCAAGTACCGGCGTCGATGAGCCACTGTTTCCACGAAGCCGTCTTGTTTAGCTTGGGCAATAACGGCTTCTGACCATGTCCGAACACCTGGATATTCATTAAAGTAAGTTTCGATAATCGCTTTGGCTGTTTTACGATCCGTACCAATGTTCTTAGCTAAGCCAAAGTCAGAGATCCCATAGACAATCCCAAAGTTCACGGCCTTCGCCTGCCGTCGCATGTTTGGATCAACGGTTTCTTCTGGTGCCAGACCAAAGATGCGTCGGGCCGTTGCCGCGTGAATATCTTCATCATGAATGAAGGCTTCTTGCAAATGCTTATCACCGGTGATGTGTGCCAAGACGCGCAGTTCAATTTGCGAATAGTCAGCACTAAAAATTTTCCAACCCGGTTGTGAAGGCACAAACGCCGACCGAATCTGACGACCCTCTTCAATCCGCACGGGGATGTTTTGTAGGTTGGGGTCTACCGATGAGAGACGCCCCGTTTGCGTTAATGTCTGCAAGTAACGCGTATGCACCTTGGAGTCTGAGCCATGGATAACCCGTAACAAGCCCTCGATGTAGGTTGATTGAATCTTAGCCAACGTCCGATAACGTAGAATTGACTCCACAACCGG